>NZ_JAJOMX010000001.1:4340000-4940000 GCF_024699925.1 Mesorhizobium sp. J428
GCATGACCGGCGATAGAACGATGATGCCCAGCAGGCTGAAAACGATATCAAAGGCGCGCTTGGCGACGGAGTCCCAGTCGTTGATCGGCCTGTCGAAGATGTCGAGCATCGGCACGGCGCCGATGTAGGAATAGGAGCGCGGCCGGAAGCGAAGCTGGTTCGAATGCGCCGACAGCCGGATGTCGACCGGCAGCACCCACAGCTTCTTGAGCAGCGACAGCACCCGTGTCTCGGCAGTGATCGGCAGCGAGACGATCAGCATGTCGATGCGCGCGATGCGGGCGAACTCGATCAGTTCGGCGACATTGCCGAGTTTCGGATAGCCGGCCACGACGGGCGGCGAGCGCGAATCGTCACGATCGTCGAAGATGCCGCAGATGCGGATGTCGTTGTAGGGCTGCGCCTCGATCGAGCGGATGAGCGCCTCGGCATTCTTGCCGCCGCCGACGATCACGGCGCGCCGCTCCATGCGCCCGTTGCGGGCCCAGCGGCGGATCTGCGTTGCCATCACGAAACGCAAGCCGAACATCAGCGCCAGGCCGGTGGCGTACCATGTGCCGAACCAAAGGCGCGAAAAGTCCGAGGACACTTTGAACAGGAAGCCGGCGATGGCGAGGATCGCAAATGTGCCTGACCAGACGAGCAGAATCTTGCCGGCATTCGAAAGCGGGCTGCGCAGCGACGTAATCTGATAGCAGTCGGTGAATTCGAGCAGGATCACCGTCAGGAGCGAGGCGGCGATGGCGATCGTCGGATAGTGCCAGACCAGATGGGTGTTGTAGCCGATCAGCCAGCCATGCAGCACCAGGCCGCTAAGCACCAGCAACGAAAACTCGACGATACGTAGCAGGCCGGAGACCATCACCGGCGACATCGTATCGCGCCGGTATTGGCTGGCGACCTGCTCGGCGAGTGGGTTCAGAGCCTTCGACGGCGAGGCCGCGCCTTCGCCTTGATGGCTGCGCACCGCGTTCAGCGAGAAACGGTTTGTCGGATCGATCTCGTTCATGACGCCATGCCGCGGAAAACAATGCCAGTATATACCACCTCTCTGCTAAGAAAGGCTTATGTCGTGCATTCGTGTTTAAGCGGCGCGGCACGCGAGCCGCGGAACAGCCCTTGTCCGGCGTCAGCTTTCCAGCACGCGGAAATATTCGCGCTCTATGGCGCGGGCCATGACGTCGACGCCGAATTTGGCCTTGAGCGCACCTGTGGTTGGCATCAAGGCCTGCCAGGCAGCAGGATCGGCGACGAGCTTCTCCATGCGCGCGGCGATCTCGCCTGCGTCCGGGCGGGCAAGGGCAGAGGAGCCGACCGAAAATATCTCGGGAATGCCGCCAACCGAGGTCGCGATCATCGGTAGCCCGGCCGCCAGCGCCTCCAGCACGATGTAAGGCATTGCTTCAGCGCGCGACGGCACGACGATGGCGCGGGCGAGCGCGAATGCCTGGCGCGCCGGCATCGGCGGACGGAATGACACGCGGGCGCCAAGGCCGAGCCGCGCCACCTGTTCCCGGTAGGCCGGCAGGTCATCGCCGTCTCCCACCATCACCGCGGTGAGTTCACGCCCCGTCGACTTTTCCGCCTGGGCGAGCGCATCGATGAAAATGTCGGGGCCTTTGAGGTCGCGCATCATGCCGATGTAGAGGAAATCGGCCGCGCCGGGCGCCGGCGTGACCGGAATGAACTCGGCCTCGCCGAGCCCGTTGTAGACGAGGCTCGACGGCGCGCGGGGCGGGCCGATCTTCTCGCGGAAGACGCGTTCCTCGTAGCCGGAGACGAAGAACAGATGATCGGTGAGGCGGTCCATCACGCGCTCGGCAGCGAAGATCAGCTTCCCCGTCATCGTATTGGCGTCGTAGTGGAGGCTGCCGCCATGCGGCGAATAGAGGCGGGCTACGCGAGACCTGGATACCCGCAGAAGCGAGCCGAACAGACGGGAGTAGACGCCACCCTTGGCGCCGTGCCCATGCAGAATGTCCGGCTGCAATTGCTTGATGAGACGATAGGTTCTGTAAGCGGCGGTCACATCGCCCGGTCCGACATGGCGCTGCATCGGTGTGCGGTGCGCGCCCAGCGCCAGCGTGTCCGCGATCTGTTCGAACAGTCGGTCCTCGTAGTCGCCGCCGGTCGAGGAATCGCAGATGATACCGACGAGATGGCCCTCCGCCGACTGTGCCTGCGCGAGGTCGCGCACATGGCGGAAGATACCGCCGACCGGCGATCGAAAGCAGTGTACGATGCGCAGAGTTCTCCCCACCTCGACCACGGCCGCCGTCAGAACAGGCGTTCGCGGACGTAGATCGTGTCGCCCGGAAGCAGCGGGTCGGAGGTATGCGCGACCGGTCATGACCTTGCCGTTGACGGTGCGGGTGATGTCGACTGTCGATTGGTTGCCGCGCGGCGAGAAGCCGCCGGCCACCGCGATCGCTTTCTGCACTGTCATGCCGGGCACGTAGGAATACTGGCCGGAAGCCCCGACCTCGCCCATGACGAAGATCGGACGGTAGCGGTCGATCTCGACTGACACGTCGGGATCGCGCAGGTAGCCGTTGCGCAGCTTTGCGGCGATCGCGCCCTCGAGCTGCGCCGCTGACTGACCGCGTGCGGCCACCGCGCCGACGAGCGGGAAGGCGATATAGCCGGCCTGGTCGACGCTGTAGGTGTTGGTGAGGCCTTCCTGTTCGAAGACCGTGACGCGGATCCTGTCTCCCGAGTCGAGCACATACGGCGCCTGGAGCGACTTGCTGAACGCGGCGGGCGCGGGCCTGTAGCTGCTGCAGCCGGCGGCGAGCGCCGCGGCGAGCAAGGCAAGAAGAAGCGGAGCGGGGCGTTTCATCTGCGGACACGAACCCTTTGCATGGACGGGCCGGCGAACCGGCGCGATACCGGGACGTTATCCTCCCGTTAGGGTTAATGGCCGGTAAAGGCTGGCAACGCCGCTGTGGTCCCGCTCCGTCCTTGCAGCGCAATTTCTTAACCCGACGGAAACCATAGACGTTTACTTTTCGCTATGTTTGGTTCGGAGTGACGCCATGTCGGGCAGTGCAGTCAGGGGCAGCGATGTCGATGTCGACCTCGGCACCCTCTTTGCCAGCATAGTCAGGGACTGGAAGCTGATCCTGGCGGTGACGATCGCGGTCACCGGCCTGGCTTTTCTTATCGCCTGGCTGTCCACGCCGCACTACCGGGCTGAGACGCGTATCCTGATCGAGACGACGGAATCCGTCTTCACGCGCCCGACGCCGGCCGGCGAGAGCGACAGGCCCATCCTCGACGAAGAGGGCGTCACCAGCCAGGTCGAGGTGATCACGTCCTCGGATCTGCTGAAGCAAGTTGCTGCCAAACTGGAACTCGGCAAGCTGAAGGAGTTCGACGAGCAGGCGAACATGGGCCTGGTCGGCCGCCTGATGGTGCTGGTCGGCCTCAAGAGTGACCCGGGTGGCATTGCCGCGGAGGACCGCGTTCTGAAGACCATGCGTGAAAAGCTGCGCGTCTACCGCGTCGAGCGCTCGCGTGTCATCGTGGTGGATTTCTCCTCCGAGGACCCCAAACTCGCGGCTGCAGTGCCCAATGCGATCGCCGATGCCTATCTCGCCATGCAGCAGGAGGCGAAGCTCAAGTCGAACGCGTCGGCGACGGACTGGCTCGAACCCGAGATCGAGGACTTGCGTGAGAGGGTGAAGCAGGCGGAAACCAAGGTCGCAGAGTTTCGCTCGCAGTCCGACCTGCTGATCGGACAGAACAATTCGGCGCTTGCCACGCAGCAACTGTCGGAGATGTCGACCGAACTCTCCCGAATTCGCGCCGCGCGGGCCACCGCCGAAGCGAACGCCCAAAGCTTGCGCGACGCGATCAGCGGCGGCGGCTCGCTGGATGCAATGCCGGATGTGATCTCTTCGCCTTTGATCCAGCGGCTGCGCGAGCGCCAGGTGCAGCTCAACACAGACATCGCTGATTTGTCGACGACGCTGCTCGGCAATCATCCGCGCATCAAATCGCTGCGCTCGCAGTTGGCCGATCTCGACGGCCAGATAAAGAACGAGGCACGCAACATCCTGCGCGGGCTGGAAACCGAGGCCGAGACCGCTAAGCTGCGTGAAGCCAAGCTCGTCGCCAACCTGAACAATGTGAAGGCCGAGTCCGCCCGTGTCGGCGACAAGGAGGTCGAGCTGCGCGCGCTCGAACGCGAGGCTGCCGCCCAGCGGGAACTGCTGGAATCCTATCTCACGCGCTACCGCGAGGCAGCGTCGCGCCGCGATCGCTCCTACCTGCCGGCGGATGCGCGCATCTTCTCGCGCGCGACCGTGCCATTCGACCCCTATTTCCCCAAGATCGTGCCGATCGTCGGCGCGGCGTTCGTAGGGTCGTTGCTCGTAATGGCCATCATCACCCTGCTGCGGGAACTCTTTTCCGGTCGCGCCATGCGTCCAGCCGGTGGAGGCAGAATGGAAACGGTCGAGCATGTGTCCATGCCAGCAGCCACCGCGACCGAACCTGAGGCGCCCGTTCAGCCCGAACCGGCCGTCCAGCCCGCGTCTCTGCCGCCGGAGCCTCAGCCTGTGATTCCCGCGCCAGTCGTGGCTGAGAAGCCGGCTCCGGCGCGGGTGCGCATAGCGCCGAACGACAATCGCCTCAGCGTGTCGGCTGCGGCCGAGCGGCTGATCTCCAGCGGGGCTGTGCGTGCGATCTTCGTCTCGCCGGAGGGTGACGAAGGGGCTGCGAGCGCCGTGCTGGTGGCGCGCGAAGTAGCGGATTCAGGACTGCGCGTTGCGCTGGTAGACCTCACTTCGTCGGGGGCGGCGTCATTGCCGACGCTGGAAACGACGGCTGTGCCGGGCATCACGAACCTCCTCACCGCCGAATCGCAGTTCTCGCATGTCATCCACGCCGATATCTATTCCGACTGCCATGTGATCCCGGTCGGGACGGCCAATCCGGCGCGTGCCATGCGCGCCGCCGATCGGCTGCCGATCATCCTCAATTCGCTGGGCTCGGCCTACGACCTCGTGGTTGTCGAATGCGGTCCCGCCGACGCCGCCGGCATCCGCAGGCTGGTGGGCGAGGGGACGCGGGTTTTCGTCAGCGCGCTTGAGCTGGGCGACAGCGCGGTGGACGCGACGGCTGCCGACCTCAGGTCCGGCGGCTATGGCGACATAGAGCTCGTGAAGCCCGAGGCGTTCGAGAATCCGACGCCCACCGTGCCGAATCGCTCTGCGGCCTGATCGATCTCAATCGTCCTCGGCCGGCGGCGTTGCCGTCTGCCGGCGCAGCCGCTTCACCAGCGCCCAGGCCACGCGGTTCTGCTTGATGGCGCGCTTGATCGCCGTAACGCTGGACAGACCCGCAGCAAGGATACGGCCCTTGGCGGAGACGGGAACGACGATATCAAGGTGACGCGTTTCGATGTTGCACCAAAGCCTTTTGTAAGGCTCGTCCCCAACCGAGAAGTCATAAATGTCGAAGCCCTGTTCGCAGGCTTCGTGGATGTTTTGGTAGAACAGGAATTCCCCTGGACTGACGAAGGCCAGTTCGTCCTCGGCAATCCCTCCGAATTCGCAGACAAGGCGATCGCCCGACCGGCTCGACCCGGTGATCGCTCGCAATGTCCCGCCGACTTCGAGCCCGTGCAACACGAAGGGCGGTGGCGATATGGACAGCGCGTCGGTAAACAGCTTGCGAAAGAAAGCCTGCACGCCGGGTGGCGCGAAAACGTCGGCGATCCCCATCTTGCGGAAACGTTTGGCCTTCATCTCGTAGAAGCGCTCCAGAAGCATGTCGATTTCTTCGGGCGTGCGTGCTTCGATGCGACGGAAACCACCCGCCGCTTCGAACTTGCGCGTCTGGGAGCGATGCTTCTTGCGTTTACGCTTGCCGCTCGCGCGATCGAGCAGCGCCTCGAACCCGCCGTCGAGACAGACGGCGAGCGCGACGTTGGGGCTTTCGCTGCTTGGAAGCGCGGCAAGCGGAGACGTTACGCCGCCGAGCTCTTTCAGCGTCCGCTCGAGATAAATGAGATCGACGTCGGGACGAATTGCTTTCACCGCAGCGGCCAGATGCATGCGGGTCAGAGTCCCGAGCCCTCGCGGAAGGCGGGGAAATTACCAGCAGCGTGGCTTCCGCCCATGAAGCGGGCGATCCGGAACGGGCCTTTCCGCACCACTTCAAGCGGCAGTGTCACGATCGGGCCGGTGTCGGGACCGGCCGAGACGACGAACGTATCCTCGCCCGAGACCTCCCTCCACGCCGTGACCCAACTGGCTGTCTGCGCCGGGGCTACGACCCGCCCATCAACCAGTGCAGAATAGTCAGCGGGCGCGACAGTCATGTTCATCGTTGGGCCGTCCATGGCTCTGCTTCTGTCGCGTCCGGCTAAATTCGGTTGCATGCGCGAGAGTTGCGTGGACGCGTCAACCATACTTCAATCCTTGCCCGATACGGTGCCTCGGCGCGTCTTCCGGCGCGATGAAACTACGCTGCAAAGGTGAATCAATGATCGACAGGGGGGAGTTGCTGCGAAAGCTCGCCCTCAACATGGCGAGATTCAGCGGTCTCGGTGCGTTGGCAGCGCGGTTCACTGCGGGTTCCGGCGCGATCCTGATGTTGCACCGTGTCACGCGCGATCCGGCTTTGCCGTCGGGCATCAACCGGCACCTGGCGATCACGCCCGAGTTCCTCGACGCAGTGCTGTGCGAAATGAAGACGCTCGGCTTCCGCTTCGTGTCGATGGACGAGGTGCCCGACCTTCTGTCCGCGCCGGCCAGCCCGGAACGTTTTCTCGCCATCACCGCCGACGACGGCTATCGTGATAATGTGACATGCGCTCTGCCCGTGCTCGAGAGGCACGCCGCGCCGATGACGATCTATGTCGCGCCGGCCTTGATCGAAGGAACGATCGACCTCTGGTGGGACGTGCTGGAGGAGATCGTCTATCGCAGCGACCGGCTCTATATCGACACCGCCAGGGGGCTTATGGCTGTCGATGCATCGACACCGGCCGACAAGATACGTGCCAATATCGCGATCCATGATTATCTGACGACGGAGTTGCCGGAAGAGGAGCAGCGCCGCGTCATCCGTGCGCTCGCGTCGGCGACGGGAGTGGATCATGCGCGGCCTTCGCGCGAGACGCTGATGACCTGGGACGAGGTGAGGCAGGCCTCCCGGCATCCGTTGCTGACCATCGGCGCCCACACGCTCCATCATTTCAATCTCAAGCGCCTGTCGGAGGAACAGGTCCGCCGCGAAATGCGCGACGGCGTTAAATATCTCGAGATCGAGCTCGGCCAGACGCCGCGCCACCTTGCCTATCCCTATGGCTACGAGTCCGCGGTGGGAGCGCGCGAGGCACGGATTGCGGCCGAACTCGGCTTTGCGACCGCCGTCACCACCCGGCACGGCGTGCTCTATCCCGCTCATGCCGGTCATCTCCACGCCTTGCCGCGCATTTCCCTGAACGGCCGATACCAGCAGGTTGGCCACATCAAGACGATGGTCAACGGCGTGACGGCCCCGCTCGCCAATCGGGGCAGGGCATTCGTGACGGTGTGAGGTTCAGGCCTTCGGCTGCTTCACCATCCACTTGATGATGCCCATCGCCGGCAGGATCCACAAAAGCCCCGTCAGCAGGAAATAGGTCAGGTGCACCAGCGGCCCGGACTCGCCAAGCCGGGCGACGGCGACCGTCGTGGCGATCCAGGCATAGAGGATGACGAGCACGATCAGCAGCACGGTTCCGATCAGCTTGCGGATGCGGACGGGCATGGGGTTTCCTTTCGCGCTCCCTATAGTCTCGGTAGCCGGTCGTCGTAAAGCGCGACCGCGCGACCGCTTGTCACGCGACAGGGCGGCCCAAAGAGGGTATCGGCTGCGACATGGCTGCCGTCGGGACGACAGGAATGGCAACGTCTGCTGCGATCGATACATCTGCCGCGCGCCGTCGTGAGGCGAGTTCGCGCCGCGCTGTGCGGATATGGCTCTATGTCGTGCTCGTCGTGCTGTTCGCGCTGTTTATCGTTGGCGGCGCAACGCGCCTGACCGATTCCGGCCTGTCCATCACGGAATGGAAGCCGATCCACGGCGTCATCCCGCCGCTCAGCGAGGCGGAATGGCAGGAAGAGTTCGATCTCTACAGGCAGATTCCGCAATACCAGCAGATCAACAAGGGCATGAGTCTCGACGAATTCAAGTCGATCTTCTGGTGGGAGTGGGCGCACCGGCTCATCGCACGGCTTGTCGGCGTGGTGATGGCTTTGCCGCTCGCCTTCTTCTGGCTCACCGGGCGGCTGGAAAGCCAGTTGAAACCGCGTTTACTTGGCCTTTTCGCGCTGGGCGGCTTCCAAGGGTTTATCGGCTGGTGGATGGTGGCCTCGGGCCTCAGCGAGCGCGTCAGCGTCTCGCAGTACCGGCTGGCGGTGCACCTCACGCTTGCCTGCATTATCTTCGCCGCCGTGATGTGGGTCGCGCGAGGGCTCGCACCGCATTCCGAAGAACCGGCGTCGTCCGGCACGCGCCGCTTGGCCGGCGCTATGGCGATGCTCGTCCTCTTCCAGATCTATCTCGGCGCGCTGGTCGCCGGTCTCGATGCTGGCATGGCCTACAACACCTGGCCACTGATGGACGGAAGCGTGGTGCCGGGCGACCTGTTCGTACAGCAGCCGTGGTGGATCAACCTGTTCGAGAACCCGAAAACCGTGCAGTTCGTGCATAGGCTTGGCGCCTATCTTGTGCTGGCGGTTGCAATTGTCCATGCGGTCGCGTCGTGGCGCGCCGATCCCGGCACCACGCATGCGCGCCGCGCGGTTCTGTTGCTCCTGATGATCGTGGCGCAGGCTGCGCTGGGCATCACGGCGCTGGTGCTCGTAGTGCCCTTTGGCTGGGCGCTGCTGCACCACGCCTTCGCGATCGTGGTGCTCGGCTTCGCGGTGGCCCATTGGCGCGGCACGGTGGGAGAATACCCGCGTCCCGCGCTGCGTGGAGCTTAGGCGCGCAGCATCAAGTCCATGTTCTGCACCGCCGCGCCCGAGGCACCCTTGCCGAGATTGTCGAGCGATGCGACCAGATTCGCCTGGCCCTTGCCCTCGGTGCCGAGGACGAAGAGCTTCATGCGGTCGGTGCCGGCAAGCTCGGTCGGGTCGAGGCGCGCAAGCTTCGCGCTTTCCTCCAGCGGGACGACCTCGACGATAGACTGGCCCGCATAGTGCGACGCCAACGCGTCATGCAGCCTGGAAAGCGTCGGCGCACCGTTCAACTCGTCGAGGAACAGCGGCACCTGCACCAGCATGCCCTGCGCGAAGCGGCCGACACTTGGCGAGAAAAGCGGACGACGTTCGACCAGCCCGTGCAACTTCATCTCGGCGACGTGCTTGTGCTGCAGTGGCAGGCCGTAGAGGAAATGCGGTGCGGCGATGTGATCCGGGTTCGACGGGTCCTCCATCTGTGCGATCATCTGCTTGCCGCCGCCGGTGTAGCCGGACACTGCATTGACCGTGATCGGATAGTCCGCCGGCAGGAGTCCAGCCGCAACGAGCGGGCGGATCAGTCCGATCGCACCGGTTGGGTAGCAGCCGGGATTGGCGACTAGCCGCGCGGACGCGATCCGCTCGGCCTGCGCCTTGTCCATTTCCGCGAAGCCGTAGGCCCAATCGGGATGGACCCGGTGTGCAGTCGACGTGTCGATAATGCGGGTCGAGTTCTGCCCTTCGAGGATGGCGACGGATTCCTTCGCGGCGTCGTCCGGCAGGCAGAGGATCGCGATGTCTGCGCTCTTGAGGAAATCCTCCCGCGCGGCGCGGTTGCGCCGTTCGGCTTCCGGGATCGACAGCACGTCGAGATCGTGGCGCGCGGCTAGGCGTTGCCTGATCTGAAGGCCGGTTGTGCCGTGTTCGCCGTCGATGAAGATTTTCGGTTTCATGCCGTGGTCCGGAAAGTGAGGTCGTTCAGATGGTTACGCCAACTGCCGGAATCAATCCGGCAGGCCGTTGAATCGATGCCTTAGCCGCGCGCCCTTCGCGCCGAAAGCAGACCGAGATAATACATCGCGATGTTGGACGCCGCGATCGAGGTGATGTCGGCATGGTCGTAGGCAGGCGCAACCTCGACGACGTCGGCACCGACCATGTCGAGCCGGTCGAGCAGCCGCAGCACCGACAGCATTTTGGCTGATGACGGGCCGCCCGCAACCGGAGTGCCGGTGCCGGGTGCGAAGGCCGGGTCCAGACAGTCGATGTCAAAGGTGACATAGGTCTTGCGGCCAGCCGTCCGTTCGAGGATCGCATAGGCGATGTCCGCGGCGCGCAGTTCCTCAACCTCGTAGCCGTAGAGTATTTTTATCCCGCAATCCGTCGGCGCATGGGTGCGGATGCCGATCTGGATCGAGGTTTCCGGATCGATCACGCCTTCGCGTACAGCGCGCAGGACAAAGGAACCGTGGTCGATACGCCTGCCGTCGTCGTCCCAGGTGTCCTGGTGGGCGTCGAACTGCACGACAGAAAGCGGGCCGTATTTCGCCGCATGCGCTTTGAGGATCGGCCAGGTGATAAAATGGTCGCCGCCGAGCGAGAGCAGGAACGCGCCGTTGCGGATCAGCTTCGCCGCCTCACGCTCGATGATGCCGGGCGTCTTCTGGTGGTTACCCGAATCGAGCAGGCAGTCGCCGTAGTCGACCACGGCGAGCCGGTCGATGAACTCGTCGTTGAACGGATATTGCGCGTCGTTGTCCATGATCGCCGAGGCGCGCCGGATCCCTTGCGGTCCGAAGCGCGCCCCCGGGCGGTTCGTTACAGCTGCGTCGAACGGGATGCCCCAGACGATCGCGTCGGCGCCCTTCACGTTCTTCGAGTATTTGCGCCGCATGAAGGACAGCGCGCCGGCATAGGTCGGCTCGTAGGACGCGCCGGCAAAGCCGCGCGCGACGAAGGCATTGTCGATCGAGTTCGCGGCCATGGGCGTCCTTCCTCTGTCGCGGCGGAACCTATCCCGCGTCCACGACGGTATCGCAACAGGAAAAAGCGTCATCTTCGCTTCATGCGCCTGTCACCCGGCGCCGGTACGAGCCGCTCCAGATAGCGGCGGAGCGATTCGAACGCATGCGCGCAATAGTCGGCGGCATCCTCCTGTCAGTCCTGTTCGGAAGCGGGCTCGCCCTTGCGGAGACCGGGCGTATTGGCGAAATCCGCGAGCGCCTGACAAGCGCCAACCATTGGCGCGATCATGTGATGGTCGTAGCGCACCGCGCCGGCGGGTTGCAGGCGCGAAAGTCGCGCTTTCCGGAGAATTCGCGCGCTGCGCTCGCCGACGCGATCTCGGTGGGCGTCGAGATGGTCGAAATCGACGTGCAGAAATCCTCGGACGGGACCTATGTCGTGATGCACGACACGTGGCTCGACCGCACCACCGATTGCCGCGGCCAGGTCGCGGAACGCAAGCTGGCCGAACTGCGAGCCTGTCGGCTGGTTGTCGAAGCGAGCGGCATTCCCGCAGACGAAACCATTCCGACCCTCGCCGAATATCTCGAAGCCGCGCGAGGCCGCATCATGGTGAACATCGACAACAAGCTCGCGCCCGGCGAACTCGTCGGCATGACGCAACTCGCCGAACGGCTCGGTCTCGCCGACCATGTCGTGGTGAAGCTCAACCTCTGGAACGAGGAGCGTATCGCCGAAGCGCACCGGCTGATCGGCTTGATGCCGCGTGGTATCACGTTCATGCCGATCGTGGCGGACGACGCCGTTCGCGATCCGGCGCTGCTGGAGCGCGTGGCGAGTGCGGTGTCGGCTGATGCGGTGGAACTGATCGCCTGGCACGGCGACGGTCAGCCGATGACGCCCGACGGTGGTCCGCTCTTCGGCGCCAGGGCACGTGCCGTGGCAGTCCGGGGCGGCTGGCATCTCTGGGTCAACACCTACGCCATCGTCAACAAGAGCGCCGGCATGCTTGCCGGCGGCCGTGGCGATCAGCTTGCCGTTGAAGCCGACCTGCCTGACGAAGCATTCGGATTCTGGGTCGACCGGGGCGCGACCATCATCCAGACCGACGAGCCCAGCGCAGCGATCCGCTGGCTCGACGCCAACGGCTATCGGCGGCCCTATGCCTCCGGCGCGCGACAGGCTGCAGCGAGGTAGCGCTCCCCCGACTTGTCACTGCAGTTGGCCCCTCTCTTGCAACGGGCGGGAGACGGAAGCGACGACACGTCTACCTGTCTCCCTATGCGACAGACGTGATCGAAGGCAGGGGAAAGCGGTGGCGAAGGAAGTCAATACGGCACAGCAAGCGCCTGTCGCCCACGCCGATGGCCCGGTCCGGTTCGAGGCTCTGGACAGCTGGCGCGGCCTGGCGGCCGTCTTCGTGATCCTCTTCCACGCGCAGGTCGCGAGCCACATCCGGGATGCCTCGTTGGTGCGCGCCGGCGAGATGTTCGTCGATTTCTTCTTCGTGCTGTCCGGCTTCGTGATCGCCCATGCCTATTCGGGGCGCTTGGCGACGGGGGCAGATTTCGGCCGATTCATTGTGCTGCGTATCGGGCGCGTGTTCCCGTTGCACCTGGCGATGCTGGTGATGTTCATCGTGATGGAGACGGGCAAATCTCTTGCTCCCGGTCTTGGCGCGGCTGGGGATGCGCCGTTCACAGGCACGAATGACCTCCTGGCGATTCCGACCAACATTCTCCTCCTGCAGGTCGGCACGCATGACCAACTTACCTGGAACACGCCAGCCTGGAGCATCGCGGCCGAGATGGTCGCCTATGTCTCCTTCGGGCTGGCCGCTCTATTGCTGGGGCGCTTCCTGTGGGCGGCGGCGATTGCCGGAGCTCTCCTGTCGGGGTGGGCACTTTGGACATTCGCGCCACACGGCATGGAGTCCACCTACGACTTCGGTCATCTGCGCGCGATTTACGGCCTTTCGATCGGAGCTTTGCCTATAGGCTCGTGGCCGACGGCTCCACTCGTTCCTATTCGCGGACGTCGGTCGACCAGGGGATCGTCAATCCGACGTTGATCGAGATCGCGGTGGTCGTCCTGGCACTCGTATTCGTGAACTATGCCTACCGCACTCCCGCGGCCTTCGCCGCACCATTCGTCTTCGCACTCGTGGTGCTGGTCTTCGCCTCGGAGAAGGGAGCGGTCAGTTCGGTCCTTCGCAGGCGGCCATTCGTCGCTGTAGGCGTCGCCTCCTTCTCGATCTACATGGTTCACATGTTCCTCGTCATGCGGGTGATCAATGTCGCGCGTCTTGCGGACAAGCTGACCGGTACCGGCACGGTTGCACCGATGGGACCGGGGGGCGAGGGGGTCGATCTTGGCAATCCATTTGCCGGCGATCTGCTTGTGCTGGGGATCGTGGGCATGACGATAGCCGTCAGCTTCGTCACCTATCGGATGATCGAACGGCCGGGGCGCGACTGGTTCCGCCAGCAGGCGGATCGGCTCTTCAGCAGGAAGAGCGAGTCGATCGAACGTGTCGCGCCGTCGAGTTCGGCCTGACGGGAAGGCGGAAATCCAAAACAAAAGGCCGCCCGAAGGCGGCCTTTCCATCTGGTATATCGAAGAGGCTTAGCGCTTCGAGAACTGGAACGAACGACGGGCCTTCGCCTTGCCGGTCTTCTTGCGTTCCACCGTGCGCGAGTCGCGGGTGAGGAACCCGCCCTTCTTGAGCACCGAGCGCAGGGCCGGCTCGTAATAGGTCAGCGCCTTCGAGATGCCGTGGCGCACCGCGCCCGCCTGACCGGAGAGGCCGCCGCCCTGGACCGTGGCGACGATGTCATACTGGCCGTTGCGGTTCGAAGCGACGATCGGCTGCTGCAGGATCATCTGGAGCACCGGCCGCGCGAAGTAGGCCTTGAACTCCTTGTCGTTGATGATGATCTTGCCCGAGCCGGGCTTGACCCAGACGCGAGCGATCGCGTCCTTACGCTTGCCGGTCGCGTAGGCGCGGCCCTGCTTGTCGAGCTTCTGGACGTGGACCGGAGCGGCCGGCTGGACCGAAGCCGCGACCGTGCCGAGCTGGGAGAGAGAGCTGAGATCAGCCATCGTTAGGCCCTCTTGTTCTTGCGGTTCATTGCCGCGACGTCGAGGACGACCGGCTGCTGGGCCTCATGCGGGTGTTCTGCACCGGCATAGACCTTGAGATTCTTCATCTGGCGACGGCCGAGCGGGCCGCGCGGGATCATGCGTTCGACGGCCTTCTCGACCACGCGCTCGGGGAAACGACCCTCGAGCAGGTCGCGCGCGGTGCGCTCCTTGATGCCGCCCGGATGGCCGGTGTGCCAATAGTACATCTTGTCGGTGTACTTCTTGCCGGTGAGCGCCACCTTGGCTGCATTGACGATGATGACGTTGTCGCCGTCGTCGACGTGGGGGGTGAAGGTCGGCTTGTTCTTGCCGCGCAGGATGTTGGCGACGATTGAAGCAAGGCGGCCGACGACGAGACCTTCGGCGTCGATGAGCACCCACTTCTTCGTCACATCCGCAGGCTTCTGCGTGAATGTGGACATGGTGTCTGCTTTCGGTTCGGACCCGGACGGCCGAGGCCGGAACGGGCGTTTCTTGTTGCTTGCGTTGGCGGTTTGACGCCAACAACGAAACGGCGGCCCGGAGGCCGCTGTTCCGGACAGGCTTATAGGCGAGGGAACCGATGCCGTCAACAATCGGATCGGAACCGAGCCGAAAAGAAAGTCAACAAAAACAGTGGATTACGGTAGAGGTAATATAATACCCCATGTGTGCTGCTCTTACGCTGCTAGTTCCACCTTTGCCCGGCGACCTGCTTAACGGCGGCATTGAGACGGTTCCAGACATTGATCTGCGCGATCTGCAAGACGAGAGCGGCCAGCGCGGCTTCATCGTAATGGCTGGCAGCCTCGGCCCAGACAGCATCGGAAACCGCCTCGGCCCGGTCGGCTAGTCGCGTCATCTCCTCCGTCAGCGCGAGCGCCGCCCGCTCCGCATCCGTGAAGTACGGCGTGTCGCGCCAAGCGGCAACGGCGAAGATCCGCTTGAAGTCCTGTCCGGCCTGCTGGAGCTCGTGCGCATGCATGTCCACGCAGACGCTGCATCCGTTGATCTGGCTCGCGCGCAGGTGGACGAGCTTGCGCGTGACATCGGGCAGGCCCTCGACGGAGGTCGCCTTGTCCAGGGCGTGAAGGGCCTTCATGGCCTCCGGAAGAACGAAGACGGGGTGCCTCATTCGAGCTTGCATGATCATGTTCCTCTTTCCGTTTTAGTGGGTCCAGGCAACATTGCCGGGATTCGCGACGCGGGCGTCTGCCGTGCGTTTGTCACATCGGCTGCGATCCGTTCGTCATGACCATGACGGAACGCGAAGAGGGAATGTGACCATGACGGCGAAAAATCTTCTGGCGGCACGGTTCGCCGCCGATCGGGCCCGCCTTGAATCGGTGGCCTACCGAATGCTTGGTTCCCGGAGCGAGGCGGAGGATGCCGTCCAGGAAGTCTGGCTGCGGCTCGACCGTGCAGATCCGGACACGATCGGCAACATAAGCGGCTGGCTCACCACCGTGGTTGCGCGGATCTGTCTCGACATGCTGCGGGCGCGCAGGTCACGCCGCGAAGAGTCTTTCGAAGTCCTGCCCGGAGAAGCAATCGAGATCGACCGATCCCTCTCCGTTCCGCCTGCCTCACCTGAAGATGAAATTGCCATGGCGGATTCGGTCGGACTGGCCATGCTGGCGGTTTTGGAGGCGCTCGATCCGGCGGAACGGGTCGCCTTTGTCCTGCACGACATGTTTGCGGTGCCGTTCGAAGACATTGCGTCAGTGATCGGGCGTTCGCACGATGCCACCAGGCAGTTGGCCAGTCGCGCGCGCCGTCGGGTCCAGGGGACGAAACCGGACGGGGAGATCGACCGTGCGCGCCGCCGTGAGATCGTCGATGCCTTCATCGCCGCCTCGCGTGGCGGCGACTTCTCGGCCCTGCTGTCCCTCCTTGCCCCCGACGTGGTGCTGCGGGGCGACGATGCCGCGATCAGGCTGGGTGGCCGCCCGGAAGTCCGTGGTGCCACTGCGGTGGCGGAATTCTTCAATGGTCGCGCAGCGACGGCGCGCCCCGCCCTTGTCGATGGAACGGTCGAGGTGGCCGTCGTCCCCGGCGGACGGCTCCTGTTCGTGCTGCGGCTCGATATCGCCGATGGGCAGATCGCCGGCATAGAAGCTATTGCGGAGGCAAACAGTCTCGCCGGGCTCGAAGTGGAAATCCTGGAGGATTGACGGGTCAGCCTTTCTTCGGCGGGATCGCATAGGTTCCCGTCGCATGCGCCACGGTGGCGCCGTCGGCGACGATGTCGATGTCGAACACCATCAGGTTCTTCCCGAGCTTGAGGATACGGCAATGTCCGTCGATGGGTCCGGGACCGGCCTTGCGCATGAAGTTGATGTTCAGGCTGGTAGTGACGGCCAGCGCCTCGCGGCCTATGTGGCTCAGCACGCAGGCATAGCCGCCGATGTCGGCGAGCGTGAAAAGGCATGGGCCCGACA
This sequence comes from Mesorhizobium sp. J428, assembly GCF_024699925.1. Lineage (NCBI taxonomy): Bacteria > Pseudomonadati > Pseudomonadota > Alphaproteobacteria > Hyphomicrobiales > Phyllobacteriaceae > Mesorhizobium > Mesorhizobium sp. J428. The sequence continues at coordinate 4,356,490 of NZ_JAJOMX010000001.1, forward strand.
CCGTGTCCCCGGGGCGCAGGTGCCGCTGGTTGGCGTTGAGCCGGACGGTGCATTCGCCCGGCTTCACGTCGATCGCGACATAGTCGGAATACTGGTCGTTGAGCTGCGGATAGACGACGTTCAGATAATCGTTGATCTCGTCTGCGGTCATAACCGGGGTAAGCGCGGTCTGCTTCGGCATGAATCGTCCAGCTATTTCGTGTGGTTGATCGGGCGGTTGGTCGTCCAGTCGAAGGTGCCGAGGTCGCGTTCGCGCACGGCCTGCTTCCAGCCGACCTCCTCGGCGCGGTGCTTGAAGTTGATGCCCTCGGGTGAGTGGCGTGTGATGCCGTCAAAGATGGTCGCGAACATCTGTGTCTGCTTCAGCCCCATCGCCTCGATCGCCTGGTTGACGACCAGCTTCTGCATCATCAGCTGGTTGACCGGCACCGTCGCCATCCGCTCCGCCAATCGCTCGACTTCGGCGTCGAGGCTCGCGCCCGGCACGGATTTGAGCACGAGGCCGATTCGCTCCGCTTCCGTGCCCTTGATCCGGTCGCCGGTGAACAGCATTCGCTTGGCGCGCTCCGGTCCGAGGCGATAGACCCACATTGCCGTCGTCGGGCAGCCCCAGACGCGCACAGGCATGTAGCCGATCTCCGCTTCGTCCTCGATCACGATCATGTCGCAACAGAGCGCGATGTCGGAGCCCCCGGCCACCGCGAAGCCGTGCACCTTGGCGATCACCGGCCGATGGGAGCGCCAAAGCGACATGAACAGCTCGGTGTTGCGCATCATGAAGGCATAGTCCTTCATCGGATCCCACGGCATGTCCTGTGTCGCCGCGTGGCCGGCGCCCCCGGTCGCCTGCGCGTAGTAGGCGAGGTCGTAGCCGGCGCAGAAGGCGCGTCCCGCGCCCGAGAGGATGATGACGTGGATACCCGAATCGGCATTGGCCCGTTCCACGCAGTCGGCCAGTTCCACCGGCAACAAATCGTCGATCGCGTTCATCGCGTCGGGGCGGTTGAGCGTGATCCGGCCGATCCGACCGTCCTTTTCAAAGAGAACCCTGGACACGCGCTCCTCCCGTTGCGGCTTCCGTTTTCGTAAACGTAAGAGAATTCAGCGGTGGCCATCAAGCCGGGCCGTGCTATTTCTCCCTTCGTTGTTCGAAGGAGGTGGCGATGGCCGAAGTCGTGGCGATCAGGCGCGAGGAGCCGGAGGGGTTGGTGTGGCAGTCGCGCGAGGGCAAGGTGCTGCGCTTGACGCTCGCCAACAGGCCCGCCAACGCGCTGTCGCTGGAGATGATGGCCGCCATGCAGCAGGCGCTCGACGAGGCGCGCGATGACAAGGGCGTGCGCGTTGTTGTGATCGCCGCGGCGCCCGGCAAGGTGTTCTGCGCCGGCCACGATTTGAAACAGATGACCGCCGGACGCAACGCGCCGGACAAGGGCGAAGCCTTCTTCGAAGAGACCTTCGCGGCCTGCTCGGTGCTGATGCAGTCGATCGTGCGCCATCCCAAGCCAATCATCGCCGAGGTGGACGGCATAGCGACGGCCGCCGGCTGCCAGCTCGTCGCTTCGTGCGACTTGGCGATCGCGTCCCAGCGCTCCACCTTCGGCGTCAACGGCATCGATGTCGGCCTGTTCTTACTACGCCGGGCGTAGCTCTGGCTCGCGGTATGAAACGCAAGCACGCGATGGAGATGCTGCTCACTGGAGAGATGGTCGACGCCGCCACTGCGCGTGAGTTCGGCATCGTCAACCGTGTCGTGCCGGAGGAGTATCTGACTCAGGTCGTGAACAAATACGCCCAAGTCATTGCCGCCAAATCACCCCAGGCAGTCGCGTTCGGCAAAAAGGCCTTCTACGATCAGGTCGAGATGGGGCTGGAGGACGCCTATGCTTATGCCGGACGGGTGATGGTCGACAACCTGCTCGCTCGCGACGCCGAGGAGGGGATCGACGCTTTCATCTCAAAGCGCAAGCCGATCTGGACGGAGGAATGAGATGGCCCGCATCGATGCGTTTGGACGGGCAGAGTTGCAACGCATGCAACTGCATGATCCGGTTGAGGCAAAATTTTACGTGAGTGAGGTTGACGGCAGGAAGCTGCTTCAAATCTCAACATTTGGGCGGCCAACTCGCGATATGCCTGGGAAGGTCAGTCAGACGATCCAGCTAGACGAGGCGGGCGGGCGCGAGCTTTTTGCGATCCTGAAGTCGACGTTCGGATTCAAGTGATGGACCCCCGCATCTCCATCGTCACGATCGCAGTGGACGATCTCGACCGCTGCGCTGCCTTCTACGAAGCGATGGGCCCGAAGCGCCACAGGGGCATCACCGACGGCGTCGCCTTCTTCCAGATGGGCGGGGTGATCCTCGGACTGTTCTCCCGCCCCGCCGCCGAGGAAGACAGCAGCGTAACCTTTGGCGACGGTGTTTCGCGCGTCTATCTCGCCTACAATACCCGTTCGCGCGAAGAGGTCGCGGAGGTGCTGGACAGGGCGCAGACGGCCGGCGGCCGCGTCGTCAAGCCGGCGCAGAAGGCGTTCTGGGGCGGCTGGTACGGTTACTTCGCCGATCCGGAGAACAATCTCTGGGAGGTCGCCCATAATCCCGATTTTCCGATCGCTCTCGACGGAACGATATCGCTTCCGCCGGAGGCCTAATCCCTCCATGAAGCGCGTCAGCGCCATTCACTTGAAGAACCCGCATGCATCACGACGCTTATGAGAATTCCTACATTTCCGGCATCCTGAACTCGGTGAAGACGATCGCCATCGTCGGCGCCTCGGCCAACGACGTGCGGCCGAGCTTCTTCGTCACGAAGTATCTCGTCGACAAGGGCTACGACGTCTACCCGATCAATCCGGGCCATGCCGGCAAGGAGATCCTCGGCCGCATGACCTATGCGAAGCTGTCGGACGTGCCGGTGCCGATCGATATGGTCGACATCTTCCGCGCCTCGAGCGCAGTGCCGCCGATCGTCGACGAGGCGCTTGCGCTTTCTCCGCTGCCGAAGGTCATCTGGATGCAGTTGACCGTCCGCCATGATGAGGCGGCCACGAGGGCTGAGGCGCATGGAATCAAGGTGGTAATGAACCGTTGCCCGAAGATCGAATACGGCCGACTTTCGGGCGAGATCGGCTGGAACGGCGTCAATTCCGGTACCATCAGTTCCAAGAAGCCGATCCTGCGCCAGGGCTTCCAGAGTTTCGGCATCCGCCAGAAATAGCACGGCGTTTCGCGCCGCCGTCCGGAACGGGCCTTTTCCGGCCGTTCGGCGGCCAAAAGCGGAAAAAACGACTTTGCTTTCGTGCCCCGCCTTTGCGAAGACTGGCGCGGATTTCAGACACGCATCCGAGGGAGGATCCCCATGCCAGGTTTCGACACGCTTGCCATCCACGCCGGCGCCAAGCCGGATCCCGCCACCGGCGCGCGGGCCACGCCGATTTATCAGACCACCTCCTTCGTCTTCGATGATGTCGACCACGCCGCCTCGCTGTTCGGGCTAAAGGCGTTCGGCAACATCTACACGCGAATCATGAACCCGACCCAGGCTGTGCTGGAGGAGCGCATCGCCGCGCTCGAAGGTGGCACTGCTGCTCTCGCCACGTCCTCCGGACATGGCGCGCAACTGCTCGTTTTTCACACCATCATGCGACCGGGCGAGAACTTCATCGCCGGCAAGCGCCCTTTACGGCGGCTCGATCAACCAGTTCGGTCACGCCTTCAAGAATTTCGGTTGGGAAGCACGCTTCGCCGACACGGACGATCTCGCCGGCCTCGAAGCGCTGATCGACGACAAGACCCGCGCGATCTTCGTCGAGAGCCTCGCCAATCCGGGCGGCACCTTCGTCGACATCGAGGCGATCGCGAAGATAGCCCACAAGCACGGCCTGCCGTTCATCGTCGACAACACCATGGCCTCGCCCTATCTCGTGCGGCCCATCGAATACGGCGCCGATATCGTCGTCCACTCGCTGACCAAGTTCATCGGCGGCCACGGCAATTCGATGGGCGGCATCATCGTCGACGCGGGCACGTTTGACTGGTCGAAGAGCGGCAATTATCCGATGCTCTCCGAACCGCGTCCGGAATATGCCGGCCTTGTCCTGCACGAGACCTTCGGCAACTTCGCCTTCGCCATCGCCTGCCGCGTGCTCGGCCTGCGCGACTTCGGCCCGACCATCTCGCCCTTCAACGCCTTCCTCATCCTGCAGGGCGTCGAGACGCTCTCGCTGCGCATGGAGCGTCATTGCGAGAACGCGCTGAAGGTCGCCGAATGGCTGTCGACGCAGCCGCAGGTCGCCTGGGTCTCCTATCCGGGGCTACCGTCCGACCCGAACAACAAGCTGAAGCAGAAATACTCGCCGAAGGGCGCAGGCGCGGTGTTCACCTTCGGCTTGAAGGGCGGGTTCGACGCGGGCGTGAAGGTGGTCGAGGGTGTCGAACTGTTCTCGCACCTCGCCAACATCGGCGACGTGCGCTCGCTCATCATCCACCCTGCTTCGACCACGCACCGCCAGCTTTCGGACGAGCAGAAGATCGCCGCCGGCGCTGGTCCCGACGTCATCCGCCTGTCCGTGGGCCTGGAAAACGTCGACGACATCATCGCCGACCTCAAGCAGGCGCTGGCCAAGGCCGGCTGACGATGCCGGCCCTCTTCCTGAAGGTAGACACGAGCGGCGTGCCCGAAGAGGGCGCGCCGCCGGCCGACCGGATCATTGCGGGCAACCCGCGCACCCGCACCTGGAACGTCGAGGAGGCCGAAGGCGGCCTCTATGCCGGCATCTGGGAGGCGACGCCGGGTAAGTGGCGGATCTCCTACGACGAGTGGGAGTTCTGCCACATCCTGACGGGCATATCGGTCGTCTCGGAAGATGGCGGCGCGGCGGTGACCGTGAAGGCCGGCGACAGCTTTGTCCTCAGGCCTGGCTTCAAGGGAACATGGGAAGTCCTTGAAACGACTCGCAAGGAATATGTGATCAGGCTGTAGGGGCGGTCGGATTAGGCTCGGTCTCGCCTCGAAGTCTTGATCGGGCAGAATGGTCAGTCCGATGCCGCTTCCTCCTCGCTTCGACTGAGCGGTTGATACCGCGGTACCTCCACCATTCGACCTTCAGGCGCTCAAGGCCGTGGAAATGGTAGCTGTCGCGATAGGCCGGCTCGTAGGCGAGCCGCAGCGTCGGCAAGCGGTCGAACAGCACCTTGAGCGCCACCTGCAGCTCGAGCCGCGCGAGCGGCGCGCCGATGCAGAAATGGATGCCCGCGCCGAAGGAGACATTCTTCTGGTCCGGCCGGCCCGGCAAGAAATGCCGCGGCGCATCGAAGGCGGCAGGATCGTTGTTCGCAGCGCCGAGCAGGAGGCCGATCTGCTGCCCCGGCTCGATGATCGCTTCCGGCGTCAGTTCGACACGTTCGGACGCGTAGCGCGTGAACATGTGTAGCGGCGGGTCGATGCGCAGGCATTCCTCGACCGTCGCTCCCGTTGCCTCCGGCGTCTCGAAGAAGCGCCTGGGATCGCCGCCTTCGGCGAGAATCGTCCGCACCGCATTGCCGATCTGGTGCACGGTCGCCTCGTGCCCCGCATTGAGCAGCAGCACCGCCGACGAGACGAGTTCTGCATCGGAGAGGCGGTCGCCGCCATCGCGCGCAGCAACCAGAAGGCCGAGCAGGTCGTCGACCATGCCGTTTCGCCGCCGTTCGACCTCGCTGCGGATGAAAGACGCGAAGTCCCGCGCTGCTGCGTTGGCCGCAAGTTCAGTCGCCCGAGTCGGTGCGTGCATGTACATCTCCACCATCCGGTTTGACCATTCCACCAACTGCCCCGCCATGTCGGTGGGTGCGCCGAGCATTTCCGCAATCACGATGCTGGGCAAGGGCGTTGCGAAGGCAGGCAGCAGGTCGATCTCCGCCTCGTCTTCGAACCTGTCGATCAACTGGTTGGCGAGCTGTTCGATCCGCGGCCGCAGCCGCTCGACCTGGCGCGAGACGAAGGCACGATTGACCAGCGTCCTCAGCCGCGTATGGACCGGCGGCTCCAGTTCAAGCATCGAGCCGGCCTCGAGCGCATCGAAATCGGCAAGGTGGGCGCGGTCCTTTTCCGCGGTCACCGACGCCATGTATCCGCCGGGACGCTCGCGTCCGAACCGCTTGTCGCGCAGCGCGCGGTTTACCTCGTCATAGCCGGCCAGGCACCAGAACCCGTATTCCTCCCAGAAAAAGACGGGGGCGGTGCCCTGCAGGAAGGCATAGGCGGCATAGGGATCCTGGATGAACCGGCCGTCGTGCGGATCGATGCGCACTTGCCGTGTGGCGGGAGTGGGATGGAGATAAGGGGGGGCAGATCATCGGGGTGTTGTAACCTGCCTTGTAAAGGACGGGCCAGCCCGTATTCTCCCGCGGTCAGTGGGTTAGTGAAGGGGGAGGCGGATGGAGGTCGTTGTCGTCGGCGCCGGCATCGCGGGCCTCTCCAGCGCCTGGTCGCTCGCCAAGCGCGGGCATCGAGTCACGCTCTTGGAGCAGGGGGCGATCCCCAATCCGCTCGCCGCTTCCGGCGACCATCACCGCATCATCCGCCGCGCCTATCCATCCGGCAGCGGCTACGGCCGAGCGATCACAGAAGCCTACGCTGCCTGGGATGAGATGTGGGCGGATCTCGGCCAGCGCCACTACGATCCGCGCGGCTTTGTCTGCGTCTCGCGCGAGCCGGGCGACGAAGCGGAGGACTATCTCGAAGGATTGAAGGAAGGGGGCTTCCCGTTCGAATTGATGACGGCGCAGGAGGCATCGTCGCGCTGGCCCTTCTTCGATCCGGAGACTATCCGCTATGCCTACTTCTCCGAGGAAGGCGGCGCGCTGCATTGCCGGCGCATCGCGCTCGGCCTCGTCGAATGGCTGCGCGCCAATGATGTGGACGTGCGCGAAAACGCGAAAGTCGCTTCGGTGGACGTCGAGGCCGGCCGCGTGACCCTCGCCGGCGGCGAGGCGGTTACCGCCGATCAGGTTGTGGTCACGGCTGGTGCCTGGGTGACGAAACTGTTTCCTGATCTCGCATGGACCCTTTCGACCCAACGCACCGCGCTTGCGTATCTGGAGCCGCCGTCAGACCTGAAAGAAGCTTGGGAGAAGGCGCCGGTGATCCTCGACGTCGGCGGCAAGGTCGACGGTTACATCATCCCACCCTCGGGTGGGGGCGGACTCAAGTTCGGCACCGGGTTGCACAAGCGGGTGAATCCGGACGCCGATGCCGACCGTGTCCCACGACCGGGAGAGGGCGCCGAGATCCTGTCCCATTTCTCGCCGCCTATCGCACGGCTGGACGAGTACGGGGTGCTTGAGGTCGTCACTTGCGCCTACACTTTCACCGCCGACGAACGCTTCTTTGCAACGCGCAAGGGCAGGGCGCTGGTCGTCTCGGCCTGCTCCGGCCATGGCTATAAGTTCGGCGCGGCGGTTGGCCGTCGCGTTGCCGATGCGGTCGAGGACGGTGACATCGACAGGCTCGTGCGCTGGCTGAGGGCGGAAACGGTGTAAACCATGCCTGCGCTTTCGGGCAGGATGGGGCCGCGCACCCTTGCGCTCGGTCAAGCGCCGGACATATCTAGGACAAACCACCCGCCGCGATTCCGCCGCAACGGCGCCGAAATCGCCCTCGCAAAGGGACAGTCGATGAGAGACCCGGTCGAAACCTACATGAACCTCGTTCCGATGGTCGTCGAACAGACCAATCGCGGCGAGCGGGCCTATGATATCTTCTCGCGGCTGTTGAAGGAACGCATCATCTTCATCACCGGCCCGGTCGAGGACGGCATGGCGACGCTGGTCTGCGCGCAGCTCCTCTTCCTCGAGGCCGAGAACCCGAAGAAGGAAATCAACCTCTACATCAACTCGCCGGGCGGCGTGGTGACCTCGGGCATGGCGATCTACGACACCATGCAATTCATCAAGCCGGCCGTGTCGACGCTGTGCATCGGTCAGGCGGCTTCGATGGGCTCGTTGCTGCTGTGTGCCGGACACAAGGACATGCGCTTTGCGACGCCAAACGCGCGCATCATGGTGCATCAGCCCTCCGGCGGCTTCTCCGGCCAGGCTTCGGATATCGAGCGGCACGCGCAGGACATCATCAAGCTGAAGCGCCGCCTGAATGAAGTCTACGTCAAACACACCGGCAAGGACTACGACATGATCGAGCGGACGCTCGACCGCGACCACTTCATGACGGCCGACGAAGCGAAGGATTTCGGCTTGATCGACCGCGTCATCTCCTCTCGCGAGGCGGTCGACGCGGCCCCCTCCGCATGAAGTGATTGGATGTGCGGCAGGCAGAAGACGGATTTTCACGAAGCTGCGTCAATTCTGTCACATTTTGCTGTTCCCACCTTCGACGCGAAGCCCTACGTTAATGCTCTGTAGAGTTTCGACGCCTTAGCCTTGGCATGGGGAGCTGCGAATCGTTGCCGCATTTTCTGATTTGTGTTTCGTTCGGAAATGTCGTGAATCGCGCCGACCCGCTGTGGAGAACGGCGATGCCAGACGCGATGGCAAGCCGTTTCGGATCGGCGATCGCGGATACGCGGCAGTGAAAGGACTTGGACGATGAGCAAGGTCAGCAACAGCGGCGATTCGAAGAATACGCTCTACTGCTCCTTCTGTGGGAAGAGCCAGCACGAGGTCCGCAAACTGATCGCCGGACCGACCGTATTCATCTGCGATGAATGCGTCGAGCTGTGCATGGACATCATCCGCGAGGAGAACAAGACCTCGACGCTGAAGTCGCGCGAGGGCGTTCCGACTCCGCAGGAGATCCTCAAGGTCCTCGACGACTATGTCATCGGCCAGCCCTACGCCAAGCGCGTGCTGTCGGTGGCTGTTCACAACCACTACAAGCGTCTGGCGCATGCTTCGAAGTCGAACGACGTCGAGTTGGCCAAGTCGAATATCCTGCTGATCGGCCCGACCGGCTGTGGCAAGACGCTGCTCGCCCAGACGCTCGCCCGCATCATCGACGTGCCCTTCACGATGGCCGATGCAACGACGCTGACCGAGGCTGGCTATGTCGGCGAGGACGTCGAGAACATCATCCTGAAGCTGCTCCAGGCCGCCGACTACAATGTCGAGCGCGCCCAGCGCGGCATCGTCTACATCGACGAGATCGACAAGATCAGCCGCAAGTCAGATAACCCTTCGATCACCCGCGACGTGTCGGGCGAGGGCGTCCAGCAGGCGCTGCTCAAGATCATGGAAGGCACGGTCGCTTCCGTGCCGCCGCAGGGTGGCCGCAAGCACCCGCAGCAGGAGTTCCTGCAGGTCGACACCGCCAATATCCTGTTCATCTGCGGTGGCGCGTTCGCCGGCCTCGACCGCATCATCTCGGATCGTGGCCGCAAGACCTCGATTGGTTTCGGTGCGCTCGTCGCCTCGCCGGAGGATCGCCGCACCGGCGAGCTCTTCCGCATGGTCGAGCCGGAGGATCTGCTCAAGTTCGGCCTCATCCCGGAGTTCGTCGGCCGCTTGCCGGTGTTGGCGACGCTCGAAGACCTCGATGAGCCGGCGCTGATCCAGATTCTGACCGAGCCGAAGAACGCTCTGGTCAAGCAGTATCAGCGCCTGTTCGAGATGGAGAACGTCGAGTTGACCTTCCACGAGAGCGCGCTGACGGCTATCGCCAAGCGCGCCATCGAGCGCAAGACCGGTGCGCGCGGCCTGCGCTCCATCATGGAGGCGATCCTGCTCGATACGATGTTCGAGCTGCCCGCCCTCGACGGCGTTCAGGAGGTTGTGATCTCCGATGAGGTCGTGAACGGCAATGCGAGGCCGCTCTACATCTACTCCGAGAAGGAGCAGAAGAGCGCGAGCGCGTGATCGCTTCGCTCCTGGAATGCTTGCAGACGGCGCCTACGGGCGCCGTTTCTGTCTGCCGGGGCAGGGCGACCTGCCCGGATGGCTGGTTCGGCCACGGGACGGGCCGGCCACTTGATATTGCACTGCGATGCATCCACTTAAGCCGGGTAAGGACGCTCGTCCGGTTCCGTGCTGAAAATCCCTTGTGAGATACAAAGGTAGGCGGATCGGCCAGCGGCCGCTAATATGAGATTCGTGGTTGGCTGAAGGCGGCCGCGAAAGAAAGGCAAGAACCATGGCAAGGCAATCCAGCTCTTCGGGAAGCGGCGTGTTCGCGGTCCTTCCGCTGCGCGATATCGTGGTCTTCCCACACATGATCGTGCCCCTCTTCGTGGGCCGCGAGAAGTCCATCCGCGCGCTGGAAGAGGTCATGGGATCCGACAAGCAGATCCTGCTTGCGACGCAGATGAATGCTGCCGACGACGATCCGGAACCCGACGCGATCTACGACGTCGGCACGCTCGCCAATGTGCTTCAGCTCCTCAAGTTGCCCGACGGCACCGTCAAGGTCCTGGTCGAAGGCGTGTCGCGCGCAAAGGTGATCGCGTTTACCGATCGCGAAGACTATCATGAGGCCCGCGCCGAGGTTCTGAACGAGCCGGCGGAGGAAGAGGTCGAGATCGAGGCGCTGGCGCGCTCCGTTGTCTCCGACTTCGAGAACTATGTGAAGCTGAACAAGAAGATCTCGCCCGAGGTCATCGCTGCGGTCGGCCAGATCGAGGATTACTCCAAGCTCGCCGACACAATCGCCTCGCATCTCGCGATCAAGATCCCCGAGAAGCAGGAGATGCTCTCGACTCTGTCCGTGAAGGACCGGCTCGAGAAGGCCATGGGCCACATGGAGTCCGAAATCTCTGTCCTGCAGGTGGAGAAGCGCATCCGCTCGCGCGTCAAGCGCCAGATGGAGAAGACCCAGCGCGAATACTACCTCAACGAGCAGATGAAGGCGATCCAGAAGGAGCTCGGCGAGGGCGAAGACGGCCGTGACGAGGCGACGGAGATCGAGGAGCGTATAAAGAAGACCAAGCTTTCGAAGGAGGCCCGCGAGAAGGCGGAGGCCGAGCTGAAGAAGCTCCGGTCCATGTCGCCGATGTCGGCGGAGGCCACCGTCGTGCGCAACTATCTCGACTGGCTGCTGTCGATCCCGTGGGGAAAGCGGACGAAGGTCAAGTATGACCTCGACCTGGCTCAGAACGTGCTCGACACCGATCACTTCGGTCTCGACAAGGTCAAGGACCGCATCGTCGAATATCTCGCGGTGCAGAGCCGCCAGAACAAGATGAAGGGCCCGATCCTGTGCCTCGTCGGACCTCCCGGCGTCGGCAAGACCTCGCTCGCCAAGTCGATCGCCAAGGCGACCGGCCGTGAGTATGTCCGCATGGCGCTCGGCGGCGTGCGTGACGAGGCGGAGATCCGCGGTCACCGCCGCACCTATATCGGCTCGATGCCCGGCAAGGTCATCCAGTCGATGAAGAAGGCGAAGAAGTCCAACCCGCTCTTCCTGCTTGACGAGATCGACAAGATGGGCATGGACTTCCGTGGCGACCCGTCATCGGCCTTGCTGGAGGTTCTCGATCCTGAGCAGAACTCGACGTTCATGGACCACTACCTCGAGGTCGAATACGACCTGTCGAGCGTGATGTTCGTGACGACGGCGAATACGCTGAACATTCCGCCGGCCCTGATGGACCGCATGGAGATCATCCGTATCGCCGGCTACACCGAGGACGAGAAGGTCGAGATCGCCAAGCGGCACCTGCTGCCGAAGGCAATCCGGGATCACGCGCTGCAGCCGAACGAGTTCTCGGTCTCCGAGGACGCGATCCGGGCGATCATCCAGACCTACACCCGCGAGGCCGGCGTGCGCTCGCTTGAGCGGGAACTGATGAAGCTCGGCCGCAAGGCGGTGACGGAGATCCTGCGCAAGAAGACCGAAAAGGTCGAGGTCACGGCAGCGAATATCGCCGACTATCTCGGCGTGCCGCGCTTCCGCTACGGCCAGGCCGAGGCTGACGATCAGGTCGGCGTGGTGACGGGTCTTGCCTGGACTGAGGTCGGCGGTGAACTGCTCACGATCGAAGGCGTCATGATGCCCGGCAAGGGCCGTATGACGGTGACCGGCAACCTGAAGGACGTGATGAAGGAATCGATCTCGGCGGCGGCGTCCTACGTCCGTTCGCGGGCGCTCGATTTCGGGCTGGAGCCGCCGCTTTTCGACAAGCGCGACATCCACGTCCACGTGCCGGAAGGCGCGACGCCGAAGGACGGTCCGTCCGCCGGCATCGCGATGGTGACGGCGATCGTCTCGGTGCTGACCGGTATCCCGGTCAAGGCCGATGTGGCGATGACCGGCGAGGTCACGTTGCGCGGACGCGTCCTGCCGATCGGTGGCCTTAAGGAAAAGCTGCTCGCTGCTCTGAGAGGTGGCATCAAGAAGGTGCTGATCCCCGAGGAGAACGCCAAGGACTTGGCCGATATCCCGGACAACGTGAAGAGCGGGATGGAGATCATTCCGGTCAGCCGGGTGGGCGAGGTTCTGCGCCATGCGCTCGTGCGCATGCCTGAGCCGATCGAGTGGACCGAGCCGGTAGAGACCGCCGTCAAGGCGCCGATCGCCGAGGATGTGGCCGGCATTGGCGTGGCGCACTAGGGCGCTCTGCCTCGATAGACACACAGTATGGACGGGCCGGAATCACATTCCGGCCCGTTTGTCATGAGGCAGGTCGAAAAAACGCTGGAAAACCGCCGCCCTTCTCGGTTTTGCCTCACTTTCCTTGTTGGTCGGGGCGGTCCGAAAAACTAATGTTTCGCTTCGCCGGATGAGTCGTTAGTTCCGGTCTTCACGAGGAAGGGATACTTCATGAACAAGAATGAGTTGGTCGCCGCCGTCGCCGAACAGGCGAAGGTTTCGAAGGCGGACGCCGCCACTGCCGTCGATGCGGTGTTCGACGTGATCACCCGCGAGCTCAAGTCGGGCGGCGACGTGCGTCTCGTCGGTTTCGGCAATTTCGCCGTGACCAAGCGCGAGGCATCCACGGGCCGTAACATCCGCACGGGCGAACCGGTGCAGATCGCGGCGCGCAACGTGCCGAAGTTTACGGCCGGCAAGGGCCTCAAGGACGCCGTCAACTAAGACGGCCGGTTCTTTGAAGGATCGATCAAAGCCGGGCTTGCCCGGCTTTTTTCTTGTGCGATGAAATAGGATCTTCCGATCTTCCGTCGTCATATGTAGACGCGCATTTTTCAGCTGGGTAGAAGTCTGATCTCCCATTTGGATTGTCAGAAGCTATTGATTCGTGTCGCTGGTTTCAATGTGACTGCGCCGTCTCGCGAATTGGAGTTGTTGATCGGATGTCAGCGAAGGTCAGAGATCACAGCATTGACCACATGCGGGCCCTCGCAGCCGCTCTGGTCTTTTACTGGCATGGCATCCATCAGCGAGGTGTGAAGTTCACTACTGTTCCGGATAATTGGGTTCTTAGCGTATTTGAAGAGGGGTGGATCGGCGTCACGCTGTTCATAACAATAACTGGATTCATATTTACTACCATAACTGCAGGAAGTGATGTCGACTATCTAAGATTCATGCGTAATCGTATTCTACGTATTCTCCCTTTGATGTTCATCATAATGCTATTTTATGTAACTTTCAGAAATATGGAAACTAACAGCTTGTTTTTATTTTTCAATTTGTTAGGAGGAGGGCTGATTCCCGGTGCGTGGACACTCGCCGTCGAATTTCAGTTCTATATAGCTTACCCTTATCTGAGAAATCGCCTTGTATATGAAAGATTTAGGCAAACTGTTTTCGCTTGCATAGGATTGTCGCTCTTCTTTTTCTTCTTTAGGTATTGTTTTTTTGTGTCCAGAGGCCATGTTCAAGCATTAAGTTATTGGACGATATTTGGGCAGATAGATGCATTTTTGTCCGGTATTTTGGGTGGCCTGATATATCTCCGCGCTAAGAAGACCCCCGTCGCTCATCAGCGAAAAATAGCTGGGCTGGTGTTCGCGATCTCGGGTTTCGTCTTCTTGTTCGCTATGTCGTGGTTCAATGCGCGCGGGGGATTCTATGGAACTTCCAAGTCGCCGATCTGGCTAGTCTGGCTAACATTTATGTCTGTCCTGTGTGGTGCAATAATTACGTCATATGTGATCCTCATGAAGGGGATAAAGAACCGACTTTCCAGATGGGTCGGGTATGTTGGGGAAATTTCATACAGCACCTATCTTCTGCATTTCCTTACCCTCGGTGTTATAAGTAATGTATACGCAAGATATATCGACTATCAGTTCTCTGAGGATTTATTATTGAATCAGACGATTATAATATTTACGTTTCATTATCCCTTGACCTTATTATTAAGCGCAATTTCATATGAGGTTGTAGAAAAGGCGTTCCATCATAAGACGGATTATCTTCGGCCACGGATAAGTCTTGGCGCAGACCCGAAGCAGCTTCTCTTGGCGGCATCGCGCTAAGCGATGCCGATGGCTGTCGTGCAATAGGCTCAAGCAAGTTTGGCTCTATCAACTCGCTGTTGAAAGAAGACCAAGGAAATGGTGGGCGATGTAGGGATTGAACCTACGACCCCACCCGTGTGAAGGGTGTGCTCTCCCGCTGAGCTAATCGCCCGCCGCAGGACCAGGTCCCGGACTGGCGGCGATATAGTTCGGCTGCGGGCCGTTCGTCAACACCGGAATGCAATAGCGGCTCCGCGGATCATCCGCCTGTGGACGAGATCAGCCGCTTGGCCAGGTCGACGGTCAACTCGTCGAAATGCGAAATCACCACGCTCGGCTCAAATTCGCGCACGTGGCGGTCCGTATAGCCGAAGTCCACCGCCACGACCGGGATACCCGCCGCCTTGGCGGTGTCGATGTCGGTGCGGGAATCGCCGACCATGACGGCGCGATCGTGGTCTGCGCCCGCGAGCCGGATCGTCTCGATGAGGTGACGCGGGTCGGGTTTCCGGAAATCGAACGTATCCTGACCGCAGATCGCACCGAAATAGCCGGCCACGCCCGTGCCCGCCAGTAAGCGCCGTGAAAGGGCTTCGGTCTTGTTGGTACACACCGCCAGTAGGAACCCGGCAGCAACAAAGCGGTCCAGTGCCTCTACCGCGCCCGGATAGGGCTTAGACCGGCCAGGCATGCTGGCGCCGTAGTGCTCGAGGAACAGCGCGAACAGGCGGTCGTGCTCGTCGACCGGCAGGGGTACGCCGGTTCGCCTGGTAGGCCCGCTCGATCATCACGCGCGCTCCGAGGCCTGCATTGTTACGGTGGGCGGCCGGGTCGACGACCGGGACGCCGGCCGAGGTCAGCGCGTGGTTGAGGCTATCGACAAGGTCAGGCGCGGTGTCGATCAGGGTGCCGTCGAGATCGAAGACGATGATGGGCTGGCTCATGCTGCGGGGATAGACGCAGCCGCGACCTCACGCAATATGCGGCAAGCCTTGCGCCTGCCGCGAGACGTGCTAGAGCGGCCGCGGATGGCCGTCGGAGGGCAGATGGACGCGAAGGCGATGAAGATCGAGGCGGCGAGGGCTGCGCTCGAACATGTGACGTCCGGCATGAGGCTCGGCATAGGCACGGGCTCGACCGCGGAGGAGTTCGTCCGTCTCCTCGCCGTCAAAGTCGCTGAAGGTATGAAGATTATCGGCGTGCCCACTTCGGAGCGCACGGCAGCCTTGTGCGTGCAATTGGGTGTGCCGCTCTCCACGCTCGAGGAGACTCCGGAACTCGACATTACGATCGACGGCGCCGACGAGATCGACGCTGATCTGTCGCTTATCAAGGGTGGTGGCGGGGCCCTGTTGCGGGAGAAGATCGTCGCTTCCGCTTCTGCGAAGATGATCGTCATCGCCGACGAGTCGAAGATCGTCGACACGCTCGGCCGCTTTCCTTTGCCGGTCGAAGTGAACCGCTTCGGTCTGAAGGCGACTGAGATCGCCGTGCGAAAGGCTGCTGCGTCGCTGGGCCTGTCGGGCCCGCTGACATTGCGGATGACGGGCGGCGAACCATTTGTTACAGATGGCGGCCATTTGATCCTCGATGCATCTTTTGGCCGCATTCCGGACGCAAGAGCGCTGTCCGATGCGTTGCACGCCATCCCCGGCGTGGTCGAGCATGGTCTATTTCTGGGTCTAGCGGACCTGGCCGTCATAGCGGGTTCCACCGGAATCCGGACGCTTGTTCCCGCCCGCTGAACAGGGAGTCTGAGGTTATCATGGTGCCATTCAATCGTTCCCGCCGCGTCGTTGCCGCGCTGGCCGCCGTGGCGATTCTGGCAGGAGGCTCCTTTGCATCCGCGCAGGAGATTTCGGAGGCCCACCTGAAGGCCGCGCGCGCGGCGATCACCTCGATCAGGGCGACGGATTCGATGGATTCGATCCTGCCGCAGGCTAACCAGATGCTAAAGATCGAGCTGATCCAGAAGAACCCGAATCTGGAAGAGGACATCGTCCGCATCGTTGATGAGGAGACGTTGGCGATCGCACCGCGTCGCGGCGACCTCGAGAAGGAAGTGGCGACTGCCTTCGCCAAGGCGTTCACCGAGCAGGAACTCACTGAGATCGCGGCGTTCCACAATTCGCCGACCGGCAAGAAGTTCCTGTCCGACAGCCCGATCGTCGGCCGTGAGGTGAGCAAGGCCGTCGACATCTGGCAGCTCGGCATCGCCCGCGACCTGTCGCAGGCCGTTGCCAAGAAACTGGCCGAGGTTGCGCCGGCTGCTCAGCCGCCGGCCCCGGTCGAAGCTCCGCCGGCCAACGGCCAGGCACCGGCGTCGCCGACCCTGACGCCGCCGGCCCAGTAAGCCGGATCATCCGCTTTCGTGAAAGCCCGGGCGTCGCCCGGGCTTTTCTTTGGCGCCGCAGGGACTACCTGCCACAGAGCGCAGAAGGCGGAACGAGGCATTTCATGGCAGCTTACGACTACGATCTTTTCGTCATCGGCGGAGGCTCTGGCGGTGTGCGCGCCGCGCGTGTAACGGCGAGCCTCGGCAAGCGTGTCGGCGTCGCGGAGGATGCCGGTTTGGCGGCACCTGCGTGATCAGGGGCTGCGTGCCGAAGAAGCTGTTCGTCTATGCCTCGCAGCACCCCGAACATTTCGAGGATGCAGTTGGCTATGGCTGGAGCGTCGGCGAAACGTCGTTCAACTGGCCGACGTTGATCGCCAACAAGGATCGCGAGATCGCGCGGCTGGAAGCGATCTACAAGGGTGGCATCGACCGTGCCGGCGGCGACACATTCCAGAGCCGGGCTACGCTGGTCGATGCGCATACGGTGCGTATCGAGGCGGAGAACCGCACGGTGACGGCCGAGCATATCCTGATCGCCACCGGCGGCCGCCCCAATCCGCATGCCGCCCTGCCTGGGCACGAGCACTGCATCCTGTCGGACGACGCATTCCATCTCGCCGAGCTGCCCAAGTCGATCATCATCGCGGGCGGCGGCTACATCGCCGTCGAATTCGCCAACATCTTTCACGGGCTCGGCGTCGAGACGACGCTGGTCTATCGCGGCAAGGAGATCCTTGGTCGCTTCGATCACGATCTGCGCCACATGTTGCATGAGACGATGGAAGGGAAGGGCATTCGCATTCTCTGCCAGACGCTGTTCGAAAAGATTGAGAAGCGGGATGACGGCAAGCTCGTGGCCTATCTCAACGAGGGCGAGCCGATCGTCGCCGATCAGGTGATGCTGGCCCTGGGCCGTATGCCCAACACCGAAAACCTCGGCCTCGAAGCGGCGGGCGTCGAACTCGGCAAGCTGGGCGAGATCGTCGTCGACGACTATTCGCGCACGACCGTCCCCAACATTTTTGCCGTGGGCGACGTCACCAACCGCGTCCAGCTCACGCCGGTAGCGATCCACGAGGCGATGTGCTTCGTGGACACCGTGTTCAAGGGTAAGCCGACCCGTCCGGATTTCGAGGCGGTCGCGACGGCGGTCTTCTCACAGCCGGAGATCGGCACGGTGGGCCTTTCTGAAGAGGATGCGGCGAAGGAATATGACGAGGTCGAAGTCTATCGCGCTGTCTTCCGCCCGATGCGTAACATCCTGCCGGGCCGGCAGGAGAAGATGCTGACCAAGCTCGTGGTCGACGCCAAGAGCCGCGTCGTGCTGGGTGCGCATATCCTTGGTCCGGACGCCGGCGAGATGGCGCAACTGCTCGGCATCGTCGTCAAGGGCAGGCTCACAAAGGACGTGGTCGACGCGACTATGGCGGTGCACCCGACCGCTGCCGAGGAACTAGTGACGATGTACCAGCCGACCTACCGCCTGAAGGGCGGCGAGCGCGTTGGCTGAAAGTTCCTAGGCCGGCTTGCCGATCCGGGTGGGCCGGCCGTCAAGCAGCCATCCGATCAGATCGGGCCACAACGTCGTGGCGAACCGCGAGCGGAAGTAGCCGAGGTGCCCGATCGGCTGGCCGGTATCTTCCGGCGATATCCAGCGTTGCTCGATCGGGGCGTTCGCATAATGGGCCATCAGCGCCGCGACCGCCCGTCGTGTTCCCCAGACATCATCCTCCATGCCGAGCGACAGGATCGGCGTGCGCACGTCCTTGAAACGCGCAGTCTCAACCAAGGTGGGATCGTCGAAGAAATAGTCCGGCTTCGAGCACCAGCGCGCCCAGTCGCGAAACACGGTGCCTGGGATCGGTTCGCCGATGCCGAGCCATTTTGGCGTATGGCCGAAGGCCAGCGACACCGGCACGCCAACGCCAAGCATGCGCCATTTGGCGGCGCGATCATCGAGCCCGCCGAAATAACCTGACATGGTCGCGACCATCCCATAGCGCTCGAAGCGTTCCGAAATGCCACACAGGCCCAGAGCCTGGCCGCCGTAGGATTGTCCGACGCCCACCATCGCATGGCCAGGCATTACCCTTTCCAGTGCCGCCGCGGCGGCCGGCAGGTCGAGCAGGGCCCAGTCCTTCATGCCGATCCGCGTCTTCCACCCGGGCGGTGGGTTGGAGCCACCCGTGCCGCGGTAGTCGTAGATCAAGGCGGCACGGGCACCGGCCGCAACGATGGCCGAGGCAAAGCCGGCATACAGGCCGCGCGGCACGGCTGTTGCCGAGGAGATCAGCACAAGCGGTCCGCTGCCGGTGCCCTCGAACAGGGTTCCGGACAGCGAGAAGTTGTCAGTTGCACCGAAGCGGATGTCCGTCTTCGAGACCGAGTGAGGCGCGGCAGGAGGCTGGCTGTGAGCGGTCATGATCCCCTCCTCGAAAACAGGATGAGGCTACCATTGACGTTAACGTCAAAGTCAAGAAGATTGTTTCGCTTTGAACAAAGGCCTATTCAGCAGGGATGCTGACCGCATCGAGCCGTCGGCGGCGCCGACGCTTCTCGGGAAAGGGGATTGTGACCTCCGCCAGGAGAGAGCCAAACGGACGCTTGGACGCGACGCCGCCGGCCACCGTCAGGATCGAATCATAGAAGCTCTCGCCCGAGAGCGCGCGTGGCGGCACCGCCTCGTGCATCACGCTGATGACGGTCACTTCCGGACAATGGTCCTTGATCGCCTGGTGGAAGGCGATCTTGGCGGGACCGTCGAGTGCCGCCGTCGCTTCGTCGAGGAAGAGCAGGCCGGGCTTGTGCAACAGGATCCGCGCCACGAACAGTTTCTGCCTCTGGCCGCCCGACAGCACCGTGTCCCACGGCTGGCCGTCGCGCGATTCTTCCTCGATATGCGCGATGAGATGCCCGAGCCCGGCGTCGTGCAGGGCAGCCGCGACCTGCAGGTCATGGAAGGCATCCGGCGCGTCAGGCAGGCAGACGAGGCGCTTCAGCGTGATCGGAGGCAGCCTGATGTCCTGCGAGGCGTAGAACGTGCGCACCCCGGCCGGAAGTGCGATGCTGCCCGCCCCGTACGGCCACAATCCGTTTATCGCCTTGATCAGCGAGGTCTTGCCGCAGCCCGACTCACCGGACACGAAGGTCCATTCGCCGCGACGGAAGTTGAGGAAGGGCGCCGACAGGAACGCCTTGGCGTCGAGCCCCTGGTGCATCAGTTCCAGGTTGGCGATGGTCAGGCCGAACTCGCTGTCCTGCGTGGTGCGCACGAATTCGCTGCGGCCGGTGCGGCGGTAATAGTCGACGGGCGCCTGCACGTTCTCGATCGCCTCAACCAGTTCGGTGAGACGCCGCGAATTGGCCTTCAGCGTCGCGATGGCTGGCATCACCTGGATGAACCACGAGCACTGCTGGATCATCGAATTGATCAGCTCGGCGCCCGTCACGTAGTTTTTCAGGCTCACCTGCTGGTTCATGTAAGGCAGCAGCCCAGGCCCGTAAGCGACGATACGCGCGGCGACGAAGTTGTAGATCAACTCGAACGACATGTAGCCCGCATGCACGCGATTGAGGCTGCCCCAGGTGCCGTCGATGTCCTTGTAGATGCGCCTGTGGATGTCGTTCTGAACGCCTTCTCCGCCCGCTGCGGCGACGTGGAAGCTTCGGCGCAGCAATGTGTTGAGCGCGCCGCGATAGCTGCCCTCGGCCTGGCTCATCCGGATCGTCAGACGCTCGAGCAGCCCGCCGAGCTTCAGCGCGATCCAGGTGTTGACCGGCACGTAGACGAGCACGGCCGCGAAGGCGAGGGCGGCGCTGCCATATTCGCCGAAGAAGTCGAGGCCCGTCACCGACGTGGAGGTCTCGAGCAGCTTCTGTCCGACGAAGAAGACCGACATGATGACGCCGACAATGCCCATTGCCAGGCCGATCGCGCCGCCGGTCATGCCCTTGATCGCCTCCTGCACGCGCTGGTCGATATTGTCGAGCGCCGCACCCGCGTCGCCGTTTTGCAGGTGATAATGGGTGTGGTTGGCGTCGAGCAGCGCGTCGTTGAAGCGCCGGTCGAGCCAGGCGCGCCACTTGCGGTGCAGCGTCGTCGAGAACAGGTGCCTGACGCCGGTGAAGCCAGCGTCTTTCAGGATCACGATCAGCACCAGCGTGCCCGCGGCGACCAGCAGCGAGCGCAGCGGCGTGAGATTGTCCTCACTATGGAAGAAGGCGATCGAGTTGATCAGTTCGCCGGAGGCCTCGGCCATCCAGACGCTGGCCTTGCTGGCCAGGGCCGTGAGGGCCGCGATGACGATCGTCAGGGCCCAGGCTTCCTTCCAAGATTCCGAGAACCAGTAGGCGCGCAAGAGGCCCCAAAAGCCGCGCATGCCTGACACGGATGTCTTGGTCGCGGTTGCTTCACGCTTGGCGAAGAGCGACCGCAGAGAATCTGGCACCCATCGTGGCCCGAAGACCCGATTCACAACATCCCCACCCTTGTCCGCCCCAGAGGTGATTTGCTTTTTCTTTTGAGGCTAGCACGGTTCGCCGATTGTCCTAGTGAAATGTTCCCGCAAGGTTTACGCAGGCGGGAGACGGTGGCGGATCGGCCACACTGACCTTGCGACAGGCGGGCAGGGCGAATCGCTCTGGAAGTAAACCCTTGGTTACTGTATAGGACCGCCTTTCCCGGAAAGGCGGGAGTCTTGGCGCGGGCAGTGATCCCGCAGCGTGATTAGGTGCTAACATGGCGAAATGGTCTCCGAATTCCTGGCGCGGCAAGCCGATCCAGCAGGTTCCGGCCTATCCGGACCTCGCGGCTCTCGAAGCAGTGGAAAAGAACCTCGCCAGCTATCCGCCGCTCGTTTTTGCAGGTGAGGCGCGCAAGCTGAAGAAGCAGCTCGGCCAGGTCGCGGAAGGCCAGGCTTTCCTGCTTCAGGGCGGCGATTGCGCCGAGAGCTTCGCCGAGCACGGTGCCGACAACATCCGCGACTTCTTCCGCGTTTTCCTGCAGATGTCGGTGGTGCTCACCTTCGCCGGCTCGCAGCCGGTGGTGAAGGTCGGCCGCATCGCCGGTCAGTTCGCCAAGCCCCGGTCGTCCGATGTCGAGAAGAAGGGCGACGTGGTGCTGCCGAGCTACCGCGGTGACATCATCAACGGCATCGAGTTCGACGAGAAGTCGCGCATCCCGGATCCGGCGCGCCAGGAGATGGCCTACCGCCAGTCCGCCGCGACGCTGAACCTGTTGCGCGCTTTCGCACAGGGCGGCTACGCCTCGCTAGAGAACGTGCATCGCTGGATGCTGGGCTTCGTCTCCGACAGCCCGCAGTCGGAAAAGTATGAGGCGCTCGCCAACCGCATCACCGAGACGATGGACTTCATGCGCGCGGTAGGAATCACCTCCGAGACCAACTACGCGCTGCGCGAGACCGACTTCTACACCAGCCACGAGGCGCTGCTGCTCGGCTACGAGGAGGCGCTGACCCGCGTCGATTCGACCTCGGGCGACTGGTGCGCCACCTCCGGCCACATGATCTGGATCGGCGATCGCACGCGCCAGCCCGACCATGCCCATATCGAGTACTGTCGCGGCATCAAGAATCCGCTCGGCCTGAAGTGTGGTCCTTCGCTGACGCCGGACGGGTTGATCCAGCTCATCGACCTGCTCAATCCCGAGAACGAGCCGGGCCGGCTGACGCTGATCGCCCGTTTCGGCTACGATAAGGTCGGCGAGCACCTGCCGAAGCTTGTCCGTGCCGTGGAGAAGGAAGGCCGCAAGGTCGTCTGGTCGTGCGACCCGATGCACGGCAACACGATCACCGCCGCAGGCTACAAGACCCGCCCCTTCGACCGCATCTTGAAGGAGGTGCAGACCTTCTTCGACGTGCACCACGCCGAGGGCACGCATCCTGGCGGCATTCATATCGAGATGACCGGCAAGAACGTCACCGAATGCACCGGCGGTGCGCGCGCCGTCCGTGACGAGGATCTGCAGGACCGCTACCACACCCATTGCGATCCGCGCCTCAACGCGGATCAGGCGGTGGAACTCGCTTTCCTGGTCAGCGAACTGCTCAAGAAGGGCAAGCAGGCGCCGGCCAAGAAGGCCGTGAACGGCTGATTGTTTCGGTTTTGACAACGTCGACGGGCGCCTTCGGGCGCCCGTTGTCGTTTAGGTCCCGTCGCGCGGCGCGAATACTGCGATCGCCTTCGGCAGAACCTTGAAATGCGCCGGCGTCGAGGTGACGATCTCGCCGTCGAGATTCACCGACATCTCCTCGTCCGTCTCGATGTCGAATTCGATGCAGCGCGCGGTGCGCACCTCGCTCCAGGCACCATGGGTGCCGGCCCGGAAAGAGCGTAGCATCAAGGCCAGCTTCCATACGTTCTTCATTTCGAGGCTGTAGAGATCCAGATGCCCGTCGTCGATCGAGGCCGAGGCCTCGACAATGTTGCCGCCGCCGTAATGGCGGCCGTTGCCTATGGCGATCTGGTAGGTCGAAGCGTCGATCTGCAATCCCTTCTCGGTGATCCGCGCCTTGAACCTGTTCGCCTTCGACAGCACCTTCGCGGCCGCCAGCGCATAACCGAAACGGCCGAACCGCCGCTTGAGGCCCGGATCGAGACTGCGGGCGAGTTCGGTGGAAAGCCCGATGCTGGCGACGTTGAAGAAGGCATGGCCGTTCACCGTCCCGACGTCGATGCTCCGCGTTCTACCGGCCACGATCATGTCCGTCGCCTTGCCGAGGTCGGCCGGAATGCCCAGCGTGCGGGCGAGGTCGTTGGCAGTGCCCATCGGGATGATGCCGAGCGGCAGCCCACTCTCGATCGCCGCCATAGCCGCCGAAGACACCGATCCGTCGCCGCCGCACACGATCACCAGATCCGCCGTGTCGCGCAGCCGCACGATGTCGCGGGAAATCTCGGGCAGGGCATCGAAGGGCTCGATGGTGACGGCAACGCCGCCGGCCTCTAGGCGCTTGACCAACGGCGTGATCGCCTCGCCGCCGCGGCGCGCCTTCGGGTTCACGAGCAGCAGCCCACGTCGTTTCTCTGGAAGCATGATGGACCCGGATTGTCGTCGCCACGCAGATAGGACGCAGGATGGGCGATTGCGACGCACGCCGCGCCCGCAACCCCGTTAAATCTTGGTAATGTGCCCTCTAGAGATACCACTCGTATTCGCGGCGAGAGGCCGAGCCCATGAAGGCGGCGAACTCCGCCTCCTTCACGCTCGCATAGATCGCTGGATAGTCTGCGCCCAGCCAGCGCGGCAGGATGGTCGCGGCGCGCAATGCCCTGAGCGAGTTCCACGGCGTCAGCGGCAAGTCGGCATCGATCTCGGCGCCGGCATTGCCCGTATGCATCGGACCCGGGTCCAGCCGATTTTCCATACCGTGATGCATGCCGGCAAGCACTGCCGCGATCACCAGATAGGGATTGGCCTCCGCGCCGGATGCTCGGTGCTCAATGCGTCGTGATGCGCCCGACGAGACGGGCACGCGGAAGGCGACGGAACGGTTGTTCTCGCCCCAGTCCCTCGTCACCGGCGTGAAGTTGTTGGCGGCGAAGCGGCGGAAGACATTTAGGTTCGGGGCGAAGATCGCCATCGCCTCGGCCATCGTGGCCTGGAGGCCCGCCACGGCATGACCGAGCGTCGCCTGGCCGTCGGCCCGGCGGTCGTCGAACAGGTTCTGCCCGTCGGCACCGAGCAGGCTCGCATGGACGTGCAGTCCGCTGCCCGCCATGTCGGGAAAAGGCTTCGACATGAAGGTTGCCTCCATGCCGAACTGTCGTGCGACCGACTGGATGACCCGACGCAGCAGGCAGGCGTCGTCGGCGGCCTTCACCGGATCGTCGCGATGCTCCAGGTTCACCTCGAACTGGCCGGCGCCGTATTCGCTGATGATCGTCGAGGAGGGGATGCCCTGCGCTGTGCAGGCGGCCTCCACCGCCGAGATGAAGGGCTGATACTCGTCGAGCTTGGCCAGCGACAGAACCTTGCCGGCCGTCTCCGCAATCCCGGTCTTTGGCGATTTCACTGGCAGCGGCGCGCCATCGTCGCCGCGCACTTGGTCGATTAGGTAGAATTCAAGCTCCGCCGCGACCACGGGGCGCAGCCCGGCCCCGTGGAGGATAGAGACGGTCTGCGACAGCACGCTGCGTGGATCGTACCAGAACGGTTCGCCGCTCGACGCGCTGGCCGGCGCGCACAGCACCTGCGCGACGCCGGCGTTCCACGGCACCGGCACCAGCGTTCCGGCGACGGGCATCACCGTCGCGTCCGGATCGCCGTCCGAAAAGCCGTAGCCCATCGGATCGGCGGTGTTGCCCTGCACGTCGACCAACGACATCGCCGCGCAGATCGGCGAACCGGCGGCGAAGAACTTCGCCATATGCGCTCGCGGCATGCGCTTGCCATAGGCATTGCCGCACAGGTCGAACAGCACGGCGTCGAGATGCGTAGTCTGCGGATGCGCTTCAAGGAAGCGGGCGAGTTCGTCCGGCACGTGTCGTCCCCCTATTTCGGGCAAGGCTAGCCGTCCGCGTTCCGTCCGTCATCGTGCAAGAACGAGATTTTGCAGCGGATACGAACTTCGTCGCCGCTCGTTGGACAGATCGGGAGCGTCTGTTCGCAATTCATGAACGCTCAGTCGAAGCGGCACGATCTGTGCACGGCCCAAGCTCAAGCGTATCTATCCGCCAAGGAGATCGTTCCATGACCACAATGCCATCGCTTTTCATTTCCCACGGCGGGCCCAACATCGTCACCTCCGATTCCGAGGCTCGCCACTTCCTCGAGAAACTATCGGAATACGTGTCCCGTCCGAAGGCGATCGTGCTCGTATCGGCGCACTTCGAGACCGATGGTGTTGTTGTCGTCACCGATCCCGTGCCCGAAATGATCTATGATTTCAGGGGATTCGCGCCGGAGCTTTACAAGATCGTCTATCCCGCGCCCGGTGAACCCGGTCTCGCGGCGAAGGTTGTGTCTCTGCTCGAGAAAGCCGGTCTCTCGCCCTGCACCATCGGCAAGCGCGGCTACGATCATGGCGCGTGGACGCCGATGCTGCTGGCCTTTCCGGATGCCGGCATTCCGATCGTGCAGGTCTCGATCGATCCCAACCGCGACGCGGCGTGGCATTACCGGCTCGGCCAGGCGCTTGCACCCCTGCGTGAAGACGGCGTACTGCTGGTCGGCTCCGGCCACATCACCCACAACCTGCGCGCCTTCTTCCCTGTAATGCGCGAGGGAAGGACGCCCGATCCGGATCTGGTGCGTAAGGTTGATGCCTTCACCACCTGGTTCGCGGACGAGATCGCGGCCGGCGACACGCAGGCGCTGCTCGACTGGAAGAACCGCGCGCCGTTCACGGCCGAGAACCACCCGACGGACGAGCACCTGATGCCGATCTTCTTCGCGCTCGGTGCGGCGGGCAAGGAGATACATGGTGAGCGGATCCATGCGTCCAAGGAATACGGCTTCTTCGCCTACGATTCCTACCTGTTCCATTGAGCCGGAAATCGGCTAAACGGTCTCCGCCCGGCCCTTCGGGCGGAGATCTCCGATGAAACGCCTCCTCAACGCCTTCCGGAACTCGCTGCGCGCCTTCGGGCGCCTGATCCGCACCGAGAAGGCCTTCCAGCAGGAGGTCGTCCTGCTCCTCGCCGCGCTGCCGGCCGCGTGGTTCCTGTCGCAGAGCTGGTGGGGCTTCGCGCTGCTTATCGGCGCGATCCTGCTGCTGATCATCGTGGAAGTGCTGAACACCGGCATCGAGGCGGCCTGCGACGCGTTCAGCCGCGAGTTCAACACCGACATCCAGCTCGCCAAGGACTGCGGCTCGCTGGCTGTGTTGATCTCGATCGTCATGGCCGGCGGCGTCTGGCTGCTCGCAGTGGCCGAGAAGATTGCAGGCGTGGCGCTTTAGCGATTCAGCGGCGCGTCCGCAGGTAGCGGTGCCCGAGCCACAGTCCCATCGCCATGACGGCGACCGCCAGCCCGGCGCCGATCAGAAGCCGCTGATGCTTCACCAGCGCATCGCCGATAAGATGCTCCGCGCCGGCGCCGAAGAAGTAGCCCAGACTGACGAAGACGCAGGCCCAGACGAGCGCGGATGCCGCATTCAGGGCAAGGAAGCGAGGCACGGGCACGGACGACAGCCCTGCCGCCACGCCGCCTACCATGCGCAGGCCGTAGATGAACCTGTTGGTCAGAATGAAGATGTTGGGGTGCCGCTCGACCAATGCGTGCGCGTGGCTGAAACCCGGCCGCTCTCTGAGTGCCAATACCCTCGGATGGTCAGCGAACCGCCGCCCGGCGAGGAACAGTGCCGTGTCGCCGAGGAACGCGCCGGCAAAGGCGACGGCAACGGTGTGCCAAACCGCGAACACCTGCTGATGCGCGAAGAAACCGCCGAAGATGGCTGCACTCTCGCCCTCCGCCAGGCAGCCGGCAAAGACGGCGACGAGCCCGAACCGCTCGACCAGATAGTGCAGGAGATCGATCACGATGCCACGCCGCCCAGCCGCGCGTCTATGCGCTTGAGATGCGCTGCCAGTTCCGTGATCTCTGACTGCATGTTGAGGATCTCGCGCTGCCGTAGTGCATCCAGTTTATCGTGCAGTGCCATGATCTCGATCTCGGCCTTCAGGTTCACCTCATAATCATGCGTCGCGTCGAGCCGGTCGCGGGCGGCTTGGCGGTTCTGCGACATCATGATGATCGGCGCCTGGACCGCGGCCAGCATCGACAGGATCAGATTGAGGAAGATGAACGGGTAGGGGTCGAACGCGTCCCTCGTCAGCAGGAACGCGTTGCCGATTGTCCAGACCACAAGGAACAGCAGGAAGCTGACGATGAAGGCCCACGAACCGCCGATCCGCGCCATCGCATCCGCAACCCTGTCGCCGAACCGTCCTGGCCCCGAGAGGCTCTCGTTCGGGTCCCGCGAGATCGGCCGGCGGTCGATCGCGCTCTGCAACACGCGCAACTCGTCTTCGGTCAGGCTGTCGAGATTGCGTTGCAGCCAGCGGGTGGAGAGCTCGTCTATCGTCTTATGCATCAAGGCATCCTCGCGCCGCCGCCTTGGCAAGTGCCGCGTCATTGGCGAAAATACGGTCAGCGCCGCCACAAAGCGCCGATCGGGAGAGAAATCAATGGACAGTTTTGCCGCGATCCGGGACCGCGCGGCCCTACGCAAGGGGGGCGAGGTGGGCATTTCGCGCCTGCTCGGCACGCCGCCGGACAATGCGCAGCTTGCCGCGCTCGGTGACGACCGCATCCTGTCGCAGATGTCGGCGCGCATTTTTTCGGCCGGTTTCGTCTGGAGCGTGATCGAGGCCAAGTGGCCGGGCTTCGAGGAGGCGTTTCTTGGCTTCCAGCCGAAGGCGCTCCTGTTCCAGCCCGACGAGTTCTGGCACGACCTCGCCGCCGACAAGCGCATCGTGCGCAATCCGCAGAAGATCAGGTCGGTGCGCGACAACGCCGCCTTCGTCGACAAGGTCTCGCGCGAGCATGGCGGCTTCGGGCGTTTCCTTGCCACCTGGCCTGCGGACGACCAGATCGGCCTCACCGCCTACTTGGCAAAGCACGGCTCGCGGCTGGGCGGTAATTCGGGACAGTATTTCCTGCGCTTTATCGGTTGGGACGCCTTCATCATCTCGCGCGACATGGCGGCCGCGCTCCGCGACGCCGGGCTCGACATAGCCGAACAGCCGACGTCGAAGGGCGATCTCGCGAAGATTCAGAAGCAGGTGAACGAATGGGCGGGCGAGACCGGCCTCAGCCGCACCCACATCTCCCGCGTACTCGCCATGTCCACAGGTATAAATCACGCGCCGCAAGAACTGGCGGCCTATATGGGGGAGTAGGTAAGCGCAGATTGTCAGCCGACGCGCGTCACGCTAAGCCTCTCGCATGACACAGTCCGCGCCTTCCGTCCTTCGCATCGCCGTCGCCCAGCTCAACCCGACCGTGGGCGATATTGCCGGTAACCTCGCCAAGGCGCGTGAGGCGAGGGCGGAGGCGGCGCGGTACGGCGCGGACCTGGTGTTTTTCACCGAGCTCTTCCTTGCCGGCTATCCGCCGGAGGATCTGGTGCTGAAGCCGGCCTTCCTCGCTGCCTGCGAGAAGGCAGCGAACGACATCGCGGCGGATACGGCCGATGGCGGCCCCGGCCTCGTCATCGGCACACCGCTGAGGCGCAAGAGCGGCATCCACAACGCGATCATCGTGGCCGACGGGGGCAAGGTCCTGGCCGAGCGCCTAAAGGTTGATTTGCCCAATTATGGCGAGTTCGACGAGAAACGTGTCTTCAAGGCGGGACCCGACATGCCGGGGCCGGTGTCGTTCCGCGGCGTCCGCCTCGGCATCCCGATCTGCGAGGATATCTGGGGCGAGCTTGGCGTCTGCGAGACACTGGCCGAGAGCGGCGCCGAAATCCTGCTCGTGCCGAACGGCTCGCCCTACTATCGCGGCAAGGTCGACGTGCGGCACCAGGTCGTCATCAGGCAGGTGATCGAGACCGGCCTGCCGATGCTTTATGCCAACCAGATGGGGGGACAGGACGAACTGATCTTCGACGGCGCATCCTTCGCCATCAACGCCGACAAGTCGCTCGCCTTCCAGATGAGCCAGTTCGAGGAGACCGTCGTCGTCACCACCTGGAAGAGGCAGGGCGACGGTTGGCGCTGCACGGACGGACCGATGTCGCGCATTCCCGAAGCCGAGGAGGCCGATTACCGCGCCTGCATGCTAGGCCTGCGCGACTACGTCAACAAAAACGGCTTCAAGGACGTCGTGCTCGGCCTCTCCGGCGGCATCGACTCGGCGATCTGCGCCGCACTCGCGGTTGACGCGCTGGGTGAGGAGCGGCTGCGGGCGGTGATGATGCCCTATCGCTACACGTCGAAGGATTCGCTGGCGGACGCCGAGGCCTGTGCGAGGGCGCTCGGCTGCCGTTATGACATCGTTCCGATCTTCGAGCCGGTGGAAGGCTTCAGCCACGCGCTCACGCAGATCTTTGAGGGCACCAAGGAAGGCATCACCGAGGAGAACCTGCAGAGCCGCGCGCGCGGCACGATCCTGATGGCGATCTCCAACAAGTTCGGCTCGATGGTGGTGACCACGGGCAACAAAAGCGAGATGTCGGTCGGCTACGCCACGCTCTATGGCGACATGAACGGCGGCTTCAACCCGATCAAGGACCTCTACAAGATGCAGGTCTACGCCCTGTCGCGCTGGCGCAACGGCACGGTGCCGCCCGGCGCGCTCGGTCCGTCGGGCGAGGTGATCCCGAAGAACATTATAGACAAGGCGCCATCAGCGGAGCTGCGGCCGAACCAGACCGACCAGGATTCGCTGCCGCCCTATCCTGTGCTCGACGACATCCTTGAGTGCCTGGTCGAGAATGAGATGGGCGTCGACGACATCGTCGCGCGCGGGCACGACCGCGACACGGTGCATCGCGTGGAGCACCTGCTCTACATCGCCGAATACAAGCGCCGGCAAGCGGCGCCGGGCGTGAAGATCACGAAGAAGAACTTCGGTCGAGACCGCCGCTACCCGATCACCAACCGGTTCAGGGATCGGGGATAGCGCCAGGTGGAGATCGTCTTCGACCTCTCGCGGCTCGATTTCGCATCCACTTCGAGATTGCTGGAGACCGCGTGCTGGACCACCGGACGCACCGATGAGATCAACCTCCGCGCATTCGCAAACTCGATCTGCGCGGTCGCATTGATTGACGGGCAGCAGGTCGGCTTCGCGCGCGCCTCGGGCGACCGCACGCTCTTCGCTCGCATTTCCGACGTGATCGTTCAGCCGGAGCATCGCGGCAAGGGCATCGGCAAGGCGCTGGTTCGCGCGCTGCTGGACCATCCGGAACTGCGCACGGTCTCGATCTGGACGCTGAACACCTCAGATGCACACGGACTCTACGAGGCGTTCGGATTCCGCAGATGCACCGACGGAACCGAGATGCGGCTCGATCGGACCGTCGCTGGGTGAACGCCTTCCTGATATTTCTGCGCGGCAATGCACGCTGGGTCGCGGCCGCCTTTGTCCTGACCTTCTTCTCCACGATCGGCCAGACGTCGTTCATCGGCGGTTCGGCGGGACACATCCGCTCGGACTACGGTCTCAGCAACGGTCAGTGGGGCATGGTCTACATGATCGGCACGCTCGCGAGCGCACTGACATTGCCATATCTCGGCGCGATCGTGGATCGGCTGACTTACGCCGGGTCGCGCTGATCATAGCTCCGATGCTGGCCGCCGCGACAGCGCTGATGGCGTTCTCCGCGCATGTGGCCGGCTTAATGCTCACCATCTACCTGCTGCGTCTCTTTGGGCAGGGCATGTTCCCGCATACCGCCTACACCGCCACCGCGCGCTGGTTCACGGCCCAACGCGGCAAGGCGCTGTCGCTTGTGATCCTCGGTCACAATGCCGGCGAGGCGGTCCTGATCGCCGGTTTTGTTGCGCTGTCGGCGGCGATCGGCTGGCGCTTGGGCTGGCTGGTTCTCGGCGTTGCGGTGCTGGTTATCGCGCTTCCCCTGGTCTTGTGGCTGGCGGCCGTCGAACGGGTTCCCGCATCGACCGAGATCAATCCCCGGGTGGTCGACGCGCGCGATTGGACGCGAGGCGAGGTGCTGCGCGATCCGCTCTTTTACCTGTCCATGCTCGGGTTCATGGCGCCGGGCTTCATTGTCACGGTCATCTTCTTCCACCAGGTCTATCTGGTGGAGCTGCGCGGCTGGTCGCTCGGCGTCTTTGCCTCGGCATTCGTCGTCTGGGCAGGCGTCAACAGCCTGTCGACGTTGATGACGGGCTACCTGATTGATCGCTTTTCCGGCCTATCGGCCCTTCCTTTCGTCCTCTTGCCGCTCGGCGTCGCGAGCATCCTGCTCGGAACGATGACCGCGGATTGGACTCCATTCCTCGTCATGGCGCTTCTCGGAGCGTCCAGTGGCGCGGCGACGACGACACTGGGCTCCGTGCTGCCCGAGGTTTACGGCCTCAGGCACCTGGGCGCGATCAGGGCGTTGATTGTGGCGACGACCGTGTTCGCAACGGCAGCAGGCCCGGGCATCACCGGCTATCTGATCGACATAGGCGTCGGCTATCCGGCTCAGCTCATTGCGATGGGCGTCTATTGTTTCCCCGTCTCGGTGCTGATGGCGTTTGTCGCGCGGCGCGTCAGGGCGCGCAACTTGCCAAGCAAAGCCGTGTCCGATACGCCGCGCGCATGACTGTCACCGTCCGTTTCGCGCCGTCGCCCACCGGCAACATCCATATCGGCAATGCCCGCACGGCGCTGTTCAACTGGCTGTTCGCGCTGCAGCGCGGCGGCCGCTTTATGCAGCGTTTCGACGACACCGACGTCGAACGTTCCAGGCAGGAATATGCCGACAACATCCTCACCGACATCGCTTGGCTCGGCATCGAGCCATCCGCGGTCGAATACCAGTCGAAGCGCTTCGTAGTCTACGAGGCGGCGGTCGCGAAACTCAAGGCGGCCGATCTGCTCTATCCCTGCTACGAGACCGCGGAAGAGCTCGACCTCAAGCGCAAGGTCCGCCTTACGCGCCGCCTGCCGCCCGTCTACGGACGCGAGGCGCTGAAGCTGACGGCGGACGAGCGTGCAGGACTGGAGGCCGAGGGCAGGCGGCCGCACTGGCGTTTCCTGCTGCCGAATTTCGATGCCGATCCGTTCTCGACGCGGCGCACGGAAGTCACCTGGACAGACCTTGTGCGCGGCGAAGAGACGGTCGATCTGGCCTCGCTGTCCGACCCTGTCCTGGTGCGCGAGGACGGCACCTATCTCTACACGCTTCCCTCAGTCGCCGACGACATCGACCTCGGCATCACCCATGTCATCCGCGGTGACGACCATGTCACCAATACCGGTGTGCAGATCGCCCTCTTCAGGGCGCTCGGCGCTGAGCCGCCCGCCTTCGGCCACCACAACCTGCTTACCGCCGCGACCGGGGAGGGACTCTCCAAGCGCAGCGGCGCGCTGTCGATCGCCAGCCTGCGCGCCGACGGCATCGAACCCATGGCGGTCGCGTCGCTCGCCGTGCTGACCGGCACCTCGCAAAACGTCGTCGCAGCGCGCGACATGGCCGAGCTGGCCGGCCGCTTCGACATGGCGTCCACCTCGCGCTCGGCATCGAAGTTCGATCCGGCAGATCTCCTTGTCCTCAACCGCACGCTGCTGCATGGCATGGAATTCGCGGCTGTGGCGGAGCGGCTCGCCGCTCTGGGCATTTCCGGCGTCCGGGCGGAACCGTTCTGGCTCGCTGTGCGCGGCAATCTCGACCGGCTGGCCGATGCGGCAGGCTGGTGGCGGATCGTAACCGAAGGGCCGGCGGAGGAGCCGGACCTTTCTGACGAAGACCGAGCCTTCCTTCGCGCAGCTTTCGATCTGCTGCCTCCCGCGCCGTGGGACGGGACGACCTTCAAGGCGTGGATGGATCAGGTGAAGTCAGCATCCGGCCGCAAGGGCAAGGCGCTGTTCATGCCGGTTCGCTTGGTGCTTACTGGACTGCCGTCCGGGCCGGAGCTCGCAGATCTATTGCCCCTTCTGGGTCCGGAAGGTACGCAGGCCCGACGACCCTGACCTTGCGCCCGCCATCGATGGCGAATTCGCCCGTAGCGGCTTCGGACAGGCGTTTCATGTCGTCGGTATTGAACGATCCTTCCCGGTTCGCCAGCGTTTCAGGATCCGCCGCCGGATCTGGCCGCGACGAAGGCAGGGCGATGGAGGAGGTCTCGGCAGGCGCACTTGTCGCGCCGTCGCCGGCGACGACGGAAAAGCTCTTCTTCACCGCTGTGCAGGAGCAGCCCTGCGGCCGGGTGAAGGCGACGTCCCTGTATTTGAATGCCGTCACGAGGTCCGTGTAGGGGCTGCCGTAGGAATCGACCATGTTTTCCGATTCTTCGTCCGGAACCCGGTGCGAATAGAGCTTGACCTCAGTGCCCGGGCACATGGTCTGGCAGTTCTGCTCGTCGCGCTGGAAGTCGGAGCTGGAGGAGGAATAGGAGATCGGCCAGTAATAGCCGTCGCAGGTGCGCACACACAGGGTGCGGTAGTTTCCGCCGCCGCGCATCACCTCGAAGCTGTTACCGTTGCCGATGGTGGTGCGCACGCGCGCCGAGCCGCCATAGGCTTGGAACTCCCCGTCCTCGCGTGGATCGACCCGCTGGATGCCGCCACCGAAGAGCCGTTCGAAGAGGTTGCCGCCGCGCGATTGTTCTCTCGACGCCATGTCCGGCGTGCGATTCCGCCGAGTTCCGCGGCAGTCATTGGCGTCAATCGCAGCGAGTATCCTGTGGCGCTCGCGGCGGGTGTCTCCCCCGCTTCCACCCATGCGGGCGCGCGTGCGTTCGAGCTGTGCGAGGTTGCGCTCCATGCGGTCAAGACCGCGGCCGATGGCATCGCAGGCGGACCCGCCGCTGTCTCGCGAGAAGAAGCCGCCGCCGCATCCGGCGCGGCGATACTGCTGTTCTCCCCTGCGGATCTGGGTGCGTTGCTGTTGGATCGCCTGGTCGTAACGGCGCGCCTGGGCCGAACTGCCGGAGCCGCCTGGCGAAAGGCTCGCGAGCTGCGCCTCGAGTTGCCGGCAGGTCCGCGACTGGGCGTAGGCCTCGGTGGCGGAAACGGCGAGGCCCGCCACAAGGGCGAGCGCCAACACCCGCAGGGCGGCTCGCCACTTCACCGTCTGGAGCTCCCCGTGCATTGCCAGCCTGCCATCCCTCGATGGACGTCGGCGCGATCATGCGCACCGAACATGAATGCCGCCTGAATATGGAACGACGCTTCCTCGAACGGAAGGCACAGGGTTAACCGCGCCTTACCATCCTCAGCCGCCAGCGATCAGTGTCGGCGCGTCCTGTGAGGCCTCGACGACCGCCAGGGCGGTCATGTTGACGATACCCCGCGAGGTAACAGACGGTGTGAGGATGTGCGCAGGCAGACGGGTGCCGAGCAGGATTGGTCCGACATGCAGCGCATCCGTCATCGTCTTCACGGTCGTCAGCGCGATGTTCGCCGCATCGAGGTTGGGGAACACGAGCAGGTTTGCCTGATCCTTCAAAACAGAATGCGGATAGACCCGGCGTCGCAGTTCCTCCGACAGCGCGGAATCGCCATGCATCTCGCCGTCGCTTTCGAGCTCCGGCGCGATCCGTTTCAGAATCGCCGCGGCCTCTCGCATCTTCAGCGCGCTGGCGCTGTCGCGTGAGCCGAAGTTGGAATGCGACAGTAGCGCTGCCTTCGGCACAATCCCGAATCGGCTGATCGCTTCCGCGGCCAGCAGGGTCATTTCCGCGATCTCGTCGGCGCTCGGGTCGAGCGTGACATAGGTGTCGGTCAGGAAGGTCACACCGCGCTGCGAGATCAGCATAGAGAGCGCCGACAGGTCGCGGTAGCGCACGTCGGCTCGCGCGCCGATGATCAGGTTGACATTGCGCAGGTGGCGCTCGAAGCGGCCTTCCAGGCCGCAAATCATCGCGTCGGCGTCGCCCCTGTGGAGCGCAAGCGCCGCAATGACGGTGGCGTCCGTGCGCACCATGGTTCGCGCGGCCTCTTGCGTCACGCCGCGCCGCCCGGCGAGGCGGATCAAGAGGTCGACATAGTCGCGGTAGCGCGGATCGTCTTCCGGATTGACGATTGCGAAATCCGTGCCCGGCCGGATCCTGAGGCCGTAACGTCTGAGCCGCACGTCGATCACGTGGGGGCGACCGATCAGCGTCGGTTCGGCAGTGCCTTCCTCCAGCACCACCTGTGCGGCGCGCAATACGCGTTCGTCCTCGCCGTCGGCATAGATTACCCGCTTTCTCGTCGCCGTGCGGGCGGCGGCGAAAACCGGCTTCATCACTAGGCCGGAGCGGAACACGAACCGGTTCAGCCGGTCGACATAGGCCTCCATATCAGCGATAGGCCGCGTCGCGACGCCACTGTCCATCGCGGCCTTCGCCACTGCCGGCGCAATGCGCAGGATCAGCCGCGGGTCGAAGGGCGAGGGAATCAGATAGTTAGGTCCGAAGGTCGGCGTCTCGCCCGAATAGGCGCGCGCAGCTACGTCCGACGGCTCCTCGCGGGCGAGGGCGGCGATGGCGCGCACGGCGGCCATCTTCATCTCCTCGTTGATCGCGGTCGCTCCCGCGTCCAGCGCGCCACGGAAGATGTAGGGGAAGCACAGCACGTTGTTGACCTGGTTCGGGAAGTCCGAACGGCCGGTGCAGATCATCGCATCCGGGCGTGCGGCCCGCGCGAGCTCCGGCATGATCTCCGGCGTCGGATTGGCCAGCGCCATGATGAGGGGGCGGTCCGCCATTTCCTTGAGCAGTTCGGGCTTCAGGACCCCCGCGGCCGAGAGGCCCAGGAACACGTCCGCGCCGCCGATCACGTCGGCAAGTGAACGGGCATTGGTGTCCTTGACGTAGGGATCCTTCCAGCGGTCCATCTCATCGACGCGGCCCTTGTAGGCGACGCCGAAACGGTCGGTGACCCAGACGTTCTCGCGGCTGGCGCCGAGGGAAACGAGGAGATTGAGGCAGGCGAGGGCGGCGGCACCGGCGCCCGACGTGACGATCTTGACGTCCGGCAGCGACTTTCCGGCGACTTCCAGGCCGTTCAGGACGGCCGCCGCGACGATGATCGCCGTGCCGTGCTGGTCGTCGTGAAAAACCGGAATTCCCATCCGCGCCTTGAGCTGCTCCTCGACCTCGAAGCATTCCGGTGCCTTGATGTCCTCCAGATTGATGCCGCCGAAAGTCGGCTCCAGCGCCGAGATCGCCTCGACCATGCGCTCGATGCCCGGCGCATCGATCTCGATGTCGAACACGTCGATGCCGGCAAACTTCTTGAAGAGGACGGCCTTGCCCTCCATGACCGGCTTCGACGCCAAGGGGCCGATATTGCCCAGTCCGAGCACGGCAGTGCCGTTCGAGACGACGCCGACGAGGTTGGCCCGGCCGGTGTAGAGCGCGGCCGCTCCCGGATCGTCCTTGATCGCGAGGCAGGGTGCGGCAACGCCCGGCGAATAGGCGAGCGCGAGGTCGCGCTGGTTGCCGAGCGGCTTCGTCGCCTGGATCTCCAGCTTTCCCGCCACCGGATAGCGGTGGAAGAACAGCGCCGCCTCGTCGAGGTCGGACGATCGCGCCTTGTCGGCTTCGCTGGTCATGGCGATTCCCCCTGCTTCATGCGAAACGATTAGCATGGGCGGCAGAGAAGCGAACGCGCGAAAAAGCGAAAGCTGTTTCGCGCCGGCGGTTACCTGGCGATGACCTTCTGCCTCTGCTCTCCGAGACCGGCGATGCCGAGCCGCATCTCGTCGCCGTCCTTGAGGAAGACCGGCGGCTTCATGCCGAGGCCCACGCCGGGCGGAGTGCCGGTCGTGATCACGTCGCCGGGTTCGAGAATCATGAACCGCGAGAGGTAGGAGACGATCTGCCTGACCGTGAAGATCATGGTCGACGTGTTGCCCGTCTGCATGCGCTTGCCGTTGACATCAAGGAACATGTCGAGGTTCTGCGGGTCGGCGATCTCGTCCGGGGTCACGATCCAGGGACCGAGCGGTCCGAAGGTCGGCGCGCTCTTGCCCTTGATCCACTGGCCACCGCGCTCTGCCTGGTACTCGCGCTCCGACACATCGTTGCAGACTGCATAGCCGAAGACATGCTTCAGCGCGTCCTTCTCCTCGACATAATCGCACTCCTTGCCGATCACGATCGCGAGCTCGACCTCCCAGTCGGACTTCATCGAGCCTTTCGGCAGCATCACGTCGTCGTTCGGGCCGGACAGGCAGCTCGGCGCCTTCGAGAACACGATTGGTTCCTTCGGGATCGGCGCTCCCGTTTCGGCGGCGTGGTCGGCATAGTTGAGGCCGATCGCGATGAAATGGCCGATGCGCGACACCGGCGCGCCGATCCATGCGCCCTTGGGCGCGGCAGGCAGGATAGCCGGATCGATGTTCGTGAGGATCGACAGCAGGTCGAGCGAGATCGTCCCGGGCGAATACTCAGTGACGACGGAAGATGCGTCCCTGATGACCCCGTCCTTGTCGAGGATGCCGGGCTTCTCTAGGCCCAACTCGCCGAAACGCAGCAGTTTCATGTGTTTCCCCTCCCGAATTCAGATGTCAGGCGAACGATGCGACAATGCAGGCTCAAAATGCGCTGGGGTAAAGACCGCCGTCAATGCGCAGGTTCTGCCCGGTTATGTAGCCAGCATGCGCCGAGCAGAGGAAGGCGCACGCGTTGCCGAATTCCTCGGGCGTGCCGAGACGGCCGGCGGGAATCTGTTTGTCCTGCTGTGCTGCATAATCCTCGAGCGACATGCCGGCCTTCTCCGCACCGAACCTGGTCGTTACGCGGATGCGGTCGGTGTCAAGCTTACCGGGCAGCAGGTTGTTGATCGTGACATTGCGGCTGGCGACGGTCTTGGCGATGCCGGACATGAAGGAGGTGAGGCCGGCTCGCGCGCCGGACGAGAGGTCGAGCCCCGGGATCGACGTGTAGACCGACAAGGAGGTGATGTTGACGATGCGCCCGAAGCCACGTTCCATCATGCCGTCGATCACGCCCTGCATCAGCTCGATCGGCGTCACCATGTTCTGCGTCACGCCATCGAGAATCGCCTTCCGGTCGAGCTGGCGGAAATTGCGAGGGGGTGGGCCGCCATTGTTGTTCACCAGGATGTCCGGGTCAGGGCAGGCGGCGAGCAGCGTCTTCTGCACCTCCGGCAGCGACACGTCGCCCTCGATCTCCGTCACGCGGACGCCGTAAGTGTCGCGGATGTCCTGCGCCGCCGCGGCCAGCACCGCAGGGTCGCGGCCGTTCAGCACAAGGTCGACACCCGCCTCCGCGAGCGCATCGGCGCAGCCGCGCCCGAGCCCGCGGCTCGACGCGCAGATGATTGCCTTCCGGCCCTTGATCCCCAAATCCATGTCGCAACCTCCTTCAAACCGGCGACAGACCTATCCGTAGCTGCGCCAAACCACAACCGTCACACGTCTGTGATGTGAATCGTGTCAGGGCATTGCGGGAAGGAAAGTCTGGTAATCGCAATGTCCGACGTCGAAACCCGAAGCTTTCGCACCCTGTTCATTTCCGACATCCATCTCGGGTCGAAGCCGGCCAAAGCCGAGTTTCTCATCGATTTCCTGCGCCAGCACCAAGCCGAAACGATCTATCTGGTCGGCGATATCGTCGACGGCTGGCGGCTGCGTCGATCATGGCACTGGCCGCAGTCCCACAACGATGTCGTGCAGAAGCTGCTGCGCCAGGCGCGCAAGGGCGTGAAGGTCATCTACATCGCCGGCAACCACGACGAGTTCCTGCGCTCCTTCCAGGGCGAGCACTTCGGCGGCGTGGTTGTCGCGGACCGCGCAATCCACGAAGGCTGCGACGGCCGGCGATATCTGGTCATCCACGGCGACCAGTTCGACGGCATCGTCCACAACATTCGCTGGCTCGCCTACCTTGGCGACAAGGCTTACGACACGGCGATAGTGGTCAATCGCGTCGTCGCCTTCATTCGCCACAGGTTCGGGCTGTCCTACTGGTCGTTCTCGTCCTGGGCGAAGGTCAAGGTAAAACGCGCAGT
Source organism: Mesorhizobium sp. J428 (assembly GCF_024699925.1). Taxonomy (NCBI): domain Bacteria; kingdom Pseudomonadati; phylum Pseudomonadota; class Alphaproteobacteria; order Hyphomicrobiales; family Phyllobacteriaceae; genus Mesorhizobium; species Mesorhizobium sp. J428. The sequence goes on from NZ_JAJOMX010000001.1 coordinate 4,395,782, forward strand.
GAACTTCATCAGCGCCTTTCAGGACATCGTCGCTGAAGAGGCGCGGCGTCACGAGGTCGACGGCATCATCTGCGGCCACATCCATCATGCCGCGATCGAGACCATCAACGGCGTGCGCTACATCAATACCGGTGACTGGGTGGAAAGCTGCACGGCGGTGGCGGAGCATTTCGACGGACGCTTCGAAATCCTCACCTGGGCCAAGGTCACGCCGGCGCGGCAGGAAGACGAGGCCAAGATCGCGGTACTGAGGCCGGCCGCCGCTGCCTGACCGGCGGCTGGAGCAAAGCTCCTCCGCTGCTGGCGCGCCGTCACATGTAGGCGCGGCACGGAGGACGTGTTACGGCGCATGGGACAGTCGCTCGGACTCCTTCCCGAATGCTCCCGCCTCTTTCTCAAGAACAGCAGATCAAGCCGCGCCGTTTCGAGCTGCGGATGTCCGTTCTTTACGCCTGCCTCTTCCTGCCGAATGGCATCCATCTGCCGTATTTTCCGCTCTGGCTCGAGTATCACCGGTTCACGCCGTCCGAAATCGCGTCGATCATTGCCATTCCGTATTTCGTTCGCATCTTCGCCGGCCCGGTGGTTTCAGCCTGGGCCGACCGAGCGCGTGACCGCGTACCCGTTCTGCTTGCCTGCGCGATCCTCTCCCTGGCCGCATGTGCCGGTTACTTGCTGCCGGCCACCTATCTGGTCGTGCTGGCCGTTTCGATCATTCTGGCCATTGCCTGGGCCCCCCCAGACGCCCTTGTCGGATTCCATCGCGCTGTCCGGAGTCCGCCGCTACGGCGTCAACTATGCGTCGATGCGGGTCTGGGGGTCGATCTCTTTCCTGATCGTCAACATTGTCGGCGGTTACATCCTCGCGGCGGCGGGGGCTGGCGTCGTCCCGTTGCTGATGCTGGCCGGGTTCGTCGCGATAGTCGCCGCCACGTTTATCGTCCCGCGCCTCGGCAAGCCGCGTCTCGCTGCCCCGACCCCGGCGCAGACCATCCCGCAAGCCTCCTTCGCGCTGCGCCAACCCTATTTCGTCCTGATCATCGCCGCTTGGGCCTTGGCGCAGTCGAGCCATGCCTTCGCATATGCCTTTTCATCGATCTATTGGAAGACGCTCGGCATCGATGACGGCACGATCGGGCTCTTCTGGGCATTTTCGGTTCTGGCCGAGGTGGTCATGTTCTTCCTGTGCGACCGGCTTTTTCCGCGTGCGCGCCCCGGCGTACTGCTCGCAGTCGGAACCGGGCTCGGTGTTCTACGCTGGATACTCTTTCCTCTTATCTGGCCGGCGGGCCTGGGCGTCGCCGGCTTCTACGCGGTCCAGGGCATGCACGCCTTCTCGTTCTCGCTCGCCTTCCTCGGTGGACAGAAGATGTTTTCCGAGACTGTTCCGGAGGAGCGCATGGGGGCTGCGCAGGGTGTTGCGTTTTTCCTGATCATGGGCACGCTGGCGCTATTCACTCTGGCGAGCGGCCCGCTCTACGAGGCGTTCGGCGTCGACGGTTTCTATGCGATGGCGCTGGTCTCGGGCATTGGCGCGAGCCTTGCCCTTTGGGCGCTTGCTTATCCCCAGAGCGCCCGTTCAGGCGGGTAGACCAGCGAACCATCATAGCGGAGGCCGGGCTCGCGGTCGCGGGCGAGAAGCAGCGGGCCGTCGAGGTCGACGAACTGCGCGCCCTGCGCGAGCAGGACTGCCGGCGCCATGGCCAGCGACGTGCCGACCATGCAGCCGACCATGATCTGGAAGCCGAGCTTCTGCGCCTCAGCCTTGAGCAGGATCGCTTCGGAAAGGCCGCCAGTCTTGTCGAGTTTGATGTTGATCGCGTCGTAGCGGCTGCGCAACCGGGCGAGGTCCTCGCGGGTGTGCAGGCTCTCGTCGGCGCAAACGGGCATGGGCCGTGCGATATCTGCCAGCATCCCGTCATTGCCGGCGGGCAATGGTTGCTCGATCAGCGAGACGCCGCATTCCGCCGCGATAGACATATGGCGGACAAGATTATCTTCACTCCAGCCCTCATTTGCGTCGAGGATAATTCGGCTCTCGGGCGCGCCGGCCCTCACAGCGCGGATACGCGCCTCGTCGTCGGCGCTGCCGACCTTGACCTTCAGCACGGGCCGCGCTGCCTGCGCCCTGGCCTGCGCGCCCATCTCTTCGGCGTCGCCGAGGGAGAGCGTGTAGGCGGTGGTGAGCGGGGAGGGCGCGTTATCGCCTATTATCGTCCAAGCAGGCACCTGGGTCGCTTTCGCCTCAAGATCCCAGAGTGCGCAGTCGACGGCGTTGCGGGCCGCGCCTGCTGGCAGCAGCTTCGCGAGTTCATCCTTGGATATGCCCGCCTCGATCGCCTCGCGGGCTGATTCGATCTGTAGGATCACGCTATCGATCGTCTCGCCATAGCGCCCGTACGGCACGCATTCTCCGCGCCCGATTTGGTCGCCCTCGCGGATCGCGCAGGTGACCACGAGCGCCTCGGTCTTCGACCCGCGTGAAATCGTGAAGCTGCCGGCGATCGGGAAGGATTCGGCTGTGATCGAAAGGACACGTGACATCGATGCTCCGTCGCCACAGGCGGCGGTCCAAGTGACAGGCCGGCTCAGCCGGGATAAGACGGCATGCATGTTGACCAAAGCTTCCCCGGACGCAAGCGGGGCGCGTTCGAACGCTCCCCGCGTCGATGCGCAGGTCGACGGCGCGCGTCTGGCCTGCAGCCTGTCCGGCGCATGGAACACCCAGACCGTAGCCGGGGTAGACGCCGAAATGCGGGCGCTCGAGACGTCACCGGGCGTGCGGGAAGCCGTGATCGATCTCTCTGCCATATCGGTGATGGACACGGCCGGCGCCTGGTTGGTGAAGCGGCTGTCGACCAGGCTGGAGGCGCAGGGCACCCGCGTCGAGGTGCAGGGCGCCTCTTCTTCGTCGGGCCAACTTCTGGTGGCCGTGAATGACGCCGCGCATCAGGAGATTCCCAAGCCCGTGGCCGGTCGCCCGACAGGCGTCATCGGCCTCCTCGATTCGCTCGGCCGGAACGTCTTCACCTTCCGTGACGATTTCCTGATGAGCATGCACATCCTCGGGGCGACGATCCGCGGCGCGCAGATGAAGCTCGGGCGTGGCCATGCGGTGAATCCGGCCGCGATCGTCAGTCAGATGGATAAGATGGGCATTGGCGCGATCCCGGTCGTGCTTTTGATGTCCTCCATTATCGGCGCGATCATCGCCCAGCAGGGCGCCTTCCAGCTGCGCTATTTCGGCGCCGAGATCTTCGTGGTCGACCTGGTCGGCATCCTTGTCCTGCGCGAGATTGGCGTGCTGCTGACTGCGATCATGATCGCCGGCCGCTCCGGCAGCGCTATTACCGCCGAGATCGGCTCGATGAAGATGCGCGAGGAGATCGACGCGCTGACCGTCATCGGCCTCAATCCGGTCGGCGTGCTGGTTTTTCCGCGGCTGGTGGCGCTGGTGGTGGTCCTGCCCTGCCTCACGATCGCAGCGAATTTCGCCGCCATCATCGGCGCGATCGTCGTCAGCCAGGTCTATTCCGGCATCTCGCCCACCACTTTCATCGACCGTATGCGCGACGCGATCGATCTGTCGACGGTCTTCGCCGGCCTGATCAAGGCGCCGTTCATGGCGCTCATCATCGGCATTATCGCCTCGGTCGAGGGCCTGAAGGTCGGCGGTAGCGCCGAATCGCTCGGCACCCACGTCACCTCTTCGGTGGTGAAGTCGATCTTCGTCGTCATCGTCGTCGATGGACTGTTTGCGATGTTCTACGCAGCGATCGACTTCTGATGCGAACCAACGGCGCAGCACATTCGAACGGGCCAGAACGGGAAGGTGAGCCGGAGGTCGTCATCTCCGCCGAGGACGTCACCGTCGCTTTCGGCGACAAGGTGGTGCTCGACAAGCTCTCGCTGGATGTTCGACGCGGCGAGATCCTCGGATTCGTCGGCGCTTCGGGCGCGGGCAAGTCGGTCTTGCTGCGCACGATCCTCGGCCTGACGCGCAAGCGCTCCGGCAAGATACGGATCTTCGGCATCGACCTCGACACGGTAAGCGAGCGTGACCGGGTCGCGATCGACATGCGGCTGGGCGTCCTGTTCCAGCACGGCGCGCTGTTCTCGTCGCTGACGGTGATGGAGAACGTCCAGGTGCCGATGCGCGAATATCTCGATCTACCGCGGAAGCTGATGGACGAGCTCGCGCGCCTCAAGATCGAGCTCGTCGGCCTGCCACCGGACGCGGCAACGAAATTCCCGTCCGAACTCTCCGGGGGCATGATCAAGCGCGCGGCCCTTGCGCGCGCTCTGGCACTCGATCCGGACATCGTCTTCCTCGACGAGCCGACCTCCGGCCTCGACCCGATCGGCGCGGCCGCCTTTGACGAGTTGGTCCAGAAGTTGCGCGACACGATGGGGCTGACAGTCTACATGGTCACCCACGACCTCGACAGCCTGTTCTCCGTCTGCGACCGCATCGCCGTCCTTGGCGAGAAGAAGGTGATGGTCCAGGGCACGGTCGAGGACATGCTCGCCAGCGAGAACGCTTGGGTAAAGTCATATTTTCGCGGCAAACGCGCACGACAGCTTGATCTGACGACGCGGCAGGAACACGGAGCCTGACGGCATGGAGACCAAGGCCAATTACGTCGCGGTCGGCATATTCACGCTGGTGATGCTGCTGGCCGCCTTCGGCTTCGTCTACTGGACGGCCGGAACGGGCGGCGGCGATTTCGCCACGCTTCGCGTCAAGATCCCGGGCTCCGCCTCGGGTCTGGGCCGGGGCAGCGCCGTGCTGTTCAACGGCGTCAAGGTCGGCGATGTCACCCGCATCTTCATCGACGTCAACGATCCGACGGTCGCGCTGGCCGACACTAAGATCGATCGCCTGACCCCGATCACCAAATCGACGATCGCCGATGTCGGGCTCGCCGGCCTGACCGGCCAGGCCTCGATCGAGCTCAAGGGCGGTGTGGTCGGAGAGGAAAACCTCCTCGCGGTCGCCGAGGCGAACGGTACCGTCGCCGAGATCACGGCCAATCCCTCCGCGCTCGGCAATATCCTGCAGCTCGCGCAGAACTTCCTCACCCGCGCCGACGGCGTTCTGAGCGGGGTCGAGGACTTCGTTAACGACGTGAAGACGCCATTGGTCGCCACAGTCGAGAATGCGCAGAAATTCTCCGAGGCGCTTGGTCGCAACTCCGACAACATCGACCAGTTCCTGGCAAGCGTCGGCGATCTCTCCAAGACGCTCAGCGGTGTGTCCGGCCGGCTCGACAGCACGCTTGCCGCCGCCGAAGACCTGCTCAAGGCAGTTGACCGGGAGAAGGTCACGACGATCGTCAACAATGTCGAGACCTTCACCAACGACCTCAAGGGCGCGTCCGACAATCTCGAGACGGTGATGTCCGGCGTTGACAAGGCCGTGACGTCGATCACGACCCTGTCGCAGAACGCGACCGGCACGCTTTCCAAGGTCGACGAGATTGTCGCGAGCGTCGATCCTGCGACCGTCCGCTCCGCCATCGACGGCATCAAGCAGACCACCGAGACCGCGAGAAAGGCGGCGGACGACATCTCGAAGGTGACGACGAAGTTCGGCAACCGCTCCGAGGAGATCGACAAGATGATCAGCGACGCGAGCCAGCTTGCCGAACGGCTCAACGCCGCCTCGGTGCGTGTCGACGGGATTCTGGTGAAGGTCGACACGCTGCTCGGTTCCGACAATGCCGACGGCCTGATGGTGCAGGCGCGCGAGACGCTGTTGTCGTTCCGCCAGGTCGCAGACACGCTCAACGCCCGTATGGGAACGATCACTGACGGGCTTGCCCGCTTCAGTGGCCAGGGTCTGCGAGACGTCGAAGCTCTCGTGCGCGACAGCCGCCGCTCGGTGAACCGGATCGAGGAAGTGATCAGCGATCTCGGCCGCAATCCGCAGCGTATCATCGCGGGGGGAGAAGGCGAGGTACGCCAATACGACGGCCGTGTGCGGCGTTGACATTGGTCGTTCCGCGCCCCACACAGGTCGCGCTATTCAAGCATCCGACGCTTCCTGGGCAGGGGGCGTCCGCCGGAGACGTGGGTTTGAAGTCTGGACGGTTGCTCATCGCTGCGGCGCTCATCAGCTCTGCCTTGTCGGGCTGCGCCGTGCTCGGCGGCGGCACGCCTGCGCTCGACACCTATGAGCTGTCGGCCGCGCAGACCTCCGAATCCGGTCCACGCCGCTCCCGCGCGCAGATCCTGATCGCCGAGCCGTCGGCGCTGAAGTCGCTCGACGGTCAGAACATCGTCATCAAGCCGAGCCCCGGCGAGATCCAGTATCTGAAGGGGGCGCAGTGGGCTGATCGCCTGCCGAAGGTCGTGCAGGCGAAGCTCGCCGAGGCGTTTCAGTCGACAGGCCGCGTCGGCGGCGTCGGCAAGCCTGGTGAAGGACTTGCCATCGACTACCAGGTCATCACCGAGATCCGTGCGTTCGAAATCAGGCTCGGCGGCAGCGATCAGGCCTATGTCGAGCTGTTTGTGCGCATCCTCAACGATCGCAACGGCACGGTGCGAGCCTCCCGCACCTTCACCGCGCAGTCCTCCGTCAGCGGTGCGGGCAATCCGGCCTACGCGGCCGCGCTGGACAGGGCCTTCCACGCCGCCACCGACGAGATCGTCGACTGGTCGCTGGGAAGGATCTAGCGTGCTCCGCATTCACCGCGTCAAGGTCGACTCGATCTACATTCCCACCGAGCGCCGCAAGACCTTGCATCCCGAGACGGCTCGCGCCTTGGCGGAAGACATTCTCGAAAACGGGATGAAGATGCCGATCCAGGTCCGGTTCGACGGCAAGCGCTATATCCTGATCGAGGGGCTACACCGTCTGGAAGCTGCCAAGTTTCTCGGCGAGACCGAGATCGACGCCTATCTGGTCCAGGCACGAAAACATTGACGATCTAGAACGCGGGCTTCGTCAGCCCTTGCGACGGCGGCAGCGCCAGTTCCAGTCCCGCTCCGGTCCAACGTCCACATGCACCGAGTTGGTGTGGCAGTAGGTGCCGACGCCGCCGCGTCCCGGCATTGTCCGGACATAGGTGGCGAGATCCCATTTGCTGACGCCGTCGAGCTGGATGTCGGCGGCTGCGCAATACATGTGCATTGAGCGGCGGGCGCCGCGCACGCGCTTGTTGTATTCCGGGCTGCGATAGCCCGACGTGACCACGACGCGCTTGCCGAACCGTTGCTCGATCTGCTTCAGCATCCGCACCAGCGAGGGCTTCAGGCAGGCCACGTCGACGCTTTCGCGTTGCTTCAGCAGGCCGTTGGGAGCGAGACGCGCCATGCCCGCCGCGGACGCATATTGAACCGGGCTCTCCTCATCCTCGTGGATGTCTACGTCGCTGTCGTCGTCCAGGCTGTCGCGGCGCTTGATCTCGAACAGGGACGACTGGCGCACGCCGGGCAGCGAATCCATCCGCTCGACACCGAGCGAGGCCTTCGATGCGGACTTTTCCTCCGGATCGACCGAGGCGAGTTGGATCACGGGCTTGGGCTTTTGCGGCGCCGGCGCCGACATCACCGGGGCCTCCTGAGGTGTCTGCGAAAAGAACCCCGCAAGGAAGCCCTTCTTCTTTGGCTCCTGTTGCGGCGCAAAGCTGTTCGCGGCCGCTGCAGGGGGCGGTTCAGCCTGCGCTGCCTGGGCCGGAGCAGGGCTTGCCACTGAGGCTTCCTGGGCGGCCGGCTGAGCCTGGCTTGCATCGACAGCCTGCTTCTCGGCCGGCTTGCTTGCAAGATCGATCAGCGGCTTGGTTGGCTCTTCTGTCGCTTTGGTCGGCTGCTCGGCAGATGCTTCCTGATTGGCGGCGGCGGCCGCCGCGTCGGCCGGTTTGGATGCCGGCACGAAATTAGCGGCGTCGATATCGGCGGCCTGTTCAACCGTCAGCGGGGTGATGCCGGGCTCGGCAGCGGTATCTGTGCTGTCGGCCGTTGTCGGCGAGGCATAGGCAGGATTGGTGACTTCGAGGCTTTCGAGGCCGCCGGCGGTGCAGCCGGCGAGTGAAAGAGCCAGAACGGCCGCGCCCGCGGCAAGCATCCGTCTCATCGCTGGGCGCGATACGTCAGCTGTCAAAACAGTCCCCTTGTCCGGTCGCGTCCCTTGCGGGTTCAACCTCGATCCGTCGCGCAAATCACCCGCTCGGCGTGGCCGAAAAGACGCGATGGCGCATTAAAATGCAAGCCCACCTTGCTCCGGGGCTAGGGTGCAATTGGGGCGACAACGTGATCGTGGCCCTTGGTCTTGGCCATGGTCCACACCCGTCAGGCCTTTGCCCTCACATATTCTCCGGGCGCGTCGCCGAGCGGTTCGAGCTTCGTCGCGGCCCCTCGCGCCGCAACGCGCTGGTTGTCCAGCCGCTCGACCCATCGCTGCCAGTGCGGCCACCAGGAGCCGGGGTTCTCCTTGGCCTTGGCCACCCAGGCATCGAAGTCTCCGACGGGCTTTCCGTCGGTCCAGTGCTGGTACTTGTTGGCCAGCGGAGGGTTCACGACGCCCGCGATATGGCCGGAGCCGGCCATGACATATTCGACCTCGCCGCCGAAATAGGCGCAGCCCGTAAACACCGAGCGCGCCGGGGCGATATGGTCCTCCTTGGCGGCGAGGTTGTAGATTGGGATCTTTATGTCGGAGAGTGACAATTTGTGACCGCCGAGATTCATGCGGCCTGTCGCGAGTGCGTTCTCCAGATAGCAGTTGCGCAAGTAGTAGGAGTGGTTGGCGGCGCTCATCCGGGTCGAATCCGCGTTCCAGTAGAGTAGGTCGAATGGCATCGGCTCCTTGCCGCGCATGTAGTTGTTGACGACATAGGGCCAGATCAGGTCGCCCGAGCGCAGCATGTTGAAGGCCGTCGCCATCCGGTTGCCTTCGAGATAGCCCTTCTCGCCCATGGCTTTCTCCAGGGTCGAGATCTGCTCCTCGTCGACGAAGACCTTGAGGTCGCCGGCATAGGTGAAGTCGACCTGGGTCGTGAACAACGTCGCGGACCGGATGCGGGTGTCGCCTTTCTTCGCCATCAGGGCGAGTGCGGCCGCGAGCAGCGTGCCGCCGACGCAGTAGCCGATCGCGTTGACGGAGGTTTCGCCCGTTTCTTTCGCGACCGTGTCGAGGCCGAACTCCAGGCCGTCGCGGATATAATCCTCCCACGACATGCGCGCATGCCGCTCGTCCGGGTTGACCCAGGAGATGACGAACACCGTATGGCCCTGCGACACCGCCCAGCGGATGAATGACTTCTCCGGATTGAGGTCGAGGATGTAGAACTTGTTGATCCAGGGCGGGCAGATGAGCAGCGGCCGTTTCAGCACCGTGTCGGTCGCAGGCTCGTATTGGACGATCTCGGCAACGGCGCTGCGCGCCACCACCTTTCCCGGTGTCGTGGCGATATTGCGCCCGACCTCAAATGCCGAATAGTCGGCCTGCCTGAGCTTCAGATCGCCACCGCCGGCTGCGATGTCCTCCGCCAGCATCTTCATGCCGCGCACCAGGTTTTCTCCGTTCGAAGCAACAGTCTCGCGGAAGAGCTCGGGATTGGTGAGGATGAAATTCGATGGCGAGATCGCGTTGGTGATCTGCTTGACGTAGAACGTCGCCTTGTGGCGCGTGTGCGGGTCGAGCCCCTCGGCGTGGGTGACGAGATCCGACGCCCAGCGCGAGGTGACGATGTAGACCTGCTTGAGGAAGTCGAAGAAGGCGTTCTTGGCCCATTCGGGATCCTGGAAGCGCTTGTCGCCGCGGTCCGGCTGGACAGCGTCCTCCACCGGCTCCTCGCTCGACAGCTTGCGGATCGAATTCGCCCAGATGTTCATGTAGCCGGAGAACAACCGCGTCTGGGCTTCAAGCGCGCGCGATGGCTCCGACAGCCAGTATTCCGTGACCTTGGAAAAGGTCTTGACCAGGTCGGCCATCGGCTCGCCGACGGTGTCCTTGACCTCGCCCCGTTCGCGCGGCGCCGTCCACGCGGCTGCAGCTTGGCCAGCCGCCTCCACCATGCGCGCGAGGTTGAGGGCGAACTTATCCGGATCTTTCACGAGATACTGAGCGACATCGGGCTTATCCTGATTGGATTCGCCGCTGTGCTTTTTATCGGCCATATCTCGCTGCCTCCCAAGGCCTTTTATTGACACATTATCATGTCACGCGCATCAGCGTCCAACAGCGGACGCGATGCGACGACTTGTCATGCGTCTAGCGTGATGGCAGGTGGGGATTATGACGAGATCATTCGCCGCGAGAATTTTCTTTCTGTCGACCGCTATGAGCGCCGCTCTGGCGGCGTCGGCATGCCAGACGGCGAGCCTGGAGGATCTTGCCCCGCTTCCCGGCGTGCGCAACACTGGCACGACACCCAATCTCAACGTGGCTCCTAAGGCCGAGACAACCCAGTTCAGCGAGGCGGATAAGAACGCCAAGACCGCCGAGCTCAAGGCGGCGCTGAGCAATCAGGGCGTCAAGGGGCAGGGCGGCGGCGCCGATGCGTCCCCTGCACAGCTTCGCAAGGCGGCGCAGGCGCAGACCCAGACACTGAAGGAAATCGAGGGCGAATAGTCGGCCGCCGCTCTATTCCCCGCCCGGGCGAATGCGTGTATATCGCCGCGCAACCTTCTCCATACCGTCGGACACCGTCATGGAAGACTTCCACAAGACCCGCAGGCTCCCCCCTTATGTCTTCGAGCAGGTCAACCGGCTGAAGGCCTCCGCCCGTTCGCGCGGCGCCGACATCATCGACCTGGGCATGGGCAATCCGGACCTCCCGACGCCGAAGGCCATCGTCGACAAGCTGGTCGAGGTCGTGCGCGATCCGCGCACCCATCGCTACTCTTCCTCGCGCGGCATTCCGGGCCTGCGCCGCGCACAGGCCGCCTACTATGCCCGCCGCTTCGGCGTGAAGCTCAATCCTGAGACCCAGATCGTCGCCACCCTTGGTTCGAAGGAAGGCTTCGCCAATATGGCGCAGGCCATCACCGCCCCCGGCGATGTGGTGATCTGCCCGAACCCTACTTATCCGATCCATGCCTTCGGCTTCATCATGTCCGGCGGTGTGATCCGCTCGATCCAGGCCGAGCCCGACGACGGTTTTCTGCCGGCGCTCGAGCGCGCGATCCGCCATTCGATCCCGAAGCCGCTGGCCCTGATCCTCAATTACCCGTCGAATCCGACGGCCCATGTGGCTTCGCTCGATTTCTACAAGGATGTCGTCGCCTTCGCCCGCAAGCATGAGCTCATCATCCTGTCGGACCTCGCCTATTCCGAGATTTACTTCGACGGCAATCCGCCGCCATCGGTGCTGCAGGTGCCGGGCGCGATCGACGTGACTGTGGAGTTCACCTCGATGTCGAAGACCTTCTCCATGCCTGGCTGGCGCATGGGCTTCGCGGTCGGCAACGAGCGCCTCATCTCGGCGCTGACGCGGGTGAAATCCTATCTCGACTACGGCGCGTTCACCCCGATCCAGGTCGCCGCTACCGCCGCGCTCAACGGCGAGGGCAGCGACATCGCCGAGGTGCGCGAGATCTATCATCGCCGCCGCGACGTCATGGTCGATGCGTTCGGCAAGGCAGGGTGGAAGATCCCGGCGCCGGCTGCGACCATGTTTGCCTGGGCACCGATCCCGGAGCCGTTCCGGCACATGGGCTCGCTCGAATTCTCCAAGCTTCTCATCGAGAAGGCGGAAGTGGCTGTCGCCCCCGGCGTCGGCTTCGGCGAGCACGGCGACGACTACGTCCGCCTTGCTCTGGTGGAGAACGAGCACCGCATCCGCCAGGCCGCGCGCTCGATCAAGCGCTTCCTGGCGTCCAGCGGCGTGCCGGCCGACAACGTGATACCGCTCAGCGCCCGCCGCTGAGCCTATTTTCATCCGGATGACCTGAAGGGCGCGGAGACGATGGCCGAAGCTTTGCGTATTGGAATTGCCGGTCTCGGCACGGTCGGCGCATCCGTGGCGCGTGTCATTCAGGCGAAGGCCGCCGAGCTGACTCGCCAGTGCGGCCGCGATCTCGTCGTCACCGCCGTCTCCGCCCGCGATCGTTCGCGCGAACGCGGCGTCGACCTGTCGGGCGCCGCCTGGTTCGAGGATCCGGTCGCGCTGGCGAAATCGGCCGACATCGACGTCTTTGTCGAACTGATCGGCGGGGACGAAGGTCCCGCGCGCACGGCGGTCAAGACGGCGCTCGAATCGGGCCATCATGTCGTCACCGCCAACAAGGCGCTTCTGTCCAAACATGGTATCTCGCTGGCTGAGATCGCCGAGAAGAAGGGCGTGCTCCTCAACTACGAGGCGGCCGTCGCAGGCGGCATTCCCGTCATCAAGACGCTGCGCGAGGCGCTCGCCGGCAATTCGGTCAGCCGCGTCTTCGGCATCCTCAACGGCACCTGCAACTACATCCTGACGCGCATGGAGGCCGAAGGCATCTCCTTTGAGGAATGCTTGAAGGATGCGCAGCGTCTGGGCTACGCTGAGGCCGACCCGACCTTCGACATCGAAGGCAACGACACCGCGCACAAGCTGTCGATCCTGACCAGCCTCGCCTTCGGCACGCGGATTGCACCGAACGACATCTATCTTGAGGGCATCTCCAACATTACCCAGGCGGACATCCGCGCCGCGGCCGAACTCGGTTACCGCATCAAGCTGCTCGGCGTCGCCCAGAAGACCGACAGCGGCATCGAGCAGCGCGTGCATCCGACCATGGTGCCCACCGCCTCCGTCATCGCGCAGGTTCACGGCGTCACCAATGCGGTAGCGATCGAGACCGATATCCTCGGCGAACTGCTGCTTTCCGGCCCCGGCGCCGGCGGCAACGCCACCGCCTCGGCCGTGATCGGCGATATCGCGGACATCGCCAAGAGCCGGCCCGGTTTCCAGCACGGTCCGGTCTTCGGCCGTCCGGTGAAAGAACTGAAGCCTTACAAGAAGGCGCAGATGCGCAGCCATGCCGGCGGCTATTTCATCCGGCTTACCGTGCACGACCGCACCGGCGTCTTCGCCGGTATTGCGCGTCGCATGGCCGATAGCGAGATCTCGCTCGAATCGATCGTCCAGCAGTCGGCTGGCAGCGAAAAGCCCAGCGAAAAGACTGTGGTACTTGTCACGCACGAGACGACCGAAGCCGCCGTGCGCAAGGCTGTCGACGGGATCACGCGCGACGGCCTGCTGACCGACAAGCCGCAGGTCATCCGCATCGAGCGCGCCGGCTGACAAAAGCCGCGCGAATTCAATCGATTCTTCTCTGGAATGCCGCGACTTTCGGCATCCCCGGGTCTTGCCGTTGTCATGTGCGTTTGACAAAAGAAGCCGCCGGAAACGGCAGGCAACAATAATTCTCCAGCAGACTGCCCGAGGGAACATCGCTCATGTCCACAACCACGTCCGGCCTTGACCGCATCCTGACGCTCGAGCTCGTGCGTGTGTCGGAGCGCGCCGCCGTCGCCGCAGCAAGGCTCCGCGGCCGCGGCGACGAGAAGGCGGCAGACCAGGTCGCCGTCGACGCGATGCGTTCCGAGCTGAACCGGCTGGACATCAAGGGGACGGTCGTCATCGGCGAAGGCGAGCGCGACGAGGCGCCGATGCTCTATATTGGCGAAGAGGTCGGGACTGGAGATGGCCCGGTTGTCGACATCGCGCTGGATCCGCTGGAAGGCACCACGATCTGCGCCAAGAACCTGCCGAACTCGCTGGCTGTCATCGCTATTGCCGAGAAGGGCACGCTTCTTAACGCCCCCGACGTCTACATGGACAAGATCGCGATCGGCCCCGGCTACCCGGACGGCACGATCAATATCGACCTGTCGCCGGCTGAGAACATTGCCCGCGTCGCCCGCGCCAAGGGCGTGCCGGTGAGCGAAGTCACCGCCTGCATCCTCGACCGGCCGCGCCACCAGAAGCTGATCGACGAGGTCCGCGCAACGGGTGCCGCGATCCGGCTGATCGGCGACGGCGACGTGGCGGCGGTGATCCACACCACCGACCCGGAGGAGACCGGCATCGACATCTACATGGGGACCGGCGGCGCGCCCGAAGGCGTCCTGGCCGCGGCGGCGCTTCGCTGCACCGGCGGCCAGATGCAGGGCCGCCTGATCCTCGACACGCCCGAGAAGGTCGCTCGCGCTGCCAAGATGGGTGTCAGCGATCCCAAGCGCGTGTACAGCGTCTACGACATGGCGAGCGGCGACGTGCTGTTCGCGGCGACCGGCGTCACGGACGGCAACATGCTGGCTGGGGTGAAGTTTACCAAGAACTACATCGAGACGCAGACGATCGTCATGCGCTCCTCCTCGCGCACGGTTCGCGAGATCATCGCCCGGCATCAGGACCTCGACAAGTTCTGAGCTTTGCAGGGCAGGGAGGACGCATAATGTTCACGCACATAATGGTCGGATCGAACGATCTGGAGCGTTCGCGCCGGTTCTACGATGCCGTTTTCAAGGTTGCGGGCGGCGAGGCGGGAACGATCGATGCGAAAGGGCGGGTAGTCTATCCGAAGGACGGCTTTCGATTCATGGTGACGAAGCCGATCAACGGACAGTCCGCGACATTCGCCAACGGAGGCACGATCGGCCTGTTGATGGCCGATCCGGCAATGGTCGATGCCTGGCATGCGGCGGGGATCGCCAATGGCGGAACGACTGCGGAGGAACCGCCTGGCATTCGCCAGACCGGAGCCCGCAAAGCCTACATCGCTTATCTGCGCGATCCGGACGGCAACAAGCTCTGCGCCAGCTGCCGGGTGCCCGACTAGGCCGTTGTCCACGACCGGTCGGCGTCCTCCTGCGCCCGTGACTTGGAGCGCTCTCCGCGGTGCTCCCTTTCCGGCGCGCTTGACAGGGCGACTCGGATACGGACGTTAGCGTGGTGCCACAGTCCCCCCGCCTCTTCCTCGGTGTCCGCAACTCGGCCACGGGCATCGCCTGGGAGCATCGCCTATCCGAGCGCCAGGAGAACATCGCGCTCGCCATCGCCCAGGGCCACGGCATTTCCGATATCGTCGCGCGCGTGCTGGCCGGCCGCAATGTCGGACCCGACACGGCCGAGCGCTTCATGGATCCGACGATCCGTGACCTGATGCCGGATCCGTTGACCGTCACCGACATGGACAGGGCGGGCGAGCGCATCGCGCAGGCGATCCGTCGTCGCGAGCGTGTCGCAATCTTCGGCGATTACGACGTCGACGGCGCGTGTTCCGCGGCGCTGATGAAGCGCTATCTCGATCATTTCGGCATTCAGTCCGAGATCTACATTCCTGACCGGATCTTCGAGGGCTATGGGCCGAACCCGGAGGCGATGCGCGAGCTTGCCGCGCGCGGCGCCTCGCTCATCGTCACCGTCGACTGCGGCACCAACAGCGCTCCGTCGATCGAGGCCGCCAATGCGGCCGGTGCCGACGTGGTGGTGCTGGACCATCACCAAGTCGGCGGCCCCCTGCCGGCCGCCCGCGCGGTCGTCAATCCCAACCGCGAGGACGATCTCTCCGGCCTCGGCTATCTTTGTGCGGCGGGCGTCGTGTTCATGACGCTGGTGCAGGTATCGCGCGTCCTGAGGCAGGCAGGCGGTCCGCAGCCTCCCGATCTTCTCGCCATGCTCGACCTCGTCGCGCTCGCGACGGTTTGCGACGTAGTTCCGCTCGTCGGCCTCAACCGCGCCTTCGTGGTCAAGGGTCTGCTCGCTGCGCGGCGCATGACCAATCCCGGCATCGCCACGCTGGCGCGCGCCTCGCGTATTGGCGAGCCGCTCAATCCCTATCATTTCGGCTTCATGATCGGCCCGCGCATAAACGCCGGCGGCCGCATCGGCGACGCCGCCCTGGGCAGCCGGCTGCTGACCCTGGACGATCCGGTCGAGGCGGCGAAGATCGCCGAGACGCTGGATCGTCTGAACTCGGAGCGCCAGGCGATGGAACAGGTGATGCTGGCCGAGGCGAAGGCTGAGGCCGACGCCGAGTTGCTGGGCGGGCAGGGGCCTGCGGTGCTCGTGACCGCGAATGACGGCTGGCATCCCGGCATTGTCGGCTTGCTCGCCTCGCGGCTGAAGGACCATGCGCGGCGCCCGGCCTTCGCGATCTCGTTCAACTCCACCGGCATCGGCTCCGGCTCGGGCCGCTCGATCGTCGGTTTCGATCTCGGCCGCATGGTGCGGGAAGCTGTCGACCGCGGCCTCCTGATCAAGGGTGGCGGGCATGCGATGGCGGCCGGCATCACGGTCGAGCGCTCTCGGCTCGGCGAGTTGCGGGCCTTCTTCGAGGAGCATGCCGGCGAGACCGTGTTCGAGCTGCGCAATGCCGAGAGCCTCAAGATCGACGCAGCCGTCTCAGCCGATGGAGCCACTTTGTCGCTGGCGGAGGAACTGGAGCGCGCCGGCCCCTTCGGCCCTGGCCACCCTCAGCCGATGCTGGCCCTGCCGCGCCATCGCATCGTGAATGTGAGGGAGGTCGGCAATGGCGGCCATCTGCGCGTCGAACTGCGCTCGGAAGCAGGCGGGCGCATTCCGGCCATGGCCTTCCGCGCTGTCGAGAGCGATCTGGGCGCTTTTTTGATGTCCAGCCGCGACAGACCGGTGCACATCGCCGGCACATTGTCGATCAACTATTGGAACGGCAGCTCGGGCGCGCAGTTGCGCATCGTGGACGCTGCGCTGGCCGAATAGGCGTCAGGCCAATACGCCCTGGAGACGCTCCAGTTCGCTGAGCTGCGCGCGGGTCGCATCGTAGCCAAGTCGTATCAACTCGTCGGCGCGATGGAACTCGGTCAAGCCGACATGACCGAGCTTCGGCTGCAGCGACAGGTCCGGCGGGTCGCCGGCAAGGCGCGCGCGCGAGATGCGGTCCTGGATGATGTTGAAGGCCTCGACCATGACGCCGGTGATGCCGAGGCGCGACTCGCGCCCGCCTGCGCCCGGAACAGGGGGCATGCCGGTTCGTCGATGGCGCTGTGCTTCACCACCGCCGCCCGGCCGAACAGGTCGTAGTGCAGGTTGACTGCGACCACGAGCGGCTGTTCGTAGGCACGGCACACCGATACGGGCACCGGATTGACCAGCGCGCCGTCAACCAGCAGCCGTTTGTTGCAGGACACCGGCTCGAATACGCCCGGCAGCGCATAGGACGCGCGCATGGCGGTGATAAGCGATCCGCTCGACAGCCAGATCTCGTGCCCGGTCCTGATTTCGGTGGCGACGCAGACAAAGGGCCGGTCGAGATCCTCGAAGGAGACGCCGCGCATATGCTCCTGCATCCGCGCCGTCAGCTTCATGCCGCCCAGAAGGCCGCTGCCCCCGATATGGAAATCAAGCAGGCCGAAGACGCGCCGCTTGGTCAGCCCGCGCGCGAACTCCTCCAGTTCGTCGAGTTTCCCGGCAAGATAGCACCCGCCGACCAGTGCGCCGATCGAGGTGCCTGCGATCATGTTGATACGGATGCCGGCCTCGTCGAGCGCCCTCAGGACGCCGATATGCGCCCAGCCGCGCGCCGCACCTCCGCCGAGCGCAAGGGCGATGCCTTGCTTCTTGAGCGGCCTGGTGAGTTCGTCCGGCAAGGGTGGATATTGATCCTGCCCGGTCGTCTTGCCGCGAAGAGATGCCCAGTCGAGCATCGACATTTCACACTCCCTCTCCCTTCACGCTTTATACGCGAGGGGATGTTTCGGAAGCGTGAATCGCTTCGCACAAGGCGCAGAAGCAGCGGCGCGCCCTGTGGCACGGGTCACTTCTTGTGCTTGTAGATGTGCTCCACGTCGAACAACGCTTCGCTTCCGTCCTGACTTAAATGGGCGGAAGAACCATTGGTTTCAACCACGCGATAGAAGCAGGAGCGCCTGCCCGTATGGCATGTCGCATCGTGCCCGGAGACCACGACCTTGAGCCAGATCGCGTCCTGGTCGCAGTCGGTGCGCACCTCTTTCACATGCTGGAAATTGCCCGAGGTCTCGCCCTTCTTCCACAGCGAACCGCGGGAGCGCGACCAGTAGTGCGCGATGCCCGTCGCAAGCGTCAGCGCCAGCGCCTCGGCGTTCATGTGCGCCACCATCAGCAGCGCCCCGTCACCGGCATCGGTGACCACGACAGTCACCAGGCCGTTCGCATCGAAACGGGGTGTGAAGGCGGAACCTTCCTCAAGCTCGACCTTGTCGGCAGGGGGGGAGGCGAAGGTGAGGGCGGGTGTCGTCATGGCCGGTCCTATCGCACGGGGCCGGCCGGATTGTCAGCCCCTCGGTTTCATCTTGCGCCGGCCGCGCCGCGCACCATGGTAACGAAGCGCACTTGCTCCTCCGGGCTGTCCTTGAACGAGCCGGTGAAAGTGGAGGTCATGGTGGTCGAGCCCTGCTTGCGGATCCCGCGCATGGCCATGCACATGTGCTCGGCCTCGATGATGACAGCCACGCCGCGCGGGTTGAGCACGTCCTGGATGACGCTCGCGATCTGTGCCGTCATCGCCTCCTGGGTCTGGAGCCGATGGGCGAAGATGTCGACTACGCGCGCGATTTTCGACAGGCCGACCACCTTGCCGTCCGGCAGGTAGCCGACATGGGCGCGGCCGACGATCGGCACCATGTGATGCTCGCAATGCGAATGGAACTGAATGTCGCGGACGATGACGAGGTCGTCGTAGCCGGCAACTTCCTCGAAGGTGCGGCCGAGCTCTTCCGCGGGCGAGAGGTCATAGCCGTTGAACATCTCGCGATAGGCCTTCATCACGCGGTGCGGCGTGTCGACCAGACCTTCGCGATCGGGATTGTCGCCCGTCCAGCGCAGCAGCACGCGCACGGCGGCCTCGACCTCCGCCTCGGTCGGTCGATCCGAGGGGCGGCTGTCATTGCCGGCGTCGGGCAGGAATTTTTTGATCGCGGCGTCCATCGGAGGCGTCTCCCGTAGTTTCCCTCTCATATGGGGAAACGAGTTGAACGGGTCACTGTCTTTTTCCGGCCTCCGGAACGATCCCGGCCGAAATCGGCGTTTCCCTGCGTTCGGCGATGGCATGCCCAAAGGGTGAGCTTGCCGTCGCCGAACCACAGCCACTATATATGGTCAGCCGCCGTAAGGAAAAGACGGCGTCGGGAGACGCTCCGTTTCGAAATGCGGTGCCGGACCGGAAAACGATGATCGACGACGTCTATAACGCGAAAATTCTCGGTTTTGCCGGCAATATCAGCCGGCTGGGTCGGCTGAGCGACGCTGACGCCACCGCCAAGGCCCATTCCAAGCTCTGCGGTTCGACGGTGGTCGTCGATCTCAAGATGCAGGACGGCGTGGTGACGGATTTCGCGCACGACGTGAAGGCATGCGCGCTGGGTCAGGCGTCCTCGGCGATCATGGCCGAACACGTGGTCGGCGCGACCGCGCAGGAACTGCGCGAGGTGCGCGAGACCATGCAGAAGATGCTGAAGGAGAATGGCCCGCCGCCCGAGGGCCGATTCACGGATCTGAAATATCTGGAGCCCGTGCGCGACTACAAGGCACGCCACGCCTCGACTATGCTGACCTTCGACGCAGTGGTGGACGCGATCGGCCAGATCGAGGCAAAGCGGGCCGCGGAAGCGGCCTGATTAAAGGGTCCCCAGATCAAGCGTTGCGAGAAGCCATTCCGCGAACCAGTGGGCTGAAGGGCTGAGTCGGTCGAAATCGGGCGCGACCAGGAAATAAGCGCCGCAGGCGACGTCGAGGTCGACGGGCCGCACCAGCGTGCCGTCGTCCAGGTCGGCGGCGTCCAGCACCATGTCCCCGAGCGCGACGCCGTGCCCGAGGCGCGCTGCCTGCATAACCACGGCCCCGTCCGGAAACAGTGGTCCGCGCTGATGCGCCAGCTCCGGCAGGCCGGCCGCCGTGAACCATCTCGCCCACGCGTCCCTGCTTGTCTCGTGCAGCAGTGTGAACCGGCCGAGATCGGCCGGAGAATTCAGCGGCGTGGATGCGGCGAGGGCGGGGATCATCACGGGGCTCATCGTCACGTCGAAGAGATGGCGTGACTGGGTCTTCGGCCAGGACGTCGTGACGGAGCTGTGGCGAATCGCGATCTCGACCTCGCCGCTGCGGAATTCCGCCAGACCCGTGCTGGCGTCGACCACGACGTCGATGTCCGGGTGTAGAGTCCTGAACGCGTTCAGCCGTGGTACGAGAAGGGCGGCGGCGAAGGTGGGCTCGACGCTGATACGCAGCAGCGTCTCGGGCGGGCTGCCGATCACCTCAGCCATGCGGCGCTCGATGTCGTCAAAACTGGCAGTGAGCTGCCCGAGCAGCAGGCGGCCCGCCTCCGTCAGTTCGACGCGCCGATGCAGCCGTTCGAACAGCGGGCGCCCGACCGACTGCTCCAGTTCCCGCACCTGCCGGCTGATGGCGGCCTGCGAGACGAAGAGCTCCTCTGCGGCCCGGCTGAAGCTGAGCAGACGCCCGGCCGCCTCGAAGCTCCGCAAGGCCGTTAGCGGCAGTCGCCCGCGTCCCATCGCATAACCTCAGATTATCCGAAGGCAAAAATATACTCGTTTGAGTGGTCTGACGAGAGGGCGTCTACTCACCGGCAAGGAGAGATGCCGAGGAGGCAACGCCATGTGGGAGTTCATGACCATTCTCGGCGATGCGCTACGCATCGCGACGTTCCAGCCTAGGGAACCCGTCCGGCACAGTCCGCACTGGCGGCCGGCCGAGCCCGACCGGTCGCCGTTTGCGCGGAACGAGCGTTCCGCGCTTCCGCAGCGCGGCCGTTGACGCTCAGGCCAGGAGATCCTTCACTATTGGAATGACCTTCTATCCGTAGAGCTCGATCGACCTCATCATGTGCTCGTGCGGCAGGGTGCCCCGACGAATATTTCATGTCGAAGCGGCTGGCGCCGAGCGCCTTGACCGTGCTGGCAATCTTCTTCGCCACCGTCTCCGGCGAGCCGACATAGAGCGAGCCCATGTCAGCCTCGGCGTTGAAGCGGGCGATCGAGGTCGGCCCCCAGCCGCGTTCTGTGCCGATCCTGTCGTGGATCGCCTTATAGCCCGGCCAGAGCTGCGTCCGCGCCTCTTCGTCCGTGTCCGCGACATGGCCCGGCGAGTGCACGCCGATCGGCAGAGCGGGCTTCTGAAGCTGTTCCGAGGCACGATGATAGAGATCGACGAACTGGCGGAAACGGCGCGGCTCGCCGCCGATGATGGCGAGCATCAGCGGCAGTTCGTACTGCACCGCACGCACGACGGATTCTGGGCTTCCGCCGACGCCGATCCATGTCTTGAGCTTGCCGTTCTCGACCGGCGGATAGATGAGTTGGCCGCGCAGTTCGGGTCTGACCGAGCCTTTCCAGTTCACGGGCTCCTGCTTGAGGATTTCGGCGAAAAGGTCGAGCTTTTCAGAGAACAACCGCTCGTAATCGCTAAGCGGGAAGCCGAACAACGGGAAGGATTCCGTGAACGACCCGCGCCCGAGGATCACTTCGGCGCGCCCGTTCGAGATCGCGTCGATGGTCGAGAAGCGCTGGAAGACGCGGATCGGGTCGTCGGAGCTCATGCCGTCACCGCCGAGCCGAGATGGATGCGGCTGGTGCGCGCGGCAATCGCCGACAGGACCACTTCGGGCGCAGAGACGGCGAAGTCGTCGCGGTGATGCTCGCCCACGCCGATGAAGTCGATGCCGACCTGGTCGGCCAGAACGCCTTCGTCGACCACGTCGCGCAACACCTGCGCCTGTGATTTCAGCTTGCCCTCGAGGTCGACGGTGACGTCACCGAATGTGTCAAGGCCGAGTTCGATCTGTTCAGACATGGCTTTTTCCGAAATTCGATTGGAGGAAATGTCGACGGACACATAAGTAGAGGTTCGGGACGAAGCACGCGGGCGCTAGTGAACAGACTGTCCGCGAAACGAAAAGAGGGCACGCCGAGGTGACCGGCCACGATCACGTCCATGCGCCGCGCGGACGCAACTATGCAGGCCCTTGGCGCAGGACGCCGGGTCGGCTCTTCGGCACGTCGGTGGTGCGGCTCTATCAGCTCACCTTGTCCGGCTTCTTGGGCAATACCTGCCGCCATCTGCCGACCTGTTCGGAATATACCTACGAGGCGATCGCGCGGCACGGGCTGTGGTCCGGCGGCTGGATGGGGTTATTCCGCGTGATGCGCTGCGGCCCGGGCGGCACACACGGCATCGACAATGTTCCCGAGCGATTGGACGAGCGTTATGCTTGGTACGCCCTGGCGATATTGGAAGATTGGGAGGAAAGTGACGTCTCGCTGAGATCGAGTATTCTCGCGTCCGGGCCTTGTGCCGGCTTTCTCCACCGGCGCGGACACATTTTTTGACCCGACGTTTCCGGGCCGTTAAGAGATCGTTGAGGTTAATTGCTCGTTTCCGGTTTGAGACAAATTCGAGACAATGCGGACTGTTAGGCAGCGCAGCCTAAACGCAGGAACACCGCAACATGTCTCGCAACTTTGCCTACCTCGTCTCGACGCTGCTGCTCTGTGTGGCGGCAATTCAGCCTTCCGCCCGCGCGGCCGACGACGTCCAGTGCACGATCATCGTCGATGCCAAAAGCGGCGAGACAGTCCATCGGGATGGCGTGTGCGATAGACGCTACAGTCCGGCGTCGACGTTCAAGGTTCCGCTCGCCGTGATGGGATACGATGCCGGGATCCTGGACGACCAAGACACGCCTGCATGGGACTATAAGGCCGAATACGATGCGCCGGAGCGCGACCGGAAAACCGTCGATCCGACCGTCTGGGAACGGGATTCGGTCCTGTGGTTCTCCCGCGAGATCACCCGCCGGCTCCGAGCGGAGAAGTTCGCCGCTTACGTCGCAAGTTTCGACTACGGCAACGCCGATGTGTCCGGCGACCGGGGCAAGAAGAACGGCCTGACGCGGTCCTGGGTCGACTCTTCCCTGAAGATCACGCCAGTCGAGCAGGTCGAATTCCTGCGCCGCCTGCTCGATCGCAAACTGCCTGTGTCCGCCAAGGCGCACGACATGACGGTGGCGATCCTCCCCGCCTTCGAGGCCGGCGGATGGGTGGTGAAGGGCAAGACCGGCAGCACAAGGGTCCGCGCAGAGGGTGAGGGCCGCGCGCTCGGATGGTTCGTCGGCTGGGCGGAACGCGACGGCCGCCGCGTCGTGTTTGCGCGGCTTGCCGTCAACGACAGAAAGGAGGGCCCCAAGGGACTCGCCACCCGCGCCGCGTTCCTGGCAGATCTCCCGGCGCTGCTGAAATAACGCCGGCGAAAGCGACGCCTTTACCTCGGCGGAAACTGCTCATAAAAGACGGCCCGCCGCCGGAATTGCCCGGCATCAAACCCACCCGCGCTCGTTGGCGGGACTGGATAAGGAAGAAGACATGTCTCGATCCGTTTCCCTTACATTCCCT
This sequence comes from Mesorhizobium sp. J428, assembly GCF_024699925.1. Classification (NCBI taxonomy): domain Bacteria; kingdom Pseudomonadati; phylum Pseudomonadota; class Alphaproteobacteria; order Hyphomicrobiales; family Phyllobacteriaceae; genus Mesorhizobium; species Mesorhizobium sp. J428. The sequence continues at coordinate 4,419,132 of NZ_JAJOMX010000001.1, forward strand.
GATGGCTCCGTCCGCGACTACCCCGCGGCGCTGACCGGTCTCGAACTTGCCGAGTCGATTTCCAAGTCGCTGGCCAAGAAGGCGGTCGCCTATGCGATCGACGGCACCGCGCGCGACCTGTCCGACCCGCTGGAGACTTCCGGCGCAGTCGAAATCCTGACGCGCGACCACCCGTTGGCGCTCGAGATGATCCGCCACGACACGGCGCATGTGCTCGCCGAGGCGGTTCAGGAGCTGTGGCCGGACACGCAGGTCACCATCGGCCCGGTGATCGAGAACGGATTCTATTACGACTTCGCCCGTGACACGCCGTTCACGCCCGAGGATTTCCCGGTCATCGAGAAGAAGATGCGGGAGATCGTCGGTCGCAACAAGCCGTTCACCAAGGAGGTCTGGCCGCGCGAGAAGGCACGCCAGGTGTTCGGCGAGAAGGGCGAAACCTACAAGGTGCAGCTCGTCGACGCGATCCCGGAAGGCCAGGACCTCAAGATCTATTACCAGGGCGACTGGTTCGACCTCTGCCGCGGTCCGCACATGGCGTCCACCGGGCAGATTGGCACGGCCTTTAAGCTGATGAAGGTCGCTGGCGCCTACTGGCGCGGCGATTCCAACAATCCGATGCTGACGCGGATCTACGGCACGGCCTGGGCGAACCAGGAGCAGCTTGACGCCTATGTCAACATGCTGGCGGAGGCCGAGAAGCGCGACCATCGCCGCCTCGGCCGCGAGATGGACCTGTTCCACTTCCAGGAGGAGGGGCCGGGCGTCGTGTTCTGGCACTCCAAAGGCTGGCGCATGTTCCAGAACCTCGTGTCTTACATGCGCCGCCGTCTGGCCCACGAGGGCTACGAGGAGGTCAACGCCCCGCAGGTGCTCGACAAGTCGCTGTGGGAGACGTCGGGCCACTGGGGTTGGTATCGCGACAACATGTTCAAGGTTACCGTCGCCGGCGATGAGACCGAGGACGAGCGCGTCTTCGCCTTGAAGCCGATGAACTGTCCCGGCCATGTCCAGATCTTCAAGCATGGCTTGAAGTCCTACCGCGATCTGCCGATCAAGCTTGCGGAATTCGGCAACGTGCATCGCTATGAGCCGTCGGGCGCGCTGCACGGGCTGATGCGCGTGCGCGGCTTCACGCAGGACGACGCACACATCTTCTGCACCGAGGACCAGCTTCGCGCCGAGTGCCTCAGGATCAACAACCTGATCCTGACCACCTACGCCGACTTCGGCTTCGACGAGGTCTCCGTGAAGCTGTCGACACGCCCCGAGAAGCGCGTCGGATCGGACGAGGCATGGGATCTCGCCGAGAAGATCATGTCCGACGTGCTGGAGGAGATCACGCTCCAGTCGAACGGCAGGATAAAAACCTCGATCAATCCGGGCGAGGGCGCCTTCTACGGGCCTAAGTTCGAATATGTGCTCAAGGACGCGATCGGACGCGAGTGGCAGTGTGGCACGACACAGGTCGACTTCAACCTGCCGGAACGCTTCGGCGCCTTCTACATCGGCTCGGATTCCGAGAAGAAGCAGCCGGTGATGGTCCACCGCGCCATCTGCGGCTCGATGGAGCGCTTCTTGGGCATTCTGATCGAGAATTATGCCGGTCACCTGCCGCTCTGGTTCGCGCCGGTGCAGGTCGTGGTCGCTACCATCACCTCGGAGGCCGATGGCTATGCGGCCGCCGTGCTGCAGCGCCTGCGCGACGAGGGCATCCATGCCGAGCTCGATCTGCGCAACGAGAAGATCAACTACAAGGTGCGTGAGCACAGCCTCGCCAAGGTTCCGGTTATGCTCGTCTGCGGCAAGCGCGAGGCGGAGGAGGGGACGGTGAACATCCGCCGCCTCGGCTCGCGCGACCAGGTGTCGATGAGCCTGGACGAGGCCGTCGCCGCGATCGTTGACGAGGCGACGCCGCCGGATCTGAAGCGCCGGAAGCTCCAGCGGCAGGCCGCTGCCTGATCGAAGAGGCCGGGGATTTCCCCGGCCTTTTTCACGCGCCTGTCATCGACCGCGGCTATGTGGCAGGCGATCGGAGTCCGACTCATGCCGGTGCGCAGCTTTCCGGAACTGTCCTACGCAAACCCCTCGCAGCCGCGTCTGAAGCGCTGGTTCATCCGCTCCGTCGAGGGAATGTCGGGGCGCGACCGCTACGCCCGTCTCTACGAGACCTGGCGCACCGCCATCGTGCCGACGGGCGACAGCATCTTCGGCCGGATGCTGGAGCTGATTGATGTCGGCTTGATGTGCGACAGTCCTTGGCCGCCGGCCGATCTCCCTGAAGGACCCCTGGTCATCGTCGCCAACCATCCCTTTGGCATCGGCGACGGCATTGCGGCGCTTTCGTTGGCCGAGCGGATCGGGCGGCCGTTCAAGGTGATGATCAATGCGGAGCTGCTCAAGGTTCCCGAGATCGAGCCCTATTCGCTTCCGGTCGATTTCAGCGAGACCAAGGAGGCGCTGCGCAACAACATGGTCATGCGCCAAGAGGCGCTGCGGCTGCTGAAGGAGGGTGTCACGATCGTCGTCTTCCCCGGCGGCGGGGTCGCGACGGCGCCCAACGGCTTCGGCCGCGCCAGGGACCTGCCCTGGAAGATGTTCCCGGCAAAGCTGATCCAGGACGCCCGCGCCAATGTGGTCCCGATCTATTTCTCCGGCCAGAACGGTCGGCTGTTCCATCTCGTCAGCCGTCCGATGCTGATGACGGATCAGGACACGCGGCTGAGGCGCGCGCTGTACGAGATGTCCCTGACGTTGCGGACATCGCTCCTGATCCGCGAGTTCACACGGCTCTACGGCAAGACGATCGAGGCGCAGAATCGGCCGGCCGATTCCCTGGCACGAGATGCAATCGATCCGCGACCGCAGGCAATTGCTCGATTTTCTCTATGGAAGGGTCTTCGCGCTCGGCAACGAAACGGCAAACAAGCGTCATCGGCTGTTCCGGCGAAAGCCGGTCGAGCGCATCGCGGCCTGACGAGTCCTCAGTCGATCGGCTCGCCGTCGCCCGACGGCTCTTCCGGCGCCAGCGGAATCTCGTCCGTATAGGGTTCCTCGCCAGTCAGCACCGGCTTCGCCGCCGCGATGTCGTTCTCGGTCAGCACCTCGACATCCTCGTTGCGTCCGGCTTCAACCTGAAACTCGCGCTGGTAGATGCGGTCGCGGTTCTTGGCGACGATCGAATATTTGCCCTCGGCCAGCACCATCGAGGCGAAGGCGCCGACCGTTTCCTTCACGATGTCGCCCGAATCGGTCAGCACCGACCACGCCGTGTCGGCGATCGCCTCGCCGTTCTTCTCACGCACCAGCTTCATCGTCACCTGCGCGGCCTTGTGTTCGACCAGCGCCTCGGTGAGCTTGCCGGCCTCGACGCGGATGTCGGAGCGGATCACCGCGTTGACGTTTCCGTATTGCGAGACCACGTGATAGGTGCCGGCATTGAGCCGCACCACCGTGTTCGGCTTGACATCCGGAACGATCAGCGCGCGATCGCCTTCGTCGTTCTCGTCCGCCTCGTAGATCGAGAATTTCAACTTGCCCGGCGGAATTCTGATCCCGTTCCCCAGCATCGCATCCAGCTTGAGGCCTCCGGCGTCGAGGACGAGGGTTTCGCGCTTGTTGTCGGACCCGACTGTGATGCGTTTCGTCGCGCCAGCACGCCCGAAGGCCGCATGGATCAGATAGCTGCCCGGCTCGAGGTCGAAGGTTGCCGTGCCGCCCTGCGCTGAGCCTTTCAAAGGCAGCTTGCCGTCCTGGCCCGGCGTCGGGCTGAAAATCCGCCATGTCAGCCCGCGCGTGATCTCCGGGCCGTCGGCGGTCAATTGGGCTGCAAGCGTGAGCGTGCCAGAGGAAATGCCCGGCATGTTGCCCAACGTGGGAGCCGGCGCATATGTGTTCAGTCCGTCGAGGGAAAGGCCGGGCGTTGGATTGCCGAGTTCCTGGCCGTGGACAATCGCGGGCGCAATCGCGAACAGGATCGCCGCGACGGCGGTCGTGAACAGTCTGGCGACGATCTTCATGCTTGCCATCAAACGCATGCCGGTGGCATTTTCAAGACGCAAACGGCACGGCATCTCCCCACCCGCCGCATTGCTCGTCTCCCCGCCGTGAAAGGATTGCCGTTGAACGCCGCCGTGATCGATTTCCTGTCGAGCCGCACCTCCGCGCCGATCGACCTCATGACCGGGCCAGGACCGTCCGACGCGGAGATCGAGACGATGATCCGGATCGCCTCGCGCGTGCCCGACCATGGCCGCCTCGCCCCCTGGCGCTTCATCCTCTATCGTGGCGATGTCCGCTATGAGATCGGCGAAAAGCTGGCAGCACTCGCCGACAGGATCGAGGGTCCGCTGCCCGAGGCTCGGCTGGCAAAGGAGCGCACGCGGTTCTCGCGCGCCCCGCTGGTGATCGGCGTCGTGTCGGTGGCGCGCCCCAACGCGAAGATCCCCCAGTGGGAGATGCTCCTGTCGGGCGGCGCTGCTGCGATGAACCTCGTGCTCGCGGCCAACGCGCTGGGCTACGGCGCCAACTGGATCACCAATTGGTATTCGGACGTTCCGGAAGGCAGGGCGATCCTCGGCCTGAAGGAAGACGAGCGCGTCGTCGGCTTCGTCCATGTCGGCAGTTTCGCGGGCGAGGCGCCGGAACGCGCGCGCCCGGATGTTGCCGGCCTCGTTTCCGACTATTCGGGTCCCGTCGAGGGCTGACCATGTTCTACGAAACCGCCAAGGGCCACGGTCTTCCGCATGATCCCTCGAAGGCGATCGTCTCGCCGCGCCCTGTCGGCTGGATCTCGACGGTGAGCGCGTCCGGCGCGCTCAATCTCGCGCCCTATTCCTTCTTCAACATGTTCGAATCGGACCCGTTCCTGGTCTGGTTCTCCTCATCGGGCGAGAAGGACAGCGCGACCTTTGCTCGCGAGACGGGCGAGTTCGTGGTCAATCTCGCGGGCCGCGACCTCCTCTCGAAGATGGTCGCGAGCTCGGTCGACGCGCCGCGCGGCGTGAGCGAGTTCGGCTATGCCGACCTGACGCCGGAACCTTCGCGGCTGGTCAGGCCGCCGCGCGTCAAAGAGGCGCTCGCCGCGCTCGAATGCAAGGTCACCGACATCATGACGCCGAAGACGTGGAGCGGCGCCGAATGCGACGCGGTGGTGGTGTCGGGTGAGGTGATCGGCGTGTTTATCGACGATTCCGTCCTGACCGACGGCCTGTTCGACGTCGTGAAGGCGGGCAACGTCGCGCGGCTCGGCTATTTCGATTACCTGACGGTCGACAAGGTCTTCCAGATGCGCCGCCCCCGCTGGAAAGCGGACTGATCCCAGGTTCACCGGAAAACCGCGGGTTTCGGGCCGGTTAACGGATATGGTGAACCGTTCGTAAACCATTTCTCCCTAGCGTCGCAGCGGGGCATAGGGGAAGCGGCCGAATTCATGATCGTCCAGCACTTTCTGAAGTGGATCGACACGGCGAAGGTCGCCGAACGCGCGGCCGCGGCGAGCGCGCTCGCCCGCGCCTACGTCTTCTCCGACCTCACCTTCGAGGATCGCTGTGCTGCCGAAGCGGCGCTGACGCTCCTCCTCGACGATCCGTCGCCGAAAGTCCGGCTGGCGATGGCGGAATCGCTCTCGCTCTGCCATCACGCGCCCGCCCAGATCATCGCCGCGCTCGCCTCCGACCAGCCCGAGATCGCCGCGCTCATCTTGCTGCGCTCGCCGCTGCTGGCCGATAGCGACCTCGTCGACCGCGTTGCGGGCGGCAGTGCGGCGGCTCAGCGGCTGATCGCGATGCGGCCGCGCGTGTCGCATGCTGTATCCGCCGCGCTCGCCGAGACCGGCGACCGGGATGCCTGCCTCACTTTACTGCGTAACGACGGCGCCGACATCGCCGCGATCAGCCTGCGCCGGATCGCCGAGCGCCACGGCGCGGATGCGGCGCTGCGCGAGGCGATGCTTTCGGACCGCCGGCTGCCGGCGGACGTGCATCACATGCTGATGGTTATGCTGGGGGAGGCTTTGCGCTGTGCGCCGCTTGTGCAGGCACTGATCGGTCCCGCACGCGCCGAGCGCATCACGCGCGACGCCTGCCTCTCCGCCTCGGTCCGGTTGATCGAGACCACGCCCGCCGAGGAGTGCGCCGCCTTGGTCGAGCATCTGCGCCTGCGTGGCGAGATGACCTCGTCCTTCCTGGTCCGCATCGTCGCCTATGGAAAGATCGATTTCTTCGGTGCAGCGCTCGTGGCGCTTTCGGGTCAGAAAGAGAGCCGCATCCGTTCGCTCTTGGCCGACGGCCGGGACGTGGCGCTGGAGGCGCTGTTCCGCACCGCCGGCCTCGCGGAGGCGACGCACCGTGTCATCCTTCGCGCGATCAAGGCCTGGCGCGAGGTCGCCCGCGGCCAGCGCGTCGCCGGGCCGCAGGAAGTGAGCTGGCTGATGCTCAAGGAACTGGAAACAGACAGGACCGGCAAGGACGGAAGGCTCGCCTCGCTGCTCTCCTCGATTCACCTCAGCGCGCTGCGTGAAAACGCGCGCGACCACGCGGTCGCGATCCAGGCGGCGTGATCTAGTCGGATTTCGCTTCCGCAACTGGACGATCTTGCGCAAGGAAGACGACGCATGTGCGCCGCCCTCCGAATGCCTCAGATATCCAGCTCCTCGACGAACTCGGCATTCTCCTGGATGAACTTGAAGCGCAGTTCCGGCTTCGTGCCCATCAGCGAATCCACCGCAGACTTCGTCGCTTCCACGCCGTCGATCACCTCGACGCGCAGCAGCGTGCGCTTGCGGCGGTCCATGGTGGTTTCCTTCAACTGCGCCGCCATCATCTCGCCGAGGCCCTTGAAGCGGCCAATCTCGACCTTGCCGCGGCCGGTGAACTCGGTCTTCAGCAACTCGTCCTTGTGCGCGTCGTCGCGGGCATACATCACCTTGCCGCCCTGCCGGATCGAATAGAGCGGCGGCACGGCGAGGAAGAGATGCCCGCCGCGGATCAGGTCGGGCATTTCCTGGTAGAAGAAGGTGATCAGCAGCGAGGCGATGTGTGCGCCGTCCACATCCGCGTCGGTCATGATGATCACGCGCTCGTAGCGCAAGTCGTCCTCGCGATATTTCGACCGGGTGCCGCAGCCGAGCGCCTGGATGAGGTCGGCGATCAACTGGTTGGCGGTCAGTTTGTCGTGACCGGCCGATGCCACGTTGAGGATCTTGCCGCGCAGCGGAAGGATCGCCTGCGTCTGCCGGTCGCGCGCCTGCTTGGCCGAGCCGCCTGCGGAATCGCCTTCGACGATGAACAGTTCCGCGCCCGCGGCGCCGCTCTGCGTGCAGTCGGCGAGCTTGCCGGGCAGCCTCAGCTTGCGCACCGCGCTCTTGCGCGAGACTTCCTTCTCCTGCCGTCGGCGAATGCGCTCGTCGGCGCGGGCGATCACCCAGTCGAGCAGCTTGGTCGCTTCCTGCGGGTTGTCGGCAAGCCAGTGGTCGAACGGGTCGCGTAGTGCGTTCTCGACGATCCTCATCGCCTCGACGGTCGCCAGCCGATCCTTGGTCTGGCCGACGAATTCCGGCTCGCGGATGAAGACCGACAGCATGCCGGCCGCCGAGATCATCACGTCCTCGGAGGTCACGACCGCGGCCCGCTTGTTGCCGGTCAGCTCCGCATAAGCGCGCAGGCCCCGCGTCAGCACATTGCGGAAACCGGCCTCGTGCGTGCCGCCCTCGGCGGTAGGGATCGTGTTGCAGTAGGAGTTGACGAAGCCGTCGCCGCCGAACCAGGTTACGGCCCACTCGATCGAGCCGTGGCCGCCCTGCCTCTCGCTCTTGCCCGCGAACACCTCGCGCGTCACCTGCATCTCGCCGTCGAGCGAGGCGAGCAGATAGTCCTTCAGGCCGCCAGGGAAATGGAACACCGCCTTGGCCGGCGTCTGGTCCTTACCCTCGATCAAGGCGGGATCGCACGACCAGCGGATCTCGACACCGCCGAACAGATAGGCCTTGGAGCGCGCCATCTTGTAGAGCCGCGCCGGCTCGAACTTCGCGCCCTTGCCGAAGATGTCCGCATCCGGGTGGAAGCGTGTGCGCGTGCCGCGTCGGTTGTGCACCTCGCCGAGGCTTTCCAACGGCCCTTGCGGGATGCCGCGCGAAAACCGCTGGCGGTAGAGCTGACGACCGCGCGCGACCTCGACCTCAAGGTCGTCGGACAGCGCATTGACCACCGACACGCCGACGCCGTGCAGGCCGCCGGAGGTCTCGTAGACCTTGGAATCGAACTTTCCGCCGGCATGCAGCGTCGTCATGATGACTTCGAGCGCCGACTTGTTCTTGAACTTGGGATGCGGGTCGACCGGGATGCCGCGGCCGTTGTCGGTAACGGTGATGTATCCGGCGGCGTCCAGCTCCACCTCGATGAAGGTCGCATGGCCTGCGACCGCCTCGTCCATCGAATTGTCGATGACCTCGGCGAAGAGATGATGCAGAGCCTTCTCGTCGGTGCCGCCGATATACATGCCCGGGCGCCGACGTACCGGCTCCAGCCCTTCCAGCACCTCGATCGCGCTCGCGTCATAGGCCTCGGAAGCGTCCTTCGGCGCGACGGCACGCTTCTGCGCCGCCTGCAGGATCGGGTCGAGCGGCCGCGCAGGCTTCTCGGCCGGCTTCAGCGGCTGCGAGGCCATCGAGAACAGGTCGTCTTTGGGGCGTTCGTTCATGAGGTCCTGGCGACGATGCGAATCAGCGGGAGAATGCCACAGAACGCGGCTGCTAGGCGACAACGTTCGCGGTCCGTTCATAGGTGCCCGTAAGCTATCCCTGCGCGGGTTGCGAAACCGTTTCATAACCAAAGATGGCGGATTGTCGGCATCTGAAACCTCAGGCTGTTTGCGGACGGGTAAGACGTTCACGTCAGGCGTGTCTGCCTGACTAGGCTAGAGGATGGCTCGATCCTGTTTCGGGTTGTTGACGACATTCTAACCATGCCGCTTGCCCGGGAGGGTCGAGTGATATGCGTGGCATGGCCTGATAGAGTATCGGTTATGGCACGCTTCCGATCGGCAGCAGTTCGCACGGTGAATGCGCATGTTTGACATGACCTCCTTGCTGTTGGGCGCGGCCATTTCCGGCATTGGTCTCTGCCTGACGATGCTCGCGCTCGTGCGCGGTGACGAGACGTCGCGCTACAAGATCACCTGGGCGATCGGCGCCGGACTGTTCGTGTGCCACGTCTTCGCCTACTACGCGTTTGCCCATGGCGCGTCGCTTTTGGTGGGCGCGCTCGCATGTGCGGTGCAGTCGGTCGCTGCCCTCTGTCTCTATGTGTCTGTCAGGCAATTCGTTACCCAGCGCTTCAAGCCGCTTGCGACCTTCCTGTGGATCGCCGTTCCCTATCTCCTGACTGCGCCGCCCTTGTTTGCGGCGGGCTACGACGGAATCGCGCTCGTGATACAGAATGCCGCCACCGGCACGCTGTTGCTGATGGGGGCCGCCGTCTATCTGGGCATCAGGCATGAGGCCCCGACGGTCATAGGAGTGATCGCGGTGCTCTATGCGCTCACGGGCCTGAGCTTCCTTGCGTGCGGGCTGGTGATCTTCCTCGAAGGACAGTGGAGCATAGGCTATCCGCCGGACAACTGGGCCGAGAGGGTAAACGTCGTCATCTCGGTTCTGGCGATCAGTGGGGCCGGGGCGTTGACCCTGTCCCTGGATCAGACGCGCGTTGCGCGAAAGAACCAGCTGAGTGCGATGAGCGATCCGCTGACCGGGCTGCTGAACCGCCGCGGTTTCGCGTTCGGCCAGAGCGATGTGTTCTTCACCGACACGGCGATCGTGCTCTTCGACCTGGACCATTTCAAGCAGATCAATGACCGGCATGGCCACGCAGTCGGCGACCTTGTCATCCGCACGTTCGCCGACACCTTGCGCCTGGCTGGGCGGCCGACGGACCGGAAGGCTCGTCTGGGCGGCGAGGAGTTCGCGATGGTCATGCACGGCGTCTCGCCGCCGGAAGCACGCGGGCTCGCCGAACACGTATCCGCCGTCTTTGCAAGAAGCGACATCAGCAACGAGCAAGGCGAGACGTTCCGCTGCACCGTCAGCGCCGGCATCGCATTCGGTGACGTCGGCGGAGCGGAGATGGAAGAGATCATGGCTCGCGCCGACCAGGCGCTTTATGCGGCCAAACGCGATGGCCGCAATCGTGTCGTCATCGGCAAGCTCCGCATTGCCAGCTAGCTACTCCGCAGCGTCGACATATTCCGTCAGCGGCGGGCAGGAGCAGACGAGGTTGCGGTCGCCCGCGACGTTGTCGATGCGCGAGACCGGCGGCCAGTATTTCGATGCCGGGTCGGCGCGCCCGTCGGGAAAGGCGGCGACAGAGCGCGGATAGGCATGCGCCCAGTCGTCGGCCAGCGCATCCGCTGCCGGATGCGGCGCGTTGACGAGCGGATTGTCGTCCTTCGGCCACTCGCCCGCCGCGACCCTTGCGGCCTCCTTCGCGATCGAGATCATCGCGTCGCAGAAGCGGTCGATCTCGCTTTTCGGCTCGGATTCCGTCGGCTCGACCATCAGCGTGCCGGCCACCGGCCACGACATGGTTGGCGCATGGAACCCGTAGTCGATCAGCCGTTTGGCGACGTCCTCGACGCCCACGCCCGCGCTGTCCTTGAGCACCCGCGTGTCGAGGATGCATTCGTGCGCGACGCGGCCGCTGCGGCCGCGGTAGAGCACCGGATAGTAATCCTTGAGCCGTTCGGCGATGTAGTTGGCATTGAGGATGGCGCTCTCGGTCGCCTTCTTCAGCCCGTCCGGCCCCATCATGCGGATATACATCCACACGATCGGCAGGATCGAGGCCGAGCCGAAGGGGGCGGCCGCCACCGCATGGGCGGAGCCTGAGGCGACATGGCCGGGGAGGAAGGCGGCCAGGTGCGACTTGACGCCGATCGGTCCGACGCCGGGGCCGCCGCCACCATGCGGGATGCAGAACGTCTTGTGCAGGTTCATGTGGCAGACGTCGGCGCCGATGTCGCCCGGCCGGGCGAGGCCGACCAGCGCATTGAGGTTGGCGCCGTCGAGATAGACCTGCCCGCCATGCTTGTGGATCGTCGCGCAGATGTCCTTCACGCCCTCCTCGAACACGCCGTGCGTGGAAGGGTAGGTGATCATCAGCGCGGCGAGCTCGCCGGCATGCTGCTCGGCCTTCGCCGTCAGGTCGGCGAGGTCGATGTCGCCATCGTCGGTGCATTTCACCACGACGACTTTCATGCCCGCCATTGCCGCACTCGCCGGATTGGTGCCATGCGCGGAAGACGGGATCAGGCAGACGGTGCGATGCATGTCGCCGCGGCTCTCGTGATAGCGCCGGATCGCCAGCAGCCCGGCATATTCGCCCTGGCTGCCGGCATTGGGCTGCAGCGACACGGCGTCGAAGCCGGTGATCTCGCCGAGCCAGTTCTCCAGGTCCGAGATCATCTTGAGATAGCCGGCCGCCTGCGCACGCGGCGCGAACGGGTGCAGCGCTGCCACCGTCGGCCAACTCACCGGCGCCATCTCGGCCGCCGCGTTGAGCTTCATCGTGCACGAGCCGAGCGGTATCATCGCCCGGTCGAGCGCGAGGTCCTTGTCGGATAGACGCCGCAGCAGGCGCATCATCTCGGTCTCGGAACGATGGTCGTGGAAGACGGGCTGGGTCATGAAACCCTCGAGTGCGCGGCGCGCGGGCAGGGTTCCATCTGCCGCAGCCGGAACATTGCCGCCGAGGATCGCGGTGAGGGCGGCGAGATCCGCCTCCGTCGATGTTTCGTCGAAGACGACGCTGATGCGGTCGTTGTCGAGTACGCGCACCAGCCTGCCACCGTCTTCTGCCGCCGCTGCGAAAGCCTTCGCACGGGCTGGCGTTTCGAGTGTGACCGCGTCGAAGATCCGCTCGCCGACAGTTACAAAGCCCGCCGCCGCTGCCGCCGCCGCGAAGCGCGCAGCGAGGGAGTGCACCCGCTCGGCGATGGCGCGCAGGCCGTCCGGCCCGTGCCAGATCGCGTAGGCCGCCGCCATGTTGGCCAGAAGCGCCTGGGCAGTGCAGATGTTCGACGTCGCCTTATCGCGGCGGATATGCTGCTCGCGTGTCTGCAAGGCGAGACGGTAGCCAGGACGTCCCTTGCTGTCGACCGACTGGCCGACGATGCGGCCCGGCATCAGTCGCGTCAACGGCTCGGCCACGGCGCAATAGGCGGCATGCGGCCCGCCATAACCCATTGGCACACCGAAGCGCTGCATCGAGCCGACGGCTATGTCCGCGCCCCAGGAGGCCGGTGCTTCGAGCAACACCAGCGCCAACGGGTCGGCCACCGCGATCACCAGCGCCCCCGCCGCCTTGGCGGCAGCGATCGCCTGCGCATGATCGCCGTAGACGCCGCGCGTGTCCGGCCAAGGCACGATGAGCGCCGCGGTCTCCGTGTCGACCGGCGCGTGACCGATCTCGATGCCGAGCGGCGTCGCCCGTGTCTGCACCACATCAAGCGTCTGCGGATGCAGCGCGCCTGCGATCGAGATCTTGTGGCGCTTCTCCTTGTGGTGCCTGACCGCAATGCCCACTGCCTCCGCGACCGCCGTCGCTTCGTCCAGCAGCGATGCCGATGCCACCGGCAGGCCCGTCAGTTCGGCCACCAGCGTCTGGAAGTTGAACAGCATCTCTAGTCGGCCCTGGCTGATCTCGGCCTGATACGGTGTGTACGCCGTACAAGCCGGATTTTCGAACATGTTCCGCTGGATGACGGGGGGCGTGAACGTGCCGTGGTAGCCCTGGCCGAGGAAGCTCTTCAGCACCTTGTTCCCGGCCATGATGGCCGATAGCTCGCCGAGCGCCTCCGCCTCGCTCGCAGCGGCCGGTAGGTTCAGCGGGCGGTCGAGCCGGATCGAGCGCGGCACCGCCTGGCTGATAAGGGTCTCGACGGAGGTGACGCCGAGGATTTTGAGCATGTCGCGCTCGTCCCGCGTGCGCGGGCCGATGTGGCGGGAAACGAAGGCTGCAGTCATCGGAAAATCCTCAGGCAATCATCGCGGCGTAGGCGTTGGCGTCCATCAGTCCGTCGAGCTGGGACGGATCGGCGAGCTTCATCTTCCACAGCCAGCCATCGCCCTCCGCGCCGGAATTGACGAGTGCCGGATCGCTCCCGACCGCGTCGTTGACTTGCGTGATCTCGCCGTCGACCGGGGCGTAGACGTCGGAGGCCGCCTTGACGGACTCGACCACCACCGCCGCGTCGCCCTTGGCGACGGTCCGCCCGACCTCGGGCAGCTCAACGAAGACGAGGTCGCCGAGCTGTTCCTGCGCGTGGTTGGTGATGCCGACGGTCGCGATGTTTCCGTCGACGCGGATCCATTCGTGATCTTGGGTAAACCAGGTTGTCATGTGAGATCAGCCCTTGAAATAGCGGTGGGGAACGAAGGGGAGGGAGTGGACGGATACCGGCAGCCGGTTGCCGCGGACTTCGGCGAAGAGAGCGGTGCCCGGCGCCGCCAGCGCCGCCGGAACGTAACCCATCGCGACGGGAGCCTCGGCAGAGGGACCGAAGCCGCCCGAGGTGACGCGCCCGGCCGGGTTGCCGGCAGCATCGAACAGCGCTGCGCCGGCGCGCACCGGTTGGCGGCCTTCGGGCCTGAGCCCGACGCGCTTCGAGCGCGGGCCTTGCGCGATCAGAGACGCCAGCGCTTCGGCTCCGATGAAACCACCCGCCTCGCGCACCGGTTTGGCGATCGCCCACATCAGGCCGGCGTCGACGGGATTCGTCTGCGGCGTGATGTCCTGCCCGTGCAGGCACAGGCCCGCTTCCAGCCGCAGGCTGTCGCGCGCGGCAAGCCCGATCCACATCGCCTCGCCGCTGGCCAGCAGGGCGCTGGCGAGCGCTGCGCCATCCTGCGGCGGCACGCCGATCTCGAACCCGTCCTCGCCGGTATAGCCGGAGCGCGACATGAACCAGCCGGGCTTCGGCTCTATGCCGTGCATGAAGGTGAGGCCGGAGATGTCGAGGCCAGCCTTCGCTGCTATCGAAGCCGCCGCCGGGCCCTGGAGGGCCAGGAACACCCGGTCGAGCGGCGTGACGGTTACCTTGAAGCCAGATGCCAGCGCCTTCAGATGCGCTTCGTCGGTTGCGGCATTGCCGGCATTGGCCACGACCATGAACCGCTCGGGCGCGAGCCGCGTGACGATCAGGTCGTCGATGATGCCGGCGTCCTCGTTGAGGAAGAAGCTCAGTTTCGACTGGCTGATCTCAAGCGCTTCGGGGTCGAGCGGACAGGCGCGGGCGAGCAGCGCCGCAGCATCCGGCCCTTCGACCAGGAACAGCTTCATGTGGGAAATGTCGAAGAGACCGGCGGCCGAGCGCGTGTGAAGGTGCTCCTTCATCACGCCCGCCGGATAGGTGAGCGGCATCGACCAGCCGGCAAAGCCGCCGAAGCGTGCGCCGGCTGCGACATGCAGCTCCTCGAGGGGAAGGCGTTTGAGGTCGCCCGTATCGGTCATGGACACTCCAGAGTCGCGCGTTATCCGCCGCTTTCGCGGCATTCTCGCGCCCCTCTGTCTGATGCCTGAGAGACTCGCGCAGCCGGAACTCTGTCAGCGGCGCTTACACCTTCGGCGCGGGGGCATACCCCGACTTTCCAGAGCGTCTTGACCGGTTGGCGGTTCTTTTGCCTGAGAGATTTCGGGCGATTTCCCCTTCGGCGGCAGCTCTCGCTGCTCTCTCCCGCGAACCGGTGGAGTCTTGCGACTCCCGACGGCCGGAAGCTAACCGATCACGATCGGCTTGTCACGCGGCGACAAGGAATATTCCAAAGGCGGCTTTGCGCCTATTCCCGCTCCTCCGCTAGCCGGCGCAATTCGCGCTGCAGGCGTAGGATGATCTGGCCGGTGTCAGCATGCATGCGCTGCAGCTTCTCGAGCTGGGCGGCGATGGCCAAAAGCGGATCCGGTCCGATATCGTCCGACGGCGCCTCACCGACACCGTGCAGGAGCCAGACCAGGTTCACGTCCAGCACGCCCTCGATCAGCTTCAGGTGCTCGACGCTCGGTTCCGAACGGTCGCTTTCCCATTCCTGGATCGTCTTCGGCTTCACGCCGACGCGGCGCGCGACATGCGCGGTCGACAGGCCTTTCGATTCGCGCGTGCGCGACAGGCGTCCGCCGAGCGTATCGGCGTCCGGCGGCTCGTTACGCAGGGTCCTGATGATGGCCATGGCGCACTCCCGACGATCATTTTACCGCTGAATACACCCATTTTGCCCGGCAAAGGATGGCCATCGAGCGACGGTCATTGCGCCAGACGCGCCGCATGCCAGCGAAGATGATCGTCCATGAAGGTCGAGATGAAGAAATAGGAGTGGTCGTAGCCCGGCTGCATCCTGAGCGTCAGCGCAATGCCGGCATCCTTGCAGGCCGCTTCGAGAAGCCAAGGCCTGAGCCCGTCGCGCAGGAAACCGTCCGCCTCGCCCTGGTCGACCAGCAGTTCCGGAAACCGTGCTCCGTCCTCGATGAGCGCGCAAGCGTCGTAGGTTCGCCAGGAGTGTTCGTCTGCGCCCAGATATCTGGCGAAGGCCTTCTTCGACCAGTCGGCGGTCGAGGGCTGCACGATCGGCGCGAAGGCCGAGCAGCTGCGGAAACGGTCGGGGTTCTTGAGCGCAATGGTCAGTGCGCCATGCCCGCCCATCGAGTGGCCGAAGATCGATTGCCGCGTCATGTCGGCCGGGAAATTCGCCGCGACCAGCGCCGGCAATTCCCGCGTCACATAGGAATACATCCGGTAGTTGGTCGCATACGGTGCCTCGGTCGCATCGACATAGAAGCCCGCGCCCGAGCCGAACTGCCAGTCGTCCTTGTCGTCCGGGACGTGCACGCCGCGCGGGCTGGTGTCCGGGCAGACGACGATGAGGCCGAGCTCGGCAGCCATGCGCCGGTATTCGCCTTTGTCCATGACGTTCCGGTGGGTGCAGGTCAGCCCCGACAGATACCAGAGCAGGGCAGGGACCGGCCGCGGCCTGCGGCGGCACGAACACCGCGAAGGTCATGTCGCAGCCGCAGGTCTCGGAGGCATGGGAATAGACGCCCTGCACGCCGCCGTGGGATTTCGAGGTCGATATTGTCTTCATGCCATTTCCCATCAGCGGAGGCTGACCACCAGATTGACCGCGGCCGCCACCAGCACGGTGTTGAAGAAGAAGGAGACGATGCCGTGGACGATGTTGGTCGCCCGCATTCTCTGCGTCGTCACCGCCACGTCGGACGTCTGTGCCGTCATGCCCGTGACGAAGGCGAAATACACGAAATCGATGCCGGCGGGATTTTCCGTTCCGGGAAATTCGAGGCCGCGGCGATGACTGCGCTTTTCCGCCGGTCCGTCCGGCTGCCAGTAGACATGGGCGTAGTGCATTGCGGCCATCATGTGGATGGTGAACCAGCCGAGCGGCACCGCCGAGAGCGCCAGCGCGAGGTTGAGCGCATGCGGCTCACCGTTCTGGTTGATCAGCACGAATAGCGCCGCGATCGCCGCGACCACTGCGCCGAATGTCACCAGGAAGATGATCCAGACCGGCTCGTCGTCAGCCGAGGCTTGCGTCCTCAGATGATCCGCCGTCAGACGCGTCAGGCTCGCGAACGTGAGAACCAGATAGACGGCGAAAAAGGCACTCGCTGCGATGACCGTTGTCTTCGTGATGGGGAGCCAGAACGCCAGAAGCGCGCCGGCGGCACCCGCGACGAGCGCGCAGTAGAAGGGGAGGTGACGCCGCATCGGAAGCTTCATGACGGACGCTGGGTCGAGTGCGCGATCATGCGGGCTCGATCAGCTCCGTCTCGATGGAGAGCTGACGGGCAAGCGCGGCCAGGCGTCTGTCCGCCGTCGCCAGCGGCTCGCGGCGCTGGAGCGCCAGCGCGAGATAGAGGCAGTCGTAGACCTTGTGGTTGTGCGTGGCTGACAGGCGCGCGGCGTTCGGAGTGAGAGACGAGTCGTCTATGAGAGTCGTGATGACCTTTGGAATACGACCTACCGCCGTGAAAACATCATCGGCGGATATCTGTCCTGCTCGCATATATTTCAGCAATGCGTTGGCCGCCTCGGGCAGCACGATTTGCGGGGCTGCAAGGTCGCTCCGCGCCATATATGTCGAGGCAGCTGCGCTGAATGGTGACGGAACGTACCAATACGTCGCCAGGTTGGCGTCAACGATCATCGTCGACATCCGGCAGGTAAGGTCGCGCATCCCGTTCGTCGCGGGCCTCCTGCATGATCCGTAGCGTCGTTTCGAGGTCGACCGGCTTGGATCGCGCGCGGATCTTCTCCGCCTCGCGGATCAACTCGGTGCGCGACACCGCGCCCTTCTCCGCAATCGCCTCGCGCGCCAGTTGCTCGGCGGATTTGCCGGCCGCGCGGGCGCGCTCCTTGAAGCGCTCCATCACGTCGTCGGGGATGTTCCTGATTACCATGCTGGCCATGATGCCACCTCGTCTGATATCGCGATGATATCACACCCATGGCCAATCATAAACCGCTTGCCGCTTTCTTCGCCCGTCGCACCGCCTGGTCGAGCGCGCCGAGGAAGGCGGAGCGGTCGCGCGGGGTGAAGGCCGCGTTGTAGCCCTTGCTTTCGCCGGTCTCGCGCAGGTGCTGGCCGAGATTGCGCATCGCCACCGCCATGCCGATCGTGTCGGGCGTGAATGGCCGGCCGGTCGGCCCGAGGACATGCACGCCCACCGGCACCAGCCGCGCCGCCAGCGGCACGTCGGCGGTCACCGCCACGTCGTTCGGTTTGGCATTTTCCGCGATCCAGTCGTCCGCGGCGTCGAACTTGCCGGAGACGACGACATTGCGGATCATCGGGTCGCGCGAGGGCCGCAGGCCACCGTTGGCGACGAACACGACCGGCAAGCCGTGCCGTTCCGCCACCCGCACCACCTCGTCCTTCACCGGGCAGGCGTCGGCGTCGACATAGACGGTAGGGCCTTCGCTCATCCCGGAAGGTGGCAGCGCACGAGGTTCACGCCCGCTCCCTCCGATCCCGAGATCGTCAGGTTGTCGGGCGAGGGGAGTGAGAACAGGAGTGTCTGCATCCCGACGTCGCCCTCTGCAACGCACTCAGCGTCTACCGTCGCGCCGCCATTCGTCAGTGGCGTCTCGGTCATATTGCACATGCTCTCGTATCGCCGGATCGTCGTCGGGGTGATCACCGCGAAGATCTCCAGCGCTTCCTGGTCCACCTTGGCGCAGTCGCTCGCCTGGACCGCCCAGACGCCGACATAAGCCGGGCCGACACCCGCCGCCGCAGCTTTCGCCGCTGCTCGCGTGTCGGTGCGCAGCTTTTCGGGCGCCGAAAGGGCCGCGGCCGGATCGCCGGTCACGACGGGACGGCCGCCCTGCAGCTCGTTCAGGCGCTTCTCCAGTTGCTCGGTCGCCTGCTTGAAATCGTCCTGCGCATTCTTGACGATCTCGCCGACGGACGCTCCCAGCTGCTCGGCCGCCTTGCGCGCCTCATCGATGGCGGGCTGCGCGTCCTTCAATGCCTGGTTGGCGGCGTCGCGTGCCTTGTCGAGGGTCGGCTGCAGGTCCTTCGCGGCCTTCTCCGCCGCCTCGCGCAGCTTGTCCAAGCCTTCCTTCGCGGTCTCGGCGGCCGGCTTCTCCGGCGGCACCGGTTGGGCCGGGGCCTCGGGAGCCGGCGGCGGAGGCGAGGGCGCCTGGGCCGTCTTTTCGTCCTCGCAGGCGCCGAGCGCGAATGCCGGCACGAGCGCGCCTGCGATGAGAAGGCTTCGGATCTTGTTCATGCGTCAGCTCCCGATATCAGGACGAGCGAAACCCGCGTTCGGGATGTTTGGTTCCTAGTAGACCACCACGCTGCGGATCGACTCGCCGGCATGCATCAGGTCGAATCCCCTGTTGATGTCGTCGAGCTTCAGCGTGTGGGTGATCATCGGGTCGATCTGGATCTTGCCCTCCATATACCAGTCGACGATCTTCGGCACATCGGTGCGGCCGCGCGCGCCGCCGAAGGCAGTGCCCTTCCAGACGCGGCCGGTGACGAGCTGGAACGGACGGGTGGAGATTTCCTGACCCGCACCCGCCACGCCGATGACGATCGATTCGCCCCAGCCGCGGTGAGCGCATTCGAGCGCCTGGCGCATCACCTTGACGTTGCCGGTGCAGTCAAACGTGTAGTCCGCGCCGCCGATCTGGTCCGCGCCGCGCTTGGTCAGGTTGACGATGTAAGGGACGATGTCGCCGTCGATTTCGGTCGGGTTGACGAAATGCGTCATGCCGAAGCGCTCGCCCCATGCCTTCTTGTCGTTGTTCAGGTCGACGCCGATGATCATGTCGGCGCCGGCGAGCTTGAGGCCCTGGATGACGTTGAGGCCGATGCCGCCCAGGCCGAACACCGCAGCCGTCGCGCCGATCTCGACCTTGGCCGTGTTGATGACCGCGCCGATGCCGGTGGTGACGCCGCAGCCGATGTAGCAGATCTTGTCGAAGGGAGCCGCTGGATTGACCTTCGCCACTGCGATCTCGGGCAGCACGGTGAAGTTCGAGAAGGTCGAGCAGCCCATGTAGTGGAAGATCTTGTCCTTGCCGATCGAGAAGCGCGAGGAGCCGTCCGGCATAAGGCCCTGGCCCTGCGTGGCGCGGATCGCCGTGCACAGATTCGTCTTGCGCGACAGGCAGGAGGGGCACTGGCGGCATTCGGGCGTATAGAGCGGGATGACGTGGTCGCCCTTCTTCAGGGTGGTCACGCCCTTGCCGACGTCGACCACCACGCCCGCGCCCTCGTGGCCGAGGATAGCCGGGAAGATGCCTTCCGGGTCGGCGCCCGACAGGGTGAACTCGTCGGTGTGGCAGATGCCGGTCGCCTTGATCTCGATCAGAACCTCGCCCTCGCGCGGGCCCTCAAGGTCCACTTCCATGATTTCGAGCGGCTTTCCGGCGGCGACGGCCACGGCGGCGCGGGTCTTCATCAGGCATTCTCCCTAGGCATTGCGCGGGCAAACTTTCAGGTTTCGCCTAGCCGATCAACCCCGCCCAAGGGAAGCGGAAGTGCTCGTCCTCGCGAGATCAATCGATTCGCACAGCCGGCTTGACCAATCCTCGGCTTGACCGCGGCTGCGCAGTCCATAAAAGGAAGCCGCATCGTGGGGGAAGAAGCGCCGACATGTTCAAGAAGATCCTGATCGCCAACCGCGGTGAAATCGCCTGCCGGGTCATCAAGACGGCGCGCAAGATGGGCATCGCCACGGTGGCGGTCTATTCCGACGCCGACCGCGACGCGCTGCATGTCGAGATGGCCGACGAGGCGGTGCATATCGGCCCCGCGCCCGCCGCGCAGAGCTACCTCATCGCCGACAGGATCATCGAGGCCTGCAAGCGGACCGGGGCGGAAGCGGTCCATCCTGGCTACGGCTTCCTCTCCGAGCGCGCCTCGTTCTGCGCGGCGCTGGAGAAGGAAGGCAATATCTTCATCGGCCCGAAGCCCAAGGCGATCGAGGCGATGGGCGACAAGATCGAATCGAAGAAGTTTGCCAACGCAGCCAAGGTATCGACCGTGCCGGGCTATCTCGGCGTGATCGACGACGCCGACCATGCGGTGAAGATCGCCAACGACATCGGCTATCCGGTGATGCTGAAGGCGTCCGCCGGCGGCGGCGGCAAGGGCATGCGTATCGCCTGGAACGACGCCGAGTGCCGCGAAGGCTTCCAGTCGTCCAAGAACGAGGCCAAGTCCTCCTTCGGCGACGACCGGGTGTTCGTCGAGAAATTCGTCGTCGATCCGCGCCATATCGAGATCCAGGTGCTGGGCGATGGCCACGGCAACGTGATCTATCTCGGCGAGCGCGAATGTTCGATCCAGCGCCGCAACCAAAAGGTCGTGGAAGAGGCTCCGTCGCCCTTCCTCGACGAGGCGACCCGCAGGGCGATGGGCGAGCAGTCCGTCGCGCTCGCCAAGGCCGTCGACTACCAGAGCGCCGGCACGGTCGAGTTCATCGTCGACAAGGACAAGAACTTCTACTTCCTCGAGATGAACACCCGTCTGCAGGTCGAGCATCCGGTGACGGAGCTGGTGACCGGCATCGACCTCGTCGAGCAGATGATCCGCGTCGCGGCGGGCGAGAAGCTTGCGATCAAGCAGTCGGACGTGCGGCTGAACGGCTGGGCGGTGGAAAGCCGCCTCTATGCCGAGGACCCGTATCGCAACTTCCTGCCGTCGATCGGTAGGCTGACCCGCTACCGCCCGCCGGCGGAAGGCAAGACCGGCGACATCGTCGTGCGCAACGACACGGGCGTGGTCGAGGGCGCCGAGATCTCGATGTATTACGACCCGATGATCGCAAAGCTGTGCACATGGGCGCCGGACCGGCTGGAGGCGATCGACGCGATGTCGGAAGCGCTCGACCAGTTCGTGGTCGACGGCATCGAGCACAATATCCCGTTCCTCGCCGCCCTGATGCAGCATCCACGCTGGCGCGAGGGCCGGTTGTCGACCGGCTTCATCGCCGAGGAGTTCCCGGACGGCTTTGCCCCACTCGCGCCGAGCGACGAGGACAAGCGCACGCTCGCCGCCGTGGCGCTCGCAGCCGAACTGCTGCGACGCGACCGGCTCGACAGGCTCGGCGGACGGCTTGCCCCGCATTCGGGCGCGATCAAGCCGGACTGGGAGATCAGGGTCGGCGACGACTATGTGAAGGCCTCCATCATCGAGGGCATGGCGACCGTGCCGATGGAACTCGACCTGACGCTCGACGGCGGCAAGCCGGTCACCGTCGTGTCGAACTGGCGGCCGGGCGAGCCGGTGTGGAACGGTACGATCGGCAGCCGCAAGGTCTCGGCGCAGGTGCGCCCCGTGCCGAACGGATACAGGCTCGCCTGGAAGGGCATGTCGGTCACGGCGCGCGCCATGCTGCCGCGCACGGCCGAGCTCGAGAAGCTGATGCCGGTCAAGCTGCCGCCGGACACGTCGAAGCTGCTGCTCTGCCCCATGCCCGGCATGCTGGTCTCGCTCGCTGTGGCGGAAGGCCAGGAGGTCAAGGCCGGCGAGACGCTGGCGGTGGTCGAGGCGATGAAGATGGAGAACGTGCTTCGCGCCGAGCGCGACCTCACCGTCTCCAAGATCAACGCCAAGGCCGGCGACAGCCTGGCGGTCGACGCGGTGATCATGGAGTTCGCGTGAGCGAACGCGAGGAGCTTGGACCGGCACCGAGCCTCGAATCCCTGGTCGGGCTTCGACTGTCGATCATCCGTCGTGTCGTCGACATGCTCATCCTGCACTTCGGGGCGACCCGGGAGACGCGCACCCGAAAGGGAAAGCTCGCTTACGTTGGAGAACTCTCGGTGCACATCTCCGGGTCCTGGCGGATCGACGGACCTGAGAAGACGATCGTCGGGCAGGAAGACCTCCACGCGTTCGCAGGTGCAGAAAAGCCGGACAACTGGACCTACAAGAACGGGAATACGCGTCTGGATGCCAAACTGGACGCGACCTTCCCATTCGACGCGCAAGGGTGGCGACCATCCGACGATGGCTTCACGGTCGCGTCGGTCGACATGTCTCGCTACGGCGACCTCAGTATCGGTTTCGTCAATGATGTCGCGATCAGGGCGTTCCCCTCTTATACCGAACATGAATGCTGGCGTTTGTTCGAGCCGGGTGGCAAGAGCGATCACCTGGTGGTTCCCGACTACAACTGAAGTCAGCGGCAGGGCTCTATGTATTCCGCCTACATCATCTGCGCCACGCCGCGCACGGGGAGCACGCTTTTGTGTCGGCTGCTGAAATCCACCGGCAGAGCAGGCGATCCCGATTCCTTCATCAGCCGGTTCATTCCCGAATGGGCGGAGGCCTGGGGCGTGCCTCCGGCCGAAAGCCTCTCGCAGGAGGAGTTCGCCCGCGTCTATCTCGACGCGGCGATCAAGGCGGGGAAGGGCGGAACGGACATGTTCGGGCTGAGGCTGATGCGCGAGAATGTCGCCGATCTCGATCGCTTCATCGATTTCGTTCATCCTGGCCTCACCCCAGGTAGCGCCCGTTTCGAGCGTGCATTCGGGCGGTTGCTCTACATCCACCTGTCGCGCCGCGACAAGGTCGGGCAGGCCATCTCGCTGGTGAAGGCGGAGCAGTCCGGCCTCTGGCATGTCGCGCCGGACGGCAGCGAGATCGAACGTCTCGCGCCGCCGGCGGAGCCGTATTACGACTTCGCCCGCCTGCATCGTGAGGTTCTGGAGCTCGAGGGTTTTGATGCCGAGTGGAACACATGGTTCGCGGAGCAGGGGATCGAACCGCATCGTATCGTCTACGAGGATCTGTCAGCCGATCCCGCCGGGGAGCTTGCGCGGCTGTGCGTGGCGCTCGGAATCGAAGCTCCCGATGCCGTCGACGTGAAGCCCGCCGTGGCGAAGCTCGCCGATGCGACGAGCCGGGAGTGGGCGCAGCGATATCGGCGTGAGGTCGCTTCGGCGGGGTGAGTGCCCGGCACAGGCCCTGCTTCACACAATGATGCGATAGGGCCGCGCGAAGGCGTCGTCCGTGCGAGGGTTCGCGCGGGCGGAAAGACACAAGCCATCCCATCCCTGCATCAGGACGTATCGTGCTGCTCCTGCGCCTCGTAGGCGAAGTAGTGCAGGTCGCGCAGAACGTCGTCGACTTCGTGGGGGCGGCGCGGCGAGCCGGGGCGGTGCAGGCCGTAGGCGCGACCCGGACGCAGCGTCGTCAGCCGGTGGAGCCGCCCGGCCTTGCGGAAGGCGTCGCGGCGCGCACGCCAGCGGGCGAGGCGCCTGGCCTGCCCCGGCAGGTCCTCGAGCGCGCGGCTGAGTGCTGCGACGCGCCGGCGCAGATATCCGGCCTCGAGCGCATCGTTGCGCGACGGCTCGTGCCTCGGCGCGACGGCAAAGGGTGTGGTCCAGCCGGGAATGAAGACGCGCGGCACGCCCGAGGCGCGGATGCGGAACGGCGGCGCGGTCAAGTCCGGCAAAGGGTCGAGGAGCGGGAAGGAGAGCCGGCCGGGTGCTGCCGGCGCGGCGGCAGGCGCGTCGGCCGCGGCGGGCGCCAGAGCGAGGCCCAGGCTGACGGGAATGTGCGCGACCAGCGGCCCGCCCTTGCGCATGATCGCAGGCAGGGCCGGCGCAGGGGCGACCATGTCGCGGGCGGCGACGATCACCAGCCGCCGCAGGGCGGCCTCGGCCGGACGTAGCAGGCGGAACACGGTGCGGTGGGCCCAGCGCGGCAGGGTCGGACAGGGCAGATGGCCCACACCGGGTCCGGCCAGTGCCGCAGCCGAGCCATTCCCTGCCGCAAGGGACAGGTCGAGCCCGGCCATGGCGGCGAGCGTGGCGACGATCTCCCGCAAAAGCCTGACATTCCGTTCGATCACCCCTTCCCAATCGATCACTGCCGACTCCTTTCGCGGGAGACAGTGTCGCCGCGATGCGCGGGTGGTGGATGGAAAATCGAATGGCGGATGGCGAATGCCGAGCGGGGCAACGGGTTGGTGGGAGAGCGGGCGGAAATCGATGCACAGGGTGCGCGCATCTTCCCCCTTGCGGGGGAGATACGGAGCGCGATCGCCGCGATTGCGGAAGGGTGCGTCCGAGTGGGTAGGGCGTGGATGGCGGTAGTGGGGTGGGAAGCGGACTGGCAGCTCTTGGCGGCGCCATAGGGAAAGCAGACGTCAAAAGCCGGGCGAATTTTTCCCAGCCGAAGCCGGCGAACTAAGAACCTGAATTCTGCACCGTGCAAGCTACTGACGTTGAAAGCCGTGAAAGTGGTGCAGAAATCTTGATTTATGCAACGGCGTCTAACAGTTTGCCAGTAATGGAGATAGCTCGCCGAGTTCATGCCAGCGACGAAAGTGTCTGGTCGCTGGCTTCCAGATCGGGGTTTTGAGAAGAACAGCCTGTTTGACTAAGAGTAGCGCTTCGCGCGGGCGGGGGAAATATGAAGTCCATTGTGACAATTAACGCATCGTTGCCCACCGTCGAGGATCGGTTCGAGCATTTCTCGGGGGCATCGCTCCGGGATTATGACATCGCGCTATTCGATCCCACTTTGCCATACCTTACCCGGATCGAATTTAGTGGCGGCGGTTCGTGCATTGATATCGAAAGCACAAAGCGACTTGCTTCCGCAATGAAGCATTGGGCGACGGAGATCAGCGTCGCCCTCTCGGCTGGCAAAACGATCTTTGTGCCTCTCGCTGAGTATGAGGAAGACTCCGGCGCCACCGGCTACGAACTAGGCACCCGAAACCGAAGGACATACAAAACGTACGCGCTACACAATTACCAGGCCGTGCCGTTTCCGCTTTCGGTGAAGAACGCAAAAGGGCGCCAGATAACAGTCGCGGACGGAATGTTCAGAGGCCTCTTGGAAACTCTGAAGGAGGTTGCCTCCTATCGAGTCATTTTAGATGAGAGTGCCGGCAAACCGATATTTGCCGCGAAGGATGGAGCGGCAGTTGGTTCGGTGCTGAAACCAAAAGGCATGCCGGGCCACCTCGTGCTGCTGCCATACTTCAACATGATCGAGCACGACACCGCCGATCCCGAAATGTGGTCTGATGAAGCCGTGCGTCTGTCGCACGGGATAGTTGCGCAACTCCTCGCCGTGGATAAAGCCCTTAAGGCCGAGGGAGCCGTAACACCGCCGCCCAAGTGGTTGGCCAGCGCACCTGTACCTAAGCAAGTGGAGGTGGTGTCCAAGGAGGTCGCGCGGATCGATGCCGAGATCGATCTGCTCGTAAGCAACAAAGCAGAAAAGCTGGCAGAATCCGAGGCCTTGATGGCTCATTCGCGTTTGCTATTTGAGACCGGCAAGCCCTTAGAGGTGACGTTGCCCCCTGGAATGCCCTCGGTTTGAACTGGACTCCGTCGAAAGGAGACGGAGATGAAGAGAAGCCGGTTCACGGAAGACCAGATCATCGGCGTGCTGAAGGAGCACCAGGCGGGAATCCCGACGGCAGAGCTGTGCCGCAAACACGGGATCTCGGAGGCGACCTTCTACAACTGGCGTAATCGCTATGGCGGCATGGAAGTGTCGGACGCCCGGCGGCTGAGGAGCCTCGAGGACGAGAACCGGCGGCTGAAGAAGCTACTAGCGGAATCTATGCTGGACGTCGCGACGCTGAAGGAAGCACTGGGAAAGTTCTGACGCCCAGGACAAGGAAGCGCTTCGTGGCCTGGGCGATCGAAGAGAAGTGCTACTCGCAGCGGCGTGCCTGCAGTCTGGTCGGGCTCGACCCGAAGACCTATCGCTATGCGTCGCGGCGACCGGACGATGCCGCGGTGCGGGCGCGGCTGAAAGAGCTGGCGCTTGAGCGGCGTCGGTTCGGCTATCGGCGGCTGCTCATCCTTCTGCGGCGCGAGGGCATCGAACTGAACCACAAGAAGCTGTTCCGGCTATACCGGGAGGAGCGGCTGACGGTGAAGAAGCGCGGCGGCCGCAAGCGGGCGCTGGGCACGCGGGCGCCGATGACGCTGCCGCAGGGAGCAAACCAACGATGGAGCCTGGACTTCGTATCCGACATGCTCGCCGATGGCAGACGCTTCCGCGTCCTGGTGGTGGTCGACGACTTCACTCGGGAGTGCCTGGCACTCGTGGTCGACACGTCACTGTCGGGCATGCGGGTGGCGCGGGAACTGGACGCCATCGTCGAGACGCGCGGCCGACCGCTGATGATCGTCTCCGACAACGGCACCGAGCTGACGTCGCGGGCGATCCTGCAGTGGCAGGAGGACAACCGCGTCGAGTGGCACTACATCGCGCCGGGCAAGCCGACCCAGAACGGCTTCGTCGAAAGCCTGAACGGCCGCTTGCGCGACGAATGCCTCAACGAGCACCTGTTCCGCGGCATGGCAGCGGCACGCCGCATCATTGAAGAGTGGAGGATCGACTACAACGAGCACCGGCCACACACGAGCCTGCGTGGCCTCACCCCGAACGAGTTTGCAAACCGGTCCAGATCGGACCACAAGGAGAACAGAGTCCAGTTATGAATGAGGGCTGATCGGGGGCAACGTCAGAGGCTGCAATAGAGGCCGCCCTCCGACTGCTTGGCTTCACGGTGGAGAACTACCGCGTGGGCGACGTCGAAATTGATCATATCTTCGTCGGGCCGTCAGGAGTCCGGATGATTGGTGAGTCAGAGGGCAAGGAAAATTCGTCAGTAGACATCACCAAGTTTAGACAGCTCGAGTCCAACATTAACGAGGATTTTCAGCGAGAGGAGGTAAACACACCCGCCAAGGGAGTGCTCTTCGGCAATGCCTACAGATTTACTGAGCCCGCGTTGAGGGCAGATCATTTTACGGCCAAGTGTCTGACCAATGCAAAGCGATTGGGAACAGCGCTCGTGCGCACATCAGACCTGTACGATGCGATCGTTCACGTCCTTGATCACCCCGACGACCATCGTTTTGTCGAGCACTGTAGAATGGCAATCGAGGAGACAAGCGGCGGCATTGTGGTGTTCCCCGCACCTGTTAAAAACTTACCCGCTAGCCAAAGCGAGTAGTTTGCGCTCCAGATGGCGACCGAAGGCAGCTTTTGGGAAGATTGTGACTAGCCCTCGAACGGCCGCAATTGGGTCGTAAGCAGACACGGTTCCGTTCAGGCGACGGTCCGCCGCCGCTGCCGGGCGTGGCCCAGTGCACTCGGCAGTTCCCGCCCCCTCCACCACGCTTTGCGTGGTCGTCCTGCGGATCCCCCGTAAACGGGGGAGGATCAGCGCGCTCGACCGTCGCGTTTTTCTAACCCTTGATGAAGGCCACTTTCGGGAGGTCGGCGTGGCACCGGATCCTCCCCCGTTTACGGGGGATCCGCAGGACGACCGCCGAAGGCGGTGGAGGGGGCGATTCCGCGAAAGCGAGTAGGCGCTCTACACCAGCTCCACCTCGACCACCCCGTTAACCGCGCGCATGGCGGCGGCGATGCGGGGGTCGATGCGGTAGCGGCCGGGGAGTTCGATCTCGATCTCGCCCTGGCCCTCGCCCTTCAGCACCACGAAGGAGACCTGGCTTTCGCCGCGCTGCTGGAGCTGGCTCGACAGGGTGTTGAGGGGCGCGGGGTCGCGCAGGAAGATGCGCAGCGCCTTCTGGTGCTTGGCGGCCTCGTTGTCGAGCGACTGTACCGAGTTGACGCGCAGGTTGACGCCCTCCGGCCGGTCTTCCGCCGCGACGGTGATGACGACCGATTTTCCTTCTTCCAGCAGGTCGCGAAACTGCGTCAGCGTCTCGGAGAACAGCACGGCCTCGTATTGCCCGCTCATGTCGGAGAGCTGGACGACGCACATCTTGTTGCCGGTCTTGGTCTTGCGCTCCTTGGCCGAGGTGATCGTGCCCGCCAGCCGCCCCGCCGAGGCGCCGCGCTTCACGGCGGCCTGAAAGTCGGACCAGCCTTGCACGCGCATGCGCTCCAGCACCGTGCGGTATTCGTCGAGCGGGTGCGCCGAGAGGTAGAAGCCGACGGCGGCGAACTCGCGCTGCAGGCGCTCCGCCGTCAGCCATGGCTCGGCCGCGGGCAGGTGCAGCTTCTGCTGCCGCGCGGCCGAGCTCGATCCGAACATGTCGGACATGCCGAGCGCCGCATCCTCCGAGGCGCGCGAGGCGAGGCCCATCATGCGTTCGATGCCCGCCATCATCGCCGCGCGGTCGTGGCCGAAGCAGTCAAAGGCGCCGGCCTGGATCAGGCTCTCGAAGACGCGCTTGCCGACGATCTTCGGGTCGACGCGCTCGCAGAAATCCTCAAGGTCGGAAAACTGCTTCTCCTTGCGCTTCTCGACGATGTGGCGCACGGCCGCGTCGCCGACGCCCTTGATGGCGGCGAGCGAATAGAAGATGCGGTTGCCCTCGACCTCGAAGTCGCGGTCCGACGTCCTGACCGACGGCGGCACCACCTCGATGCCGAGCCGCATCGCGTCCTGGCGGAAGTCAGACAGCTTGTCGGTGTTGCCCATGTCGAGCGTCATCGATGCGGCGAGGAATTCGACCGGATAGTGCGCCTTGAGGAACGCGGTCTGGTAGGAGACGATCGCGTAGGCGGCGGCGTGGCTCTTGTTGAAGCCGTAGTCGGCGAACTTGGCCAGGAGGTCGAAGATGAAGTCGGCCTGCGGCTTGGCCACGCCGCGCTCGACGGCGCCGGTGACGAAGCGCTCGCGCTGCTTGTCCATTTCGGCGCGGATCTTCTTGCCCATGGCGCGGCGCAGCAGATCGGCTTCGCCGAGCGAGTAGCCGGCGAGCTCCTGCGCGATCTGCATCACCTGTTCCTGGTAGACGATGACGCCCTGCGTCTCCTTCACCAGATGGTCGATCTTGGGGTGGATCGAGGCGATCTCCTCCTCGCCGTGCTTGCGGGCATTGTAGGTGGGGATGTTCTCCATCGGGCCGGGGCGGTAGAGCGCCACCAGCGCGATGATGTCCTCGATGCAGTCCGGCTTCATGCCGATCAGCGCCTTGCGCATGCCGGCCGATTCCACCTGGAAGATGCCGACCGTCTCGCCGCGCGACAGCATCTCGTAGGTGGGCTTGTCGTCCAGAGGCAGCGTCGCGAGGTCGATCTCGATACCGCGGCGGCGGATCAGTTTCACCGCCGTCTCCAGGACGGTGAGCGTCTTGAGGCCGAGGAAGTCGAACTTGACGAGGCCGGCGTCCTCGACCTTCTTCATGTTGAACTGCGTCACCGGCATGTCGGAGCGCGGGTCGCGATACATCGGCACCAGCTCGGAGAGCGGCCGGTCGCCGATGACGATGCCGGCGGCGTGCGTCGAGGCGTGGCGGTAGAGGCCTTCGAGCTTCTGGGCGATGTCGAGCAAGGTCTGGACGACGGGCTCCTTCTCGACTTCCTCGGCGAAGCGCGGCTCGGCCTCGATCGCCTCGGCGAGCTTGACGGGATTGGCCGGGTTCTGCGGCACCATCTTGCAGAGCCGGTCGACCTGGCCGTAAGGCATCTGCAGCACGCGGCCGACGTCGCGCAGCACGGCGCGGGCCTGCAGCGTGCCGAAGGTGATGATCTGCCCGACCTGGTCGCGGCCGTATTTGCTCTGGACGTAGCGGATCACCTCCTCGCGACGGTCCTGGCAGAAGTCGATGTCGAAGTCGGGCATCGACACGCGGTCGGGATTGAGGAAGCGCTCGAACAGCAGCGAAAAGCGCAGCGGGTCGACGTCGGTGATGGTGAGCGCATAGGCGACCAGCGAGCCGGCGCCGGAGCCGCGGCCCGGGCCGACGGGGATGTCGTGCGCCTTGGCCCATTTGATGAAGTCCGACACGATGAGGAAGTAGCCCGGAAACTTCATCTTCTGGATGACGCCGATCTCGTATTCGAGCCGCTCGGCATATTGCTCCTGGGTGTACCCCGCGGTCAGCCCGCGGGTCGCGATGCGCATGGCAAGGCCCTCGCGGGCCTGGCGGGCGAGCTCCTCTGCCTCGGCGCGCTCGGCGGCTTCGGCGTCGTCCACATCCGCGCCCGCGAAGCGCGGCAGGATCGGCTTGCGGTTCTTCGGATAGTAGGAGCAGCGCATGGCGATCTCGATCGTGTTGTCGAGCGCCTCGGGCAGGTCGAAGAAGAGTTCGGACATCTCCTTCTGACTGCGCAGGTGATGGTCGGGCGTCAGCCGGCGGCGGTCGTCGACGGCGACGACGGACCCTTCGGCGATCGCCATCAGCGCATCGTGGGCATCGAAGTCTTCCCGCGCGAGGAAGAAGGCCTCGTTGGTCGCCACCAGCGGCAGCCGCTTGTCGTAGGCAAGCGCGATCATCGCCGCCTCGACGGCGCGGTCGTGGCCCTGCGGGCGCTGCAGCTCGACATAGAGCCGGTCGCCGAAGATGCGCGACAGCATGTCCAGCCGCTCGGCCGCGACCGCCTGGTGGTCATGCTTCAGCGCAGTGCCGATCGGGCCGCCTTCGCCGCCGGTGAGGCAGATCACCCCCTCGGCGAGTTCCTCCAGCCAGCCGGTGTTCGCCTGCACGCCGAGTTCGGCCGGGTTGTCGAGATAGGCGCGGCTGACCAGCCGCACGAGATTGGCATAACCCGTCTCGGTCGCGGCGATGAGGACCAGCGGAAAGACGCTGCGCGGCTTGCGGTGCCCGGTATTGGCCTCAGGTGCGGGGTCGGCGAAGGCGATGTCGAGCTGGCAGCCGATGATCGGCTGGACGCCGTCCTTCGAGGCGTATTGCGCGAATTCGAGCGCGCCGAACAGGTTGTTGGTGTCGGTGACGGCGATGGCCGGCTGCTCGTCCTTGATCGCGTGGGCAACGATCTTCTTGAGCGGCAGGGCGCCCTCAAGCAGCGAATAGGACGAGTGGACGCGCAGGTGGACGAAGGGGCGGACGGCGACCGGCGCGCGGGCCGCGGGCTGACCGCCGGCGCCGGACAGGCCCGCGAGTTCCCGCTTCAGGGGATCCCTGATCCGCCGCTCTTCCGTCATTTCAATCCGCCCGTCGTTGCCGCTTCGACTCGCGGCCTATTGTCCGCATGCAGCCGTCCGCGTCCAGCACAGATCGGGGCTTGCGCACATGTCCGGCAACTCCGGGCGTTCAACGAGGCCGGGAACCGCCGGGCTTCGGCGCAGTTGTTGGACCAGCGAAACGAATTGGATGGCAGGATCATGACCGGATTGACGAAGCTGATGCTGATTGCCGCTGTCGTTGCACCCATGGGCGGATTTGCAGCCCACGCCAACGATGGCGACTTCCTTACCAGCTTGGAAGGCAGCTGGGCCGGCAAGGGCACGGTGAAGGTGCGCACGAACGCCTCGCCGGTGAACGTCAACTGCACGTTCAAGACCGACGCGACCGACACGTCGCTGTCTCTCGACGGCAAGTGCCGCGGCCTTGTCGTCGTGTCCCGCGCCATCTCGGCGGACCTCACGGCCAACGGCACCAGCTACAAGGGCACCTATACCGGCGCGGGCACCGGTGTGGCCGGCCTGAACGGACAGAGATCGGGCGACGCGATCAATCTCGGCATTCGCTGGGCGAAGGAGGTCAACGGCGACCGCAGCGCCCGCATGACCGTCGAGAAGGTCGGCAGCAACGGGTTGCGGCTGACCACGGTCGACGAGGACCCGGAGACCGGCGCGCGCGTGGTGACCAGCCAGATCGACCTGGCGCGCCTGTAACGGCACGCTATTCGTCCACCGCCTCCGGCGGGTGCGCGTTGCGGCCCTTGCCGAAGGTGTAGCCGGTCTCGACGGCAGCGCGGCCGAACTTGCCGCGCAGGATGTCGATCGCACCCTCCGCCTTCGCCCGCTTTTCGGCCTGCCGGTCGACCAAGTCCGGTGGGTCGGCGCGGGCGTCGTCGGTAAGGTCGGACACGCCGATGCCGATGAGACGGTAGAGCGTGCCGTCGGTTTCGCGCGACAGGAGCTCGCGGCCAGTGGCGAAGATGCGATCGGCGAGCCGGGTGGGGTCGGCGAGCTGGCGGTTGCGGGTGCGCAGCTTGAAATCCTTGGTCTTGAGCTTCAGCACCACGGTGCGCCCGGCGATGCCAGATTTCTTCAGCCGCGACGACACCTTTTCGGACAAAGCGCGCAGGATCGGCACGAGGTCGGCGGCGGAGGACAGGTCCTCGTT
Source organism: Mesorhizobium sp. J428 (assembly GCF_024699925.1). NCBI lineage: Bacteria > Pseudomonadati > Pseudomonadota > Alphaproteobacteria > Hyphomicrobiales > Phyllobacteriaceae > Mesorhizobium > Mesorhizobium sp. J428. Next base: position 4,451,700 of record NZ_JAJOMX010000001.1, read on the forward strand.
GAAGGTGGTCTCGGCCGAGACGCTCTTGGCCTCGCGGTCGATGTCGACGGCGCGGTCGTCCTCGCCGCGGGCGAGGTGGTAGAGCCGGTCGCCCATTGTGCCGTAGCGGCGCATGAGCTCGGCCCGCTCCATGCGCTGGAGCTGGCCGATGCTGCGCACTCCGTCGCGCTCCAGCACCGCGGCGAAGGCCTTGCCGACGCCCCAAATCATGGTCACCGGCTTGTCGGCGAGGAAGGACAGCGCTTCGGCCTCGCCAATGACGGAGAAGCCGCGCGGCTTGTTGAGGTCGGACGCCACCTTGGCGAGGAACTTGCAGTAGGACAGGCCGACGGAGACGGTGATGCCGATCTCCTTCTCGACCTGGCGGGCGAAGCGCGCCAGCACCAGGGCGGGCGGCATGCCGTGCAGCCGCTCGGTGCCCGCGAGGTCGAGGAAGGCCTCGTCGATCGAGATCGGCTGCACCAGCGGCGTCAGCGCCTGCATCATCTGGCGCACCTCGCGGCCGACCCGGGCATATTTCTCCATGTCGGGCGGGATCACCACCGCGTGCGGGCAGGCCTCCAGCGCCTTGAACATCGGCATGGCCGAGCGCACGCCGTTGATGCGGGCGATATAGCAGGCGGTGGAAACGACGCCGCGCTTGCCGCCGCCGATGATGACGGGCTTGTCGGCCAGCTCCGGACTGTCGCGCTTCTCGACCGCTGCGTAGAAGGCGTCGCAGTCGATATGGGCGAGGCTGAGCGTGTAGAGCTCGGGATGCGCGGCCAGACGCGGACTGCCGCAGCGCTCGCAGCGCCGCGCGGCCTTCGACTGCCGGGTCAGGCAATCGCGGCAGAAACCATGCGCAGGGTCATTGACAGACAGCATCGTGCCTGAGAACATAGAGTGAACAAGCGCGATGATAGAAGAGCCTGGGCCCACCCGCAAGGCCAGTCGGAGGCGTGACGATGACTGCTGACGAGATCCTGCCGCTCACGCCGGAGCGCTGGCCCGATTTCGAGGATCTCTTCGGCAAGCAGGGCGCCTGCTATGGCTGCTGGTGCACCTATTTCCGCCTGCCGCCCGCCACGCGGCGGCAGAACGACGGGCAGCGCAACAAGGACCATATCCACGACAGGATCATGGCCGGACCGCCGCCCGGCCTGCTTGCCTATGAGGAGGGCCGCGCGGTGGGCTGGATGCAGATCGGCCCGCGCGCGGACGTGCCTGAATGGAACAATGCGAGACGCGTCTCGGCGCCGCTCGAGCCGTCCGATGTGGCCGATCCGGCCGTCTGGGCGATCTCCTGCTTCTTCCTGCGCGCGTCAGCGCGGGGCAGGGGGCTGAGCCACCGCCTGGTGGAGGCCGGCCTGCGCCATGCCGCAGCGCAGGGCGCGCGGGTCGTCGAGGCCTGTCCGATCGATCACTCGAAGGATTCACGCTCGGTCGGGCTCTTCGTCGGCTCGACGCGGGTGTTCGAGAAGGCGGGCTTCGCCTGCGTGGCGACCCGCAAGGCGGGGCGGCCGTTGATGCGGTTAGTACTTTGAAAGATCAGAGCCCGAGCGCCGAGGCGATCTTGGGCGCGGCCTCGCGCCAGTCGTCGACGATGTGCACGCCGGCGGGCGGCGGCGGGATTAGGGCGCGGAGCGAATTGTCCGCCATCAGGTGAAACAGATGCGCGTCGGGCACCCGCTCCATCGCGGAGGCGAGGTTGCGCGGCTGGTCGTCGACGAAGGCGACGGGCCGCATCGACGGTCCGCGCAGCCGCTCGATGGCGGGTCCCTTCGCCATTTCGGTGGTGAGCAGGGGATAGCTGAAGCCGAGTGCATCGAGATGCGCGATTCGCGACGCGCGATGGCGATGCGGCATGGCGGTGAGCAGGATGATCTCGGCGCGGGCGCCGATGAACTCGAGCGCCTCGGCCGCCCCCTCCGTCAGGGTCTGCCAGTCGGACTGCGCGACGAAGAAGGCGTCGATGAGTTCGGCGACCTGCGCCGTGTCGGCGGGCGCGCCGGAAGCGAGCTCGACGATGTTGCCGTTGAGCCGGAAGTTGTCGAGGTTGAGCTTGTAGCCGCGACCTTCCAGATAGCGCGGGAACGGGCGGATGAAGTCGAGCAGGACGTCGTCGACGTCGAGCACGAGCAGCGGCCTGTCGTCGTGCGACAGTTCCTCGATCTGGCGCAGTGTCTCGGGATCGTCGCTCAACTGGACCTCTCATGCATGTCGTCGCCGAAGGGCAGCGCCCGGCAGGCACGGGCGACCTCGGCCGCATCGATGCCGGCGGCCTCGGCGAACTGCAGCAGCGTCGGCTCGTGCGCGAGCAGGAACTGCAGCACGCCGGCCAGGAAGCCGGGCTGGGTGGCCGCAGCGCGGATGTCCTTCGCCTCGATGCCGGTGATCGCGAGGAAGCGCGGCAGGAGCACAGCGTCGGACGCGATGAAGCCGAGCGCGCGGATCGCGAGCGCTTCGGCCGCCTCGCGGTCGTGTCCCGTCTTCGACATCTGCACTGGTTCGGCGTTCCGCATCGTGGCAGACGAATATGGCGAGCCGGCCGCGACTGCAAGCGCCTCCGGCCGATTACCGTTTCGTCAATCAAATCACCATATGGTGTGCTCCGGAAAGTCGCGTCGCTGGCGGGGCGCGCAGACCGGGGTTCAGGATCACGGCCACGGTCGAGAGGGACGATAGCGCGATGCCAAAGAAGGTGATGATCGTCGAGGACAACGAGCTCAACATGAAGCTCTTCCGCGACCTGATCGAGGCGACAGGCTACGAGACCGTTCGCACGCGCAACGGCCTGGAGGCGCTCGATCTCGCCCGCACCCATCGTCCCGACCTGATCCTGATGGACATCCAGCTGCCCGAGGTCTCCGGCCTCGAAGTGACGAAGTGGCTCAAGCAGGACGACGAACTCCATTCGATCCCCGTGATCGCGGTGACGGCCTTCGCGATGAAGGGCGACGAGGAGCGCATCCGCCAGGGCGGCTGCGAGGCCTACATCTCCAAGCCGATCTCGGTCCCGAAATTCATCGAGACCATCAAGTCCTATCTCGGGGACGCCTGATGGTCGTCCGTTCTCCTGGAGCTTCCGGCCGATGACCGCCCGTATCCTCGTCGTCGACGACGTGCCGGCCAATGTGAAGCTCCTCGAGGCGCGGCTGCTGGCCGAGTATTTCGAGGTCCTGTCCGCCTTCAGCGGCCCGGAGGCCATCGAGATCTGCGAGAACGGCAAGGTCGACGTCGTGCTGCTCGACGTGATGATGCCCGAGATGGACGGGTTCGAGGTCTGCCGCCGCCTGAAATCGGACCGGAACACCTCGCACATCCCGATCGTCATGGTGACCGCACTCGACCACCCGTCGGATCGCATCCTCGGGCTCGAAGTCGGCGCGGACGATTTCCTGACCAAGCCGGTCAACGACCTGCAGCTTCTGACGCGGGTGCGCAGCCTCGTGCGCCTGAAGATGCTGAGCGACGAATTGAGGCTGCGTGCCTCCACCACACGCAACATCGGCATCGAGGAACTTCTCGGCCGGAAGGACCCGATGGGGGAGGCGCGGGCGCGGCTGCTGCTCGTAGACCAGCGCGCCTCCTCGCAGGAGCGAATGACCGACATGCTGCGGCCGTTCGCGGATGTCGACGTGGTTCCCGATCCGCAGAAGGCGCTCTTCCAGGCGGCGGAAGGCCGCTACGAGGCCGTGCTGGTCACGACGGGTCTCGCCGGGTTCGACCCGCTGCGGCTGTGCTCGCAGCTGCGCTCGCTCGACCGCACCCGCTTCCTGCCGATCGTGCTGGTGGCCGAGTCCGGCGAGGACAATCTGGTGATGCGCGGCCTCGATCTCGGCGTGAACGATTACGTGACGCGCCCGGTCGACGAGCTCGAACTGACGGCACGGCTTCGCACCCAGATCCGACGCAAGCGCTATAATGAGGAACTGCGCTCCAGCGTCGCCCAGACGATCGAGATGGCGGTGACCGACGCTCTCACCGGCCTGCACAACCGGCGCTATCTCGACAGCCACCTGGCGACGCTGTTCGAGCGCGCCGGCTCGCGCGGCAGGCCGCTGTCGCTGCTGATCAGCGACATCGACCGGTTCAAGCCGATCAACGATACGCACGGCCACGCCGCCGGCGACGAGGTGCTGCGCGACTTCGCGCGGCGGCTGCGCAAGAACGTCAGGGGCATCGACCTCGCCTGCCGCTTCGGCGGCGAGGAGTTCGTCGTCGTCATGCCGGACACCGACCAGGAGGTGGCGGAGAACGTGGCCGAGCGCATCCGCCACGAGATCGAAAGCCAGCCGTTCGCGATCGGCGGCGGAACACAGGCGGTGCAGGTGACCGTCAGCATCGGCGTGGCGTCGATGATCCCGGGCAAGGACAGCGTCAACACACTGATCGGCCGCGCGGATGCGGCCCTCTACGAGGCCAAGAACACCGGCCGCAACCGCGTGGTCGCCAAGGCCGCCTGATCGCGGAAGAGAACGTTTGCCGGCTGCCCCGGGGCAAGGCAATCGCGGGCGGCATTTACCCTGTTTCGGGTGATTCGCTCTCAAACCTTAAGAAAGTATTGATTTTCAAGCGATCTTGCGCGATTGTTTCGCTGGGTGGGACGGCACAGCGACGAGGGACATTCGGCGTCCGTCCAGATATACCCCATGATGCTCAGGTCCGCCGCATCTCCTGGGTTACGTGGGGTTGGCCGGTCGACGCTGGCGCATAGTGGATTCCTCGTACCGCTGCCAGAGAGTCGGCCGGCCCCCTTTATCTTTCTCCATCAGATTCAAATGCGCCTGCAAGGGATTGCGTGCGCAAAAGAAAACGCCGCCCGGAGGCGGCGTCGGATCTGCGAGACGGCATTTCTGCCTTACTTGATCTTGGTTTCCTTGAACTCGACGTGCTTCTTCGCGACCGGATCGTACTTCCGGAACGAGAGCTTGTCGGTCTTGGTGCGGCTGTTCTTGCTCGTCACGTAGAAGAAGCCGGTGTCGGCGGTCGAGAGGAGCTTGATCTTGATGTTGGCGGCTTTTGCCATGGGTCTTGTCCGTAATTCTCGTGTGGGTCACTTCGCGCGCAAGCGCCAAGCGTCGAGCCCGGCCGCGGAAAACTGAGCCGGACACATACGGATTGGCCGCGGAAAGTCAAGAGCGGGAAGGGCTGCGCATCATCCGAACGGCGATCAGCAGCAGGTAGGCCGCGAAGAAAGCGCCGATCGTCCAGCCGAAGCCGGGCGGACCGAAAGCGTCGAGGCCGAGACCGATCATCTGCGGGCCGGCGAGCATGCCGATGCCGTAGCAGAAGACGAAGGCGGCGTTGGCCGAGGCGAGGTCCCGCCCGTGCAGTTGCGAGCCGAGGTGCGCGAGACCGACCGTGTAGAGTGCTGCGACCGCACCGCCCCACACCAGCAGCAGGGCCGCCATCAGCGTCCAGTTCTGCGCGACGAGCGGCATCAGCGCCATGCCGGCGAGCCCCGCCACTGCGCAGGCGACCAGGACACGGCGGCGGTCGCCGATCCGGTCGCTGAGCATGCCGAGCGGCACCTGGAACAGCACGTTGCCCAGTCCGATCATCGACAGAAGCAGCGCCGCGTCGGCCTCCGGGTAGCCGATCTTCGACGCATAGAGCGGGAAGAGGGCGAAGCCGCCGGTCTCGACCGCGCCGAAGACGAACACCGCCGCCGTCGCGGTCGGCACCAGCCAGATGTAGCGCAGGAAGCGGTTGCCGTCGCCGCTGCCGCCGCGCGGGATCCGCGGGCTCTGCCGCCATGCGATCAGAACCGGCAGCATGCCGGCCAGCACGAGGCCGAAGGCAACCGCGAAGGGACGCACCCCCTGGCTGCCGATCTGGGCGAAGATCCACGGACCGAGCGCGAAGCCGAGCGACAGCATGGTCGCATAGATGCCGAGGACCATGCCGCGCCGGCGCGGCGGGGCCGAGACGTTGATCCAGTATTCCGACAGGATGAACACGATCGTCAGCGCGATGTGCAGCACCGCGCGCAGCGGAAACCACATCCAGAACTCGGTCGCGTAGTGGAAGCCCATGAACGACAGCGCGCCGACGAACATGCTGACTGCGAGCATCGGCACGACGCCGAAGCGGGCGCCGAGCGGCGTCGCGATCGGCGCCGCCGCGATGGAGGCGAGGCCGGCCGCGGCCGTGTTGAGCCCGATCATCGACGCGGAATGGCCGCGCTGTTCGAGCACGACACTGAGCAGGGGAACGCCGAGCCCGATCGCGATGCCGACGACGCTGATCGAGCCGATCGCGGCCGCGAGCGACAGCAGCCGAAGCGGCAGGTGTTCCTCCCCATCGGGATTGGACGGCGCATGCATTGTGTTGATCGGACTGTTGGCGGATCAGATCAGGTCGCGCAGGAACCGCTGGTGCCGCATGTAGTAGAACGGAACCGGATGGTCCGCGTCGAGGGACGGGTCTTCGGCGAGCCGATTCGCCAGATCGCCCAGGACCGTCCGCGTGATCATCGGTATTTCCTCCGACACGGCATTGCCGATGGGCAGCCAGACGAGTTCTTCGAGTTCCTCCGTCGGACCGCCGCCAGGCAGTTCCACCGCGACGTCGTCGCGCCACGCGGCGATGAAGCGCGTGTCGAAGCGGCGCACGCGGCCGGGCGGAGTGATGGCGCGGGCGATCATGCGCAGGTTGGAGAGCGTCGGCTGGACGCCGTTCTCGGCGAAGCCGTGCCAGCCCTCGCGCTTCGTCTTGTAGCCGCCGCTGCGGCCGATCAGCAGCCCGGCCTCCTCATAGGTCTCGCGCAGCGCCGAAAGGGCGATCGCACGCGCCCGCGCCGACGAGATCGAGCGCTTGCCCTTGACCACCAGCTTGGCCTCGACGGCCGGATGCAGCGTGTCGGCGACCGCGACACGGCTGTCGGAGGGATCGGTGCGCCCGCCGGGGAAGACCAGGCGGCCGGGCATGAAGGCGTGCTTGCGCGAGCGGCGGCCCATCAGGACGCGGAACTCGCCGCCGCTGCGGTCGATGAGCATCAGCGTGGCCGCGTCGCGCGGGCGCATCGGCTTGCCGCCCAGCGCGAAATCCTTGGACTCGGCGTTGTCGACCTGCGCCCGCGTCATGCCTTCCATGGTGCCTCCTCCCGACATTGTCCCGCTCATGCTTCCGGATGGGTCTCGATCTCGTCCTCGGCGCCGCCGAAGCCGTGCATATAGAGCGCCCATTGCAGTCCCACGACGGCGCCCTTGACCGGCTGCAGCAGGGCGATCGAGCCCAAAACGGTGATCGGCGCCCAGATGGCGAGATGGGTCCAGGTCGAAAGCTCGACCGCGGCCTCGACGCCCATGAAGGCGCCGACGACGATGTGGCCGACGATGAAGATGACCAGATAGGCGGGCAGGTCGTCGGCGCGGTGGTGGCCGATATGCTCGCCGCACACCGCGCAGTCGTCGACCGTCTTGGCGTAGCCCTGGAACAGCTTGCCCTCGCCGCAATGCGGGCAGCGCCCCATGAAGCCGCGCATCATCGCCTGCTTCAGGTCGCGCGCGGGCCGGCCGCTATGTGCCTCGCTGCCGAATTGGACCGTTTCCATCATCTTCTCCTCGACCGGCCACCCAGCCGGTTGCCGCCCGCGCGCGCCGTGCGCCGGCCACGCGCCTTGTGGAACGACTGCCGCATGCCCTGCAATGCGACCGGATCGCTCAGCATCTCGAAGCGCATCGAGCCTGCCAGCGGCGCCACTTCGACCAGCTTGACCTCGACGGCGTCGCCAAGGCGGTAGCCGCGCCCACTGCGGTCGCCGAACAGGGTGTGGGCGGTTTCGTCATAGATATAGTAATCGTCATGCAGCGTTGACACCGGCACGAAGCCGTCCGCGCCGTAAGTGGGCAACTGGACAAAAAGTCCGGACTTGGTCACACCCGTTATGCGTCCTTCGAAGGTCTCGCCCTTGCGCCCCGACAGATGCGCGGCGATCAGCCGGTCGACCGTGTCGCGCTCCGCCGCCATGGCGCGCCGTTCCGACGCCGAGATGAGCGCCGAAATCTCTTCCAGCCGCGCTTCCTCGTCGCGCGTCAGTCCGCCGGCGCCGAGGCCGAGCGAACCGATCAGCGCCCGGTGCACGATCAGGTCCGCATAGCGGCGGATCGGCGAGGTGAAGTGGGCGTAGCGGCGCAAGTTGAGGCCGAAATGGCCGATATTGTCGGGCGAGTAGACCGCCTGGCTCTGCGAGCGCAGCACCACCTCGTTGACGAGGCTTTCGTGCTCGGTGTCACGCACCTGGGCCAGGATGCCGTTGAACTGGGCCGGCCGAAGCTGCGCGCCCCGCGCGAGGCTGATCGACAGCGTGCGCAGGAACTCGCGCAGCGCCTCCTGCTTGGCGAGAGAAGGCGCGTCGTGGATGCGGTAGATCAGCGCCTGGCGCTTGTTTTCCAGCGTCTCCGCGGCCGCGACATTGGCCTGGATCATGAACTCCTCGATCAGCTTGTGCGCATCGAGGCGTTCCGGGACCGTCACACGGTCGACCGTGCCGTCTGGCTTGAGGAGGATTTTTCGCTCCGGCAGGTCGAGTTCGAGCGGATGGCGCGACTCGCGGCCGCGCTTGAGCACCGCATAGGCGTCCCAGAGCGGGCGAAGCACCGTGTCGAGCAGCGGGCCGGTCTTGTCATCCGGCCTGCCGTCGATCGCCGCCTGCGCCTGCGGATAGGCGAGTTTTGCCGCGGACTTCATCATGACGCGATGGAAGCTGTGACGGATTTTCCGTCCGTCGGCGGCAAAGGTCATGCGCACGGCGAGCGCCGGGCGGTCCTCGCCCTCGCGCAGCGAGCACAGGTCGTTGGAGATGCGCTCGGGCAGCATCGGCACGACGCGGTCGGGGAAATAGACCGAGTTGCCGCGCTTCAACGCCTCGCGGTCGAGCGGCGAGCCGGCGCGGATATAGGTCGCGACGTCGGCGATGGCGACGGTGGCGATGACGCCGCCGGTGTTGGCCGGGTCGGTGTCGGGCTCGGCGTGGACGGCATCGTCGTGGTCCTTGGCGTCGGCCGGGTCGATGGTGACGAGCGGCAGTCGGCGCCAGTCCTCGCGGTGCTCCATGCCGGCCGGCTTCATCGCGTCGGCCTCGGCCAGCACCTGCGGCGGGAAGACGTGCGGGATGTCGTGGGCGTGGATGGCGATCATCGAGACCGCCTTCTCGCTGTCGAGCGAGCCGAGCACGGCGACGACCTTGCCGCGCGGCAGGCCGTAGCGGCCGGAGGAGACCTGCTCGGCCTCGACCAGGTCGCCCGGCTTGGCGTCGCCGAGCGCGTCGGCGTCGATCATGAGTTCGGGCTGGCGGCGCTCGACCGGTTCGAGGCGGAAGGACCCGTCGGCGAGCTTGCGCAGGACGCCGAGCGCGAGGTCCTTGCGGTGGTCGATCAGGCGGATGACGCGGCCGGTATAGGCAGGACCCGGCCGCTCCTTCGCGGGAAAAACCTTGGCCAGAACGCGGTCGCCGACGCCGGCCGTCGGCGCCCTCGCGCCCCGCGGGCTGCGGATCGAGACGAGGACGGGATCGGCGTCTTCCGGCTGCTCGACCGGGCGGGCGAGCAGACCGCCCTCGCGGTCGCGGCCGAAGATTTCGAGCGCCACGACCGGGGGCAGGGCGCCGGGCCTGGAATAGGATTTGCGTTCGACGTCGAGCAGGCCTTCGCTGGCGAGCTCGGCGAGCGTCTGCTTCAGCCAGATGCGGCCTTCACCCTTCAGGCCGAAGGCCTTGGCGATGTCGCGCTTCGAGGCCAGGTCGGGGTTGGACTGGATGTAGTCGAGCAGGGCCTGACGGGTCGGGAAGCCGTCTTCGCCGACCTCCGCCGAGGCCGAATCCTGCCCGCCGCGGCGCTTGCCGGCCTTTCCGGATCCGGGCAGGCGCCGGGCCAACTATTTCGCCGCCTTCTTCTTGGCCGGCTTCGCCGCGGCCTTTTTGGGGGCCGCAGACTTCGCGGCCGCCTTGGCCGGGGATTTGCGGGCCGTCGATTTCGACTTGCCGCCGCCGGCCGCCTCGCGCGCCGCGATCAGCGCCAGGGCCTCTTCCATCGTGACGGAGGCCGGGTCCTTGCCCTTCGGGATGGTCGCGTTGACCTTGCCGAAGTTGACATAGGCGCCGTATTTGCCGTCGCGCACGGTGACGCTGCCGCCGCCGTCGGGATGCTCGCCGAGATCCTTCAGCGCCGCCGGCGTGCCGCCGCGCCGTCCCGGTCCCTTGGCGGCCTTCTCGGCAAGCACCGCGACCGCGCGGTTGATGCCGACGGAGAAGACGTCCTCGATCGATTCGAGATTGGCGTAGACGCCGTCGTGCAGGAGGAACGGTCCATAGCGGCCGAGGCCGGCGGAGATCATCTTGCCGGTCTCGGGATGCTGGCCGATGTCGCGCGGCAGCGAGAGCAGCGCCAGCGCCTTCTCGTGGTCCATCGTTTCGACCGTCCAGCCCTTGGGCAGGCTGGAGCGCTTGGCCTCCTTGCCCTCGCCGCGCTGGACATAGGGGCCGAAGCGGCCGTTCTTCAGGACGATTTCCTCATCCGTGTAGGGATCGCGGCCCAGAACCTTGTCGCCGCTCTCGCCCGAGACCGGCTCGCCATTGCCGTTCACGGCCTCGCCGAGCTGGCGGGTGTAGCCGCACTCGGGATAGTTGGAGCAGCCGACGAAGGCGCCGTATTTGCCGAGCTTGAGCGACAGGTTGCCGGTGCCGCAGCGCGGGCAGATGCGCGGATCGGAACCGTCCTCGCGGGCGGGGAAAACCAGCGGCGCGAGCTGCTCGTTGAGCGCATCGAGCACGTCGGTGACGCGCAACTCCTTGATGCCGTCCACGGCAGCGGAGAAGTCGGCCCAGAAATCGCGCAGCACGTCCTTCCAGGCGAGCTTGCCGTCGGAGATCTCGTCGAGCTTCTCCTCGAGGTCCGCCGTGAAGTCGTATTCGACATATTTCTCGAAGAAGCTTTCGAGGAAGGCGGTGACGATGCGGCCCTTCGAATGCGGCGTCAGCCGGCGCTTGTCGACGACGACGTATTCGCGGTCTTCCAGCGTCTTCAGCGTCGCGGCGTAGGTCGAGGGACGGCCGATGCCGAGCTCTTCCAGCTTCTTGATGAGGGACGCTTCCGAATAGCGCGGCGGCGGCTCGGTTGTGTGCTGATCGGCGGTGATCTTCTCGCGGGCGAGGTTTTCGCCGGCGCGGATCTCCGGCAGGCGCTTGCTCTCCTCATCTTCAGAATCGTCGTCCTTTGGATCGACATAGGCGGCGAGGAAGCCGTCGAAGCGGGTGACGGAGCCGACGGCGCGAAGCTGCGCGGTCTGTGCGCCATTCTTCGCCTCGATCTCGACCGTCGTGCGCTCGATCTCGGCCGGCTGCATCTGCGAGGCGATCGCGCGCTTCCAGATCATCTCGTAGAGGCGGAACTGATCGGAATCGAGATGGGCGCGGACGGAGGCCGGGGTGCGGAAGAAGTCTGTCGGGCGGATGGCCTCGTGCGCTTCCTGCGCGTTCTTCGCCTTGGCGGAATAGAAGCGCGGCTTTTCCGGCAGGTAGCTGTCGCCAAACTCCTTGCCGATCGCGGCGCGGGCGGCCGAGATCGCCTCCGGCGCCATCTGCACGCCGTCGGTTCGCATATAAGTGATGAGGCCGACCGTCTCGCCGCCGACGTCGAGGCCTTCATAGAGCTTCTGGGCGATCTGCATCGTGCGCGAGGCCGAGAAGCCGTAGCGCGACGAGGCCGCCTGCTGCAGCGTCGAGGTGGTGAAGGGCGGGCCGGGATTGCGCTTGGCGGGCTTCGCCTCGACCGAGACGGCATTGAAGGTCGCGCCTTCGAGCATCGTCTTGATGCCGTTGGCCTGTTCCGCGGTCTTGATGTCCAGCTTCTGGAGGCGCTTGCCCTCGAAGCCGGTCAGCCGCGCCTCGAACGTGTCCTTGCGCGGCGTGGCGAGGAGTGCGGCGATGTTCCAGTATTCTTCGCGGACGAAGCGCTCGATCTCCAGCTCGCGGTCGCAGACCAGCCTAAGCGCCACCGACTGGACGCGTCCGGCCGAGCGGGCGCCCGGCAGCTTGCGCCAGAGCACGGGCGACAGGGTGAAGCCGACGAGATAGTCGAGCGCCCGGCGGGCGAGATAGGCCTCGACCAGCGGCGCATCGATGTCGCGCGGCTTGGCCATCGCGTCGAGCACGGACTGCTTGGTGATCGCGTTGAAGACGACGCGGCTGACGTGCTTGTCCTTGAGCACGCGCTTGTTGCGCAGCACCTCCAGCACGTGCCAGGAAATCGCCTCGCCCTCGCGATCCGGGTCGGTCGCGAGGATCAGCCCGTCGGCGCCCTTCACCGCGCTGGCGATGTCGGCCAGACGCTTGGACGAGGCCGAATCGACCGCCCAGGACATGGCGAAATCCTCCTCGGGACGGACCGAGCCGTCCTTGGGAGGCAGGTCGCGGACATGCCCGAACGAGGCCAGAACCTTGTAGTTCTTGCCCAGATATTTGTTGATTGTCTTCGCCTTTGCGGGCGATTCGACGACGACGACGTCCATCCGATGTCCGGCACTTTCCGATCGCGGGGAAGAGGAATTCCGCGCCGCGATCCTTGACGATTGCGCCCGTCAAATGGCCGTGCTTTCGGTCGCGGTCAAGTGGCCGGCTGATTTTGGCGGTATGCCCGACGCCCCGCGATGCGTCTTCGGATGCGTCGACATATGCAATTTTAAGTGTTATATAGGGATATATTTTATCTTAGGTTGCATTGGTGAACGCGAATGACAGCCAGTCCCACGGACCCGCCGCCAGACACTCGGGCGCGGCCGTCTCCGTCCGCGCATGACATGGCGGGCCCGGAGACGCTGCGCGATACGCTCGACTATATGCGCTCGATGCTGACGGAGCTTTCCGGCATCGCGCGGCGCCAGCGGCTCGACATGCTTGCCTACCTGATCGAGATGGCCTCGGTGGAGGCGTCGGACGCACTCGCGCGCGACAGCGTCCGGCGAAAGGGCGGTCGTGCCCGGCCCGGCGCGTCAGATCAGTGAGACCTGTCCGCCGGGATGGCGTTCGAGCCGTCCGGCGAGATCGAGCTCGAGCAGGATCATGAACACCTGCGCCGGATGAAGGCCGGTGTGGCGGATGATCTCGTCCACGCCGGTCGGCACCGGCCCGAGCGCCTCTATCACCCGCTCCCTGTCCATGTCGCCGGGGGGCGGCGTGGCGGTGAAGTCCGGCGGCTCCTCGAACGTCTCCGCCTCGCCGAGCGGGCGGCCGATCAGCGGCGAGATCGCCTCGATGACGTCGCGGGCCTCCGTCACCAGCGTCGCGCCGTCCTTGAGCAGGCCGTTGGTGCCGGCGGCGCGCGGGTCGAGCGGCGATCCCGGCACGGCGAAGACGAGCCGGCCGAGCTCTCCGGCCATCCGGGCGCTGATCAGCGAGCCGGACCTGAACGCCGCCTCGACGACGACCAGCCCGAGCGACAGCCCGGCGATGATGCGGTTGCGGCGGGGGAAGTCGCGCGCCCTCGGCTCCCAGCCGAACGGCATTTCGGACACCGCCGCGCCATTGGCCGCCAGCGCCTGCATCAGATCCGCGTTCTCGGGAGGATAGGGCCGGTCGAGGCCGCCGGCGAGCACCGCGATGCCGCCTGTCGCCAGGCTGCCCTCATGCGCGGCCGTGTCGATGCCGCGGGCGAGCCCCGAGACAATGGCGAAACCCTCGCGGCCGAGATCGGCGGCGAGCATGCGCGCCATGCGGATGCCGGCGAGCGAGGCGTTGCGGGCGCCGACGATCGCGACCGGCGGCAGCACGAAGACGTTGGCGTTGCCCCTGACGGCGATCAGGGGAGGCGGGTTCTCGACCCGCCGCAGGATCGGCGGGTAGTCGGTCTCGCCGATGGCGACGAAGCGCGCGCCGGCCTTTGCCGCCAGCACCATTTCCGCTTCCGCCTCGGCGACCGAGGGAACGCGCAGCAGCCGGCTGCCGCCGCCCAGGCGGGTAAGTTCCGGCAGCATCTCGATCGCCGTCTCGGCAGAGCCGAAACGGTTGATCAGGTCGCGGAAGGTGGCGGGACCGATATTGTCGGTGCGGATGAGGCGGAGCCAGGCGAGACGCTGGCGGTCGCTGAAGGAAGGGCCGGCGCGGCCTGTCGTCACCCGCTCGCCCCGATGCGCGTCTCGTTGCCGTCGAGGAGGCGACGAATGTTGGCGTGATGCTTGAAGAAGACGATGACGCTCATGACCGTGAACAGCCACGCCACGCTGGCCGGGCCGAACCAAAAGAAGAGAGAGAGCGGAACGGCGACGGCCGCGAGCAGCGCGGCGAGCGACGAGTAGCGCGTGAGATAGGCGATGGCGAGCCAGACGATGGCGAAGACCAGCGCCGCCTTCCAGGCAAGCGCGAGAAGCACGCCGAGATAGGTCGCCACGCCCTTGCCGCCCTTAAAGCCGAGCCAGACCGGGAAGAGATGGCCGAGGAACGCGGCGAAGCCGGCGGCGATGCCGAAGGCCGGTCCCCAGGTAGCGGCGACGAGCACGGCGACCGTGCCCTTGAGTGCGTCGAGGAGGAGGGTGAGCGCCGCGAGCTTCTTGTTGCCGGTGCGCAGCACGTTGGTCGCGCCGATATTGCCGGAGCCGATGCGCCGCACGTCGCCCAGTCCGGCGATGCGCGTGATGATCAGGCCGAACGGGATGGAGCCGAGGAGATAGCCGAAGATGATGACCGCCGCATACAGCGGCAGGTTCCCGGCCCAGTCGATCTGGTCAGACATCAGGCTCCCTCCAACGCCCGGTGCACTGTGCGTCCCGCCACCATCGTTTGCAAGACCTGGCCTTGCAGCCGCGCGCCCTCGAAGCAGGAGTTCTTGGAGCGCGACAGGATGTCGGCCTCGCGCACCACCCACGGCGCGTCGAGATCGACCACGATCAGGTCGGCCGGCATGCCGGGCGCAAGGCCTCCCCCCGACAGCCCGAACACTTTCGCAGGATTGCGTGACAGTATTTCTGCGATGCGCAGCAGCGGAAGATCGCCATTGTGGTAGAGGCGCAGCGTGACGGCGAGCAGCGTCTCCAGCCCGATCGCGCCGGCGGCCGCATCCGCGAAGGGAAGCCGCTTGGTGTCGACGTCCTGCGGGTCGTGCGAGGAGGAGACGAGGTCGATGGTCCCGTCGCGCAGCGCCTCGATCATCGCCAAGCGGTCCTCCTCCGCCCTGAGCGGCGGCGCGAGCCGGAAGAAGGTGCGATATTCGCCGATGTCGTTCTCGTTGAGCGACAGGTTGTGGATCGCCACGCCCGCGGTGACATTCGCGCCGTCGTTCTTGGCGCGCGCGATCGCGGCGGCGGACATGGCGGTCGAGATCTTGGCGGCGTGGTAGGCGCCGCCGGTGAGCCGCGCGAGCAGCAGGTCGCGTTCGAGCGGGATCGCCTCGGCCTCGCGCGGAATGCCCGATAGGCCGAGCCAGCTGGCATAGAGGCCCTCGTTCATGACGCCGCCGCCGAGGTCGCGGTCCTGGGTTTCATGCGCGATGGTGACGCCGAAGTCGCGCGCATAGCTGAGCGCCCGGCGCATGATCAGCGCGTTGGAGATGGTGTGGCGGCCCTCGGTGAAGCCAACAGCGCCGGCCTCGCGCAACAGGCCGAATTCGGTCATTTCGGAGCCGTGGAAGCCCTTGGTGATCGAGGCGGCGGGATGGACGCGCACCTTGGCCGTGTCGCGCGCGGTGCGCTGGACGAACTCCACCAACGCGACATTGTCGATGACGGGATCGGTGTCCGGCATCATCACCATCGAGGTGACGCCGCCGGCGGCAGCCGCGATGCTCGCCGAGGCGATGGTCTCGCGATGCTCGCCGCCCGGTTCGCCGATGAACACGCGGCTGTCGACGAGGCCGGGCAGGATCGCAGCGCCCCGGCAGTCGATGACGGCAGCGCCGCCCGGCGCGCCCTGGTTCCTCACGGAAGCGCCGGCGGCGACGATCCTTCCCTCCGCCACGAGCACGGAGCCCTGCTCGTCGAGGCCTCGCGCGGGGTCGACCACCCTTGCATTGATGAAAAGCGTCGGGCTCATGCGTCGCGCCCCTCGTTGCGGCGCGGGTCGAGGAGGGCTTCCATCACCGCCATGCGGACGGCGACGCCCATCTCGACCTGCTCCTGGATCACGCTCTGCGGGCCGTCGGCGATCTCCGACGCGATTTCGACGCCGCGGTTCATCGGGCCGGGATGCATGACCAGCGCGTCGTCCTTCGCCGCCTTCAGCTTCTCGGCGTCGAGGCCGAAATAGCGGAAGTATTCGCGCACCGACGGCACGAAGGCGCCCTCCATGCGCTCGCGCTGCAGGCGCAGCATCATCACGACGTCGACGTCCTTCAGGCCCTCCGCCATGGTGCGGAACACGTCCACGCCCATGTTCGCGATGCCGGAGGGCAGCAGCGTCGAGGGCGCGACGGCGCGGACGCGGGCGCCCAGCGCATTGAGGAGCAGGATGTTCGAGCGGGCGACGCGCGAATGCAGGATGTCGCCGCAGATCGCGACCGTCAGCTTGTGCAGCGGACCCTTCGCGCGGCGGATGGTGAGCGCATCGAGCAGCGCCTGGGTCGGGTGCTCGTGGGCGCCGTCGCCGGCATTGACCACGGAGCAGGCGACCTTCTGCGCCAGAAGGGCCGCGGCGCCCGCGGAGGAGTGGCGGATGATGAGGATGTCGGGCCGCATCGCGTTCAGCGTCATCGCCGTGTCGATGAGGGTCTCGCCCTTTTTCACCGAGGAACTGGCGACCGACATGTTCATGACGTCGGCGCCGAGCCGCTTGCCGGCGAGTTCGAAGGAGGACTGCGTGCGGGTCGAGGCCTCGTAGAAGAGGTTGATCTGGGTGCGCCCACGCAGGCGGCTCGATTTCTTCTCCGGCTGGCGCGACAGCGCCACCGCCGCGTCGGCCCGGTCGAGGAGAAGTTCAATGTCGGGAGGAGAAAGCCCCTGGATGCCGAGAAGGTGTCGGTGCGGGTAGAGCGGGAGGGCTTGAGCGTCTGTCATCTCAAGGCTGGTGCTATAGAAGCGGGGAACGGCTGCCGCAAGCGGCGCGGCGTTTTCCCACGGCATTTTCGACGTGCAGCCCTTGCGGACTCGGCTATATGTCGGACAGGTGGGCCGCCGGGCCCGTGGACGCACGCCCCGGATGGCCATGTGGAGCACGATGTGAACCACGACGTGACCAACCAGACGCCGCCGCTGACCGGCTCGAACGCCTGGCGCGGCGACCCGCTGCTGATGCAGCTGGCGCAGGATTTTTCCGAACCGGTGCGCAAGGATCTCGACGCGCTCGGCCGCTTCGTGCTGTCGCCCGAGGCGCAGGACCTGGCGCGGCTGGCCAACACCGAGCTGCCGAAGCTGAGGACGCACGACCGGCAGGGCAGGCGGCTCGACATCGTCGAGTTCCACCCCGCCTACCACGCGCTGATGCGCCGCTCGATCACCAACGGCCTGCATTCCTCGATCTGGGAGAACGGCGAGGCCGAGACCGGCAAGCGCCACCAGATCCGCGCCGCGCGCTTCTTCCTGACCTCCGAGCTCGAATGCGGCCATCTGTGCCCGGTCACCATGACGAGCGCGTCGCTCGCCGCGCTGATGGCGAGCCCGAAGGCGTTCCGCGAATGGGCGCCGCGCATCACCTCGCGCAAATACGACCAGTCGAACAAGGCGCCGGTCGACAAGGCCGGCCTGACGCTCGGCATGGGCATGACCGAGAAGCAGGGCGGCACGGACGTGCGCGCCAACACGACGCGGGCCGAGAAGGCCGGCAACGGCTTCTACCGCATCACCGGCCACAAATGGTTCATGTCCGCGCCGATGTCGGACGCGTTCCTGGTGCTGGCCCAGGCGAGCGAGGGTCTGTCCTGCTTCCTCGTGCCGCGCCTTCTCGGCGACGGGGCAGGCAACGGGCTCGCCTTCCAGCGGCTCAAGGACAAGCTCGGCAACAAGTCGAACGCGTCGTCCGAGGTCGAGTTCAACAATTCTCTCGGCGAGATGATCGGTGAGCCGGGCGCGGGCGTGAAGACGATCATGGACATGGTGACGCTGACGCGGCTCGACTGCGCGCTCGCCTCGTCCGGCATCATGCGCGCCGGCCTGCAGGAAGCGGTGCACCACGCCCGCCACAGGAAGGTGTTCGGCGAGACGCTGATGGAGCAGCCGCTGATGCAGCGCGTGCTGGCCGACATGGCGCTCGACGTCGCAGCTGCCACCGCGCTGTCCTTCCGACTGGCGCGCGCCTTCGACGAGGCCGCGGTCGACCGCTCCGAGGCCTCCTTCGCCCGCGCCATGACGCCGGTGGTGAAGTACTGGGTGTGCAAGACGGCGCCGCCGCTGCTCTACGAGGCGATGGAGTGCCTCGGCGGCAACGGCTATGTCGAGGAAGCGCCGCTCGCCCGCTATTACCGAGAGGCTCCGGTGAACGCGATCTGGGAAGGCTCGGGCAATGTGATGGCGCTCGACGTGCTGCGCGTGCTGCAGCGCGGCCCGGCGCTGTTCGAGGAGGTCATCGCCGGCATCGACAAGGATCTGGGCGCCAGCGGGCGGGGCACGTCCGACGTGCTGCGGGCGGCGATGCAGATCGCGGCATCGGACGACGGCTCTGCGCGCATCCTCACCGAGCAGCTCGCGCTGTCGGCGGCGGCCGCCGAGCTCAAGCGGCTGGGGGCGGGGCGCATCGCCGACGCCTTTATCGAGACGCGGCTGGCGGGCCAGTGGCGCAACACCTACGGCATGCTCGACGGCCGCCACGACCCTCGCGCGATCCTGGAGACGCTCTATCCGGAGGTCGGCTGATTTTTTCGTGGCCGGGTCCGTTAACCTTAACGAATGGTTTCCATTGCGGAGGGTCGCGAGCAGGGTAGTTTACCGGTTGTTAACCGAGAATCCCCATGCGGCCGCTTCTCACCTATCTCGTGCCGGTCTACTGGATGGCTGCCTTTGCGCTGATGGCGGCGCAGGCCGTCTCGCACCCGGTCGGGCTGGAGCTGTTTCCCGGCAGCGGCGTCGCGCCGATTGTGCTCGAGGCGGGGAAGGCGATGAATCACGGCGTTTCCACCGCCTTCTCGATCGCCTTCGGCCTGGTGGCCACGCTCTTCCTATGGACGTTCCTGACCGCCGTGCTGGCCGCGGAGGACTATCCGGGCGGATATGAGGAGGTGGCGAGCATCGCCTTCGGCGGCGCCGTGCTCATGGTCACGATCGCCCTGGTCGTCTCGGCTGCGCGCGGCGAGGGGGGCGTGCAGGGGGCCGGTGCCTTCCAGCTAGCCGCGCTGATGGCCTCCTACGTCGCCGTGATTGCGGAGCGCCGCGCCTTTGCCGCGCCGAAGGCGACCGAGGCGGACCAGTTCCGCGCCGCTGCGCGCCGCATGGCGCTGGGGGCGGCGCATTCGAGCATGCTGACCCGCCTGGTCGGCCGCAACGCACCACAGGGCGGAGCCGACTGAGATGAAATACGTCTTCTTCGCCTGGGCCGCACCGCTCGGCCTGTTCTGGGGCTGGTTCTTCCTCTCGGCCAACGACATCAATTTCGGCTCGATCTATCTGAGCCGGGCGCTGCATGAGCTCGTTTTCGAACTCTACGGCGAGATGCTCGGCGTCGCGCCCGAGACGATCCCGTGGCTGATCGCCAAGGCCTGCATCTTCGACACCCTGCTGATTCTTGCGATCTGGGCGTTCCGCCGCCGGCGCCTGATCGCCGCGCAGTGGACCGCGCTGCGCGAGCGCCTCATGCCGGCCGGCGCAGCGCCCGAAGGCGATCCAGCACGCCTTGAAGGATGAAGGCGGCCGCGGCCGAATCGATCTTCGTCTCGCGCCGCTTGCGGGAAAAATCCATCTCGATCAACGTGCGCTCGGCGGCGACCGTCGACAGCCGCTCGTCCCAGAACAACAGCGGCATCTCCGTCAGCTTCGACAGGTTGCGCGCAAACGCCCGGCTCGCCTGGGCGCGCGGCCCCTCGCTGCCGTCCATGTTGACCGGCAGGCCGATCGCCAGCGCATAAACTTCATCGCGGGCCAGCGCCGAAAGCAAGGCGGCGGCGTCGAGCGCGAATTTCTTGCGCATGATGACCGGCCGCGGGTGCGCAAATGACAGGTTGCGGTCGGACACGGCAAGCCCGATCGTGGTCGTGCCGGGATCGATGCCGGCGACCGTCTTTCCGGCGGGCAGGGTGCGCGCGAGTTCCTCTACGTCGATGATCGCCACGAGGCTTTCCGGCCCTTTCACGGTTTGACGGGACACGCGGGCGTTCTATCTTCCGTTCGACTCATTGGCGAGGACCATCTGCGATGAAACTGACCTGGCACGGGCATTCCGCCTTCACCATCGAAACCGCCGGCAAGAAGATCGTCGTCGATCCCTTCATCACCGGCAATCCAGGCGCGAAGCAGGGCTGGCAGGACGTCGCGCAGGGCGCGACGCACGTTCTCCTGACCCACGGCCACAACGACCATATCGGCGACGCGGTGGACATCTGCAAACAGTCCGGCGCCATGCTGGTGGCGAATTTCGAGATCTGCATGTTCCTGGTCGGCAAGGGCGTCGACGGCGCGAAGATCAATCCGGGCAATCACGGCGGCACGCTCGACTGCGGCGGCTTCACGACGACGTTCGTGCAGGCGCTGCATTCCTCGTCCTTCGGCGGCGAGGGCGGCACCAACACCTATCTCGGCAATCCGGCGGGACTCGTGCTGCACTTCCCCGACGCGCCGACGCTCTATCACTTCGGCGACACCGACATCTTCGGCGACATGGCGCTGATCAACGAACTGCACGAGCCCTCGATCGGCATCGTGCCGATCGGCGACAGGTTCACCATGGGCGGGGCGGTCGCCGCACTCGCCTGCCGTCGCTTCTTCAAGCTCGACGTGGCGATCCCTTGCCACTACGCTTCCTTCCCGATCATCGACCAGAACGCCGACAAGTTCGTCGCCGCGATGGAGGGATCGTCGACCAAGGTGATCGTGCCGGAGGTCGGCAAGGCGTTTTCCGTCTGAATCGTTTCGCGATGGATGAGTGACGGCCGGGCGGCCGGGGTCGAGGGGGATAGCAATGAGAAGATATGTGTTCCGCGCGGCGGGCGCGCTGATGCTGGCGGCTGCGCTGCCGGCCGCTGCGGCCGACACGTTCGTGTCCGGCGTCTACCTGCGGTCGCAGGAGCTTTGCGAGCAGGCGAAGACGAACGGGGTCGAGTCCGTGCTGGAGGAGGGCAACGTGCTGCTCACCGAACGCGGATCTCGAGAGCTACGAATACAATTGCGAGTTCCTGACCGTGACGCCGGCCACGCGGGCGCCGGGATGGGTCGTCGCGGCGCTCTGCCAGGAACCAGGCTACGCATTTCCCGACGTTCTCTCCGTGATCAAGATGAACGACACCCAGCTCGACTTCGCCTCTGTGCGGGCGACCACCGAGGACGATCCCGGCAACAGCGGCAGCTACTTCCTGTGCGAAGGCGTGGAAATGCCCTGAAGCTTGCGGCGATGGCGGGCGAGCTCGGATGCGTTACGTTGTCGGCTGCCACGGATCGATGACGACAACACCGGTTCCCTCGAAATCGCGCACGTTACGCGTTACCACGGACAGGCCATTGACCAGGGCGGTGGCTGCGATCAGCGCGTCGACCTCGTTCCGTGGGTTCGGGACATGCAGATGCGCGCACCGTGTGGCGACGACGTCGTCGACGGCGAGGATACGGCCGGCAAATTCGGGACGAACGTGGTTGTCGAGCCAGGCACGCAACCGTGCGCCCTGGGCATGATCGCGCCGCTGGACGCCGAGCACGCCGCGCTCCAGCTCGAGAATGGTGATCGCCGAGATGAAGAAGCGATCCGCATCTTCGGCTTCCACCCACGATACCACGTTGGCGTCGGCCTTGCCGTCGCCGATCTTGCGCAGTTCCGAAACCACGTTGGTGTCGAGCAGGTAGCTCACGACAGGTCTATCTGCCGCGGTTCGATCTCGATCCGGGTCGTATCGAGATCGATCTCCGACAGTCCGGGCATGGCAAGGCTTTCCGCGAGATTGCGGCGCCTGCCGGTCAGCCGCTGAAAATCGCCATATGTCATCAGAACATGCGAAGGCTTGCCGCGATCGGTGATGACCACGGGGCCTTTCTGCGCCGCTTTCTTGGCGCTGCTCACGTCATGGTTCAGTTCGCGGCTGGACAGGGTGCTGATGGTCATCGCGACCTCCATGTAGGTAAGTGCCTACATATCGCGAAGGTGCGTCGAAAGCAATTGATCGCAAAGCGGACTGTCGCGCCTTGCCGTCAAGTGTTGCGCCGCCGAAAGGCGGGCGGTATAGGCCGGTTTCCGCTTGCCCGCCCTTCCGGAGCGCATCCATGTCCGTCGATATCGCCACCGTCAAACGCGTCGCCCGCCTTGCCCGCATCGCGGTGAACGAGGAGGATGCCGAGCGCATGACCGGCGAGCTTAATGCGATCCTGGGCTTCGTCGAGCAACTGGGCGAGGTCGATGTGTCCGGCGTCGAGCCGATGACGTCGGTGACGCCGATGGTGATGAAGAAGCGGCAGGACGTGGTCAACGACGGCGGCATCGCCGACAAGATTGTTTCGAACGCGCCCGCGACGGCCGAGAATTTCTTCCTCTACCGAAGGTCGTCGAGTAAGCGACCGCCCGCCACCGCCCTGCACAAGCCCGTAGCACCGGACCACAGATGACCGACCTGACCAGACTGACGATCGCGGAAGCGCGGACCCGCCTCAAGGCGAAGGAGTTTTCCGCGCGCGAGATCACCGAAGCCTACCTGTCCGCCATCGACGCGGCCAATGAGCGCTTCAACGCCTATGTTGCGGTGACGCACGACCAGGCCCGCGAGATGGCGGCGGCGTCGGACGCGAAGCTGGCGAAGGGGGAGGGCGGTGCGCTCGAAGGCATTCCGCTCGGCATCAAGGACCTGTTCGCGACCAAGGGCGTGCACACCCAGGCCGCCAGCCACATCCTCGACGGCTTCAAGCCGGAATACGAATCGACCGTGACGGCGAACCTGTGGGCCGACGGCGCGGTCATGCTCGGTAAGCTCAACATGGACGAGTTCGCCATGGGCTCGTCGAACGAGACGTCGTACTACGGCCCGGTCGTGAACCCCTGGCGGCGCGGCGCGAACGGCGTCGGCCAGGCCGACAACAAGCTCTTGGTGCCCGGCGGCTCGTCGGGCGGTTCGGCCGCAGCGGTCGCTGCCTGGCTCTGCGCGGGCGCTACCGCCACCGACACCGGCGGTTCGATCCGCCAGCCGGCCGCCTTCACCGGAACGGTCGGCATCAAGCCGACCTACGGCCGCGTGTCGCGTTGGGGGACGGTGGCCTTCGCTTCGTCACTCGACCAGGCCGGCCCGATCGCCCGCGACGTGCGCGATGCCGCGATCCTTTTGAAGTCGATGGCCTCGGTCGATGCGAAGGACACGACCTCGGTCGACCTCGCGGTGCCGGACTACGAGGCCGCACTCGGCCAGTCGATGAAGGGCATGAAGATCGGCATCCCGCGCGAATACCGCGTCGACGGCATGCCAGACGAGATCGAGAAGCTGTGGAGAGAGGGCATCGAGTATCTGCGGGCCGCGGGCGCCGAGATCGTCGACATCTCGCTGCCGCACACGAAATACGCCCTGCCGGCCTACTACATCGTGGCGCCGGCCGAAGCCTCGTCCAACCTCGCGCGCTATGACGGAGTCCGCTACGGCCTGCGCGTGCCGGGCAAGGACATCATCGACATGGACGAGAAGACCCGCGCCGAAGGCTTCGGCCGCGAGGTCAAGCGCCGCATCATGATCGGCACCTATGTGCTGTCGGCCGGCTATTACGACGCCTATTACGTCCAGGCGCAGAAGGTGCGCACGCTGATCAAGCGCGACTTCGAGAACGCCTATCGCGACGGCATCGACGCGATCCTGACGCCAGCGACGCCGTCGGCCGCCTTCGGCATCGCCGACGAGGACATGGCCTCGGACCCGGTGAAGATGTACCTCAACGACATCTTCACCGTGACGGTGAACATGGCAGGGCTGCCGGGCATCGCCGTGCCGGCCGGCGTCGACGCGAACGGCCTGCCGCTTGGCCTGCAGCTCATCGGCCGGCCGTTCGACGAGGAAACCCTGTTCCGCGCCGCCCATGTCATCGAGCAGGCGGCCGGCCGCTTCGAACCGCAGAAGTGGTGGTGAGCCGGGGAGGGCGCTGAACCATGTTCTTCGTCCTCTCGAAACTGTTCTGGTTCCTGATCCAGCCGGTCAACCTGGCGATCATCCTGTTGATCGCCGGACTGCTGCTGGCGATGCTGCGCTGGCATCGCACCGCCTATGGCCTGTTCGGCATAGCCGCCCTCGGCCTCGCCCTGTGCGTCTGGACCTCGTTCGGCGCGCTTCTCGTAACCCCGCTGGAGGACCGGTTTCCGCGTCCGCCGCTGCCTGAGAAGGTGGCGGGCATCGTCGTCCTCGGCGGGGGATTCGAGGGCGGCATCAACCTGGTGCGAGGCGGCTACGAGCTGAATTCGGGCGGTGACCGCTATGTCGAGGCGGCCGCGCTCGCCCGACGCTATCCGGAGGCGACGATCGTCATTTCCGGTGGCACGGGTGCGCTGCTGCTTGAAGGCGAGGACGATGCCTCGACCGCCGTGCGGCTGTTCGAGGCGCTGGGCATTCCGCGGGAACGGCTGGTCCTGGAAGGGAAGTCCCGCAATACCTACGAGAATGCGGTATTCACGAAGGAACTGGTGACGCCGGCGCCGGGCGAGACCTGGCTGCTGGTGACGTCGGCCTTCCACATGCCGCGCTCGATGGCGCTTTTCCGCCAGGCGGGTTTCCCGGTGACGCCATGGCCGGTCGACTATCGCACGACCGGCCGCGAGGGCATCGGCTTCTTCGTCGACAATCCGGTCGATTCGCTCCAGACCGCCACGCTTGGCATCCGCGAATGGATCGGACTGATCGCCTACTGGCTGACCGGGCGGATCGACCAGCCCTTTCCCTCGCCCTAAACCTCAGTCGAGGAACAGCCAGAGCAGGATGATGATCGGGATCGGAATCCCGAGAAGCCAGAGCGCGATGCCGCGAAGCATGTGAACCTCCTTGCCGGTTGGAAACGATGACGTTCCCACAACGGCGCGGCGCTGCGTCCGGTTCCCGCTCAATCCGTCACGGCTGCGCGCGCGGCGGAGAAGAACTGCCTGCGCAGGAGCACGATGAAGACGAAGATCGTGGTGGCGGCGAACACAGCCGGCCCGATGAACCAGCCGAGATAGCCGATCGAGAAGAAGATGCCGCGCAGGCCCGAATTGAAATGCCCGCCCGCCAGAACGTTCATCCGCGCTGCCCGGGCGATCGCCTTGGCCGTGTCATGCCCGTCGCGGTTCTCGTCTTTCAGCACCGGAACCGCGCCGACGAGGATCGAACAGTAGTTGAACAGCCGGTAGGCCCAGCCGAACTTGAAGAAGGAGTAGGAGAGGATCACCAGCAGGCCGAGCACCTTGAGCTCGAACTCCTGGCGCGACGTCTCGGCGCCGAAGGGTAGGTCGCGCAGCACGGTCAGCACCTCTTCCGACGCGCCGAGCAGCGCCACGCAGCCGCCGATGGCGAAGATCGAGGTGGAGGCGAAGAAGGCGGTGCCCTGCTGCAGGCCCGCCATGATGCCGGTGTCGATCATGCGCAGCTCGCGCCGCGCCATGGTGCGCATCCACTCCTCGCGCTGCCGGTTCATCGCCTGGGTGAGAGTGGTGCGCCGTGAAAGCCGGCCGGAGGCGGCGAAGGCGAACAGGACCCATACCGCGACGAAAAAGACGAGCGCGGCGGCGTCGGCGAATTTGAGGTGGAACGATTCGAGCGCCATGTCCGATCAGATCATGTCCGGGCGCCCGGGGAAACCGCAAGATTCTGTCGCATCGCACAGGGCGCGCCGCAATTTCGACATCGCCGTTCACACGATGTTAACCGTCACGTTTCGCTCAACCATTTGATTGCGAAAGAGAAAAGGGGAAATGTCGAAATGCCGCTGCGGAAGCCGGCCGCGTTTTCGCCTCATTTTGCAATTGCGAAAAGAGCGTCGGCGAAGTAAAAGCCACCCGGAAAGCGGTGGGATCGCCCGCGCCTGGGATGGCGCGGTGGACGACCTGCCAGCGGTAAGGACATCATGGACGATAGCGTTCAAAAATCCTGCTGGGGCGTTGCCGCCAAAGCAGTCGTGGGTTTCGCATTCATCATTCTCCTGGCCTGGCTGATCGGTGGCGCCGAGAGCGCGGCCGTCGTAGCAGCGAGATGAGCTGTCCGGCGACGCCGATGTCGCCGCCGGGCTTGCCGAAGTCGGCTTGCGGTTAGAATTCGCAGCGTGAAGGACGCAGAAGTGCTATCTCCGTCATGGGGATTGCGCTGATGTTCCTTTCGGTTTTCGACCTGTTCAAGATCGGCATCGGGCCGTCGAGCTCCCATACGATGGGGCCGATGACGGCCGCCGTGCGCTTTCTCGACGAGATCCTCAACGGCGACTGGCCGCGGCCGCACGATGTCGCCGTTTTCCGGCTCGCCGCGAGCCTGCACGGATCGCTTGCCTATACCGGCATCGGCCACGGCACCGACCGCGCGGTGGTGCTCGGCCTGACCGGCCTCACGCCGATGACCGTCGATCCCGACAGGGTGGACGAGATCATCGCCGGGGTCGCGGCGGCGAAGGCGGTCAGTCCGCCCGGCCACCCGGCCTATCGCTTCGATCCGGCCGCCGACCTGGTGATGGACCGCAAGACGCCGCTTTCCGGCCACGCCAACGGCATGACCTTTTCCGCGCTCGACGCGGACGGTCGCGTGCTGCTCAGGCGCATCTACTATTCGATCGGCGGCGGCTTCGTCGTGTCCGACGAGGAACTGCAGCGGCTGAAGGCGAGGGGGCCTGAAGCCGCGGCGAACGATGTGCCCTATCCCTTCTCGCACGCGGCCGAGATGCTCGACATGGCGGCGACGAGCGGGCTGTCCATCGCCGAGATGAAGCGCGCCAACGAGGAGACTCGGCTGTCGCGCGAGGAGCTGGATCAAGGCCTCGATAACGTCTGGGCGGCGATGCGCGGCGCGATCGAGCGCGGCCTGACCCAGGAGGGCATCATGCCCGGCGGGCTGAAGGTGAAGCGCCGCGCCCGCCAGCTGCACGACAAGCTGCAGGAGGAATGGCGGCAGAACCGCCCGAACCCGCTGCTCGCCAACGACTGGCTGTCGGTCTACGCGATGGCCGTGAACGAGGAGAACGCCGCCGGCGGGCGCATCGTCACCGCGCCGACCAATGGCGCGGCCGGCGTCATCCCGGCGGTGATGCGCTACTGGCTGCATTTCCACCCCGAGGCCGATCAGGCCGGCATCCGCGACTTCCTGCTCACCGCGGCCGCCGTGGGCGGCATCATCAAGCACAACGCCTCGATCTCCGGCGCGGAGGTCGGCTGCCAGGGGGAGGTGGGATCGGCCTCGGCCATGGCCGCCGCCGGCCTCGCCGCCGTCATGGGCGGCACGCCGATGCAGGTGGAGAACGCCGCCGAGATCGCGCTGGAGCACCATCTCGGCATGACCTGCGATCCCGTCGGCGGCCTCGTGCAGGTGCCGTGCATCGAGCGCAACGCGCTGGGCGCGGTGAAGGCCGTCACCGCCGCTTCGCTGGCGCTCAAGGGCGACGGCACGCATTTCGTGCCGCTCGACGCCGCCATCGAGACGATGCGCCAGACCGGCCTCGACATGAACGAGAAATACAAGGAGACCAGCCTCGGCGGGCTGGCGGTCAACGTGGTGGAGTGTTGACCGGTCTTCCATATGGTACTAAATTATGATACTGGAATTGAATGAAGCGGCGCTACCGCGCGACACTTGAGGCGATCTTCGCCAGACCAACGAGCGGAACGATCCGCTGGTCGGATATCGAGGCTCTTTTCGTATCGCTCGGTGCCGAGGTTTCGGAGCGCGAAGGATCCCGCGTCGGCGTCTTTCTGTTCGGCGAGGTAAGGGTGTTTCATCGTCCGCACCCGTCGCCGGAGACGGATAAGGGCGCGGTAACCTCCATCCGGAAATGGCTCGAGGCCAACGAGATAGTGCCATGAAGAACGTGATCGATATCGAGGGCCACAAGGCGGTCGTGGCGTTCGATCCCGACATCCGCCTGTTCCGGGGCGAATTCCTCGGGCTCGCCGGCGGCGCGGATTTCTATGCCGACACGGTGGATGCGCTCTATGATGAAGGCCGCACGTCCTTGCGTGTCTTTCTGGACATGTGCCGTGAGAAGGGGATCGAACCGCGCCGCTCCTATTCGGGCCGCTTCAACGTCCGTCTCGCCCCCGAGACGCATGCCGCGGCTGCGATCGCCGCCGCTGCCAACGACCTCAGCCTAAACGAGTGGGTTGCAGAAGCGATCGAGACGGCGGCCAAGCAGGGATGACCTGCGCCCCTGTGGACAAGTCGGCTCGCCGTTGACCGGCCGGGGGCAAGCGCCTACCTCATCATCATGCCGCTCAACATGATCAAGCTCTGCGTCGGCGCCGAGAGCGTCGAGGATCTCGAGGAATGGATCGCCGAGCGCCTCGACGAGGCCCGCGCGCTCGGCCGTGCAGGTCGAACAGATGCACACCACGCGCATGGTGCCGAGCCGCGCGCCGGAGCTGATCGACGGCGGCTCGCTCTACTGGGTGATCAAGGGCTCCGTGCAGTGCCGGCAGCGGCTTCTGGAGGTGCGGCCGTTCACCGATGCCGACGGCATCTCGCGCTGCCATCTCGTGCTCGACCCGAAGGTGGTGCGCACCGAATGGCAGCCGCGCCGCGCCTTCCAGGGCTGGCGCTATCTCGTCGCGGCCGACGCGCCGGCGGACCTTTCTGACAATGCGTCCGGCTGGCAGGCCCTGCCGCCGGACCTGCGCTCGGAACTGGCAAGTCTCGGACTGCTCTGAGCCTCGGCGCTTAACCTTAAGCCGAGAAAAGGCCGCTCCGAGGCCGTTTACCGGATTGAAACCATAAGCGTCCGGACGCAAGGTGAAGCCGGGCGTGGGGTTGTGTCATGTTGTTGTCGAGTTTGGTGGGCTCGTCCGTCGGGAGCGCGAGGCGTCCGGCGCACGTGATCGTCGTCGGCAACGAGAAGGGCGGTTCCGGCAAGTCCACGACCGCGATGCATGTCGCGGTGGCGTTGCTCAAATCAGGCTACACGGTCGCCACAGTCGACCTCGACGGACGCCAGCTTTCCCTCACGCGCTATGTCGAGAACCGTGTCCGCTGGTCGCGCAATTCGGGCGTGCCGCTGCAGGTCCCGGCGCATTTCCATGTGCCGCCGGCGCGGCGCGAGAGCGTGACCGAGGCGGAGGGCGAGGAGTTCCGCAAGCTGACCGACGGTCTCGCCGAGGTCGAGAGCCGGCACGATTTCGTCGTCATCGACACGCCGGGCTCCGACACCTTCCTCAGCCGGCTGGCGCACCGCATCGCCGACACGCTCGTGACGCCGATGAACGACAGTTTCATCGATTTCGACGTGCTGGGGCGGATCGATCCGGTCAGCTACGAGATCCTCGACGTCTCCCAATATGCCACCTCCGTGCGCGACGCCCGCCGCGAGCGGCGCCAGGCAGACAACGCGATCCTCGACTGGGTGGTGGTACGCAACCGCATGGCCAGCATCACCTCGCGCAACGAGCAGCGCGTGGCCTCCAGCCTGCGCAACCTGTCCATGAAGCTCGGCTTCCGCATCGCCGACGGCATTTCGGAGCGCGTGATCTTCCGCGAATTCTTCCCCGTCGGCCTCACCGCGCTGGACGAGCTGGACGAAAGGACGCTCGGCGGCCGACCGACGCTGTCGCACCTCGCGGCCCGCCAGGAGATCCGCCAGCTCGTCGCCGCGCTGCGCCTGCCGACGGACGAGATGGGACGCAGGCGGGTCGAGGCGCGGCAGCGCTATGCCCAGACGATCGGCCAGCCGATCGCGCTGCCCGACATCTTCGTCAGCTGAAGGCGACTTGAAACGGCGCCGCCGCCCCCGCATCTTCTGTGGATGTGTGAGGTGACGATGAAGCCCGCTATGGCCAATGGACATTCGCCCGGAACGGCGCGGCGGCGAGCGGCGTCATGATCTGGCTCTCTGCCGCAGCAGTCGCCCTGCTCGCTGTGCTTTCCGCGCGGGTCTTCCTGACCTGGGATCCGGCGCGGCTCGCGGCCGTGCTCAGGATCGCCGGCCCCTTGCTGGTGGCCATCGCAGGTATGGTGCTGACGGCGCTGGGACGGCCGGTGTTCGGCTTTCCGCTCGTCGGTCTCGCGACGATGTGGGCATTGCTGGTCTTTGCCCGACCGCGCCGGACGGCGTTCCGCAGGCGGCGCTCGACGGTCCGCACGGCGGCGCTGGAGATGGTGCTGGACCACTCCACCGGCGGGCTGGAAGGACTGGTGCTGGC
The DNA here is from genome assembly GCF_024699925.1 of Mesorhizobium sp. J428. Lineage (NCBI taxonomy): Bacteria > Pseudomonadati > Pseudomonadota > Alphaproteobacteria > Hyphomicrobiales > Phyllobacteriaceae > Mesorhizobium > Mesorhizobium sp. J428. The sequence continues at coordinate 4,482,052 of NZ_JAJOMX010000001.1, forward strand.
CGGCACGTTCGAGGGCAGGGGGCTCGACGAGCTCGACCTGCCGTCATTGCTGAAGCTCCGCGGAGAACTGTCGTCCGACGCGGAAAGCCTGCGCCTACTTGAGGCGTATTTTCAGAGCCGATTCCCCGCCCGGCGCATAGACGCAGATCCGCACGTCGGTGCGCGGCAGGCTGGCGCGCCAGTTGCGGGCGCCATGACTGAGAAGGAAGCCTACCAGATCCTTGGTCTTGAACCGGGAGCCAGCGCGGCGGACATCCGCCAGGCGCATCGCCGCCTTGTGAAGCGACTGGGCGCCGATCTCGGCAACGCGACGTTCCTTGCGGCGCGGATCGACGAAGCCAGGGATTTCCTGCTCTCTCTGCACGGCTAGTTCTCCTTCGACTCGGACTGACCGGAGATGCTTGGTACGGCCTACTGCTGCACGGCGTAGCAGGAGATCGACCGCTTCTTGAGCGCGGCGCAGGTCTTGGCGGCCGTCGCCTGGTTGCTGAAGCCACCGAAGCGGGCGCGGATATAGGTGGTGCCGCCCTTTTCGAACCGCTCCGTGAACGGCTCGGCGGATGCCAGCAGCTGCGCAGCCTTGTCGCTCGTCTTGTTGAGCAGCGCACGGGCTTCGGCCTCCGAACCGACGGAGCCGACCTGGATCACCCAGCCGGACTTCGGCGCGGCGGACGGTGTCACCGAGGCCGTCTTCACCTGGTCCACCTCGACCTTCGGCGTGGGTGCCTCGGCCTTGGCCACCGCGTCGGCGATCGGATCGGCCGGGCGCGCCAGAGGCCGCGCATAGGCGGTCTCGACAGCCTCTTCCGGACGCGCTTCGGGCGCGGGGACGTTCTTGGCGTGCAGCGGGCTCGCGACGGAGGCGACGATCGGCGCCTGCGGCTCGATGGTGCGGGCGGCGATCAGCGGGTTGGAGCCGCGGCTCGACGCCTTGGGCATATAGGCGGCAATGAGACGCTCCATCTCGGCGTCGCGGCTGCGTCCGCTCGCACCGCCCATCACGACGGCGACGATCTTGCGGTCGCCGACCTTGACCGAGGAGACGAGGTTGAAGCCGGAAGCGCGCGTATAGCCCGTCTTGATGCCGTCGACGCCCTGCACGCGGCCGAGCAGCTTGTTGTGATTGGCCATGCGCGACTTGCCGAAGGCGAAGGAGCGGGTCGAGAAGTAGGAATAGTGCTTCGGATAGTGCTCGCGCAGCGACATGCCGAGGATCGCCATGTCGCGCGCTGTGGTCTTCTGCCCGGGATCGGGCAGGCCCGACGCATTGCGGAAGGTGGTCGAGCTCATGCCGAGCTTGCGTGCCTTCGCAGTCATCATCTTCGCGAAGTTCGATTCCGACCCGCCGAGGAGTTCTCCGAGCGCGGTCGCGGCGTCGTTCGCCGATTTGGTGACGAGGCCGAGGATCGCCTGCTCGACCGTGATCGAGCCGCCGGGCCTGACGCCGAGCTTCGTCGGCGGGCGCGAGGACGCATATTTGGAGAACACGACCCGGGTGTCCTTGGAGATGCGGCCCGCCGACATCGCCTCGAAGGTGAGGTAGAGCGTCATCATCTTCGTCAGAGACGCCGGATAGCGCGGCGAATCGGCGCTCGACGAATAGAGCGTCTTGCCCGTGCTGGCGTCGATGACGACGGCGGCCTTCTTCGACTGCGCCTCAGCGGCGGCGGTCGGACCGGCGATCGCGACGGTCGTTGCGATGAAAAGGCCGATGACGGGACGGAGGGACTTGCGGACGGAGGAGAACAGGCCGGCGGACGCGAAACTCACTGCTACACCCTTTGTTTTTTCGTTGGGGCCCTGCGCGGCAAAGGTCACCGCGCTGCATGTCGCGTGAAGCTACGGCGACAGCGTTACCATTCCGTTTATGGTAACCGGATTGTTGAGCCCCTCCGGCATCTTTGAATCGAATGTTTCCGATCGCCGGCATGGCTACTTCCGGCTGGGCCGCGATCGGCACAAGGGCAGGGGCGGCGGACGGCTACCGCCCATCCGGGCAGGGTGCCCGGCGTCGAAAGGGCTTGTGTTTTGACATCATTGCCGCTAATCGCGCGGCTCCGAAACTTCGAAACAGTCGCCGAGGAAGAACACGATGGCCAAGAGCAAGTTTGAGCGGACGAAGCCGCATGTGAATGTCGGGACGATTGGTCACGTCGACCATGGCAAGACGTCGCTGACGGCTGCGATCACGAAGTATTTCGGCGAGTTCAAGGCGTATGACCAGATCGATGCGGCTCCGGAAGAGAAGGCGCGCGGCATCACGATCTCGACGGCGCATGTCGAATACGAGACGGCGAACCGCCACTATGCCCACGTCGACTGCCCCGGCCACGCCGACTATGTGAAGAACATGATCACGGGTGCGGCGCAGATGGACGGCGCGATCCTGGTTGTGTCGGCCGCCGACGGCCCGATGCCGCAGACCCGCGAGCACATCCTGCTCGCCCGCCAGGTCGGCGTTCCGGCGATCGTTGTGTTCCTGAACAAGGTCGACCAGGTCGACGACGCCGAGCTTCTCGAGCTGGTCGAGCTCGAGGTGCGCGAGCTTCTGTCGAAGTATGAGTTCCCGGGCGACGACATTCCGATCGTCAAGGGTTCGGCGCTGGCGGCACTTGAAGATTCCGACAAGAAGATCGGCGAGGACGCGATCCGCGAGCTGATGGCTGCGGTCGACGCCTACATCCCGACGCCGGAGCGTCCGATTGACAAGCCGTTCCTGATGCCGATCGAAGACGTGTTCTCGATCTCGGGCCGCGGCACGGTTGTGACGGGTCGCGTCGAGCGCGGCATCGTCAAGGTCGGCGAGGAGCTTGAGATCGTCGGCATCCGTCCGACGGCGAAGACGACCTGCACGGGCGTCGAGATGTTCCGCAAGCTGCTCGACCAGGGCCAGGCTGGCGACAACATCGGCGCGCTGCTGCGCGGCGTCGACCGTGACGGCGTCGAGCGCGGCCAGGTTCTGGCCAAGCCGGGCTCGGTGAAGCCGCACAAGAAGTTCGTGGCCGAGGCCTACATCCTGACGAAGGAGGAGGGTGGCCGTCACACGCCGTTCTTCACCAACTACCGTCCGCAGTTCTACTTCCGCACGACGGACGTGACGGGCATCGTGACGCTGCCGGCGGGCACCGAGATGGTGATGCCCGGCGACAACATCACGGTCGACGTCGAGCTGATCGTGCCGGTGGCGATGGAAGAGAAGCTCCGCTTCGCCATCCGCGAAGGCGGCCGCACCGTCGGTGCAGGCGTCGTGGCCTCGATCAAGGAATAAGCGCTCCGGCGCTTGAATGGCGGCGTCCGCGCCGCCATTTTTTCGTCCGGACCCCGCTTGCAGCTTTGGCGACAAGCGATTAGGAACGGGCGCGATACGGGCATAGCTCAGTTGGTAGAGCGACGGTCTCCAAAACCGTAGGTCGTAGGTTCGAGCCCTGCTGCCCGTGCCATCCTCCCCGGAAGGGGAGGTCGAGTTTTCCCCGAAAGGGGCGTATATGGAATGCCATAGCCGGGCCTGGGACGAATGGATGGTTCCTCGACGGCGCGAGAACATGAAGCGGATACCGGGCCTTGCGCTTGCGGCGAATCCTCTTTATGTAGACGGAACAGACACGCGGTGCGTGGAGCTGGGCAGCCGGCTTTACGCACCTAATGGCATGGAAGAAAGGCACTGATTCGCCGTCCTTCCATGAGCTTCCCCGGGAGGCATGTTCCAGCGTCGGGAACTTCAGAAAGGCGGTCCGGTCAACGGACCCGGATACAGAGCGGCAGATGGCTTCGAAGACCACCAATCCATTCGTGTTCCTTCAGCAGGTCCGGTCGGAGACCTCGAAGGTCACCTGGCCCTCGCGCCGGGAAACCATGATCTCGACCATCATGGTGCTCATTTTCGCATTCATCGCGGCGATCTTCTTCTTCGCCGCGGATCAGCTTATGGCACTGGGGGTCGAACTGATCCTCGGCCTCGGGCGCTAGTTTCGCCGGCGACCACGGAGACAGTTCAAGACATGACCGCGCGCTGGTACATCGTCCACGCCTATTCGAACTTCGAGAAGAAGGTCGCGGAGGATATCGAGCAGAAGGCCAAGCAGAAGGGCCTCTGGGAATCCTTCGAGAAGATCCTCGTGCCGACCGAGAAGGTCGTCGAGGTGCGGCGTGGCCGCAAGGTGGACGCCGAGCGCAAGTTCTTCCCCGGCTACGTGCTGGTGCGGGCGAACCTGACCGACGCGGTGTTCTCGCTGATCAAGAACACGCCGCGCGTGACCGGCTTCCTCGGCGATTCGAAGCCGGTGCCGATCACCGACGCGGAAGCCGAGCGCATCCTGCACCAGGTGCAGGAGGGCGTGGAGCGTCCGAAGCCGTCGATCACCTTCGAGATCGGCGAGCAGGTGCGCGTCTCCGACGGCCCGTTCGCCTCGTTCAACGGCTTCGTCCAGGAAGTCGACGAGGAGCGGGCGCGGCTCAAGGTGGAAGTTTCGATCTTCGGGCGCGCCGTGCCCGTGGATCTGGAATTCGGCCAGGTCGAGAAGGCCTGACCGGAAGATGCCCGGCGCGTCCGGGCGTCTCACGGGTGGGAGGTGCCGCGGCTTTAGCCGGCCGTGAGCTCCGCACCACCGAACTGCAACCGCCGGCTCATTCGGGCCGGCAAGACACAAGGGCAGATGAGAAATGGCTAAGAAAGTTGCGGGCCAGCTCAAGCTCCAGGTCAAGGCAGGATCGGCCACGCCGTCCCCGCCGATCGGCCCGGCGCTTGGTCAGCGCGGCATCAACATCATGGAGTTCTGCAAGGCGTTCAACGCGCAGACCCAGGACATGGAGAAGGGGTCGCCGGTTCCGGTGGTCATCACCTACTACGCCGACAAGTCCTTCACCTTCGTGATGAAGACGGCTCCGGTGAGCTACTTCCTCAAGAAGGCGGCGGGCCTCGATTCCGGTTCGAAGGAGCCGGGCAAGAAGATCGCCGGCCAGGTGAGCCGCGCCAAGGTGCGCGAGATCGCCGAAGCCAAGATGAAGGACCTGAACGCGAACGACGTGGAAATGGCGATGCGCATGGTCGAAGGTTCCGCCCGTTCGATGGGCCTGGAAGTGGTGGGCTGACGTCATGGCGAAGCTTTCGAAGCGAGTTGCGAAGTCCCGCGAGGGCATCGATCCGAACAAGAGCTACGCTCTGGCCGACGCCGTGAAGCTGCTCAAGGAGCGCGCGAGCGTGAAGTTCGACGAGACGATCGAGGTTGCGATGAACCTCGGCGTCGATCCGCGCCATGCCGACCAGATGGTTCGCGGCGTGGTCAACCTGCCGAACGGCACGGGCCGCACGGTCCGCGTCGCGGTGTTCGCGCGCGGCGCGAAGGCCGAGGAGGCGACTGCCGCCGGCGCCGACATTGTCGGTGCGGAGGATCTGGTCGAGATCGTGCAGAAGGGCGAGATCAATTTCGACCGCTGCATCGCCACGCCGGACATGATGCCGCTGGTCGGCCGTCTCGGTAAGGTGCTTGGGCCCCGCGGCATGATGCCGAACCCGAAGGTCGGCACGGTGACCGTCGACGTCGCCGGCGCCGTGAAGGCGTCCAAGGGCGGCGCGGTCGAGTTCCGCGTCGAGAAGGCCGGCATCGTGCATGGCGGCGTTGGCAAGGTGTCCTTCGACGTCAACGCGATCGAGGAGAACATCCGCGCCTTCGCCGACGCCGTGATCAAGGCGAAGCCGACCGGCGCCAAGGGCAACTACGTCAAGAAGGTGTCGATCACCTCGACGATGGGCCCGGGCCTGAAGATCGACGTGGCGACGCTGGCCGTCGCCTGATCGACATGAGGGTCAGCGCGTAGCGCGCTGATCCGATTCAAGAATTCCGGTCCCGGAAACGGGGCCGGATCCGAGGGGGAACCCTCGGCAGCCGGAGGGAAACCTCCGGTCTCCTGTCCGAGATTGCAGGTGGAGAGTTCCTCTCCTTAAGCCGTTTGGGCCTGCATGAGACGGGGATCGACCGAATTCGACGCCTCGGCGTCACGTTTGGTTCGAACCGCGTGTGCCTTTTGTCAGCGTGGCGGGAAACCGTCACGACGAAAAGGGGACAGGATCCTCGAGCGTCGTTCGGGAGATCCTTAACTGGATGTCCCGCGCGACAGAAGGCAACCGGCAGCCGATCCTTCGGGGGAGGCTGCCAACTGGAGAGTGGCAGTGGAAAGAGCGGAAAAGCGCGAATTCGTCACGGGCCTGAATGAGGTGTTCAAGAGCACCGGTTCAGTCGTCGTGGCCCACTATGCCGGTCTGACCGTGGCGCAAATGAACGACCTGAGGTCGAAAATGCGCGCCGCCGGCGGCACCGTCAAGGTAGCGAAGAACCGTCTCGCCATCATCGCCCTTCAGGGTACGGACTCCGAAGGCATGAAGGGACTGTTCAAGGGACAGACCCTGATCGCCTATTCGGATGATCCGGTTGCAGCGCCGAAGGTCGCTTCCGATTTCGCCAAGGGGAATGAGAAACTCATCATTCTCGGCGGCGCCATGGGATCGACCGCTCTCGACGCCGATGGAGTGAAGGCCCTGGCCACGCTTCCGTCGCTGGACGAGCTGCGCGCGAAGCTGGTTGGCATGATCGCCACCCCGGCAACCCGGATCGCCCAGGTCGTCAACGCACCGGCTGCGCAGCTGGCCCGCGTTCTCGGCGCCTATGCCCGGAAGGACGAAGCGGCATGAGGCCGTTTCTCGCTGTCATCTACAACACGCAATCGAACCAACTGAAGGAAGTGAAAAATGGCTGATCTGTCGAAGATCGTTGACGAACTGTCGAGCCTGACCGTCCTCGAGGCGGCTGAGCTCTCGAAGCTCCTCGAAGAGAAGTGGGGCGTTTCGGCCGCCGCTCCGGTCGCCGTTGCCGCCGCTGGCGGTGGCGCTGCCGCTGCTGCCGCCCCGGTCGAGGAGAAGACCGAGTTCGACGTCGTCCTGACCGACGCCGGCGCCCAGAAGATCAACGTCATCAAGGAAGTCCGTGCGATCACGGGCCTGGGCCTCAAGGAAGCCAAGGACCTGGTCGAGGGCGCTCCGAAGACCGTCAAGGAAGGCGCCAACAAGGCTGACGCCGACAAGATCAAGGCCCAGCTGGAAGCAGCCGGCGCCAAGGTCGAGCTGAAGTAACACGCGTGTCGGCGGGCGGCTTTCGCCGTCCGCCGCCTCCCTCGGGGGAGGGCCCGCGTATTGGGCAAGTTTAGGGAAACCCCTTTTCCGAGGGCCGGGAACGGCTCTCCGAAAACGGGTTTTCAACCGTTTTGAAATGCCGCAGCGCGTCTCGCGCGCGGTCGCAAGGATAGCCAGTAAGGCAGCAAGGAGCGACGATGGCCCAGACCCACACGTTCAACGGTCGCAGGCGGGTTCGCAGCTTTTTCGGAAAGATCCCGGAAGTTGCGGAGATGCCGAACCTGATCGAGGTTCAGAAGGCTTCCTACGACCAGTTTCTCATGGTCGACGAGCCGGAAGGCGGACGTCCGGACGAGGGATTGCAGGCGGTTTTCAAGTCGGTGTTCCCGATCTCCGACTTTTCCGGCGCCTCGATGCTCGAATTCGTCAAGTATGAATTCGAAGCCCCGAAATTCGACGTCGACGAGTGCCGCCAGCGCGACCTGACCTATGCCGCGCCGCTGAAGGTGACGCTGCGCCTCATCGTGTTCGATGTGGACGAGGACACCGGCGCGAAGTCGATCAAGGACATCAAGGAGCAGGACGTCTACATGGGCGACATGCCGCTCATGACGTCGAACGGCACCTTCATCGTCAACGGCACCGAGCGCGTGATCGTCTCGCAGATGCACCGTTCGCCGGGCGTCTTCTTCGACCACGACAAGGGCAAGTCGCACTCTTCGGGCAAGCTGCTCTTTGCGGCCCGCGTGATCCCGTATCGCGGCTCCTGGCTCGACATCGAGTTCGACTCGAAGGACATCGTGCACGCCCGCATCGACCGCCGCCGCAAGATTCCGGCGACGAGCCTGCTGATGGCGCTCGGCATGGACGGCGAGGAGATCCTGTCGACCTTCTACAACACGCTGACCTACGAGCGTGACGGCGACGACTGGCGCGTGCCGTTCTCGCCGGAGCGCTTCCGCGGCCGCAAGGCAGTGACGGACATGATCGACGCCGACACCGGCGAGGTCGTGGTCGAGGCCGGCAAGAAGATTACCGTCCGCCAGGCCCGCCAGCTCGCCGAGAAGGGCCTGAAGGCCATCAAGGCGACCCTCGACGACCTGATCGGCTCCTACATCGCCGAGGACATCGTCAACCCCGAGACGGGCGAGATCTATCTCGAGGCCGGCGAGGAGCTCGACCTCGTGGTCGACGCCAAGGGCCAGCGCAAGGGCAACCTGCTCGACCTGATCAATTCGGGCGTCGACGAGATCAACGTGCTCGACATCGACCACGTCAATGTCGGCGCCTACATCCGCAACACGCTGGCGATCGACAAGAACGAGAGCCGCCAGGACGCGCTGTTCGACATCTATCGCGTGATGCGCCCCGGCGAGCCGCCGACGCTGGACACGGCCGAGGCCATGTTCAAGTCGCTGTTCTTCGACGCGGAGCGCTACGACCTGTCGGCTGTCGGCCGCGTCAAGATGAACATGCGCCTGGAACTCGACTGCCCGGATACGGTGCGCGTGCTGCGCAAGGACGACATCCTGGCGGTGGTCAAGACGCTGGTGGAACTGCGCGACGGCAAGGGCGAGATCGACGACATCGACAATCTCGGCAATCGCCGCGTCCGTTCCGTCGGCGAGCTGATGGAGAACCAGTACCGCGTCGGCCTGCTGCGCATGGAGCGCGCGATCAAGGAGCGCATGTCCTCGATCGAGATCGACACGGTCATGCCGCAGGACCTGATCAACGCCAAGCCGGCGGCTGCCGCCGTGCGCGAGTTCTTCGGTTCCTCGCAGCTGTCGCAGTTCATGGACCAGACCAACCCGCTGTCGGAGATCACCCACAAGCGTCGCCTGTCGGCGCTTGGCCCGGGCGGTCTGACCCGCGAGCGCGCCGGCTTTGAGGTGCGCGACGTGCATCCGACGCATTACGGCCGCATCTGCCCGATCGAGACGCCGGAAGGCCCGAACATCGGTCTGATCAACTCGCTTGCGACCTTCGCCCGCGTCAACAAATACGGCTTCATCGAGAGCCCGTACCGCAAGATCGTCGACGGCAAGATCACCAACGACGTCGTCTATCTGTCGGCGATGGAAGAGGCCAAGCACTACGTTGCGCAGGCCAACGCCGAGCTCGACAAGGATGGCCGCTTCGTGGACGAATTCGTCATCTGCCGTAACGCCGGCGAGGTGATGATGACGCCGCGCGAGAACGTCGACCTGATGGACGTGTCGCCGAAGCAGATGGTGTCGGTCGCAGCCGCGCTGATCCCGTTCCTTGAGAACGACGACGCCAACCGCGCGCTGATGGGCTCGAACATGCAGCGTCAGGCCGTGCCGCTGGTGCGCGCCGAGGCTCCGTTCGTCGGCACCGGCATGGAGCCGATCGTGGCGCGCGACTCGGGCGCCGCCATCGGCGCACGCCGCGGCGGCATCGTCGACCAGGTGGACGCGACCCGTATCGTCATCCGTGCGACGGAGGATCTCGAATCCGGCAAGTCCGGCGTCGACATCTATCGCCTGATGAAGTTCCAGCGTTCGAACCAGAACACCTGCATCAACCAGCGTCCGCTGGTGAAGATGGGTGATCTGGTGAACAAGGGCGACATCATCGCGGACGGTCCGTCGACCGACCTCGGCGATCTGGCGCTCGGCCGCAACGTGCTCGTCGCGTTCATGCCGTGGAACGGCTACAACTACGAGGACTCGATCCTGCTGTCCGAGCGGATCGTGGCCGACGACGTCTTCACCTCGATCCACATCGAGGAGTTCGAGGTCATGGCCCGCGACACCAAGCTCGGTCCGGAGGAGATCACGCGCGACATTCCGAACGTCTCGGAAGAGGCGCTGAAGAACCTCGACGAAGCCGGCATCGTCTATATCGGCGCTGAGGTGCAGCCGGGCGACATCCTGGTCGGCAAGATCACGCCGAAGGGCGAGAGCCCGATGACGCCGGAAGAGAAGCTTCTGCGCGCCATCTTCGGCGAGAAGGCGTCCGACGTGCGCGACACGTCGATGCGCATGCCTCCGGGAACCTTCGGCACCGTCGTTGAGGTGCGCGTCTTCAACCGCCACGGCGTGGAGAAGGACGAGCGCGCCATGGCGATCGAGCGCGAGGAGATCGAGCGTCTCGCCAAGGACCGCGACGACGAGCAGGCGATCCTCGACCGCAACGTCTACGGCCGCCTGGCCGAGATGCTGGCGGGCAAGGATGCCATCGCCGGACCGAAGAGCTTCAAGAAGGGCTCCAAGATCTCCAAGGAGACTCTTGACGAGTATCCGCGTTCGCAGTGGTGGCAGTTCGCCGTCGAGGACGAGAAGGCTCAGGGCGAGATCGAGGCTCTGCGCGGCCAGCACGACGACTCCAAGAAGGCGCTCGAGCAGCGCTTCATGGACAAGGTCGAGAAGGTGCAGCGCGGCGACGAGATGCCTCCGGGCGTCATGAAGATGGTCAAGGTCTTCGTCGCGGTGAAGCGCAAGATCCAGCCCGGCGACAAGATGGCCGGCCGTCACGGCAACAAGGGTGTCGTGTCGCGCATCGTGCCGATCGAGGACATGCCGTTCCTGGAGGACGGCACCCATGTCGACGTCGTGCTCAACCCGCTCGGCGTGCCGAGCCGCATGAATGTCGGTCAGATCCTCGAGACGCATCTCGGCTGGGCTTGCGCCGGCATGGGCAGGCGGATCGGCGAGATGATCGAGGCCTACAAGCAGGCCGGCGACATCCAGCCGCTGCGCACGACGATCGAGAAGATCGTGCCCGCGGACAACCGCAACGAGCCGGTGCGCCAGTACGACGACGAGTCGGTGCTGCGTCTCGCGGACCAGATGAAGCGTGGCGTGTCGATCGCGACCCCGGTCTTCGACGGGGCCAACGAGGCCGACATCAACCGCTTCCTCAAGGAGGCGGGTCTGCAGGAGAGCGGTCAGTCGACGCTCTATGACGGCCGCACGGGCGAGGCGTTCGATCGCAAGGTGACGGTGGGCTACATCTATATCCTGAAGCTCCACCACCTCGTGGACGACAAGATCCACGCGCGTTCGATCGGTCCGTACTCGCTCGTCACCCAGCAACCGCTGGGCGGCAAGGCGCAGTTCGGCGGCCAGCGCTTCGGCGAAATGGAGGTCTGGGCGCTGGAAGCCTACGGTGCTGCCTACACGCTGCAGGAGATGCTGACGGTGAAGTCGGACGACGTGGCCGGCCGCACCAAGGTCTACGAGGCGATCGTGCGCGGCGACGACACGTTCGAGGCAGGCATTCCGGAGAGCTTCAACGTTCTCGTCAAGGAAATGCGCTCGCTGGGCCTCAACGTGGAACTCGAGGATTCACGCGTCGACGAGGTTCCGGTCCAGCTGCCGGACGCTGCCGAGTAAGAAAAAGCCGCGCCGCGGGGACCGCCCGCGGCGCGCCACAGGTTTCGATGCGGCGGTTCGTACCGCCAGACCAGGGGTCCCCCACCCCGACGCATTCAGAGGGACTTCGGTCCCCAACAGGAGAACGGCATGAACCAAGAGGTCATGAATCTCTTCAATACCCAGGCCCCGGCCCAGGTGTTCGATTCCATCCGGATTTCGCTCGCCAGCCCGGACAAGATCCTTTCCTGGTCGTTCGGCGAGATCAAGAAGCCGGAGACGATCAACTACCGCACGTTCAAGCCCGAGCGTGACGGCCTGTTCTGCGCGCGCATCTTCGGCCCGATCAAGGACTACGAGTGCCTGTGCGGCAAGTACAAGCGCATGAGCAGTACAAGGGCATCATCTGCGAGAAGTGCGGCGTCGAGGTCACGCTGTCGCGCGTGCGCCGTGAGCGCATGGGCCACATCGAGCTGGCCGCCCCGGTCGCCCACATCTGGTTCCTGAAGTCGCTGCCGTCGCGCATCGGCACGCTGCTCGACATGACGCTGAAGGACATCGAGCGCGTCCTCTACTTCGAGAACTACATCGTCACCGAGCCCGGCCTGACCGACCTCAAGCAGCACCAGCTGCTGTCCGAGGAAGAGCACATGACCGCCGTCGACAACTTCGGCGAGGACCAGTTCACGGCCATGATCGGCGCCGAGGCGATCCATGAGCTTCTGTCCTCGATGGAGCTGGAGAAGATCGCCGTCGAGCTGCGCGACGATCTCGCCACGACGACGTCCGATCTCAAGCAGAAGAAGCTGCTCAAGCGCCTCAAGGTGGTGGAGAACTTCATCGAGTCCGGCAACCGTCCGGAGTGGATGATCATGAAGATCATCCCGGTGATCCCGCCGGACCTGCGTCCGCTGGTCCCGCTGGACGGGGGCCGCTTCGCGACCTCCGACCTGAACGACCTCTACCGCCGCGTCATCAACCGCAACAACCGCCTGAAGCGGCTGATCGAGCTGCGCGCGCCTGGCATCATCATCCGCAACGAGAAGCGCATGCTTCAGGAAGCGGTGGATGCGCTGTTCGACAACGGCCGCCGCGGCCGCGTCATCACCGGCGCCAACAAGCGTCCGCTGAAGTCGCTGTCCGACATGCTGAAGGGCAAGCAGGGCCGCTTCCGCCAGAACCTGCTCGGCAAGCGCGTCGACTATTCCGGCCGTTCGGTCATCGTGACCGGTCCGGAGCTGAAGCTGCACCAGTGCGGCCTGCCGAAGAAGATGGCGCTCGAACTGTTCAAGCCGTTCATCTACGCCCGCCTCGACGCGAAGGGGTATTCCTCGACCGTCAAGCAGGCGAAGAAGCTGGTCGAGAAGGAGAAGCCGGAGGTCTGGGATATCCTCGACGAGGTGATCCGCGAGCATCCGGTGCTGCTCAACCGCGCGCCGACGCTGCACCGCCTCGGCATCCAGGCGTTCGAGCCGACCCTGATCGAAGGCAAGGCGATCCAGCTTCACCCGCTGGTCTGCACCGCCTTCAACGCGGACTTCGACGGCGACCAGATGGCCGTGCACGTCCCGCTGAGCCTCGAGGCGCAGCTGGAAGCGCGCGTGCTGATGATGTCGACCAACAACATCCTGCACCCGGCCTCGGGCGCGCCGATCATCGTGCCGTCGCAGGACATGGTTCTGGGACTCTACTACCTCTCGATCGTCAATCAGAACGAGCCGGGCGAGGGGATGGTGTTCGCCGACATGGGCGAACTGCACCATGCGCTGGAGACCCGTGCGGTCACGCTGCACACCAAGATCAAGGGCCGCTTCAAGACGGTCGACAAGGACGGCAACCTCGTGTCGAAGATCTACGACACGACGCCCGGCCGCATGATCATTGGCGAGCTGCTGCCCAAGAACGTCAACGTGCCGTTCGAGACCTGCAACCAGGAAATGACCAAGAAGAACATCTCCAAGATGATCGACACGGTCTACCGTCACTGCGGTCAGAAGGAGACGGTGATCTTCTGCGACCGCATCATGTCGCTCGGCTTCGCGCACGCCTGCCGCGCCGGCATCTCGTTCGGTAAGGACGACATGCTGATCCCGGAGACGAAGGCCAAGCTGGTCGCCGACACCGAGACGCTCGCGAAGGAATACGAGCAGCAGTACAATGACGGCCTGATCACGCAGGGCGAGAAGTACAACAAGGTGGTCGACGCCTGGGCGAAGTGCTCGGAGAAGGTCGCCGAGGAGATGATGGCCCGCATCAAGCGGGTCGAGTTCGACGACAACGGCCGCCAGAAGCCGATGAACTCGATCTACATGATGTCCCATTCGGGTGCGCGCGGTTCGCCCACGCAGATGCGTCAGCTCGCCGGCATGCGCGGCCTGATGGCCAAGCCGTCGGGCGAGATCATCGAGACGCCGATCATCTCGAACTTCAAGGAAGGCCTGACCGTTCTGGAGTATTTCAACTCCACCCACGGCGCCCGCAAGGGCCTGGCCGACACGGCGCTCAAGACGGCGAACTCGGGTTACCTGACCCGCCGTCTGGTCGACGTGGCGCAGGACTGCATCGTCAACAAGATCGACTGCGGCACCGACAAGGGCCTGACCATGCAGCCGATCGTCGATGCGGGCCAGGTCGTGGCGTCGCTCGGCCAGCGCATCCTCGGCCGCACGGCGCTCGAGGACATCACGCATCCGGTCTCCGGCGATGTGATCGTCAAGGCCGGCACGCTGATGGACGAGCGCGACATCGAGCAGATCGAGAAGGCGTCGATCCAGACGGTGCGGATCCGTTCGGCTCTCACCTGCGAGGTGAAGGTCGGTGTCTGCGCGGTCTGCTACGGTCGCGACCTGGCACGCGGCACGCCCGTCAACCAGGGCGAGGCCGTCGGCGTCATCGCGGCGCAGTCGATCGGCGAGCCGGGCACCCAGCTCACCATGCGCACCTTCCACATGGGCGGCGCGGCACAGGTTGCCGACCAGTCCTTCCTGGAAGCGTCGTATGAGGGCACGGTGCAGACCCGCAACCGCGCGGTCGTCCGCAACTCGGACGGCAACCTGGTGGTGATGGGCCGCAACATGACGATCGTCATCCTCGACGAGGCCGGCAAGGAGCGCGCAACGCACCGCGTCACCTACGGCTCGCGCCTCTATGTCGACGATGGCGACAAGGTGAAGCGCGGCCAGCGCATCTCCGAGTGGGATCCGTACACCCGTCCGATCCTCACCGAAGTCGAGGGTCGCGTCGCGTTCGAGGATCTGGTCGACGGCATCTCCGTGCAGGAGACGGCCGACGAATCGACCGGCATCACCAAGCGCGAGGTCATCGACTGGCGTTCGACCCCGCGCGGGTCGGACCTCAAGCCGGCGATCGTGGTGCAGGACTCGAAGGGCAAGATCGCCAAGCTGTCCAAGGGCGGCGACGCGCGCTTCCAGCTCTCCGTCGAGGCGATCCTCTCGGTCGAGCCGGGCGCGATGGTGCGTCCGGGCGACGTGCTGGCGCGTATCCCGATGGAAAGCGCGAAGACGAAGGACATCACGGGCGGTCTGCCGCGCGTGGCCGAACTCTTCGAAGCGCGCCGTCCGAAGGACCACGCCATCATCGCCGAGGTCGACGGCACGATCCGCCTTGGGCGCGACTACAAGAACAAGCGCCGCATCATCATCGAGCCGCACGAGGCTGGCATGGAGCCGGTCGAGTATCTCATCCCGAAGGGCAAGCCGTTCCATCTCCAGGACGGCGACGTCATCGAGAAGGGCGACTACATCCTCGACGGCAACCCGGCACCGCACGACATCCTGGCGATCAAGGGCGTGGAGGCTCTGGCTTCCTACCTCGTCAACGAGATCCAGGAGGTCTACCGGCTGCAGGGCGTGGTGATCAACGACAAGCACATCGAGGTCATCGTCCGTCAGATGCTGCAGAAGATCGAGATCACCGACCAGGGCGACTCGGTCTACATCCCGGGCGACCATGTCGACGTGATCGAGTTCGACGAGGTGAACGACAAGCTGATCGACGCCGGCAAGCGCCCGGCCTCCGGCCAGCCGGTCCTGCTCGGCATCACCAAGGCCTCGCTGCAGACGCCGTCCTTCATCTCGGCCGCCTCCTTCCAGGAGACGACCAGGGTGCTGACGGAAGCGGCGGTCGCCGGCAAGACCGACACGCTGCAGGGCCTGAAGGAGAACGTCATCGTCGGCCGCCTCATCCCGGCGGGCACCGGCGGTCAGATGAGCCAGATCCGGCGCATCGCGACCTCGCGCGACGAGCTGATTCTCGACGAGCGCCGCAAGGCGTCGGGCGCCGCCATGGCCGATCCGATGCTCGCGGACATGACCGCCGCCGAATAGGCCCGGTCGAAACGAAAACGGAAAAGGCCGCCGGTTCGCCCGGCGGCCTTTTTCATGTCCGGACGGGCAGGGATGCCGCCGGTTGTTGTTCTACGATGGTAGGGTTCCGTCGTTGAATGTGAACAAGTTCACAGACAGTCGCAGGGCTCGCAAGCCATGGGTGAGGCGCGGTTATTGATCGGGTTTCATCTCCCATTACCGCTTTTTGGCCGTCCGGAATATGCCCCTCCGGACGGCCATTTTTATGGTCGCTGGACGCGGCGGGTAGTTATAAATCGTCGAACGTGACGATTGCGACCTCTCCCTCCAGCGCGCCCTGATAGGCGGAGGCGTGCGGTTCTTCCTCCGGCATGCCGTCGATGTCGCCGATCTGGTCGAGCTCCGCCTCCGCATAGCCTTCGGTCGCGAGCGCCTGCAGCGCCATCTTCACGGCGCTGTCGTCGTCGGGCGCGACGAGGAAGACATGGATCCCTTCCGCCTTGCCTCCCTTCTTGCGGAAGACCCGGCCGGTGATGATCGTGACATGGGGTTCTTCGTTGTCGTTCATCTGCGTCGTCCTGTGGTGATTCCCCCGGCAAGGGGCCGGGGGAGGGCTCGTCCGTCGGGATCGCATGTCCCCGGGCGGATGGATAGGGCAGGATCGCGCCATTTTGTTGTGCGCGCCGCCCGGCTTGCGGTAACTTCGTTTCCGGCATGGCCGTCATGCGCCAGAAGTCGAGTTATATGCGGGGTTCGGGGTTGACGCGGCGCGACTCTGCTAGTATCAGCGCGGCAACCGAACCGATGTGAGGCTATTTCTTTCGGGGCGACACGCCCTGGATTTGGTCTCAAACAAGGCTCAAGTTACGCGAAATACACATTTCCGGCGTGCACGAAGCGGCTTCCGCTTCCTCTGCTTTTGATCGGGCAAGACCGCGGGAAGCGGTTTTTGCCCGAAATTCGTATGGAAATTGGTCTACAGGCGGCGTGCCGCTTGAAAACGGACGAACGACACGAGGTTTTGATGCCTACAGTAAACCAGTTGATCCGCAAGCCGCGCATTGCGCCGGTGAAGCGCAACAAGGTTCCGGCGATGCAGGCCAACCCGCAGAAGCGCGGCGTTTGCACTCGCGTCTACACGACGACCCCGAAGAAGCCGAACTCGGCGCTGCGCAAGGTTGCGAAGATCCGTCTGGTCAATGGCTTCGAGGTCATCGGCTACATTCCGGGTGAGGGGCACAACCTCCAGGAGCACTCGGTGGTCATGATCCGTGGCGGCCGCGTCAAGGACCTGCCGGGCGTTCGCTACCACATCATCCGCGGCGTGCTCGACACGCAGGGCGTGAAGAACCGCAAGCAGCGTCGTTCGAAATACGGCGCGAAGCGTCCGAAGTAAGTCCACGGCCTAGCCGCTGTCGCAGTTGAGAGACGAGAAACATGTCCCGACGCCATTCTGCTGAGAAACGCGAGATCAACCCGGACCCGAAGTTCGGCGATCTCGTCGTCACGAAATTCATGAACGCCGTCATGATGCACGGCAAGAAGTCGGTTGCCGAGACGATCGTCTACGGTGCGCTCGACCAGGTCCAGGCCAAGACGAAGCAGGAGCCGGTCGCGGTCTTCCATCAGGCGCTCGACAATGTCGCGCCGCATGTCGAAGTCCGTTCGCGTCGCGTCGGCGGCGCCACCTACCAGGTTCCGGTCGACGTCCGCGTCGAGCGTCGTCAGGCGCTGGCGATCCGCTGGCTGATCACGGCTGCGCGCAACCGCAACGAGACCACGATGGTCGACCGTCTTTCGGGCGAGCTGCTGGATGCCGCCAACAATCGCGGCACCGCGGTGAAGAAGCGCGAAGACACGCACAAGATGGCCGAAGCCAACCGCGCGTTCGCGCATTACCGCTGGTAACCGCGGTCAAGGACGAGAGGCACCATCATGGCCCGCGAGTATAAAATCGAAGACTACCGAAATTTCGGTATCATGGCGCATATCGACGCCGGCAAGACGACGACCACCGAGCGCGTCCTCTATTACACCGGCAAGTCGCACAAGATCGGCGAAGTCCATGACGGCGCCGCCACCATGGACTGGATGGAGCAGGAGCAGGAGCGCGGCATCACCATCACGTCGGCCGCGACCACGACCTTCTGGAAGGCGCGTGACGGCAAGCTCCGCCGCTTCAACATCATCGACACCCCCGGCCACGTCGACTTCACCATCGAGGTGGAGCGCTCGCTGCGCGTGCTCGACGGCGCCATCGCCCTGCTCGACGCCAATGCCGGCGTGGAGCCGCAGACCGAGACCGTGTGGCGCCAGGCGGACAAGTACCGCGTGCCGCGCATGATCTTCTGCAACAAGATGGACAAGATCGGTGCGGACTTCTACCGCTCGGTCGAGATGATCGGCTCGCGCCTCGGTGCGCAGGCTGTCGTCATGCAGCTGCCGATCGGCGCCGAAGCCGAATTCAAGGGCGTCGTCGACCTCATCGAGATGAATGCGCTGGTATGGCGCGACGAGTCGCTGGGCGCTGCCTGGGACGTCGTCGAGATCCCGGCCGACCTCAAGGCGAAGGCCGAGCAGTATCGCGAGAAGCTCATCGAAGCCGCCGTCGAGATGGACGACGAGGCGATGAACAACTACCTCGAGGGCAACCTGCCTTCGAACGACGAGATCCGTGCGCTGATCCGCAAGGGCACGATCGCGGTGAAGTTCTTCCCGATGTTCTGCGGCTCCGCCTTCAAGAACAAGGGCGTTCAGCCGCTGCTCGACGCCGTCGTCGACTTCCTGCCGTCGCCGATCGACGTGCCGGCCATCAAGGGCATCGACCCGAAGAGCGAGGCCGAGATCGAGCGTCACGCCGACGACAACGAGCCGCTGTCGATGCTCGCGTTCAAGATCATGAACGACCCGTTCGTCGGCTCGCTGACCTTCTGCCGCATCTATTCCGGCAAGCTCACCAAGGGCGTCTCCCTCGACAACACCGTCAAGGGCAAGAAGGAGCGCATCGGCCGCATGCTGCAGATGCACGCGAATTCGCGTGAGGACATCGAAGAGGCGTTCGCCGGCGACATCGTCGCTCTGGCCGGCCTCAAGGAAACCACCACGGGCGACACGCTCTGCGATCCGCTGAAGCCGGTCATCCTGGAGCGCATGGAATTCCCCGAGCCGGTCATCCAGATCGCGATCGAGCCGAAGACCAAGGGCGACCAGGAGAAGATGGGCCAGGCCCTCTATCGTCTGGCGGCCGAGGACCCGTCCTTCCGCGTCAAGACCGACGAGGAATCGGGCCAGACCATCATCGCCGGCATGGGCGAGCTTCACCTCGACATCATCGTCGACCGCATGCGTCGCGAGTTCAAGGTCGAGGCGACCGTGGGCGCTCCGCAGGTTGCGTATCGCGAGACCATCACGCGCCGCACCGAGGAAGACTACACCCACAAGAAGCAGACCGGCGGCACGGGCCAGTTCGCCCGCGTCAAGATCATCTTCGAGCCGAATCCGGACGGCGACGATTTCGTCTTCGAATCGAAGATCGTCGGCGGCGCGGTGCCGAAGGAATACATCCCCGGCGTCGAGAAGGGCATCCAAAGCGTCCTGTCCTCGGGTCCGGTCGCGGGCTTCCCGATGCTGGGCGTCAAGGCGACCCTCATCGACGGCGCGTTCCACGACGTCGACTCCTCGGTCCTGGCGTTCGAAATCGCCTCCCGCGCCTGCTTCAAGGAAGCGGCGAAGAAGGCCGGCGCCCAGCTGCTCGAGCCGATCATGAAGGTCGAGGTCGTGACGCCGGAAGACTATGTCGGCAACGTCATCGGCGACCTGAATGCTCGTCGCGGCCAGATCCAGGGTCAGGAGAGCCGCGGTGTGGCGGTGGTGGTCAACGCCATGGTCCCGCTCGCGAACATGTTCAAATACGTCGACAATCTGCGCTCGATGTCCCAGGGCCGCGCCCAGTACACGATGCAGTTCGACCACTACGAGCCTGTGCCGACCGCGGTCGCGCAGGAAATACAGAAGAAATACGCGTAATTCCAGCCGGTTGGCAGTGGATCTTTAGACAACGCCCTAACCGGCGAGAGAGAATGGAGGCCTCAGATGGCTAAGAGCAAGTTTGAGCGGACGAAGCCGCATGTGAATGTCGGGACGATTGGTCACGTCGACCATGGCAAGACGTCGCTGACGGCTGCGATCACGAAGTATTTCGGCGAGTTCAAGGCGTATGACCAGATCGACGCGGCTCCGGAAGAGAAGGCGCGCGGCATCACGATCTCGACGGCGCACGTCGAATACGAGACGGCGAACCGCCACTATGCCCACGTCGACTGCCCCGGCCACGCCGACTATGTGAAGAACATGATCACGGGTGCGGCGCAGATGGACGGCGCGATCCTGGTTGTGTCGGCCGCCGACGGCCCGATGCCGCAGACCCGCGAGCACATCCTGCTCGCCCGCCAGGTCGGCGTGCCGGCGATCGTGGTGTTCCTGAACAAGGTCGACCAGGTCGACGACGCCGAGCTTCTCGAGCTGGTCGAGCTCGAGGTGCGCGAGCTTCTGTCGAAATACGAGTTCCCGGGCGACGACATTCCGATCGTCAAGGGTTCGGCGCTGGCCGCACTTGAAGATTCCGACAAGAAGATCGGCGAGGACGCGATCCGCGAGCTGATGGCTGCGGTGGATGCGTATATCCCGACGCCGGAGCGTCCGATCGACAAGCCGTTCCTGATGCCGATCGAGGACGTGTTCTCGATCTCGGGCCGCGGCACGGTTGTGACGGGTCGCGTCGAGCGCGGCATCGTCAAGGTCGGCGAGGAGCTTGAGATCGTCGGCATCCGTCCGACGGCGAAGACGACCTGCACGGGCGTCGAGATGTTCCGCAAGCTGCTCGACCAGGGCCAGGCTGGCGACAACATCGGCGCGCTGCTGCGCGGCGTCGACCGTGACGGCGTCGAGCGCGGCCAGGTTCTGGCCAAGCCGGGTTCGGTGAAGCCGCACAAGAAGTTCGTGGCCGAGGCCTACATCCTGACGAAGGAGGAGGGTGGCCGTCATACGCCGTTCTTCACCAACTACCGTCCGCAGTTCTACTTCCGCACGACGGACGTGACGGGCATCGTGACGCTGCCGGCGGGCACCGAGATGGTGATGCCCGGCGACAACATCACGGTCGACGTCGAGCTGATCGTGCCGGTGGCGATGGAAGAGAAGCTCCGCTTCGCCATCCGCGAAGGCGGCCGCACCGTCGGTGCAGGCGTCGTGGCGAGCATTAAAGAGTAAGTCGGTATCAACGGGATCTGGGGGGCGCGGAATACGCTGCGCCCGCCCGGACAAGGAAGTGACGCATGAACGGACAGAATATCCGCATCCGCCTCAAGGCGTTTGACCACCGAGTACTCGACGCTTCGACGCGCGAGATCGTCTCGACCGCCAAGCGCACCGGCGCCAACGTCCGGGGTCCGATTCCGCTGCCGACGCGGATCGAGAAGTTCACGGTCAACCGCTCGCCGCACGTCGACAAGAAGTCGCGCGAGCAGTTCGAGATGCGCACCCACAAGCGCCTTCTCGACATCGTCGACCCGACCCCTCAGACCGTCGACGCTCTGATGAAGCTCGACCTGGCGGCCGGTGTGGACGTCGAGATCAAGCTCTGAGGTAACGAACATGAGCCGGGCGGGCATATGCCCCGAAGGCTCCTCTGAAGACAGAGCCGGATGGGGTTATCCCCCAGACGGGAACTCTAAGGGAAATGAACCGATGCGTTCAGGTGTGATTGCACAGAAGGTGGGTATGACCCGCATCTATAATGATGCGGGCGAGCATGTGCCGGTGACGGTCCTCCGCATGGAGAACTGCCAGGTCGTGGCGCAGCGTACCCAGGAGAAGAACGGCTACACCGCGGTGCAGCTCGGCGTTGGTCTTGCAAAGGTCAAGAATACGTCGAAGGCCGAGCGCGGCCAGTTCGCCGCCGCTTCCGTCGAGCCGAAGGCCAAGGTCGCCGAGTTCCGCGTGAGCCCCGAGAATCTTCTCGATGTCGGCTCCGAGATCACCGTCGACCACTTCGTCGCCGGCCAGAAGGTCGACGTGACGGGCACCTCGATCGGCAAGGGCTTCCAGGGCGTTATCAAGCGCCACAATTTTGGTGGCGGTCGCGCCACTCACGGTAACTCCGTCTCGCACCGCACGCACGGTTCGACCGGCCAGCGCCAGGACCCCGGCAAGGTGTTCAAGGGCAAGAAAATGGCCGGCCACATGGGCAATACCCGCGTCACGACGCAGAACGTCGAGGTTGTCTCGACCGACGTCGACCGCGGCCTGATCCTGATCCGCGGCGCGGTGCCGGGTTCGAAGGGCGCATGGATCATGGTGCGCGACGCCGTCAAGTCGGCTCTGCCCGACAATGCACCGAAGCCGGCAGCCGTCCGCAAGAACGGCGCCGCTGAGAAGGGGGCCGAGTAATGGATCTCAAGGTAACCACACTCGCCGGCAAGGACGCCGGCAAGCTGTCGCTCTCGGACGAGATCTTCGGGCTCGATCCGCGCGACGACATCCTGGCCCGCGTGGTGCGCTGGCAGCTGGCCGCGCGGCAGCAGGGCACGCACCAGGCCAAGGGCCGCGCGGACATCGCCCGCACAGGCGCGAAGATGTACAAGCAGAAGGGCACCGGTCGCGCCCGTCACCATTCGGCTCGCGCTCCGCAGTTTCGCGGCGGCGGCAAGGCCCACGGCCCGGTAGTGCGCAGCCATGCGCATGACCTGCCCAAGAAGGTGCGTGCGCTCGGCCTCAAGCATGCGCTGTCGGCCAAGGCGAAGTCGGAGAGCCTGATCGTCATCGACGACCTGGTCCTCGGCGAGGCGAAGACCAAGGCGCTGATCGAGAATTTCGCGGCGCTCGGCCTGACCAACGCGCTGATGATCGGCGGCTCGGAGCTCGACCAGAACTTCCAGCGCGCTGCCGCCAACATCCCGAACATCGACGTGCTGCCGATCCAGGGCATCAACGTCTACGACATTATGCGCCGCGGCACGCTGGTCCTCTCCAAGGCCGCCGTCCAGGCCCTCGAGGAGCGTTTCAAATGACCGACCTCCGTCACTACGACGTGCTCGTCTCGCCGGCGATCACTGAAAAGTCGACCATGGCTTCGGAGCAGAACCAGGTCGTCTTCAATGTCGCCAAGAAGGCGACGAAGCCCGAGATCAAGGCTGCGGTCGAAGCGCTGTTCGGCGTGAAGGTCGTCGGCGTCAACACGCTGGTGCGCAAGGGCAAGGTCAAGCGCTTCCGCGGCACGGTCGGCAAGCTGAGCGACGTCAAGCGGGCGATCGTCACGCTGAAGGACGGCGACTCGATCGACGTCACCACCGGCCTGTAAGCGCTGAGAGGTTAGGAACATGGCACTGAAGAGTTACAAGCCGACGACGCCGAGCCAGCGCCAGCTGGTCATCGTCGATCGCTCCGGCCTCTACAAGGGCAAGCCGGTCAAGGGCCTGACCGAGGGCCTGAAGTCCGCGGGCGGCCGCAACAACACCGGTCGCGTGACTGCACGCTTCCAGGGTGGCGGTCACAAGCGCACCTATCGCATGATCGACTTCAAGCGCCGCAAGCTTGACGTCGCGGCGACGGTCGAGCGTCTCGAATACGATCCGAACCGCACCGCCTTCATCGCGCTGGTGAAGCTACGAGGACGGCGAGCTGAGCTACATCCTGGCGCCGCAGCGCCTGGCGGTCGGCGATCAGATCATCGCCTCGGCCTCGGCCGACGTGAAGCCGGGCAATGCGATGCCGCTGCAGGCCATGCCGGTCGGCACGATCATCCACAATGTCGAGCTGAAGCCGGGGAAGGGCGGTCAGATCGCCCGTTCGGCTGGCGCCTACGCCCAGCTCGTCGGCCGCGACCAGGGCATGGCGATCCTGCGCCTGAACTCGGGCGAGCAGCGCCTGGTGTCGGGTTCGTGCTTCGCCACGGTGGGTGCCGTGTCGAACCCCGACCACGGCAACATCAACCTCGGCAAGGCCGGCCGTTCGCGCTGGCTCGGCAAGCGCCCGCACAACCGCGGCGTCACCATGAACCCGGTCGACCATCCGCACGGCGGTGGTGAAGGCCGCACCTCGGGCGGACGCCATCCGGTGACCCCGTGGGGCAAGCCGACCAAGGGCAAGAAGACCCGGTCCAACAAGTCGACCGACAAGTTCATCATGCGCTCGCGCCATGCGCGCAAGAGCTAAGAAGAGTACGCGAAGTGACCCGTTCAGTCTGGAAAGGTCCGTTCGTCGACGGCTATCTGCTGAAGAAGGCCGACAAGGCTCGCGAAGGCGGCCGTGCGGAAGTGATCAAGATGTGGTCCCGCCGGTCCACCATCCTGCCGCAGTTCGTCGGTCTCACCTTCGGCGTCTACAACGGCCAGAAGCATGTCCCGGTCTCGGTGAACGAGGACATGGTCGGTCAGAAATTCGGTGAGTTCGCCCCGACCCGTACCTATTACGGCCACGGCGCGGACAAGAAGGCGAAGAGGAAGTAACCATGGGCAAGGCCAAGGCTCCGCGCAGGCTTGCGGACAACGAGGCGCGCGCCGTGCTTCGCACGATCCGCATCAGCCCTCAGAAGCTGAACCTGGTTGCCGCGCTGATCCGCGGCAAGAAGGTCGCGGCTGCGCTCAACGATCTGGAGTTCTCGCGCAAGCGCATCGCCGAGACCGTCAAGAAGACGCTCGAGAGCGCGATCGCGAACGCCGAGAACAACCACGACCTCGACGTAGACGCCCTCGTCGTGGCCGAGGCCTATGTCGGCAAGTCGATCGTGATGAAGCGGTTCCATGCCCGCGGCCGCGGCCGCGCCTCGCGCATCGAGAAGCCGTTCTCGCACCTCACCATCGTCGTGCGCGAAGTTGAAGAGAAAGTGGAGGCCGCCTGATGGGCCAGAAAGTCAATCCGATCGGACTGCGCCTCGGCATCAACCGGACCTGGGATTTGCGCTGGTATGCGAACACCGGCGAGTACGGCAAGCTGCTGCACGAGGACATCAAGATCCGCAAGTATCTGGAGAAGGAGCTCAAGCAGGCTGCCGTCTCCAAGATCGTCATCGAGCGTCCGCACAAGAAGTGCCGCGTCACGATCCACGCCGCCCGTCCCGGTCTCATCATCGGCAAGAAGGGCGCGGACATCGAGAAGCTGCGCAAGAAGCTGACTGAGATGACCAAGTCGGACACGAGCCTGAACATCGTCGAAGTCCGCAAGCCGGAGATCGACGCCAAGCTCGTCGCCCAGTCGATCTCGCAGCAGCTGGAGCGCCGCATTGCGTTCCGCCGCGCCATGAAGCGCGCCGTTCAGTCGGCGATGCGTCTCGGTGCCGAGGGCATCCGCATCAACTGCTCCGGCCGTCTCGGCGGCGCCGAAATCGCGCGCATGGAGTGGTATCGCGAAGGCCGCGTGCCGCTGCACACGCTGCGTGCGGACGTCGACTACGGCACCTCCGAGGCCCAGACCGCCTATGGCATCTGCGGCGTCAAGGTGTGGATCTTCAAGGGTGAGATCCTCGAGCACGATCCGATGGCTTCCGAGCGTCGGGCGTCCGAGGCCGAGGCCCCGACCACCGGCGGCGCTCGTCGTCGCGAGAACGCGTAAACAAGCGCGGCATACGTAAGAAGGATAGAGAACGATGCTGCAGCCCAAGCGCACAAAGTTCCGCAAGCAGTTCAAGGGCCGCATCCATGGCGTCGCCAAGGGCGGCACCAACCTGGATTTCGGCGGCTTCGGCCTGAAGGCGCTGGAGCCCAACCGCGTCACGGCACGTGAGATCGAGGCGGCCCGCCGCGCGATCACCCGCGCCATGAAGCGTCAGGGCCGCGTCTGGATCCGCGTGTTCCCGGATGTTCCGGTGACCTCGAAGCCGACCGAAGTCCGCATGGGCAAGGGCAAGGGCGCGGTCGACTACTGGGCCTGCCGCGTCAAGCCCGGCCGCGTGATGTTCGAGCTCGACGGCGTCAACGAGGAGACCGCGCGTGAAGCGCTGCGTCTCGGCGCCGCCAAGCTGTCCGTGAAGACGCGCTTCATCCAGCGCATCGCAGAGTAGGAAGATCGAGAGCCATGAAAGCCGCCGACGCACGGGGCATGAGCCCCGATCAGATGAATGACGAACTGGCCAAGCTGAAGAAGGAGCAGTTCAACCTGCGCTTCCAGAAGGCGACCGGCCAGATGGAAAAGACCGCGCGGGTCAAGCAGGTCCGCCGCGACATCGCCCGCATCAAGACGATCGCTGCCGAAAAGGCCGCGGGCAAGAAGGGTTGAGGAAGAGATCATGCCCAAGCGCATCCTTCAGGGTACGGTCGTGAGCGACAAGAACGACAAGACGGTCGTCGTCCGCGTCGAGCGTCGCTTTACGCACCCCGTTATGAAGAAGACCGTTCGCCTGTCGAAGAAGTATAAGGCGCACGACGAGAACAATGCCTGCAAGGTGGGCGATCAGGTGTTCATCCAGGAGTCGCGTCCGATTTCGAAGGACAAGACCTGGGTCGTCGTCACCGAAGCGGCTGCGAAATAGAGAACAAGAGACAGGCCGGAGGGCGGTGCCCCGCTTTCCGGAGATGAAGAAAAAGGCGGTCAGTCATGATTCAGATGCAAACTAACCTGGACGTTGCCGACAATTCCGGCGCGCGCCGCGTCATGTGCATCAAGGTGCTGGGCGGCTCGAAGCGCAAGTATGCCTCGGTCGGCGACATCATCGTCGTCTCGATCAAGGAAGCTATTCCGCGCGGCCGCGTCAAGAAGGGCGATGTCATGAAGGCGGTCGTGGTTCGCACGGCCAAGGACATTCGCCGTCCCGACGGTTCGGTCATCCGCTTCGACAAGAACGCGGCCGTTCTGGTGGACAACAAGAAAGAGCCGATCGGCACCCGTATCTTCGGGCCGGTTCCGCGCGAGCTGCGTGCGAAGAACCACATGAAGATCATCTCGCTCGCGCCTGAAGTGCTGTAAGGAGCCGAACGATGCAGAAGATTCGCAAGGGCGACAAGGTCGTCGTGCTCGCTGGCAAGGACAAGGGCCGCACGGGCGAAGTGCTCCGCATGATGCCGAAGGACGACAAGGCTGTCGTGCGCGGCATCAACATGGTGCGCCGCCATCAGCGCCAGTCGCAGTCCCAGGAAGGCGGCATCATTTCCAAGGAAGCGCCGATCCACCTCTCGAACATTGCCGTGGCCGATCCCAAGGACGGCAAGCCGACCCGCGTCGGCTTCGAGGTGAAGGATGGCAAGAAGGTGCGCGTAGCGAAGCGCTCGGGAGCAACGATCGATGGCTAAGTCTTATCAGCCGCGTCTGCGCAAGGTCTACGACGAGCAGATCCGCAAGGCGCTTCAGGAACAGTTCAACTACGAGAACGAGATGCAGATTCCGCGTCTCGACAAGATCGTGCTCAACATGGGCGTGGGCGAGGCGACTGCCGATTCCAAGAAGCCGTCCGTGGCGGCCGAGGATCTCGGCCTGATCGCCGGCCAGAAGGCCGTCGTCACCCGCGCGCGCAACTCGATCGCCGGCTTCAAGGTTCGCGAGAACATGCCGATCGGCGCCAAGGTGACGCTCCGCAAGGAGCGCATGTACGAGTTCCTCGATCGCCTGATCAACATCGCGCTGCCGCGCGTCCGCGACTTCCGCGGCCTGAACCCGAAGAGCTTCGACGGGCGCGGCAACTATGCGATGGGCATCAAGGAGCACATCGTGTTCCCCGAGATCAACTACGACAAGGTCGACCAGATCTGGGGCATGGACATCATCGTCTGCACGACCGCCAAGACGGATGACGAAGCGCGGGCCCTTCTCAAGGCCTTCAACTTCCCGTTCCGGCAGTAACGGCAAGCGGTAGGAAAGGTATTTGAAATGGCCAAGACCAGTTCAGTCGAAAAGAACAACAAGCGCCGCAAGATGGTCGCCAACGCCGCTGCCAAGCGCAAGGCGCTGAAGGCGATCATCATGGATCAGTCGCTGCCGCTCGAGGAACGCTTCCGCGCCCAACTCAAGCTCTCGGCGATGCCCCGCAACGGCGCCCGCACCCGCATCCGCAATCGGTGCGAAGTGACCGGCCGTCCGCGTGCGTTCTATCGCAAGCTCGGCATGTCGCGTATCGCGCTGCGTGAACTCGGCTCGCTCGGGATGATCCCGGGCCTCGTGAAGTCCAGCTGGTAAGAGAGGACACGACGATGTCTTTGAGTGATCCCCTCGGCGATATGCTGACCCGCATCCGCAACGCCTATGGCCGCAGGAAGTCGAAGGTTTCGACGCCGGCCTCGACGCTGCGTGCCCGTGTTCTCGAAGTGATGAAGTCGGAAGGCTACATCCGTGACTACGCCCAGACCGATTTCGGCAACGGCAAGTCCGAGATCGAGATCGAACTGAAGTATGCCGAAGGCCAGCCGGTCATCCGCGAGATCGCTCGCGTGTCGAAGCCCGGCCGTCGCGTCTACGTTTCGGTCAAGTCGATCCCGCAGGTCGCCAACGGCCTCGGCATCTCGATCCTTTCGACCCCGAAGGGCGTGATGGCCGACCACCAGGCGCGCGAGCAGAACGTCGGCGGCGAAATCCTCTGCCAGATCTTCTGATCAGGCGGACCGAACAAACAGGAACGAGGACAAGACAATGTCTCGTATTGGCAAGAAGCCCGTCGCTCTCCCGCAGGGCGTGACCGCCTCGGTCACCGGCCAGACGGTGAGCGCGAAGGGACCGAAGGGCGAGCTCAAGTTCGTCGTCAACGACGAGGTCCTGGTCAAGCTGGAAGACGGCGAGATCGCCGTGGAGCCGCGCGACCAGTCGAAGCTCGCACGGTCGAAGTGGGGCATGTCCCGCACGATGATCGTCAACATCCTGACGGGCGTGAAGGACGGTTTCGAGAAGCGTCTCGAGATCAACGGCGTCGGCTATCGAGCGGCCATGCAGGGCAAGAACCTGCAGCTGTCGCTCGGCTTCAGCCACGAAGTCGTCTACCAGACACCCGAGGGCATCACGATCGCGACGCCGAAGCCGACCGAGATCGTCGTCAGCGGCATCGACAAGCAGCAGGTCGGCCAGGTGGCCGCCGAGATCCGCGAATATCGCGGCCCCGAGCCCTACAAGGGCAAGGGCGTGAAATACGCGGGCGAGAAGATCGTCCGTAAGGAAGGCAAGAAGAAGTAACGCCACGGCAGCGCGGTCGCGGGAGGCTAGGCCTACCGCAAGGTTCGACGGGAACCGGGCCGCCGCCGTCTTACAAGGCAAAGGAAGAAGGCCATGGCCTCGAAGCAGTCCACCCAGAAGCGCGCGCAGCGCGTCCGCCGTCAGCTGAAGAAGGTCGCCGGCGAGCGTCCGCGTCTTTCCGTGCATCGCTCGTCGAAGCACATCTACGTCCAGCTCATCGACGACGCGCAGGGCCGCACCGTCGCTGCCGCGTCGACCCTCGACAAGGAGTTGAAGGGCTCGCTGAAGACCGGCGCCGACACGGCCGCCGCCGCAGCGGTCGGCAAGCTCGTCGCCGAGCGGGCCAAGAAGGCCGGCGTGACCGAGGTCGTCTTCGACCGCGGCCCGCACATCTATCACGGCCGCGTCAAGGCGCTGGCCGATGCCGCCCGCGAGGGCGGACTGAACTTCTAGCGCATTCGCCCCGGTTTCGGGGCATTCCGCTGGTTGAAACCGGGCCGGCACTCGTGTAGAGGCCGGCCTTCACATTGAACCCGGTGCCTCCGGAAAAGAACAAGGAACAGGATATGGCACAAGAACGTCGGGAAGGCGGCCGCGATCGCGGTCGTGACCGCGAGGAAAAGGACAGCGAGTTCGTCGACAAGCTGGTCCACATCAACCGCGTCGCCAAGGTGGTGAAGGGTGGCCGTCGCTTCGGCTTCGCAGCCCTCGTCGTCGTCGGCGATCAGAAGGGCCGCGTCGGCTTCGGCCATGGCAAGGCGCGCGAAGTGCCGGAGGCGATCCGCAAGGCGACCGAGGCCGCCAAGCGCGAGCTGATCTTCGTCCCGCTGCGCTCGGGCCGCACGCTGCACCACGACGTGTCGGGCCGTCACGGCGCCGGCAAGGTTCTCCTCCGCGCGGCCAAGCCCGGCACGGGCATCATCGCGGGCGGCCCGATGCGCGCCGTCTTCGAGACGCTCGGCATGCATGACGTCGTCGCCAAGTCGATGGGTTCGTCGAACCCGTACAACATGGTGCGCGCCACCTTCGACGCCCTGAAGAACCAGGTACACCCGAAGGACATCGCTGCCCAGCGTGGCATCAAGTATTCCGCGCTCCAGGCGCGCCGCGGCGCTGCCGCCGGCGAAGAATAAGGAGACGGGTCATGGCGAAGAAAGCCACCAAGACCATCACCGTCGAGCAGGTCGGCAGCCCGATCCGTCGTCCGAAGGAACAGCGCGCGACGCTCGTGGGCCTCGGCCTGAACAAGATGCATCGCCGCCGCACGCTTGAGGACACCCCCTCGGTGCGCGGCATGATCGCCTCCGTCGGCCACCTCGTTCGCATCGTCGACGAGGCGTGAGCCGGAGCGCAGGAGAAGAGACATGAAACTCAACGAATTGCGCGACAACGAAGGCGCAACCAAGGGCCGCAAGCGGCTCGGCCGCGGCATCGGCTCCGGCAAGGGCAAGACCGGCGGACGCGGCGTGAAGGGCCAGAAGGCCCGCTCCGGCGTCGCCATTAACGGCTTCGAGGGCGGCCAGATGCCGCTCTACCGTCGCCTGCCCAAGCGCGGCTTCACGCCCGTCTCGTCGAAGTCCTTTGCGACCGTTTCGCTCGGCCGCATCCAGGCTGCGATCGACGCCAAGAAGCTCGACGCCAAGGAGACGGTGGATGCCGCCGCTCTCGTCAAGGCCGGCGTGATCCGCCGCGCCAAGGACGGCGTGCGCGTTCTCTCGGACGGCGAGCTGAAGGCGAAGGTCTCGTTCGACGTGGCCGGCGCCTCCAAGGCCGCCCTCGAGAAGATCGAAAAGGCGGGCGGCTCGATCAAGCTGCCGGAAGCCAAGTCCGAGTGACATAGGGCAGCGGTGCGACGGCGCCGCTGCTTGCATCTTTGCGGGCCGGAGCCTATTTCGAGGCTTCGGCTCAAAGCATGACTCGCCTCCCGTGAGTCAATTCGCCTGCCGAAGCGGAGATTCCCCATGGCATCAGCAGCCGAGCAGCTTGCCTCGAACCTCAATTTTGCGGCCTTCGCCAAGGCGGAGGACCTCAAGAAGCGCATCTGGTTCACGCTCGGCGCCCTGCTTGTCTATCGCCTCGGCACCTATATCCCGATCCCCGGCATCAACCCGGACGCCTTCGCACAGGCCTTCGCGGGCCAGTCGCGCGGCGTGCTCGGCATCTTCAACATGTTCGCGGGCGGCGCGGTCGAGCGCATGGCGATCTTCGCGCTCGGCATCATGCCTTACATCTCCGCCTCCATCATAATGCAGCTGATGACGTCGGTCGTCCCGACGCTCGAACAGCTGAAGAAGGAAGGCGAGCAGGGCCGCAAGGTCATCAACCAGTACACCCGCTACGGCACCGTGCTGCTGGCCACCGTGCAGGCCTACGGTATCGCGGTCGGCCTTGAAGGCGGAACGGGCATCGTCACCGACCCGGGCTGGTTCTTCAAGCTGTCCGCCGTGATCACGCTCGTCGGCGGCACGATGTTCCTGATGTGGCTCGGCGAGCAGATCACCGCTCGCGGCATCGGCAACGGCATCTCGCTGATCATCTTCGCCGGCATCGTGGCTGGCCTGCCGTCGGCGCTGTCCGGCACGCTGGAACTCGGCCGCACCGGCGCGCTGTCGACCGGCCTGATCCTGGCGATCATCGTGCTCGCGGTTGTGGTGATCGCGCTGATCGTGTTCTTCGAGCGCGCGCAGCGCAGGCTGCTGATCCAGTATCCAAAGCGCCAGGTCGGCAACCGCATGTTCCAGGGCGACACCTCGCACCTGCCGCTGAAGCTGAACACCGCCGGCGTCATCCCGCCGATCTTTGCTTCCTCGCTGCTGCTCCTGCCCGCGACCGTGGCCGGCTTCTCCGACACGACCACGATGCCGGGCTGGGCGAGCTCGATCCTGGCCGCGCTCGGCCATGGCCAGCCGCTCTACATGGCGCTCTATGCGGCGATGATCGTCTTCTTCGCCTTCTTCTACACGGCGATCGTGTTCAATCCGAAGGACACGGCCGACCAGCTGAAGAAGCATTCCGGCTTCATCCCCGGCTATCGTCCGGGCGAGCGAACGGCCGAATACATCGATTACGTGCTGACCCGCATCACGGTCGTCGGGGCGATCTATCTCGTCGTGATCTGCCTGTTACCCGAATTTCTTATTTCGGCGACCGGCGTTCCGTTCTATCTCGGAGGCACGTCGCTGCTGATCGTCGTGAGCGTCACGCTCGACACGGTGGCGCAGATCCAGGGTCATCTGATCGCCCATCAGTATGAAGGGCTGATCAAGAAGTCGAAGTTGCGGGGGGGCAAGAGATAGAATGAAGCTGATACTGCTGGGCCCGCCGGGGGCGGGCAAGGGGACGCAGGCACAGCGGCTGGTCGAGAAGCACGGAATACCGCAGCTTTCCACGGGCGACATGCTGCGCGCGGCGGTGAAGGCCGGCACCGAGGTCGGCAAGCGCGCCAAGGCGGTGATGGATGCCGGCGAACTGGTGTCGGACGAGATCGTCAATGCGATCGTCGCCGAACGCATCGACCAGCCCGACTGCAAGAAGGGCTTCATTCTCGACGGCTATCCGCGCACGCTGGTCCAGGCCGATTCGGTCGAGAAGATGCTGGCCGAGCGCGGCCTAAAGCTCGATATGGTCATCGAGCTCGTCGTCGACGACAAGGCGCTGGTCGGCCGCATCGTCAAGCGCGCGGAAGAGGCTGCCGCTGCCGGCCAGCCGGTCCGCAAGGACGACAATCCCGAGGTGTTCGAGGAGCGCCTGCGCGAATATTACAAGAAGACCGCGCCGCTGATCGGCTACTACTATGCCAAGGGCCTGCTCAAGGGCGTGGACGGCATGGCTTCGATCGACGACGTGACGACGCAGATCGAAGCGCTGCTCGCCTCGAACAAGTGACATTCAGCGGTTGACGGGGAGGGCGTGTTGCACTATAGCGGCGCGTCTCCCATCAGATCGCATGGTTGGATGGTCCGCAAGGACATGTCCGTGCTTTGATCGGAACACCCGCAAGGGCCGGCCTCCACCGGACGCGGGACACAACAACAATGCCAGCCCGACTGGCTCACATGGAGATGAAGATGGCTCGTATAGCCGGCGTCAACATTCCGACCAACAAGCGCGTGATCATCGCGCTGCAGTATATCCATGGCATCGGCCCGAAGTTCGCGGCCGAGATCATCGAGAAGGTCGGCATCCCCGCGGAGCGTCGCGTCAACCAGCTCACCGACGCTGAGGTGCTGCAGATCCGCGAAGCGATCGACCGCGACTACAAGGTCGAGGGTGACCTGCGTCGCGAAGTGTCGATGAACATCAAGCGCCTGATGGACCTCGGCTGCTACCGCGGCCTGCGCCATCGTCGTTCGCTGCCGGTCCGCGGCCAGCGCACCCACACGAACGCCCGCACCCGCAAGGGTCCGGCGAAGCCCATCGCGGGCAAGAAGAAGTAATTTAGGGGAGTATGGGAGATGCGGGAGTAAGGCAGTAGGGAAGACGGTGCGGAAATCCGCGACCAACATACTCCCTTACTGCCCTATTCCCCTGCTCCCCTCTCTTCTGGTGTAGCCGCTGGCATTACGGCGGCGTAGAGATCGAAAGGCAAGACATGGCCAAGGAAGCCGCACGCGTCCGCCGTCGCGAACGCAAGAACATTTCGACGGGCGTCGCGCACGTCAACTCGACGTTCAACAACACGATGATCACCATCACCGACGCGCAGGGCAATGCGATTGCCTGGTCGTCGGCAGGTGCCCAGGGCTTCAAGGGTTCGCGCAAGTCGACCCCGTTCGCCGCCCAGATGGCCGCCGAGGATTGCGCCAAGAAGGCGCAGGAGCACGGCATGCGCATGCTGGAGGTCGAGGTCTGCGGTCCGGGTTCGGGTCGTGAGTCCGCCCTTCGCGCGCTGCAGGCTGCGGGCTTTACCATTACGTCGATCCGCGACGTGACGCCGATCCCGCACAATGGCTGCCGCCCGCGCAAGAAGCGCCGCGTCTGAAATTTCATATTCCCGCCGGCGGCGCCCATGGGGCGCCGAAGGCATTTTCCAGATCGCTCGTCACGATTGGATAGTGACGAGGTAACGGAAGGACATACAGATGATCCAGAAAAACTGGCAGGACCTGATCAAGCCGAACAAGGTCGAGTTCTCCTCGAAGGGCAAGACCATGACGTCGCTGGTCGCCGAGCCGCTCGAGCGCGGCTTCGGCTTGACCCTCGGCAACGCGCTGCGTCGCGTTCTCCTCTCGTCGCTGCGTGGCGCGGCCGTGACCGCGGTGCAGATCGACGGCGTGTTGCATGAGTTCTCCTCGATCGCCGGCGTGCGCGAGGACGTCACCGACATCGTGCTGAACATCAAGGAAATCGCCATCAAGATGGAAGGCGATGGTCCCAAGCGCATGGTCGTGCGCAAGCAGGGCCCGGGCTATGTCACCGCCGGTGACATCCAGACCGTGGGCGACGTCGAGATCCTGAACCCCGACCACGTGATCTGCACCCTCGACGAGGGTGCCGAGATCCGCATGGAGTTCACGGTCGACACTGGCAAGGGCTATGTGCCCGCCGAGCGCAACCGCGCCGACGACGCGCCGATCGGGCTCATCCCGGTCGACTCGCTCTACTCGCCGGTCAAGAAGGTCTCTTACAAGGTCGAGAACACCCGCGAGGGCCAGGTTCTCGACTACGACAAGCTGACGCTGTCGATCGAGACCGACGGCTCGATCACGGGCGAGGACGCCGTGGCTTTCGCCGCGCGCATCCTGCAGGACCAGCTCTCGCTGTTCGTCAACTTCGACGAGCCCCAGAAGGAGCAGGCGACGGAAGCCGTCACCGAGCTCGCCTTCAACCCGGCGCTGCTTAAGAAGGTCGACGAGCTCGAACTGTCGGTCCGCTCGGCGAACTGCCTGAAGAACGACAACATCGTCTACATCGGCGACCTGATCCAGAAGACCGAGGCGGAGATGCTGCGCACCCCGAACTTCGGCCGCAAGTCGCTCAACGAGATCAAGGAAGTGCTCGCGGCAATGGGCCTGCATCTCGGCATGGAAGTGCCGGACTGGCCGCCGGAGAACATCGAAGACCTCGCCAAGCGCTACGAAGACCAGATACTGAGGCGAATGGCGAATGGCGAAATGGGGCACCCCACTCGCCACTCCCCACTCGCGGAACGAAACACCGGGCCAACGCCCAGAACCCTTAGGAGATAAGCCATGCGCCATGGACGTTCCGGCCGCCGGCTGAACCGCACCGTCAGTCACCGTAAGGCCCTGTTCTCGAACATGGCCGCATCCCTCATCGAGCACGAGCAGATCCTCACCACGCTGCCCAAGGCCAAGGAACTTCGCCCGATCGTGGAGAAGCTCGTGACGCTGGGCAAGCGCGGCGACCTGCACGCCCGCCGCCAGGTGATCTCGGCCATCGGCTCCGACACGCTGGCCAAGCGCCTGTTCGAGACGATCGCGCCCCGCTATGCCTCGCGCAACGGCGGCTACCTGCGCATCATGAAGGCGGGCTTCCGTCACGGCGACAACGCCGCGATGGCGGTGATCGAGTTCGTCGACCGCGACGTCTCGGCCAAGGGTGCGGCCGACCGCGCCCGCACCGAGGCTGAAGCCGCTGCCGAGAGCGAAGCCGCCTGATCGGCTTCGCATCGGGATGAATGACGAAGGGCCCGAAAGGGCCCTTTTGTTTGTCTGGTGCACACGCCAACGGCGAGCGTCGGACAGTGGCCAGTTCAATGATCCACACCTGCTATTCGGAGGTGCCGGCGCTTCCGGACCTGCTCCGTCCCGCAAGCAGAACGATCAGGTAGATTAGCGATATCTGCATCGTTAGGCTCGCTAGGAATATCGCAAACGTGGCCCAACCGGGCAAAGCGAGCATCCCCTGCAGATTTGTCGGGGAGGTTACAGAGGTAGCAACTGTCAACGCAACGGGCGGGAGCGCCCAGAAGGGCGATTTTGCTCGGTCTCTCAACCGCCGGACGACCGACGCTGCGAGCAGCATTGTTGCTATTGCGGTAAACAGAAGTGACCAGAGTATCATGCCCGACATGTCGATGGCGAATACGTCCTCGGGTCGGCTCGACCCGGTCACCATTCGCTCCATCTCGGGGAGCACGATTGTCATCATCGCGGCATAGAGGAGAACGCAGACGGTTATCGCGTACGGCCAGAAAAGGCTGCGCGTGTCATATCCCGAGAAGCGCCAGAGGCTTGTGAGATTGTGTGCAATGGAGGTGAAAAACGCCTTCACGTGTCCTCCGAGTTTAGCCTCGTCCCCTGAGGTGTCTCTTACCTATCAAAGGTTGTGGTGCCGTGAACGCGGTCCGCGTGACAGGGTGGAGAAATCTTTGCGCTCTATGTTCACACCTCTCTGACCCTTGAAGCAATCATCTTCCCCAGCGGCAAAGCAACTGCTCTCACCTGCCAGCACCTATCTTGCTGACAAGGATAAGCAGGCGACTCTTGTCGACTGACGCATCGCGTGTGTGCTGTTGGTAGTGATGCTGCAAAACCCGTCGGTGCGCCACCGCCCGGGCCGGTGCCGCGGATGACAGCAGATGTGTTCGCGGCGAGGGTCCGAGGCCGGCGCATCGCCAAGCCATCGGACACATCCTGAAGCCGCGCCTACGCCGCCCGCACCAGCACGTGCTTCTTCTTGCCGAGCGACAGCTTGATCGCGCCGTTGTCGGCGAGGTCGGCGGCGGTGAGCTGCAGCCGCTCGTCCGACACGGGCCTGTCGTTCACCTTGACCGCGCCGCCCTGGACGTGGCGCCGCGCCTCCCCGTTGGAGGCGGCGAGGCCGGCCGTCACGAAGAGCGACAGGATGCCGACGCCGGCGTCCAGCGTCGATTGCGGCACG
This sequence comes from Mesorhizobium sp. J428, assembly GCF_024699925.1. Classification (NCBI taxonomy): domain Bacteria; kingdom Pseudomonadati; phylum Pseudomonadota; class Alphaproteobacteria; order Hyphomicrobiales; family Phyllobacteriaceae; genus Mesorhizobium; species Mesorhizobium sp. J428. The sequence goes on from NZ_JAJOMX010000001.1 coordinate 4,518,828, forward strand.
GTGACGGTCGGCAGGTCGTCGGAGACGCTGCCTTCCTCGAACGTCTTGCGGGCCGTCTCCGCCGCCTGTTCGGACGCGGCGCGGCCGTGCAACATGGCGGTGATCTCGGTCGCGAGCACTTTCTTCGCCTCGTTGATCTCGGAGCCGCCAAGCGCCGCCAGCTTCGCGATCTCCGCTAGCGGCAGCGTTGTGTAGAGCTTGAGGAAGCGCTCGACGTCGGCGTCCTCGGTGTTGCGCCAGCATTGCCAGAAGTCGTAGGGGCTCAACATGTCCGGGTCGAGCCAGACCGCGCCGGAGGCCGTCTTGCCCATCTTGGCGCCGGAAGAACTCGTCAGGAGCGGCGTGGTCATGGCGTAAAGCTGCGGCGTGCCCATGCGGTGGCCGAGGTCGATGCCGTTGACGATGTTGCCCCACTGGTCCGAGCCGCCCATCTGCAGCCGCGTTCCAAAGCGCTTGTTGAGCTCCACGAAGTCGTAGGCCTGGAGAATCATGTAGTTGAATTCAAGGAATGACAGCGACTGTTCGCGGTCGAGCCTCAGCTTGACGGAGTCAAAGGACAGCATCCGGTTGACGGAGAAATGCCGGCCGACATCGCGCAGGAATTCGACATAGTTGATCGTCATCAGCCAGTCGGCATTGTTGACCATCGTCGCTTTGCCGGGGCCTTCGCCGAAGGTGAGGTAGGGCTCGAAATTGCGGCGGATTCCGACGAGATTGTCCTCGATGTCCTGCGGCGTGAGCAGCTTGCGCGCCTCGTCCTTGAACGACGGGTCGCCGATCATCGATGTGCCGCCACCCATCAGCGCGATCGGCTTGTGGCCGGTCTTCTGCATCCAATGCAGCATCATGATCTGGATCAGCGAGCCGGCATGCAGGCTCTTCGCCGTCGCATCGAAGCCGATATAGGCCGACACGCTCTCCTTAGCGAACAGCTCGTCCAGCCCGGTCTCGTCGGAGATCTGGTGGATGAAGCCGCGCTCCGACATGGTGCGCAGGAATTCGGACTTGAAGGCGGACATGACAGACTTTCCGGACAGCGTTGGTGCGCGATGGTTGGCCCTAGCGCGCCCGCGCGTTTAGCATCAGTAGGCCCGGAATCACAAGGATTGAGGGATATGACGGCAATCTGTGCGATCGGGCTGATGAGCGGCACGTCGATGGACGGCATCGACCTCGCGGTCGTGGCGAGCGACGGCGCGGATCTCGTCGAACGCGGCCCGGCGCATTTCGTGCCCTACGAGGCCGCCTTCCGGCGGCGCATCGAGGCCTCGCTGGAAGACGCGAAGTCGATCGGGGAGAGAACGGAGCGGCCCGGCGGCCTTGCCGCGCTCGAACGGGAGATCACGCTCCGCCATGCCGCGGCCGTGGAGGCGTTCCGGTCCAGCTTGGCCGGGCGATGGGCCGACGTGGCGCTGATCGGCTTCCATGGCCAGACGGTGCTGCACAGACCCGAGCGCGGACTGACGGTGCAGCTTGGCGACGGCGAGCTGCTTGCCGATCGCACCGGCCTGCCGGTCGTCCACGACATGCGCGCCAACGACATGCTGCACGGCGGGCAGGGCGCGCCGCTGGTGCCCGCCTATCACGCCGCGCTCGCCCGCTCGCTGCCGCCGGATCTCCGCGAGAAGCTGCCCGTAGCCTTTGTCAATATCGGCGGCATCTCGAACGTCACCTGGGTGCCGGGGGAGGGCGATCCAGTAGCCTTCGATTCCGGGCCGGGCAATGCGCTGATCGACCAGTGGGTCGCGAGGGAGGGCGGGCTGCCCTTCGACGAGAACGGAATGATCGCGAGCGAAGGGGGCGTCGTGCAGGCGGTGGTCGAGGCCTATCTCGCGAGCCCGTTCTTCTCGCGCCCGGCGCCGAAGTCGCTCGACCGCAACGACTTCGCGCTCGACAAGGTGCCGGGTCTGGAACTGGCCGACGGCGCGCGCACGCTCGCAGCGGTGTCGGCCGAAGCCATCCTGCGCGCGGCGGACCACATGCCAGCGGTCCCGAAACTGTGGATCATCTGCGGCGGCGGCCGAAAGAACCCGCATATCGTCGGCGACCTGCGCCGCGGCACGGAGCGTGAGGGCGGGATGGTCATCCTCGCCGAGGATGCGGGATTGAACGGCGACGCGATGGAGGCCGAGGCGTGGGCCTATCTCGCCATACGCGCAAGGCACGGCCTGCCGCTGACATTCCCGACGACCACGGGCTGCCGCTTGCCCGTGACCGGCGGTGCGCTGAGCCTGCCGTTCGAAACGTCAGGCGCTGTTAAGCGCTAGTTACTTCTTGGCGGCGGCCTTCGCCTTCGCCGGGGCCTTTGCCTTGGCCGGCGCCTTCGCCTTCACGGCGGCGGGCTTGGCAGCAGCGGCAGGCTTGGCCGCGGCCTTCGGCGCAGCGGCGGCCTTTGCCGGCTTGGCGGCAGCCTTCGGTGCCGCTGCCTTGGCCGCAGGCTTCGCCGCGGCCTTCTTGGCGGTCGCCTCTACTGTCTCGACCGGCGCGTCGCCGACGTTCTTCTTGATCGACTCGATGGTCTTCAATGCCGAGGCCTTGGCCTTGTAGCTTTCGGACGTAAAGACGATCTCGCCATTGGCCGCACGAAACCGGAAGCGCGTCTCACCTTTTTTGTCCTTGTAGACTTCGAACTTGCTCACTGTAGGGTCCCCCTCGTTTGGAGCGGTGATTCGTTCACCGGCAAAAAGTGACACTTAGTCACTCCCCTGTCGAGCAATGCCGTTGTTGCGGCGCACACAGAAGAACAGGCTGGAAGCACTTCCTCCTTCCAGCCTGTTCTTGGCGATGCTGCTGTGAGCTGCTTAGCGCAGCCGCTTCGGCCGTGGGTCGGCGAGTTCGCCCGCGAGCCGGCGGTCGAGATAGTCCGAGCATTCCTCGATCAGCACGTCGGCGTCGTTCGAGAAGAAATGGTTCGCGCCCGGGATGGTCTTCTGCGTGATCGTGATGCCCTTCTGCGTGTGCAGCTTGTCGACGAGGCCCTGCACATCCTTGGGCGGCGCGACCTTGTCGGCGTCGCCGTGGATGATCAGGCCCGACGACGGGCAGGGGGCCAGGAACGAGAAGTCGTAGATGTTCGGCTGCGGCGCGACCGAGATGAAGCCCTCGACCTCGGGCCGGCGCATCAGGAGTTGCATGCCGATCCAGGCGCCGAAGGAGTAGCCGGCGACCCAGCAGCTCTTCGAATCCGGATGCAGCGACTGCACCCAGTCGAGTGCTGCGGCCGCATCCGACAGCTCGCCGGAACCGTGGTCGAACTCGCCCTGGCTGCGGCCGATGCCTCGGAAGTTGAAGCGGAGCGTGGTGAAGCTGCGCTTCTGGAACATGTAGAACAGGTCGTAGACGATCTTGTTGTTCATCGTGCCGCCGAACTGCGGATGTGGATGCAGAACGATGGCGATCGGGGCGTTCTTTTCCGTCGAGGGCTGATAACGTCCTTCGAGGCGGCCGGCGGGGCCGTTGAAAATCACTTCAGGCATATATACTCCAACTGTCGCTCCGGCTGTACGGCTCGACCTTCACGGGTTCCGGCTTGACGCCGGGGCGGGCAGCCTAATAACCAGTTTAGAATTGTTCAAAACTGGGCTAGGATGTCCGCTCGTTCGACGGGCTAGATAGGACGTCCGCCCTTTGAAATTCAAGGAAATTGCGCGGCGGTCGGTCGATTGCCGCTGAAGGAGCGAACCGGCGCACCATGGCGGCCAGACGCAGCTATCTCGACCACAATGCAAGCGCGCCGCTCAGCGACGCCGCGCGCGCGGCGATGGTCGGAGCGCTGGAGATCGACGCCAATCCGTCCTCGGTCCATTCACAGGGCCGGGAGGCGCGGCGCCTGGTCGAGGCCGCCCGTCGCGACGTGGCGGCACTTGTCGGCGCCGATCCCGCCAATGTCGTCTTCACGTCGGGTGCGACCGAGGGCGCGTCCTGGTTGCTGACGCCCAACTGGCGCATGGGCCGCGCGCCGTTGCATGTCTCCAGGCTGATCGTCTGCGCCGCCGACCATCCGGCGACGCTGAACGGCGGCCGTTTCGCGCAGGAGGCGGTCACGCGCATCGGCGTCGATGCCGACGGCATCCTTCGCTTGGACGAGCTTGCATCGGAGCTGGAGCGGCACGACCGCGCCGCCGGCCAGGTCATGGTCGCGATCCATCTCGCCAACAACGAGACGGGCGTGGTGCAGCCGGTGGCGCAGATCGCGGCCATCGTGCGCGCGGCCGGCGGTATCCTGGTGCTGGACGCCGTGCAGGCCGCGGGCCGCATTCGGCTCGACATCTCCGACGGTTGCGCGGATTTCCTGATTCTCTCCTCCCACAAGATCGGCGGCCCAAAGGGCGCAGGCGCGGTCGTCTCGGCCGGAGGCGTGCTGATGCCGGAGCCGCTGATCAGGGGTGGCGGACAGGAACACGGCCACCGCGCCGGCACCGAGAACGTGGCGGCAATCGCCGGCTTCGGCGCGGCCACCCGGGAGGCGGCGGCTCTGCTGCCCGAGATGGACCAGGTTGCTGCCCTGCGCGACCGCTTCGAGGCCGAGATCCTGGCGCATGTGCCCGATGCGGTGATCTTCGGCCGTGCCGCGCCGCGGCTGCCGAACACGACCTTCTTCGCCATTCCCGGCCTCAAGGCCGAGACCGCGCAGATCGCCTTCGATCTCGAAGGCGTCGCCCTTTCCGCCGGCTCGGCCTGCTCGTCGGGCAAGGTCGGACCGAGCCACGTGCTTGCGGCGATGGGCCAAGGCGCGTATGGCGGCGCGCTTCGGGTGTCGATCGGCCGCGGCACGACGCAGGAGGATCTGGTCCTGTTTGCGCAGGCGCTGCGCAAGCTGGCCGCGAGGAAGGCCGTGAAGGCCGCGTAATGCGCCGCGGGCATACCGGCCTTGTCGAGATGGGCCTGTATTTTCCGCGCAAAGACACTAAATGAGGCGTGCGCCGAGAGGTGTCGCCAGGTTTGAAAACGGTCGGGCCTTGAACCCGACATGGATGGAGAACGCTGATGCCTGCTGTGCAGGAGACCATCGAGCAGGTCCGCAACATCGATGTGGACCAGTACAAATACGGATTCGAGTCCTTCATCGAGATGGACAAGGCACCCAAAGGCCTGTCCGAGGACACGATCCGGTTCATTTCCGCCAAGAAGGGCGAGCCCGAGTGGATGCTGGAATGGCGCCTCGGCGCCTATCGCCGCTGGCTGACGCTCGAGGAGCCGACCTGGGCGCGCGTCCACTATCCGAAGATCGACTTCCAGGACATCTATTACTACGCCGCGCCGAAGAACCAGTCCGGCCCGCGTTCGCTGGAGGATGTCGATCCGGAGATTCTCAAGGTCTACGAGAAGCTCGGTATCCCGCTCAAGGAGCAGGAGATTCTCGCCGGCGTCCAGAAGCCCGCCGAGGACGGCGAGGCCAGCGACAATGTCTACAAGTCCGGCCGCGTCGCGGTGGATGCGGTGTTCGATTCCGTCTCGGTGGTGACCACCTTCAAGGAAGAACTCGCCAAGGCCGGCGTGCTGTTCATGTCGATCTCCGAGGCGATCCGCGAACATCCGGAGCTGGTGAAGAAGTATCTCGGCTCGGTCGTGCCGACGACGGACAACTACTATGCGACGCTGAACTCGGCAGTGTTCACCGACGGGTCGTTCGTGTTCGTGCCCAAGGGCGTGCGCTGCCCGATGGAGCTGTCGACCTATTTCCGCATCAACGAGAAGAACACCGGCCAGTTCGAGCTGCGCTGATCATCGCCGAGGAGGGGGCCTATGTGTCCTACCTCGAAGGCTGCACGGCGCCGCAGCGCGACGAGAACCAGCTCCATGCCGCAGTGGTCGAACTGGTGGCGCTCGACGATGCCGAGATCAAGTATTCTACGGTGCAGAATTGGTTCCCCGGCGACAAGGACGGCAAGGGCGGCATCTACAACTTCGTCACCAAGCGCGGCGATTGCCGCGGCGCGCGCTCGAAGATCTCGTGGACGCAGGTCGAGACCGGCTCGGCGATCACCTGGAAGTATCCGTCCTGCATCCTGCGCGGCGACGATTCGCGCGGCGAGTTCTATTCGATCGCCGTCTCGAACGGCCACCAGCAGATCGACAGCGGCACCAAGATGATCCATCTCGGCAAGAACACGTCGAGCCGCATCATCTCGAAGGGCATCTCGGCCGGCAAGTCAAACAACACCTATCGCGGCCAGGTGTCGGTGAACCGCCGCGCCACGAACGCCCGCAACTTCACCAACTGTGACTCGCTCTTGATCGGCAACGACTGCGGCGCGCACACCGTGCCCTATATCGAGGTGAAGAACGCCAGCGCCCAGGTGGAGCACGAGGCGACGACCTCGAAGATCTCCGAGGACCAGAAGTTCTACGTGATGCAGCGCGGCATCCCCGAAGAGGAGGCGATCGCACTGATCGTCAACGGCTTCGTCAAGGACGTGATCCAGGAACTGCCGATGGAATTCGCCGTCGAGGCGCAGAAGCTGATCGGCATCAGCCTGGAGGGGAGTGTGGGATAGCCATGCCGCGCCAGCTGCCGCCCGATATCTGGTTTGTCCGTTCCAACGGTGGCTCCGGCTCTTACCCGGTAACGCCGGAGGGGTGGCGCCTTACGCGGCGGTTTCTGACGGGTCTGATCGGCTGGGGCATCGCGGCTGGATTGTTGGCAACGGTCGGAGCGGTCTGGGGACCGTCGTGGCTCGTGGTCGCTTCGGCCCTTCTTTTCGCGGCCGGAGCGGCGCTCTCGGCCTGGCAGTTCATCGACGCGGCGCGCAAGCACACCGACTACGCGCTGACCTACTCCGATTACATGAAAGACGACCGGAATGCTTGAGATCAAGAACCTTCATGCCCGTATCGCCGAGAGTGGCATCGAGATCATCCGTGGATTGAACCTCACCGTACAGGACGGCGAGGTCGCGGCCATCATGGGGCCGAACGGGTCGGGCAAGTCGACGCTGTCCTATATCATCGCCGGCCGCGACGACTACGAGGTCACCGAGGGCGACATCCTCTACAACGGCGAGTCGATCCTGGAGATGGACCCGGCCGAGCGGGCCGCGAAGGGCGTGTTCCTCGCCTTCCAGTATCCGATGGAGATACCGGGCGTCGCGACGATGGAGTTCCTCAAGGTCGCGATGAACTCGCAGCGCAAGGCGCGCGGCGAAGCGGAACTTAAGGTGCCGGAATTCATCAAGCGCGTGAAGGAAGAGGCGGCCAGCCTCGACATCGACTTCGCGATGCTCAAGCGCCCGCTCAATGTCGGTTTCTCCGGCGGTGAAAAGAAGCGTGCCGAGATCCTGCAGATGAAGCTGCTGCAGCCGTCGCTCTGCGTGCTGGACGAGACGGATTCGGGCCTCGACATCGACGCGCTGAAAATCGTCGCCGACGGCGTCAACGCGCTGCGCTCGCCCGACCGTTCCGTCGTCGTCATCACCCACTACCAGCGCCTGCTTGACCTGATCGTGCCGGACACGGTGCACGTGCTCTACAAGGGCCAGGTCATCAAGTCGGGCGAGAAGGAACTGGCGCTGGAGCTCGAGAAGAACGGCTATGCCGGCCTGATCGGCGAGGCGGCGTGAGGTCGAGATGAACATCCATTCCACCCCGAAGCTGACGGCGGCCGAGACGGCGCTGGTCGACGCCTTCGGCGAGCGTCTCTCGGACCTGCCGGGCGATGCCGCGGTCGCGGTCAAGCGCGACGACGCTGTCGAGGCGCTGAAGGCGGGCCTGCCGACGCGCCGCATCGAGGCCTGGCACTACACCGACCTACGCCGCCTGCTGACGACCGTTCCGGGCTACGATCCGACGCTCGCCGCGCGCGCCAGGCCTGCACTGCTTGCCGGCTCCACCGTGTTGCCGGTGCTCAACGGCGTCGCCGGCGCGGCCGCGAAGGCCGAAGGCGTCTCCGTGTCGAGGCTCGTCGACAAGTTGCTCGACGGCTCGTTCGCTCCGGCGCTCGGCGCGCAGGAGGACGCTGACGCGGTCGGCTCGCTGAACACCGCATTCGTCGCCGACGGCTGGTTCATCGACATCGCGGCTGGCGCGGAGGTTCCCGGTCCGATCGAGATCCAGAACGTGCAGGCCGGCGGCCAGACGCACAGCCGCTTCCCGGTGCGCGTGGGCGAGGGCGCCAAGGCGACGATCGTCGAGCGCCAGACGGGCGAGGGCGACGCGCTGGTGAGCTCCATCAGCCATCTGACGCTGGCCAAGGATGCGGAACTCATCTGGATCATCGTTCAGGACCACCCGGAAGGCGCCACGCATTTCGGCCAGTTCAATGCCGAACTGGCGGAAGGCGCGAAGCTGACATTGTTCATCATGAACGCCGGCTCGAAACTCGTCCGCCAGGAGGTGCGCGTGCGCATGCCGGGCGAGGGCAGCGACTTCCAGCTGCGCGGCATCAACCTGTTGACCGGCGACACGCATTGCGACGTGACGATGATGCTCGACCACCTGGCCGAGAACACCACCTCGACAGAGATCGTGCGCAATGTCGCCAACGGCACTGCCAAGGGCGTGTTCCAGGGCCAGATCCGCGTGGCGAAGCAAGCGCAGAAGACCGATGCGCGCATGGCCTGCAACACGCTGCTTCTGTCGGACGAGGCCGAGTTCTCGACCAAGCCGGAGCTGGAGATCTTCGCCGACGACGTCGCCTGCGGCCATGGCGCCACCGTCACCGAGATCGACCGCAACCACCTGTTCTACCTGATGGCGCGCGGCATCGAAGAGAAGACGGCGCGGGGACTGCTGGTGAAGGCCTTCGTCGCCGAGATCATCGAGGAACTGGAGGACGAGCCGACCGTCGAGGTGCTGGAAGGCCTGCTCGACGCGTGGTTCGCCGCGCACGTCTAGATGGACCAGATCGTCACGCCCGGACCCTATGACGTCGAGGCGATCCGCCGCGACTTTCCGATCCTGTCGCGCGAAGTCTACGGCAAGCCGCTTGTCTATCTCGATAACGGCGCCTCGGCGCAGAAGCCCCAGGTGGTGCTCGACGCCATCCAGCACGCCTATTCGCAGGAATATGCCAACGTCCACCGCGGCCTGCATTTCCTTTCGAATGCGGCGACCGACGCCTACGAGAAGGCGCGCGAGACGGTTCGGCGCTTCCTGAACGCGCCGTCGACGGATAATATCGTCTTCACCAAGAACACGACCGAGGCGATCAACACCGTCGCCTATGGCTGGGGCATGCCGAACATCGGCGAAGGCGACGAGATCGTCGTCTCGATCATGGAGCACCACTCCAACATCGTGCCGTGGCATTTCATCCGCGAGCGGCAGGGCGCCAAGCTGGTCTGGGCGCCGGTGGACGACGAGGGCGTGTTCCATATCGAGGATTTCGAAAAGTGCCTGACGGCGCGGACGAAGCTCGTTGCCATCACGCAGATGTCGAACGCTCTTGGCACCGTCACACCGATCAAGGAAATCGTCCGGATCGCGCATGAGCGCGGCATCCCGGTGCTGGTCGACGGCAGCCAGTCGGCCGTCCATATGCCCATCGACGTGCAGGATCTCGGCTGCGACTGGTTCGTCATGACCGGGCACAAGCTCTACGGCCCCTCCGGCATCGGCGTGCTCTACGGCAGGAAAGAGCGGCTGGAGGCGATGCGGCCCTTCCAGGGCGGCGGCGAGATGATCTTCGACGTGACCGAGGACATGGTCACCTACAACGACCCGCCGCACCGCTTCGAGGCCGGCACGCCGCCGATCGTCCAGGCGATCGGGCTGGGCGTTGCGCTCGACTATATGCAGGGTGTGGGACGCGACCGCATCGCCGCGCACGAGGCGGACCTGAAGACCTACGCCCACGAGCGCCTGTCGCGCATCAATTCACTGCGCATCTTCGGCAATGCGCCGGGCAAGGGGGCAATCGTGTCCTTCGAGCTGCAGGGCATCCATGCGCACGACGTGTCGATGGTGATCGACCGCTCTGGCGTGGCAGTGCGCGCGGGCACACATTGCGCGCAGCCGCTCTTGAAACGGTTCGGCGTCACCTCCACGTGCAGAGCGTCGTTCGGCATGTATAATACGCGTGCCGAGGTCGACGCCTTGGCGGAGGCGCTGGAAAAGGCGCGGAAATTCTTCGGGTGAAGCCATGAACGAGACAGTGGCAGCAGACGAGATCACGGCCGCCTCGGCCATACCGGCGGAGGAGCTGGCGCGGCTCACGGACGACATCGTCTCGGCGCTGAAGACCGTCTACGATCCCGAGATCCCGGCCGACATCTACGAGCTCGGCCTGGTCTACAAGATCGACATCGAGGACGACCGTTCGGTGAAGATAGACATGACGCTGACAGCACCCGGCTGTCCGGTGGCCGGTGAGATGCCGGGCTGGGTCGAAAACGCCGTCGGCGCCGTCGAAGGTGTGTCGGGCGTCGACGTCAAGATGGTGTTCGACCCGCCGTGGACGCCGGACCGCATGTCCGAAGAGGCACAGGTCGCAGTGGGCTGGTACTGAGACGGCGCCGGGCCGAGACTGTGCCGTCCCTATGCCGATGAGGTCCGCTAGGCCCGATCCCTTGCATTTCATTCGCGCGAACCTGCCGCTGACCGCGGTGCCCTCGCGACCCGACATCCGGCTTCATCTCGCGACCCCGTCGAGCGGCTTATCGCGGTTGCTCGGAGAGGTCTCCCCGTCTCCTTACTGGGCGTTCTGCTGGGGCGGCGGCCTGGCGATCGCGCGCCATCTTCTGGACCATCCCGACCTTGTCCGCGGCGAACGCGTGCTGGATTTCGGCTCCGGTTCCGGCCTTGTAGCGATCGCTGCGGCGAAGGCGGGCGCGCGCCAGGTGATTGCGGCGGAAATCGACCCGCTCGGTGCTGCGGCCATATCGCTCAACGCGGATGCGAATGGTGTGGCCCTAGATATTATCGGGGACGATCTTGTCGATGCTGCACTTCCCGACATCGACGTCGTGCTGGCCGGCGACACGTTCTACGACGCGGCATTGGGCGCACGCGCAACGGGCTTCCTCGGCCGCTGCCTCGATGCAGGGGCGCGTATCCTGGTCGGCGATCCAGGCCGGCCCCATCTGCCGCTGCAACGCCTGCGCGAACTTGCCCGCTATCCGGTCGGCGATTTCGGCGACGGCGTGTCATCGATCGCGCCGGGGGTCGTCTATGCTTTTGGGCGCCTCGAGGCGGGCGAGGGGGCTTCGCGCGACGGATAGCGGCACATGCCACAATTCGGCCGTTGTCGGTATCCGATCTGGCGGGATGAAGCAGGACAGTCGATCACGCCTCAATTGCCCGTTGGCTCTCTCGCACCTTTCCTCGGTGCCGTGTGGTGCATGTCGGCGCGACGCGCTGATTCGTCTTTGACCGATGCGGGCGGCGGTCCTGCCAGAGAGCCAGGACGGCTGGCGCAGCCCCGTCGCGTCCGTGGCGCTGCACCTGGTGGCCATCGCCCCGCTGGTCTTCGTCGCGCCCCGGCCGCAGGCTCCTCCGGACACTGAACCGTCCGTCTCGGTCGAGATCGTCGCTCCGCCGCGACGGACACTGCCAGAGGAAGCGCCGGCGCGCCCTTCGACGCCTGACAGAGCAGATGCTACGGGTCTGCCCGGCCGGAACCTCGAAGCGGCAATTCCCGACGTCCCGCCGCAGGCGCCTCGCGCGGGCTCCCAGGCACCGCCGATGGTGCGGGCCGAAAGAATGCTGTCGCAAAGTGTTCTGGCGGATCCTCGCAGTGGCGCCGCGAGACGCGAATTGCGATCGCTGGCAGTCGAGGAACGCGCGGTGCAGCTGTGCGGCATCGAGGCGATGGAACAGGTGCATGCGTGGAAGAAAGAACTCCTTCCCGAAGCGGTGGTCGCCTATGCCACGAAAGGCCTGAAGATCCGCGGCGGTTCGATCATCGCCGATGGTGCCGCGTTCTTCAGCGGAAGCGACTGGTATCGACTTCGCTTCGAGTGCGATGTCCGGGACGACAAAGTCGTCTCCTTCGCTTATTCGGCGGGTGATCCGATACCTCGATCGGAATGGGAGGCATATAGTCTCCCGGAACAGGTGCAGGACGACGACTAGAGGCTGCGCCCCAAGCGGTTTCGGGCTCGTTCGCTGTTGCACCGGGTGGGAATGTTCACCATCTTAGGCTATAGATTGATCATTCCGCAGGCCTTGAACCTGCCGAGAGTGGAGACTTTGGAATGGGCCGTTTTGCAATCATGACCATGACCGACGCTGCGGCGGAGCGGGTCAAGGAGATCGTCTCGTCGCGCGACAACGCCAGGGGTGTGCGCGTCGGGGTCAAGAAAGGCGGCTGCGCGGGCATGGAATATACGGTCGACCTCGTGACCGAGCCCAACGCCAAGGACGACCATATTGAGCGCGCAGGCGCCGATGTCTGGGTCGCGCCGGAGGCAGCACTTTATCTGCTCGGCACGGAGATGGACTTCGAGGTGACGACGCTGCGCACCGGCTTCACCTTCCGCAATCCGAACCAGAGCTCGGCCTGCGGCTGCGGCGAATCGGTGGAGCTCAAGCCCGCCGACCTCAAGGCGCTCGCCGAAGCCCGCGCCAACGCGGCCTGATCGATTTTCGGCCGCGCGCATCCAATCGCGCGCGGAGACGTTGCTGTCGACAATGAAGGAGACGGCCATGGCAGACATCAGCAGCATCAGAGAACATGCCGAGGTCATCGGCGCCGACGGGGGCACATGTCGGCACCGTCGATCATGTCGAGGGAAACCGCATCAAGCTGACGAAAGCCGACAGCGGCATGGGCTCTCATAAAGGCCATCATCACTATGTCCCGCTGGCGCTCGTCGCCGAGATCGAGGACGGCAAGGTGCGGCTGTCGGCCAATTCCGACGTCGCGGTCACCTTCGAAGAGGAGGCGGGCGGCGGCCCTGCCACCTGAGGCCTTTACGAGAATACGGGCGCGGACAGCCCGCCGTTTCCGGCCTCAATCGATCCATTCTCCGTTCCGCCGGTGCCAGTCTGCGATCGATTCCTCAGGATAGAGTTCGAAGCTCAGGTCGCCCTTGCGGATGTCCGGCTCGACCCAGCTCGCCTTGTATTTGAGCATCAGGTGGACGCTCGATTTCGGCACCGGCAGTTCGCTGTCGATGGCCGAGGCGAAGGGATGCACCAGGTCCGGCCACGTGGGGTCATAGAGCCAGAGCGCGGAGCCGCAAGCGCGACAGAAACGACGCTCGCCGGTCGAGATCTCACAATGCGGATGCTCGTCGTCATGGATCTCGGCCCTGTAGAGGCCGAGACGGCGAGCGCCCTTGACCTTCAGCGTCCGCGACAACGCGCCGAGATTGATCGCATATCCTCCGCCGCCCTGCTGCTTGCGGCAGATCGAGCAGTAGCAGCGCTGGTAGGGAACCGGCGTGTGGCTGTCGACCTCGAACGAGACGGCCCCGCATCTGCACGAGCCCTTCAACATCACCGGCATCGCTGCGCTCCTTTCAGCCTAACTCTCCCCGACAGAAGTAGCGGCTGTCCGTGACATGGCAAGCGGACTCGGCCATCATCAGCCGATGGACCAGGACCATCTGCGCGATCTCTTCGAAGGCGTCGAGCCGATCACGTTCCGACGCATGTTCGGCGGACTGGGCATCTATCGCGACGGCATCATCTTCGCCGTCGTGCTGCGCGACAAGCTGATGCTCAAAGGCGACGAGGAGGTGGCGGGCGATTACGAGGCGGCCGGGATGCAGCGCTGGCAATATGTCGGCACGCGGCACGGCAAGACGGTGGCGATGCCCTACTGGACCGCTCCCGACAGCGCCATGGATGATCCGGACGAGATGACAGGCTGGGCGCGCAAGGCGATCGAGGCGGCACGACGTGCCGCGGCGAAGGCCTAAAGCGCGTCGCGATCTTTCAGATTCGCTCCTTGCGCTTTAGGTTCTTGATTCCACGCATGTCTTTGTCCCGAAACCGGTTCCCACTTTCGGGAGACATGCTTTAGACCTTCGCCGACACCTTCATGAAGGCCGGCATGTCGTCGCCGAAGCCGATCGTGCCGTCATCGAGATCGTCGTCGCGGCGACGGGGGCGATCCTCTCCTGCGGGGCCGGTGTTCCTCCTCCCGGCGAGGGCGGTTGTCGTTGCGGGCCGGCTGCGGCTTGTGCTCCTCGCGCGGCCTGGGGGCCGGCTCGGATCTCTCGGCGCGGGGTGCCGGCATCGCTGCGCCCGGCATCTCGGCGACGGGCGCCGTCTCCATCGCTTCGTCCGGAACGTATTTCTCCATCCGCGCCGGCTCGCTCGGCAGCTTGCCGCTGCGGCCGCGCTCGCGCTTGTCGCCCGTGCGCGAACGGCTCGCCCGTTCCGGCTTGCCGCCGCGCGAGCGACGGGGCGAATCGTCTTCCGCGGATGCCACGACGGTCGACAGGTCGCCGTCGTGCCATTCGAGCTTCTGGCCGGTCAGCTTCTCGATCGCGTCGAGATATTTCTGGTCGGACTTGGTGACGATGGTGAACGCCTTGCCCGAGCGCCCGGCGCGGCCGGTGCGGCCGATACGGTGGACATAGTCTTCCGAGTGGATCGGGATGTCGTAGTTGAAGACGTGGCTGACGTCGGGGATGTCGAGGCCGCGCGCGGCGACGTCGGAGGCGACGAGCAGCTTCAGCTTGCCTTCGCGGAAGGCGGCGAGCATCGCCATGCGGGCCCGCTGGTCCATGTCGCCATGCAGTGCGCCGGCGTCGAACTCGTGGCGCGTCAGCGAGCGGTAGAGCTCGGCGACGTCGACCTTGCGATTGCAGAAGATGATCGCGTTCTTGATCTCCGGCTCTTCCTCGCGGATGATCCGGCGCAGCGTCTCCCGCTTGTCCCAGGCCTTGCTGCCGGACTTCACCAGGCGCTGAGTCACGGTCGCGGCGGTCGTGGCGGCCTTCGCGACCTCGACGCGCACCGGCGCCTGCAGGAATTTTTCCGTCAGCTTGGTGATCTCGGGCGGCATCGTGGCCGAGAAGAACAGCGTCTGCCGTGTGAACGGGATCATCTCGCAGATCTTCTCGATGTCCGGGATGAAGCCCATGTCCAGCATGCGGTCGGCCTCGTCGATGACGAGGATTTCCACGCCGGTCAGAAGCAGCTTGCCACGCTCGCGATGGTCGAGCAGGCGTCCTGGCGTCGCGATCAGCACGTCGGCGCCGCGCTCCAGCTTCTTCTCCTGCTCGTCGAATGAGACGCCGCCGATCAGCAACGCGATGTTGAGCTTGTGGTTCTTGCCGTATTTGACGAAGTTTTCCTCGACCTGCGCGGCGAGTTCGCGCGTCGGTTCGAGGATCAGCGTGCGCGGCATGCGAGCGCGAGCGCGGCCCTTTTCAAGCCGGGTGATCATCGGCAGCACGAAGGCGGCGGTCTTGCCGGTGCCGGTCTGGGCAATGCCGAGGATGTCCTTGCCCTGGAGGGCGTGGGGAATGGCGCCGGCCTGGATCGGCGTCGGCTTGGTATATCCGGCGTCGGTGACGGCGGAGAGGACCTTTGGCGAGAGACCGAGGTCTGCAAAGGTAAGCGCTTCTTGCGCGGTCTGGTTGTCTGATGACACGGTGTCGGTTGTCTTCGGCTTCGGGTGGCGAGGGCCTCTTGGCTGCTCGCGGGCCGGACTTGCGGGATGCCCGCCGTCCTTGGATCAGCAATGCGGTTACGTTGCGACGCAGCAAATGTCAACAGAATCGGCGGCTTCGACGTTCCGATTCAAGCATATGGCGGAATTTTCGGCGATTTACCCTAACGGCAGCTCTTCTCAGTAGCGAAACTGCTCCGCCAGGATGCGATCGTCCCATGAATGGCTGGCGTCGAACAGGATCGTCGCCGTCGTGTCGGGCGCCTCGCGCACGGTGACGCTTGCGACCGACTTGACCTCGACATTGTCCGCCACCGCGTTGACCGGCCGCTTGTCGATCTCGAGAATCTCGAAGCGCACCACCGACCTGTTGGGAAGTAGCGCGCCGCGCCAGCGACGCGGCCGGAACGGGCTGACGGGAGTGAGCGCGAGCAGGGGAGCGTCGAGCGGCAGGATGGGTCCGTGGGCCGACAGGTTGTAGGCGGTTGAGCCGGCGGGCGTGGCCACCATCACGCCGTCGCAGACCAGATCCTCCAGCTGCTCGCGCCCGTCGACGAGGATTCGCAGCTTCGCCGCCTGGTAGGACTGGCGGAAGAGCGAGACCTCGTTGATCGCGAGCGCTGTGCGGGTCTCGCC
Source organism: Mesorhizobium sp. J428 (assembly GCF_024699925.1). NCBI lineage: Bacteria > Pseudomonadati > Pseudomonadota > Alphaproteobacteria > Hyphomicrobiales > Phyllobacteriaceae > Mesorhizobium > Mesorhizobium sp. J428. Next base: position 4,534,969 of record NZ_JAJOMX010000001.1, read on the forward strand.
GTTCTCCTCCACCGCCTGCATCTCAAGCGGACGGATCGTCTCGGCGATGGCGGCGGCCACGCGTTCGCGCAGGTTGTCCTCGGCATATTCGTTCATCAGGAAGCCGACCGTGCCGCGGTTCATGCCGTAGACGCGCTTGCCGGAGTTCATCGTGTCACGCAGCGTCTGCAGCATGAAGCCGTCGCCGCCCAGCGCCACGACGACCGTCGCCTCGCTCAAATCGGTCTGGCCGTAGAGTGCGGCGAGCCGCGCGGCCGATTCCTTCGCGCCCGGCGTGTCGGCGGCAACGAAGGCGAAGCTGTCGAGTTGTGGTGTGGACATGCGGCGGCAGGCTCCTCGATTTTCGCGTAGCATGCGAGATCATCCATGCAAAGCGAGGCGGGGCGGATCGCGCCGAAGGAGGACGGGATGAAGATCGACGGTTCATGCCATTGCGGCGCGATCGCCTACGAGGCCGACATCGACCCGGCGCGGGTGCGGATCTGTCATTGCACCGACTGCCAGGTTCTCTCTGGCACGGCCTTCCGGATTACGGCTCCCGCCCGCGAGCAGGATTTCCGCCTCCTGCGCGGCGAGCCGGCGCAATATGTGAAGACGGCCGAGAGCGGGCGGGCGCGAATCCAGACCTTCTGCCGCGACTGCGGCGCGCCGCTCTACGCGACCTCGACAGGCGAGGGGCCGCGCATCTTCGGCATCAGGGCGGGCACGATCCGCCAGCGGCGAGAGCTGACGCCGCTACGCCAGTTCTGGCATCGCTCGGCGCTGCTCTGGCTGCCCGACATCGATTGTGCGGAGGCGTTCGAGACGGAGTGACTTCGTGGTTTTCTCCCGCGAGAAAATTTGCTAACGCAGCCGCGTGCCCTTGTAGCTCAGCGGTAGAGCAGCGGTTTTGTAAACCGAAGGTCGCGGGTTCAATCCCTGCCGGGGGCACCAGAAGTCCAGCAATGAAAACAGGTCGTTGACTGTTCGCTGGTGAATTTTGCCTGCCGTCGAACTGGCTTCGAAAGGGCTTACGCAGCCCTCAAGCAAACCTGCACGCGTGTAGCGCGCTGGTGGGCGATGTCGAAAAGTCCACCATTCTCTCACGTTCGGCACAGATCGAAGCGCCATCGGGCCAAGCGCCGAAGGCGCAAGTGAACCATGCGGCAAGCGGGCCGCACGGATGTGGCGATCAGCGTCGCAAGATGTGGTTTGTTGGTTTTCAAAACTACAGCGCCGGGTTGTGAATTCGCCAGAAACGATCTCGGCGCACGTCATTATCACGAAAACGTGAAGAGAAAAGATTTGTGCCTAAATGTGGTGCAGAAGGCCGAAATAGCGCAGATATCTTGGGTTTTCGTTCTAAGACGCGTTCTTCAGGCTTTGCGTGGAGACCATAGAGGTCATTTCCTGGGCAGAATTATCTGCCAGTCCGAAGGTAAGACGGCCCAACGTGCCTTTCCCTTGCGGATTTGGGATTGTCAACATTGTGCTTCTCATTAAGCTCCTCATCCGCGTGAGCCGCATGGCCATTAAAAACAATGGGGAACAGCATGAGCGAAGCATCGAGACGCGATTTCCTGAAAGGGGCGGCGGCGCTCGGCGCCGGCGCCGGGCTGATGTCAATCAATCCCAACTTCTTCGTGTCGCCAGCAGCGGCGCAAGAAGGAAAGACCCTGGTCTTCCTGTCTGCCGAGAACATCACCGGCAACTGGGACACGACCGCCCACACGACGTTGTCGCAGGGCAACATCCAGGGATTTGTGATGGGCTATCTCACGCGCACGCCGATGCGGGTCGAGAACCCCGACGAAGTGATCTACGAACTTGCGACCAGCCTGAAGCTCATCGATCCGAACACGCTCGAGATCAAGCTGCGTGAGGGCATCAAGTTCCACGACGGCAAGCCGTTCAAGGCCGAGGACGTCAAGGCGACGTTCGAATACGGTTCGCGTCCTGATCGTCCGGCGCAGTGGTATCCTGGCCCGACCGAGACGCTGACGATCACAACGCCCGACGACTACACGGTGATTGTGGACACCTCAAAGGGTGGCTATCCGGCGCACCTCTTCATGTTCCTTGCCGCCTACCTTCCGATCCTTTCCGCGAACGACGTCGCTGGCGGCCCGACCGGCCCGCTGTCGCAGCGCCTCAACGGCACGGGCCCGTTCAAGTTCGTCGGCCAAAAGGGCAACAGCACCGTCATGGAGGCCAATCCGGACTATTTCCTCGGTGCGCCGAAGATCCCGGGCATCAACTTCAACTTCGTCGGCGACTCCACGACCCGCATGCTGTCGCTCATGAACGGTCAGGCGACCATCGTCGAGCGCCTCGAGCCGGAGCAGGTGGCGACCGTCCAGGCGAATGAGAAGATCGCGATCAGCAGCGTTGTGTCTGTCGAGAACAAGTATCTCTGGTTCCGCTGCTCCAAGCCGCCCTTCGACAACCCGCTGGTTCGCATGGCCGCTTGCCATGCCATCGATCGCGAGCAGATCCTCGCCGTCCTTGGCGATGCCGGCTATCCGTCGAACAACTACGTGTCGCCAGTGAAGTTCGCCTATGTCGACCTGGAGAACTACCCGAAATACGATCCTGAAAAGTGCCAGGCGCTCCTGGCGGAGGCCGGTTTCCCGAAGGGCGAGGGGCTGCCGGAACTCGAATACATCACCTCGACCGGCTTCTATCCGAAGACGAAGGAATATGGCGAGGTGCTCACCGCCATGTTGCAGGAGCAGGGCTTCCCCGTGACGCTCTCCGTCCTGGAGGTGGCTGCGTGGAACGAGCGCCTCTACGATCGTCCGGGCGGTGGTCCCGGCCATATGGTCGATTGCGGCTGGTCGACCGGTTCGCCGGAGCCGGACCTTGTCCTGCGCACACATTTCCACTCTTCGTCGAAGCGTATCACCGGCGTCGTCGATGCCGAGATCGACGCCTCGCTCGACAAGGAGCGCAGTGCGCCGACGCTGGAGGAGCGCAAGGCGATCCTGCAGACCGAGACGATGCCGTTGCTCGCCTCGAAGGTGCCGGCGCTGTCCCTGTTCACCTCGGTGATGATCCACGCGATGGATAAGTCGCTGACAGGCATGTTCATCTATCCCGACGGATCGATGGACGCGTCAAAGGGCGTCTTCGCCTGACCTTAATCGGCCGGGTTCGTTTGAATCCGGCCCCGACTGGGCAGGGCATCACCTTGCCCGTCCGCCTGTAAGGCTGCGGCGCCGCTTCTGGCGCCGCTACCGACGCGGAAGGAAATGGCATGTTCATCCTGAGTTTCCTCGTTCGACGTCTGCTCCAGGGCGCGTTGATCATCTTCCTGGTGACGCTGCTCATCTTCACGCTGTTGCGCGTGGTCCCGGGCGATCCGGTGCGCATGATGGCCGGCGGCATGGCGCCCGAGGCGCTGATTGAGCAGATCGCCACCGAGATGGGCCTGCGCGATCCGATCCTCGTGCAGTTCGGCCGCTACATGGGCAACGTGATCCAGGGCGATCTCGGCCAGTCCTTCGTCCGACCGGCAAGCGGCGCGGCAACGGGCGGCTCGGGCTTTGCCGATGCCTCGCGAAGCGACCGTGCCGAGGTATTGACGCTGATCGGCGACACCCTGCCGATGACGCTGCAACTGGCGGCGCTGTCCGTGTTCTTCGCGCTGGTGTTTTCACTGCTGGTCGGGATACCGGGGGGACTGGCGCCCAACCGATGGCCCGACCGCGTCGCGTTCTACATCTCGTCGATCTTCATCTCGCTGCCCAATTTCTGGCTGGGCATCGTGCTGGCGCTGCTGTTCTCGGTGAAGCTCGGCTGGCTCCCGGCGATCGGCTATCAGGGCTTCGCCTATACGATCCTGCCCGCGCTCGTGTTGGCGGTCGAACTGGCCCCGGTGCTCATCCGCAACCTGACCGGATCGCTAGCCGCAGTCATGCAGAGCCCCTTCATTTCGGTCGGCCGCGTGAGAGGGCTGGGGCGCCAGCGCATCATCTACGGCCACGCCCTTCGGAATGCCTCCGTGCCGCTGCTCAATCTGCTGGGCATCCAGATCAGCGGCCTGCTCGGCGGCGTGCTGATCGTCGAGTTCATTTTCGACTATCCCGGCCTTGGCCTGCTCACGGTCAACGCCGTCATGCAGCGCGACTTTCCGCTCATCCAGGGGATCGCGATCGTGACCAGCGCCATCTTCGTCATCATCAATATCGTGGTCGATCTCCTCGCCACCATGATCGATCCGAGACTGGAATACTGATGAGCGTTGCAGAGACTGAAATCCCGATTGCCGCGCCCAGCCAGGCCGCACAGGGCCGGGCCACGTCCGTGTCGCGCCGCATTTGGCGCGCTGCCTTCGCCTCGATCGAGTTCCGCATCGGCCTCGTCCTGTTTGTCATCCTGGTTGCCGCCGCACTCTTCTATCCGACGCTTTCGGGCATCGATCCGACCAAGATGAACGTCGCCGGCCGGCTTCAGGCGCCCTGGTTCGCTGGAGACAAATGGAACTGGGCCGCCCCGTTGGGCACCGATCAGATCGGCCGCGACATGCTGGTGCGCAGTCTCGTCGGCCTGCGCTACTCGCTGCTGATAGGCTTCTCGACCGTTGTGCTGATGCTTGCGGTCGGCTGCTCGATCGGCATTGTCGCCGGCTACTACGGCGGCAAGATCGATCTGGTCCTGATGCGCATCACCGACGCCCAGCTGTCGATCCCGATGATCATCCTTGCCATCACCGTGCTCGGCGTGTCGCGGCCGACCATTCCGGCGATCATCCTGGTGCTCGGCCTGTCGAGTTGGCCCGTCTATGCCCGCGTCACCCGCAGCGTGGTGCTGACCGAGCGCAAGCAGGAATATGTGCGGGCCGCACAGGTCAGCGGCGCCTCCGATTTCCGCATCATGGCACTGCTTCTTGCGCCGCTCATCCTGCCGCCGGTCATCTTCATCTCGGTGCTCGACGTGGCGCGCATGATGATCTTCGAGTCCATCCTTGGCTTCATCGGGCTCGGTGTGCAGCCCCCCACGCCGACATTCGGCAACATCATCGCCGACGGGCGAAAATACCTGCTCAACGCGTGGTGGATCGCCACCATGCCCGGCGTCTTCCTGTGCCTGACGCTGACCAGCGTGAACCTTATGGGTGCTTCGCTGGAGCGTGCCCGAAATCGCGTCTACGGAGGCGTCTGATGAATGCCACTCCCGTACTGTCCGTCCGCGATCTTGGTGTTCAGCTGCGAACCGAAGACGGTAGCCGCTCGGTCATCTCCGACGTGAGTTTCGATCTCGCGCCGCGTCAGATCGTCGGCATCATCGGCGCCAGCGGCTCAGGCAAGACCGTTCTGTCGAAGGCGCTGGTCAACTGGATCGACCCGCCTCTAGCCATCACCTCCGGTTCGGTGACCTTCCGCAACCAGAACATCCTTGAACTGCCAGCGGGGCGCATGCGCGCGCTGCGAAGAGAGATAGCCTATGTTGGCGCCAACCCGATGGGCGCCCTGGATCCGACGCTGCCGGTCGGGGCGCAGATCGTCGAGAAAATCCGCGCAACCGTGCCCGAGCTTGGCGTTGCCGAGGCGCGGCAACGCGTCATCGACCTGCTTGGTGCAGTGCGCATTCCCTCGCCCGGGCAGCGTTTCCATGAATATCCGTCGCAGTTCAGCGGCGGCATGATGCAACGCGCGCTGATCGTCGATGCGCTTGCCACCAACCCTGCCTTCCTGGTCGCCGACAATGTCACACAGCCCCTGGACGTGACGGTCGCCGCGCAGGTTATGCGCCTGATGCGCGAACTGACCGAGCGCTTCGACACGGCGGTCGTCTTCGTGTCTTCGTCGCTGCCGATCCTCAGCGAATCCGCGGACCAGATCCTGGTCCTGGCCGACGGACGCATCGTCGAGCATCAGGAGCCGAAGCAGCTCGCGGCGGCGCCGCAGCATCGCTACACGGCGCAGCTGATTTCCGAGATACCGCAGATCTGGACGGACAAGGCGCCCAGGGTCGAGAGTACGCCGCGAAACGGCGATCCCGTGATCAGTATTCAGGACGCGACACGGACCTACCGCGTGCGCAAGCGCGGCACCTTTGCCAGCTACAGCGACGTGCGCGCGGTGCGTAACGTCACCTTCGACGTATTCCCGGGCGAGAGCTTCGGCATCGTCGGCGAATCCGGATGCGGAAAGTCCACGCTGATGCGCCTGCTCAGCCGGCTGGAGTCGCCGGACAGCGGCAAGGTGATCTGCGACGGGCAGGATATCGGGCGCCTCGGGCGTGCCGAGATGCTGAAGTTCCGCCGCAACTTCCAGCTTGTCCTCCAGGACCCGTTCAACTCGCTGCCGCCGCGCACCGCGATCGGCGCGATCATCGAAGGGCCGCTGAAGGTGCATGGGATGCGCGATGCGAAGAAGCGGCGCGAAAGGGTGTTGAGCGTCATGGCCGAAGTCGGCCTGCCGGCCTCGCTTTACGATGAGTTGCCGCTGGGTCTGAGCGCCGGCCAGCGCCAGCGCGTCAATGTCGCCCGCGCGATGGTGCTGGAACCGAAGGTCCTCGTCATGGACGAAACCCTTTCGGCTCTCGATCAGACGGAGCAGTTCAAGCTGCTCAAGCTGTTTTCCGAGCTGCAGGCCAGACACGGCCTTACCTACATCTTCATCTCTCACGACATGGCCATGGTGCGCCGGGTCTGCAACCGCGTTGCGGTCATGTATCTCGGCGAGGTGGTCGAGATAGCCGACAACACCAAGCTGTTCTTCGACCCGGGTCATCCCTACACGAAGGCGCTCCTGAGCGCGATCCCGACGCTGGAGGAGCGCCGCTACAAGCCCGAGGACTGCCTGCTTGAGGGCGAGCCGCCAAGCCCGATCGACCTGCCGCCGGGCTGCAGCTTTGCCAGCCGGTGCCCAAAGGCGTTCGAACGCTGCCAGGCCGAGAGCCCGCAATTGACGGCCGACGGCAAGGCCGGACTGGCCGCGTGCTTTCTCGTGCCCAGCTATCCCGCCAAGGCAAGAGCAGCCGCTTGAGCCCATGCCTGCCGTTGTCGCGACCATGCCTGTATACGTCGGCCATCGACCGGAAGACGGAGACTCGACTGTGCATCTGGAGGGCGCAAGGACGGCGCTTCGGGGGGTAATCATAGCCGGGATTGGAGTGTTGGCATGATCGAGGCGGAGGAACGTCTAGACCATATGCGCGCGCTGCTGGACCGGCATGGCCGTGTGCATGTAAGCGATCTGGCGACCCACTTCCATGTGAGCAAGGAAACGGTTCGGCGCGACTTGAAGCAACTCGAACTCGCCGGCGAGGCGCGCTGCGTCTACGGCGGTGCGGTGAAGCCGACGCGCGACGGTGACGAGCCGATCGCCGACCGGATGCGCGTCAACGGGCGGGAAAAGGCCCGGATCGGTGCCGAGGCTGCCAAGCTTCTGCGGCGTGACATCAAGATATTCGTCGATGCCGGCACGACGACGCTGGCATTCGCCCGTCATTTGAAGGACTGGCCCGACATTGCCGTCTACACCAACTCGCTCGATATCGTGGAACTGCTCTGCGGCTTCGGGGCGCGGAACGTCACGGCGGTCGGCGGTCAGGTGTCGCCGCGTTACAGGGCGTTCATGGGGTCCGACCCACTGCTTTTCGTGGCGAACCATCTCTTCGACATCGCCTTCGTCAGCATCGTCGCGGTCGACTACGAACTCGGCTTCATGGACCTCGGCGCCGATGAAGCCCACCTGCGGCGCCAGCTGCGCAAGCATTCGCGCCAGTGCGTCATGCTGGCGGACAGCAGCAAGTTCGGACGGCAGGGTTCGATCCGAACCTACGACCTCGCCGATGTCGACGTGCTGGTCACCGATGCGCCGGTCCGACCCGACTTCGCCGCCAAACTCGATAAGGCCAACGTGAAGGTGCATTATGCTTGAATCCGTGCGGAAAACCGCTGCTCGTCCCGTGGTGGATGGCGAAGCGCATAACAGGCTTATGCAGGAGGTGTCGGCCTTCGGTGGCGGGCCGGACGGCGCGATGACCCGCCTGACGCTGTCGAAGGAAGATGGACAGGCGCGCGACTGGCTTGCCGAGTGGATGCGAAAGGCTGGCCTTCGCGTCGAGGTCGACGCAATCGGCAACATGTATGGCTTCCTCGATTGGGCAGGGCCCGATGCGCCTGCGATCATGACCGGCTCCCACATCGACAGTCAGCCGAACGGCGGTCGCTTCGACGGCGCCTATGGCGTGATCGCTGCCTGCAGTGCGGTGGAGGCGATCCAGAAGGCTGTGGCGGAGACCGGGGTTCGGCCGAAGGCAAACTTCATCATCGTCAACTGGACCAACGAGGAAGGCGCGCGCTTCCAGCCCAGCTTGTTGGGCAGCGGCGTCAATTCGGGCGAACACACGCTCGAATTCGCGTTGAGCCGTAAGGATGGCAATGGCGTCAGCGTTGCCGAGGCCCTAAGGGCGATCGGCTATGACGGCAGCTATGGCAAGGTCATTCCCGATGCGCTGATCGAACTGCATATCGAGGGCGGCCCAACTCTTGAGAAATCGGGAAAGCGATTTGCCGCCATCGACCGGTACTGGGGGGCCACCAAATATCGCGTCGCCTTCGTCGGGCGTCAGGCCCATACCGGGCCGACTCCCATGGCGGAGCGCCGCGACGCGTTGCTGGGCGCGGCTTACCTCATCGCCGACATTCGGGCGATTGCCGACGAGGCCGGCGTCGAGCTGCACACATCTGTTGGCCGGCTGGAAGTCTATCCGAATTCACCCAACGTGGTCCCGGCGGAGGCGGTGCTCTCGATCGAACTGCGCTCGGCCGATCCGCAGATACTTGAAGCGGCCGAGGAGAAGCTGAAAGCGCGCATCGCGACCGCGGCCGGGCGGGCCGGGATACAGGCGGAGATTCGTCAGATCGATCGCCGCAAGGCCGGCGCGCTCGACGCCGGACTGTACAAGCTCGCCGAGGAGGTCGCGGCCGCTTTTGGCGAGGAGACAGCATGGCTGGACTCGATCGGCGGGCACGACTCGATCAGCATGGCGGCCGTCACCAAGGCCATTGTCATCAATGTGCCAAGTGTCGGCGGGGTCATCCACCATCCGAACGAGTTCACCACGCCGGAGGACCGGGTCTTCGGTGTCGAGGTTCTGACGGCAATGCTGTGGCGCTTCTGCGTCGATGGCAACGTGCTTGAAGTCTGAGGGACAGGCATGAACGCCGTCCCGGCAAAGCAGCAGCTCGAACCGGTCTTTGCCCAAGTCGAGGCATGGCGGGGACGAATGCTGGATCTGCGCCCCGCTGCACCCGGCCTTGTGTCGCCATCGCATCGTGGAGTCGACAGCGAACGCTTCCTGCTCTCCGTCGATGGCGCCAGGCCGGAGCACCTGGTGAAGATCATCCATCCGGAGCACGCGACCTTCGTCGCGCTCGACCAGGTTCTCGCCGCGGCGCGTTCGGCGGCCGATCTCGGCTGCGGCCCACGGATCGTCGCTGCGGATCCTGCTCTTGGACGATGATCATGGACCATCTCGGCGAAGGGTGGCGCACCGGCTGTATGGACGACCTGCGCGACCTCGACGTGATGACGCGGGTCCTGGAACTCAAGGCGCGGATCCATGCCGGACCTGCCATGATCGCGACATGGAGCATATTCGATCGCCTGCGCACATTCGATGATGCCAGGCGCCAGGCCGGCGTCGAGGGACCGGACGACCTGTGGTGGATGCTCGATGCCGTCGCTGATATCGAGCAGGCGATCGATGCGGCGGGCATCGATGTGCGGCCAAGCCATGGCGACGGTCTTGCCTCGAACATCATGCTTGGCCCGGATGGCGCTGTGATGCTCGTGGACTTCGACGAGGCGCGCAACACCGACCCGTTCTACGAGATTGGCTGCCTGCTGAACGAGGCCTTTGCCTTCGATGACGAGATGGCACCCGCGCTCGAGCAATTCGAAGGCTCGTTTCGGCCGCAGACGCTCTCCCGTTGCCGGCTCTATGGCATCGCCGACGACCTCACCTGGGCAATATGGGCGCTGACGATGGACGCGACGTCGACACGCGGCGGAGTGGAATTTCTGAAATACGCGAACTGGCGCCTGCTGCGCTGCCGTCAGGCGCTGCTGCATCCGGATCTCGAACTTAAGCTGCGGACACTGTGAGGCGGATCGGATGGTGACGAAACGTCTGGGCGAAGCCGAAACCGCGGCCGAGCGCGAGATCGAAACTGCGCTTGCACAAGTTGCTGCTTGGAAAGGTGATGACCTGCGCTACGCTCCGGTGCACGGAGGCATCAGCAACTCGAACTGGCGTATCTGGGTAGGCGATTCCTCGCGCAGTTACTTCGTCAAGATGCCAGGCCACGGCACCGAGATGTTCATCGATCGCAAGGCCGCCGCACAGGCCAGCAAACGCGCGGAGAAGCTGGGCATCGGCCCCACGACATACGATCATCTCGAAGATCGGGATATCGAGATTGCCGACTTCATCGAAGGCCGCCGGCCGTGCACCAATCGCGACTTCCTGGAGCGTGACGCACGAGCGGCTGCGGTCGGCCTCTACCGCATCTTCAACAATTCCGGCCATCTCGATCTGACCAAGACAATTTTCGACATGATCGACGAGCATGTTGAGCAGGTACGGGAACTGGGCGGTGCCTTTCCGGCCGATTTTGCCTGGTTGCATAAACAATACAGGCTGGCGCGTGCGGCACTTGAGGCATCCGGCATCGATCTCGTGCCCTGCTTCAACGATCCCATGCCGGGCAATTTTCTGATCGCCGACGACCGGTCGATCATGCTCATCGACTACGAATATGCGTCCAACAACGACCGCTGCTACGATCTCGGTATCTGGTGCGGCGAGATGTTCTTTACCGATGCGATCGAAAACGAGGTGCTTGAAGAATATTTTGGCTCGGTCAGCCCGCAGATGAAGGCCCGCCTGATCGTCCATCGTGCGCTGGCCGACATAAAATGGTCGACCTGGGCAATGGTGCAGCGCGTCGTCTCCTCGCTCGATTTCGATTTCTACAAATACGGCGCCTGGAAGCACATGCGCGCGAGATCGGTGATGCACGATCCGCGCTGGGTCGATTACCTGCGCGCTGTCTGACCGCTCATATATCCGGGAACCGGTAGTCGAAGCCGCGCAGCGTCTCGAAATATGCGGCCAGGCCAAGGATCGCCTCGTCACGCCCCTTCGCAGCGATGATCTGCAGGCCGACCGGCAGTCCGCTCCGGGTAAAGCCGCAGCAAATCGACGCCGCAGGCCAGCCGACCTGGTTCACCATCGCCGTGAAATTGACGTGCACCGTAGGCCGGTCAAGGTTCGGACCCGTCACATCGGCGTCAAAGCCGGCCATCGGCAAGACCGGAGCCAGCACGAAGTCGTAAGCCGACAGTCCGGCCGCATATTGCGCCTTCGCCTTCTCCATGTTGGTGGCGGATTGCAGGTAGTCCTTGGCCGAAACCGCATCGCCGAAATCGCAATAGCGGCCGATGAAATCGATCGTCTCCACGCGTTTCTCCGGCGCCAGTTCGTCGCGTTCCATCGCCGCGCGAACGGAGAAGAGGCGGTCGAAATCTCTCGAAACGTCGAAGTCGATCGGGGGCGCGATGTTTGAGAGCGATGCACCTTGCGCGGCGATGAGCCGGGCCGCGTCTTCGACGATCTGCGCCACCTCATCCTCGACCTTCGGGCCGTAGCCCATGTCGAGAAGCAGACCGAGCCGCAAGCCCTCGGGCGAAAGCGGTGACACCGACGATGTCGTCGGGCCGCCGGGCTCGCTGGTGCGAACATCCGGCCGGCTGACTACCGAAAGCAGCAGTGCGGCATCGGCAACGGTGCGGGTGAGGGGGCCGGCGACGCGCAGGCTGCTGACCGGCGTGTGCGGCACCAGACCGGTCGTTGGCTTGTGGCCGAACAGTCCGCATTGTGCCGCGGGCAGACGGATCGAGCCGCCGAGATCCGAGCCGATCGTGAGCGAACCTACCCCGGCTGCCACTGCGGCCGCCGCACCGCTGGAGGAGCCGCCGGTGTTTTTCGATCTGTCCCAAGGATTACGGGTGACTCCATGGGCCGAGCTGACACCCGAGGCCAGAAGCCCGAAATCGGGCATCGTCGACTTGCCGAAGATGATCGCACCGGCATCCTTCAGCCGCGCGGTCGGCGGCGCGTCGTGATCCGACACCGTCCCGATGCGCGCCTTGGTGCCGCGCCAGTATTTCCAGCCCTCGGCCGCGACGCTGTCCTTGATCGTGACCGGTATTCCATCGAGTGGCCCGGCCGGCTCGCCTTTGGACCAGCGCGCTTCGGATGCTCGTGCCTGGTCCATCGCGGCCTCGCCCCTGACCTCGAAGAGCGCGTTGATAAGGGGATTGACGGCCTCGTTTCGCTCAAGCGTCGAGCGCATAGCTTCGACGGGGGAAAGAGTCCGGCTGCGGTAGGCATCGAGCAACTCGACAGCAGACAGTTTCCAGGCGCTCATTCGACCTCTCCATGTTCAATTTCAGGGCACGTCTGCCGTTGCGACAAGGCAGTTGAATGCTTGTGCGGCAATCGTTGCGACTGCAGCCTGAAATTACGTTCGCTTTCTGCTTTAAGTCCTTGACCAAGCTTGGATATTTTGGGAGAAATTTGCGGACAACGCAAACAAAAAAGCCGACGGGAATAGCTTTAAAGGCCGTGATTTCGACATAAGCGCACGTGGGGACGTCGTGGCAGATAATTTCGGATCCACCGAGGCGCGGCTGGCGCGCGCCATGGCAAATACCTCGCAGTTTTCGGGTGCGACGGTGCTGTCCGCGACGACCATTCCGGCGATTGCGATGCCGATGCATATGGGGCTCGACGCCGTCTCCTGTCTGGTCGCCGGTGCGGACGGCACGCCGCTCGCCTTCGCCAAGACCTTTCGCGACGGCGCGCTCGATCCCTTTACTTTCGAGGGCGCCGCGGAGGCTGCGCGGAGAGCGGGCGCCATCGGAATTGGCCCAACTCTCCTGGGTCACGACGTCGCCGAACGCGTCCTGTTTCTTACGCCAGCCGTTCCGGACTGGCATATGGTCCTGGCGCGCGAGGCTCAGCGCAAGGACACCAAGGCGGCAATTGCGGCTGCAAAGAAGCTTTGGCACAGCCAGCCATTGCTTGGTGTCGACTTGTCAGTCTTCGATCTGGCGAGAATCTTTACTGAAAAGCTGAAGCCGCACATCGAGGAGGGGGCCGCCGATCCGCTTCCGTTCAAGGGCAGCATCCCCTTCGCGGCCATGTGTGACTGGATCGAGCATATCGAGGTGGCATTCAGGGCCGCCGGCAGCGACCGTGTGCCGATCCATGGCGAGAACACGGTGTCGAACATCCTGGCGAATGAACGCGGCGAGGTTCTGCTTGTCGATTTCGACCGCGCGGTCGACGCCGACCCGCTCTTCGATCTCGGCGGTCTGATGCACGACCTGTGCCGCGAGGATCGCGAGCGGATGGAACTCGTCGAGATGTATGCCGGACGGCCTGACGAACGCATCCTTGCGCGCATGAAGCTTTACAGCCTGGTCGACGATTTCGTCTGGGGCTGCTGGGCGCTGCTGTCCGAGCTCGACGGCAGGCGAGGCGGGCCGGAATACTACAAATATGGCAACAACCGCTTCGTGCGCCTCGGCTTTCATCTGCAGATTTTCGACGTTCCGAACCTTCTCCTCAAGATCTAGCGCAGGGAGACGATCCAGATGAGCACGATCGCCATCGAAGCTGCCATCGCCAAGGTCGATTTCCTCGCGGGCCAGCCGCTCAGGGTGGAGCGCATAGCCGCCGGGATCACCAATCTAAACTGGCGACTGACCCATGCGGACAATGGCGAGGTCTTCTTTCTGAAGATCCATGGGCCCGGCACGGAGAGCTTCATCGATCGCAAGGTGGCGCACGAAGCCGCTCTCAAGGTTGGTTCGACCGGTGTCGGGCCCCAACTGTTGTTTTACGATCCGGTCGACGGGATCGAGATCTACGAATACCTGCATGGCTTCAAGAGCTGCAGCGTTCGCGACACGCAGCACCCGACAATTCGCGAGAACATCATTCGCGCCTACAAGCAGGTGCATTCCACCCAGCAGCTTGCGATCGCGAAGGATGGGTTCGCGCAACTGGACCAGCACCTGGCGCGGCTGCGCACGATGGGCGCGGAGTTTCCCCATGACTTCGAACACATGCTGTGGCAGCGCGAGCGGGCGGAGCGCGCCGTGCGCGCCTCGGGAATCGACTATGTCGCCTGCTTCAACGACGGCTATGTGTCGAACTACATGTTCGACGATCGTCTCGACGTGAAGATCATCGACTGGGAATATGCTGCCAACAACGATCCCTACTGGGACCTCACGATGTTCAGTTGGGAGAACTTCTTCTATGACCCCAAGAACCGTCGCGAGGTGATCGAGATATATGAGGGGCACTATCGCGAGGACATTGCCGCGCGCCTGCATCTCTATACCGGCGTGGCGAGTGTCGTCTGGGGCCTATGGGCGACATATCAGAGCATGACATCGTCGATCCCGTTCGATTTCGGCAAGTATGCCGATCTCATCTTTGCCCGCGGGCGCCTGGCAATGCTGATGCCTGAATGGGACATCGCACTGTCCTCGGTGTAGCAGACGGCGGCCACCGAAGGTCCGGGGTTCAATCCCCCGCCGAGGGCACCAGAACGTCTCATTCGGGCGGACAGAACGCGGCGTGGAGCGCTTCAACCACGGTCAGCACTTCCGGGCGGGTGACCCGGTAGAACACCGTCGTGCCGACGCGGCGCGCCTCGACAAGGCCGTCGGCGCGCAGGCGCATCAACTGCTGCGACATCGGCACCTGTTCGATCCCGAGTTGGTCGCGCAGCTCGGCGACGGTGCGTTCGTCTCGTCCGAGAGCGCATAAAATCAGCAGCCGCTGCGGGTGAGACAGGCTCCTCAGCAGGTCCGCCGCCTGTCCGGAAGCCGGGATCATTCTTTCTACATTCATAACATTGAATTTATGATATTTGAATGTTAGACGCAATCCGGGCCGGTTGCCGCAAGGGAGAGGCGCGAAGCCGGAATTGCGCAAGATCAAGGAACACGCCGCG
Source organism: Mesorhizobium sp. J428 (assembly GCF_024699925.1). NCBI lineage: Bacteria > Pseudomonadati > Pseudomonadota > Alphaproteobacteria > Hyphomicrobiales > Phyllobacteriaceae > Mesorhizobium > Mesorhizobium sp. J428. The sequence goes on from NZ_JAJOMX010000001.1 coordinate 4,550,000, forward strand.
GAAGTCGTCAACAAGAATACAGGCGGCAAGTTGGAAGAAATCGATGTCACATATCGTCGTTCTCGGCGCCGGGCTGGGCGGAACCATAATGGCATATGAGATGCGGGAGAAGCTGCGTCCCGGCGACAGCCTCTCGGTGATCAATCTCGGCGCGACCTATTCCTTCGTTCCGTCAAACCCCTGGGTCGCGGTCGGCTGGCGCGACCGGGAGGACATTTCGGTCGATCTTACGAAGGTGTTTGCCCGGCGCGGCATCGCGCTTCGCCCCGAAGGGGCCCGCAAGGTCCATCCGAAGGAGAACCGCGTCGAGCTGAATGACGGATCGTTCGTCGACTACGATTACCTGATCATCGCCACGGGTCCGGAACTCGCCTTCGACGAGGTGCCCGGCCTCGGTCCGGCGGGATTCACCCAGTCGGTCTGCCACATAGATCATGCGCTCGCGGCGAAGCCGAAATTCGACCAGCTGCTGAAGAAGCCCGGACCGATCGTGGTCGGCGCGGTCCAGGGCGCGTCCTGCTACGGTCCCGCCTACGAATTCGCCTTCATTCTCGACACCGCCCTGCGCCGGGCGAAGATGCGTGACCAGGTGCCAATGACCTTCGTCACGCCCGAGCCCTATGTCGGCCATCTCGGCCTCGATGGGGTCGGCGACACCAAGTCGCTGCTGGAAAGCGCCATGCGCGAGCGGCATATCAAGTGGATCACCAACGCCAGGGTGACGTCGGTCGACGAAGGGCTGATGCATGTCGAGGAGGTGAACGAGGACGCCACGGTCAAGGCCAAGCACGATCTGCCCTTCGCCTATTCGATGATGCTGCCCGCCTTCCGCGGCGTCTCCGCGGTCGCCGGCGTCGAGGGGCTGGTCAATCCGCGTGGCTTCGTCACGATCGACAAGCACCAGCGCAATGCCGCCTATCCGAATGTCTTTTCGATCGGCGTCTGCGTCGCCATCCCGCCGGTCGGAAAGACGCCGCTGCCGGTGGGCGTGCCGAAGACCGGTTTCATGATCGAGTCGATGGTCACCGCCACTGCGGAAAACATCTCTTCTCTTCTGCGCGGTGAGGAGCCGAAAGCGGTCGCCACGTGGAACGCGGTCTGTCTGGCCGACTTCGGCGACGAGGGCATCGCCTTCGTCGCGCAGCCGCAGATCCCGCCTCGCAACGTCAACTGGTCTTCGCAGGGCAAGTGGGTCCATGCCGCGAAGGTGGGCTTCGAGAAGTATTTCCTGCACAAGGTGAGGCAGGGCAAGAGCGAGACGTTCTACGAGGGCCTGGCGCTCGACATGCTCGGCATCAAGAAGCTCAAGGCCATCCATATCGAGCCGGCCGAGTAAGCCGGTCTTCGCAGGTTGGTGCGGCACCTGGCGGCGCGGCGTTGCGGCCGCGCTGTGATTCCGCCGGTTTGTATTTCCGTCGTTTGCACTATTTGACAGTTGCGACGAGGCGGTGCCGGGTCGACACTGCAGCAAACCGGTGGTCCGGGTGCCAAGGGGTGACGACGATGGAAACCCGTCCGATATTCGCGACCGACACGACGGCGCGCTTCCTGATCATCGACGACCATCCGCTGTTTCGCGAGGCGCTGCACAGCGCGGTGAGCATGGCCTATCCCAAGGTGGAGACGATCGAGGCGACGACGGTCGCCGAGGCGCTCGATACGCTGAAGAGCGGCGAGCCGTTCGACCTGGCGTTGCTCGATCTCAATATTCCGGGCGTGCAGGGGTTCGACGGACTGCTGCAGATCAGAACCAGCCATCCGCGCCTGCCGGTCGTCATCGTCTCCGGTCACGAGGACAGCCGCATCATCTCGCAGGCGCTGTCCTACGGCGCGGCGGGCTTCATCCCCAAATCCAGCCGCAAGGCGGATCTTGCCTCGGCGATCCGCGACGTGATGGAGGGCGCAGTCTATGTGCCGCAGTCCTATCAGCCGCAGCCGGGTGCGGCGCGCGACGAGGACCGGTCCGACCTGATCCGCCGGCTGGCGACGCTGACGCCGCAGCAGATGCGGGTTCTCAACATGCTGCGTCAGGGCCTGCTCAACAAGCAAATCGCCTACGAGCTGCAGGTCGGCGAAACGACGGTCAAGGCGCATGTCTCGGAGATCCTGCGCAAGCTGCACGTCTACAGCCGCACGCAGGCGGTGATCGAAGTGTCGCGCCTCGACCAGGCGGAGCTGTTCCGCGACGCGGACACCTGTATCTGAGACCTACGCCAGAAGGTGCGCCATCAGCGCGCGCAATTCCGCCGGCTTGACCGGCTTGTGCATCAGCTCGATGCCGGAGCGGCGCGCTTCCGAGGCCAGCATGCCCGACGGGTCGGCGGTGACGAGGAGTGCCGGGATCGAGCGCGCGGCCTTGATCCGCAGGTGGCGGATGGTCTGCGAGCCGAGGTCGCCGTGGTCGAGGTGCTGGTCGGCGATGATGAGGTCGGGCCGCCATCCGTCGTCGAGGCAGCCGAGCGCGCCGTTGCGGTTGGACGCCACCTTCACCTCGCAGCTCCAGCGCGACAGCAGCGCAGCCATCGCTTCGCGCACCGACTGGTCGTTCTCGACCACAAGCACCCTTGTGCCGTAGAGCCCGTAGCCGCGGGGAGGGGCGGGCGGTGCGTCAGCGCGGCCGTTGCGGTAGGGCATCGTCGAGACCGGGGCGAGGATGTGGAAGACGGTTCCCCTGCCGAGCCGCGAGGTGAACGAGATTTCATGCGAAAGCGCGTTCACCAGCCTGCGCACGATCGACAGGCCGAGGCCGAGGCCGGCGCCCATGCCGGCGCGGTCACCCTCGAGCGCGTTCGCCCCGCGGTGGAACTCCTCGTAGACGGCCTCGTGCTGGTCAGGCGGAATGCCGGTGCCGGTGTCGACCACGTTCACCAGCACGCGGTTGCCGCGCCGTCTCGCGCCGACGAGCACGCCGCCTTCCTCGGTGTAGCGCAGCGCGTTGGAGATGACGTTTTGCAGGATGCGGCGGAACATCGACCTGTCGGTGCGGATGACGGCGTCGGTCGGGCGGAAGCGCAGGTCGAGGCCGCGCTTGGCCGCAACGGGACTGAAGTCCGATTCGAGCGACTGGAACAGCGGCTGCAAGGCCACGTCGCCGATCTCGGCACGCACCACGCCGGCGTCGAGCTTCGATATGTCGAGGAGGGTGCGAAGGAGATCGTCCATCGTCTCCAGCGCCCGCTCGACCTGCGCCACCAACTCCTTGCCCTCGGTGGTGGTCTGCAGCTCCGACAGCGCGGAGACCGACAGGTGGGCGGCGTTGAGCGGCTGGAGCACGTCGTGGCTGGCGGCGGCGAGGAAGCGCGTCTTGGAGAAGTTGGCGCGCTCGGCGTTCTCCTTTGCTGCGACGAGGTCGATGTTGGACTGCTCCAGCCTGCGCAGCGCGCCGCGCAGCTCCTCCGTGTGCTGGCGCACGCGGCCTTCGAGGTTGATCGCGGTCTGGAACAGCGAGAAGGCATTGCCCTGCTGGTCCATCGAGCGTTCGACGCGGCTGATCAGCGCCTGGTTGATGCGCCTGAGCCGCTCGACGTCGTCGATTCCGGAAATGCTCATCACTCGGCCGCGAGCCTGTGTCCGAAGGCGATGCCGGTGAAAGTCTGGTTGAGATGCATCGAGCGGTACTGCTCGCCATAGGTGCCGAAGCCGATGACGTTGTTGGTGCGGTAGAGCTCCGACATCTCGCGGAAGACCTGACGGTTGCGGGCATCGAGGCGGCGAAGCGCGCAGTCGAAGCCGAGCACCATGTCGATGCCGCCGAGGCGCTCGCCGACGTGCCGCAGCGCCTCGCGCGTCGATTCGACCATGCCCGTGGGCTGGGCGATGGTCAGCACGATGCCGTCGTCGATCGCGCAGAAGAAGGTGAGGGACCCGTCGGCATTCACCTTCTGGATCGAACGGCAGTAATATTCGCCGCCGACGCGCACCACGACCGGATGTGACGCGAAGCTCATCGGCGACAGCGAGCCGGCGTCGATGCCGATGGCCGCGGCGAACTCGTCGGCCGCGCCAGCCGCGTTGAACTCCTTGACGATCCGCCTGTCGGGGTCGGATGCGGTCACCACCAGCTTTTCGCCGGTGGGCACGAAGTTCTCCGACTTGAAGACGTGGAAGGGCAGGTCCGTGGCCACCAGTGCCACGATCGCGCAGTCATGCGCAACGACCCCATTCAGGATCAGCGTCGTGGTCTCGAACTTCATGTCGTCGCCGGCCGAGCCGCCGATCAGCGGGATGTTGTCCAGTCCCCAGTGCAGCGCCGAGGTGACGGCCTCCTCGGCGAACGACATGCCGTCGATGAAGCAGAGCGCGAAGGCGTCGAGGCGCCGGGCGAATTCCTCGCGCTCGCGCCGCACGCGCTTCAGCATCTCGACCTGGACGGTAATGTCGCTCATGCCCGCAGTTGCGAGGTCGCGGACCATGATGGCCTCGACGCTGAAGGAGGCGGCCGGCAGTAGGATCGCCACCGCCTGGCCCTCTTCCAGGCCTTCCGGTGTGATCTCGCCCGCGGTCGAACAGGCCGCATAGGACAGCCACGGCGCGTGGCGCCTCAGCGCCGCGGCGAGCTGGTCCGGATCGATCAGGGCCTGGGAGAAGAAGATCAGCGCGAAGGCGGCACCCATCGCGTGGGCCTCGCCGCCAATATCGCGCGCAAACAGGTCGACCTCAGGGGAGTCGGTCGACAACGCGACGACTCCGCAGCCGTAATGTGTTCTCGACAGAGCCAGCGGCGTTCCTCCCGAAGAAGCCTTGTTCGCTCGAATGTCGTGTCCGTTGCCGGATCGGCAGCCATCATATTCGACACAATCGGCGGGCTTGGCAATGGCGCGATTGCCGGGCTCTGACCGAAAGTACAATATACGCATACCGGGTCGGATAGCATTGTCGCCCATGTGATTTGGAAGGCGCAGAACGGGCTTCGACCGTCGCTCTCCAATCCGGCCGGCACGGGGAGGTTTCGTGGCGGCTCGTCCAAAGGGAGGTTTCATGTCTGACGTTTCGCTGGTCGTGAACGGCCGAAAAGTGTCTGGCAGCGTCGAGGATCGTACGCTGCTCGTTCATTTCCTGCGCGAGCATCTGGGGCTCACGGGCACCCATGTCGGCTGCGACACGTCGCAGTGCGGCGCCTGCGTCGTCCATGTCGACGGCAAGGCGGTGAAGTCGTGCACGATGCTTGCGGCGCAGGCGTCCGGGTCCGAGGTGGTCACGATCGAGGGTCTTGCCAACGGCGCCGAGCTGCATCCGGTGCAGGCGGCGTTCAAGGAGCATCACGGCCTGCAATGCGGCTTCTGCACGCCCGGCATGATCATGGCGGCGACCGATATGATCCGCCGCCACCCGGAGGGCCTCGACGAGGCCACCGTGCGCGCCGAGCTCGAGGGCAATATCTGCCGCTGCACGGGATACCACAACATCGTCAAGGCGGTGCTCGCAGCATCGAAGACGATGTCGAAGGGCAAGGGCAAGGCGAAGGCCGCTTAGGTTGATGGTGAAGAGCGAATGGTGACTGGTCGACTGCCCCGAGGCCTCGACCGCGCCATTCACGATTTTCCATTCACCATTCACCGACTGAGGGAGGATTCTGATGGGTATCGAAGGCATCGGCGCACGCGTTGCGCGTAAGGAAGACCGCCGGTTCATCACCGGCGCGGGCCGCTATGTCGACGACATGGTGGTGCCCGGCATGAAGCACGCCGCATTCGTGCGCAGCCCGCATGCACATGCCGAGATCAAGAAGATCGACGTCAGGAAGGCCAAGGCGATGCCGGGCGTGATCGACGTGCTGGTCGGCAGGGAACTGAAGGCCGACGGCATCGGCAACCTGATCTGCGGCTGGATGGTCCATTCGAAGGACGGTACGCCGATGAAGATGGGCGCCTGGTCGCCGCTGGCGGTGGACCGCGTGCGCTACGTCGGCGACGCGGTCGCGATCGTCGTGGCCGACACCAAGGGCCAGGCCCGCGACGCGGCCGAGGCGGTCGAAGTGACCTACAAGGAACTGAAGTCGGTGACGGCGGCAGTCGACGCGCTGAAGAAGGGCGCGCCGCAGCTTCACCCCGAGGCCGACGGTAACCTGATCTACGATTGGGAGATCGGCGACGCGAAGGCGACGGACGAGGCCCTGTCCAAGGCGGCGCATATCACCAGGATGCACATCGTTAACAACCGGCTCGTGCCGAACGCGATGGAGCCGCGCGCCGCTCTCGGCCACTATGACCGCGCCGAGGACCACTATACCTGCTGGACGACCTCGCAGAACCCGCATGTCGCGCGGCTGGTGATGAGCGCGTTCTACAATGTCGCTCCCGAGAACAAGCTGCGGGTCATCGCGCCGGATGTCGGCGGCGGGTTCGGCTCGAAGATCTTCATCTACCCGGAGGAGATCGTCTGCCTGTGGGCGTCGAAGAAGACCAACGTTCCAGTCAAATGGGTGGCGGACCGCACCGAGAGCTTCCTGACCGACGCACACGGCCGCGACCACGTGTCCGAAGTGCAGATGGCCTTCGACAAGGACAACCGGATGATCGGCCTCAAGGTCGACACCATCGCCAATTTCGGCGCCTACATGTCCCTGTTCTCGTCGTCGGTGCCGACTTACCTCTACGCCACGCTGCTGTCTGGGCAGTACAACATCCCGGCCATCCATGCGAACGTCCGCGCCGTGTATACGAACACCGCGCCGGTCGACGCCTATCGCGGGGCAGGGCGGCCCGAGGCGACCTATCTGCTCGAGCGCACGGTGGAGACCGCGGCGCGCGAACTGGGCGTCTCGCCGGCCGAGCTGCGCCGCAAGAACTTCATCACCTCGTTCCCGCACCAGACGCCGGTGATCATGTGCTACGACGCGGGCGACTACGCAGCCTCGCTCGAGGCGGCGATGAAGGCGGCCGACTATGCCGGCTTCGAAAAGCGCCGCGCAGAGGCCGCGAAGAAGGGCAAGCTGCGCGGCATCGGCATGTCGAACTATATCGAGGCCTGCGGCATCGCGCCGTCGGCCGCGGTGGGCTCGCTCGGCGCAGGCGTGGGCCTGTGGGAATCGGCCGAGGTGCGCGTCAACGCCGTCGGCACCGTCGAAATCCTGACCGGCTCGCACAGCCACGGACAGGGCCACGAGACGACCTTCGCCCAGCTCGTGTCCGACCGCTTCGGCCTGCCGATCGAGCAGGTCTCGGTGGTGCACGGCGACACCGACAAGGTGCAGATGGGTATGGGCACTTACGGCTCACGCTCCGGCGCGGTCGGCATGTCGGCCATCGTCAAGGCGCTCGACAAGGTCGAGAAGAAGGCGAAGAAGATCGCCGCCCACCTGATGGAGGCCGACGAGGGCGACATCGTCATCGAGAACGGTGTCGCCAAGGTGGCCGGCACCGACAAGAACGTGCCGTGGTTCCAGGTGGCGCTCGCCGCCTACACCGCGCACAACCTGCCGGGCGGCATGGAGCCGGGCCTGAAGGAGGGCGCGTTCTACGACCCGTCCAACTTCACCTTCCCCGCGGGCTGCTACATCTGCGAGGTCGAGATCGACCCCGAGACGGGCGTGACTGACATCGTCCAGTTCGTCGCGGCCGACGATTTCGGCAACATCATCAACCCGATGATCGTCGAGGGCCAGGTTCACGGCGGCATTGCGCAGGGCGTCGGCCAGGCGCTGCTGGAAGGTGCCTATTACGACGGTGCCTCGGGCCAGCTCGTCACGGCGAGCTACATGGACTACACCATGCCGCGCGCCGACGACCTGCCGTCCTTCCAGGTGTCGACCTCGAACACGCCGTGCCCGGGCAATCCGCTCGGCATCAAGGGCTGCGGCGAGGCCGGCGCGATCGGCTCGCCGCCGGCGGTGATCAACGCGATCACCGATGCGATCGGCACCAACGACCTGACCATGCCGGCGACGCCCCAGAAAGTGTGGGCGGCGATCCGCGCGGCCAAGAAGCACTGAGGACACGACCATGTATTCACTCAACTATCACCGCGCCTCCTCCGTCGCCGACGCCGTGAAGCAGCAGAAGAAGGGCGAGGACGCGAAATACGTCTCGGGCGGCATGACGCTGATCCCGGCAATGAAGTCACGGCTGGCGGCCCCGTCCGACCTCGTCGACCTGACCCACATCACCGACATCAAGGGCATCAAGGTGTCGGGCAAGACGGTCACGATCGGTGCGGCCACCACCCATGCCGAGGTGGCGACCGACGCGAAGCTGAAGGCGGTGTGCCCGGCGCTCAGCTTCCTCGCCAGCCATATCGGCGACCCGCATGTGCGTCACCGCGGCACGATCGGCGGCTCGATCGCCAACAACGACCCGGCTGCCGACTATCCGGCCGCGATGCTGGCGCTGGGCGCCACCATCATCACCAACAAGCGCGAGGTGCCGGCTGACAAGTTCTTCACCGGCCTGTTCGAGACCGCGCTGAAGGACGGCGAGATCGTCACCGGCGTCTCCTTCACCGCGCCTGCCAAGGCGGGCTACGAGAAGTTCCGCAACCCGGCCTCGCGCTATGCGATCGTCGGCGTGTTCGTGGCCAAGGGCAAGGACGGCGTGCGCGTGGCGGTGACGGGCGCTGGAGACGACGGCGTCTTCCGCGCCAAGGGCATGGAGGCGGCGCTCGCCAAATCCTTCGATCCCGCCGCGCTTGATGGGCTGGCGATCCCGGCGTCGAGCCTGATGTCGGACATGCATGCGTCGGCCGAATATCGCTCGAGCCTGGTCACCGTGATGGCCAAGCGCGCGGTGGCCAAGGCGAACGGGTAGCGGCTTTCCTCCCGCGACGTGCAAGGGGGCCGCTCGGCCCCCTTGTGCTTTTGGAAGACAGAGCTTCCGGAGCCACTGGACCAAGCATATCCTCCGCGCCCCCCTTTCCCAGGCTGGTGTAGCGCCCTATCCTGAACACGACTGGCCGGCTGCGCCCGACGACGCGGAGGCTGTTTTTCCTTCCGCGCTCTCGGCATCGGCGCCCGCCGGACCTCGCGACGGAACGGGCGGCCGCGGAGCTTTCCGCGGGCGGTGGAATCCGGAGCAAGCCCTTGGACGCACGAGTGGAGACAGCGCAGGCCGCCGACGGCCTTGAGGCGCCGAGGCGCTACTGGGCCTGGACCGCGGTGCTGCTGACCATCACGCTGGCCGTGCTCGACAGCACCATCGCCAACGTCGCGCTGCCGACCATCTCGGCCGACCTGAACACCAGCCCGGCGGTGACGATCTGGATCGTCAACGGCTACCAGCTCGCCATCGTCGTATCGCTTCTGCCCTTCGCCTCGCTCGGCGAGATTTACGGCTACCGCCGCGTCCAGTTCGCCGGCGTGGTGGTGTTCACGCTCGGCTCGCTCGCCTGCTGCTTCGCCGGCACGCTGGCGGAGCTGACGACCGCGCGGGTGGTGCAGGGCTTCGGCGCGTCCGCCATGATGAGCGTCAACGCGGCGCTGCTGCGCTACACCGTGCCGAGCGCGAAGTTCGGATCGGCGATCGGCCTGAACGCCATCGTGGTGGCTGCCGCCGCGACGCTGGGGCCGACGCTGGCGGGCTTTGTGCTGACCTTCGCCAGCTGGCCGTGGCTCTTCGCCATCAACGTGCCGCTGGGCATCGCCGGCGCGCTGATCGGCTTCTTCAGCCTGCCGGACAGCGACCGCACCTCGCGCCCCTTCGACTGGCTGAGCGCGCTGCTGTGCGCCGGGACCATCGCGCTGGCGATCCTGGTAATCGACAGTGTCGGCCACGAGCTGCCGCTCGCGCTGGTGGCGGCCGAGGCCGTCGCGCTGGTGGCGCTCGGCATCCTGCTGGTGCGGCGCGAACTCGGCACGACCGACCCTCTCGTGCCGCTCGACCTGTTGCGGCTGCCGGTGTTCAGCCTGTCGATCGCGACCTCGATCGTTTCCTTCATGGCACAGATGCTCGCCTTCGTGTCGCTGCCGTTCGTGCTGCAGTCGACCTTCGGCTTCTCGCCGCATGAGGTGGGCCTTCTGATGATGCCCTGGCCGCTGGCGCTCGCCGTGTCGGCGCCGGTGGCCGGCCGGCTGTCGGACCGCTATTCGCCGGCGATCCTCGGTGGCATTGGGCTCGTGCTGCTCGCGGGCGGGCTCGCGGCTCTTGCACTGCTGCCCGAAAGGCCCGCGGCACTGGACATCGCCTGGCGCATGGCGCTGTGCGGCGTCGGCTTCGGCATGTTCCAGTCGCCCAACAACAAGGTGCTGATCGGCGCAGCACCCCGTCGGCGCTCGGGCGCGGCGAGCGGCATGCTCTCAACCGCGCGGCTCGCCGGGCAGACGGTGGGCGCGGCGTTCGTCGGGCTGATGATGGCGCAGATCGGGATTTCCGGCGCTACGCTGGCGCTGGCGGTGGCGTCGGGGCTGGCGCTGCTGGCGGCGGTCGTGTCGCTGTCGCGGCTCGGCGCGTTCAAGGCGGCGGGGTGAGCGTCCGGTTCGCGTCGCGAATTCGTCATGCCGGTGGCATGACGAAAGGGCTCGAACGGGCGGGAGCTGCCGCAGGCAGCGGGCCCCGCCCCGGGGGGCGGTCGGTGATCGGCCATTCAACGCCGCCTTGTTCCTGCCGATTTCGGAATCTGTTATCGTTACGTAAGGTCGCCGGCGCGCGGCGCGGCGAGATGATGGGTCGAGGGGGAACGATGGCAGATTTTCCGCTTGTTTCGGAGCGCATGAACCGGCGCGCCTTCCTGGGCGCGGCGGCGGCGGGGGCGGCAGGTCTGTCGCCGACGCTGCAGGCGATAGCGCAGACGGCGCCGGAGCGGAAGCAGCCGGCGGGACCCCCCGACTTCGGCAGCCCGGCGCAGATGTATGCCGCTCGCGTCGACGCCGGCCACAGCCTGCCGGCGATCCCGGTGGAAAAGCTCAACAAGCGTTTCATCCGCCAGGTCGTCATCGACCCGACCTTCGAGAAGCCGGGCACGATCGTCGTCGATACCTCGACGCACTTCCTCTATTTCGTGCTGCCGGACCGCAAGGCGATCCGCTACGGCGTCAGCCTCGGCAAGGCGGGCTTCGACTGGACCGGCACGGCGACCGTCCAGTTCAAGAAGGCCTGGCCGGTGTGGACGCCGCCGCCCGAGATGATCAAGCGCCGTCCGGAACTGGCCAAATATGCCAACGGCATGCCGCCCGGCCCGCAGAGCCCGCTGGGCGCCAGGGCGCTCTATCTGTTCAAGAACGGCCAGGACACGATGTATCGCCTGCACGGCTCGCCCGAATGGGACTCGATCGGCAAGAACGCTTCCTCGGGCTGCGTGCGCTTCATCAACCAGGACATCATCGACCTGTTCGCCCGCGTCAGCGGTCCGACGACGGTGCATGTGCGGCACTCGATGTATCTCGGCGCGAACGCCGGCGGCGCGGGTTCGGCGAAACCCACGACCGAGGCGATCGATTCCGGTGTCCCGGAGGGCGCGGAGGCGTTGTAGGGAAGCGCTTCCTTCTCCCCGTTCACGGGGAGGTGCCCGAAGGGCGGATGAGGGGCATAGCGAGCTTCGAAAGCTGGCGCCGCCCCTCACTGTCCTGCCGCGCGAGATCGTCTATCGCAGCGTTTCTGCGGAAGAATGCGGGATCGTTCCTGAGGGTTCGCCTTTCCCATAAGAAGGACCGTTGCTTTCAGTAGGTATCGCGCCGTGGGATCGCCGCAGCCAGCAGGCCTTGAGGATATCGTGGCGGGGTCTGGCTCACGCGTCCATGCAATCTTAAGTTAATCTATTTGCACGTTACTCGCATGAAGAGTATAATATTCGCTACGCGTGGCATTGCGGGGGCGAGCGAATGGCTATCAACCGACAGTTCTTCTTCGATCAGACCCGGGCGACCCTGTTCGACGGGGCATTCAAGCAGGCCCAGGTCGACGGCCTGACCGCGATCCTCGACAAATGGGAGAAAGAAAGCCCCAACGCGGACGATCGCTGGCTGGCGTACATGCTGGGCACGGTTCACCACGAGTCGGGGCGGACGATGCAACCGGTGCGCGAGACCTTCGCAAACTCCGACGCAAAGGCGATCTCGATCCTCAACAAGGCGTTCGGCGCGGGGAAACTCACATGGGTGAAGAAGCCCTATTGGGTCCTGGACTCGGAAGGGAAGTCCTGGCTCGGGCGAGGGCTTGTCCAACTGACGCACAAGACAAACTACGAGAAGCTGAGCAAAGCCATCGGCGTGAACCTTGTCCAGGATCCGACGCTTGCGATGGACCTGGACGTAGCGCTGAAGATCATGTTCGTGGGCATGCGCGACGGCCTCTTCACGGGTATCGGCCTCCCGGACCGCTTTTCCAAGACCGTCGAGAGGTGGCGGGAGGCGCGCCAGATCATCAACGGCCTCGAGCGTGCCGATCTCGTCGCCTCCTACGGCAAGGCTTACTACGCCGCCATCAGCTATACGGTCGGACCGTGAGGCGCGGGATCGTCATGGCCGGAATTGCCGTGGCCGCCAGCGGGGCCGCGACGGCGCGCGATCTTCCCGATGGGCTTTCCTGCCGCGCGCAGGTGGTCTTCCACTGCGGGTCAGGCTGCGAGGACAACACCATGCCGGCCGACCTGTCGCTCGACCTGAAGGGCGGGACCGGCAGCTTCTGCCGCGGCAGCGGCTGCGTGGAGGGCGCCCTGTCGGTTCTGCCCCTGGAGGGACAGCACGACCGGGAACGCTACATCGTATTCAAGCTCGCCGGGTCGGCGCCGACAGTGTTCTCCGTGTCGGGCGTCGTGCTGCCCGATGGAAAGAACTTCGCCGCAACTTCGGATGAGATCGGAGACATGGCCGGGAACTGCGAATAGGGGCGGACGGCGCGCGTCATGGCGGTCGCGCAGCATCTTCCCTGGTGACCGGAGGTCAGCGGGGATCCACTGACCGCCGGAATCCCGGCGCGAGAAGGGCCAATCGCCAACAGGAACGGATACCGGGTCGCCTCCGGCGCCGGTATGACGGAAGGCGGGTGGAGGCGCCAACCTCAAAGTCGCCTGACCGGAGAGACAGTGGGTAGACTGTGCGGCCTATTCCTTCATGAAGCGGTCGAACGCGTCCTTGAAGTCCGGGTGCCAGCGTGAGAGGGCAGGGCGGTTCTCGATGATGTCGCCGATCGCCCAGGCCATGCGGCGCTCGTCCATCGCGCGGGTGACGTCGTTGTCGGGGCACAGGATGTAGAAGTCCCCGCGCGCCAGGCTTTCCAGCATGAAGTCGACCACCTGCTCGCCCGTCCAGGCGCCGGCCGGCTTGGTCGTTGCGCCCTGCGTGATGCCGGTGAAGGTGAAGCCGGGGATCAGGAGATGGGCGCTGAGACGGTCGCCCACCTCCTCGCGCAGCGCATGCTGTAGGCCCTCGGTAAAGGTTCTGAGCGCCGTTTTCGAGACGTTGTAGGCGAGATTGCCGGGCGGCGTGGTGATGCCCTGCTTCGAGCCGGTGTTGACGATCATGCCGGGTTTTGCCGAGGCGATCATGCGCGGCGCGAACGCCTGGACGCCATGGACGACGCCCCAGAAGTTGACGTCGATCAGCGTGCGCCATGCCGCGAGATTCTCCCACGGCTGGCCTGGATTGGCGCCGATGCCGGCATTGTTCATCAAGAGAGAAACCTCGCCGAATGCATCGTAGGCGAGGTCGGACAGGGCCACGAGGTCGGCCGGGTTGGCGACATCGACCGTCGCCCCGCGAATGGCCGCGGCCCCGCGCGGGGCAAGTGCCGACACGGCTTCCACCGCCGCGGCGGCATTGGCGCGGTCGGCCAGCACGACATTCATGCCGCGCGCCGCGAAGGCTTTCGCGGCGGCGAGCCCAATGCCGCTGGCGGCACCCGTGATGGCGGCAGTGCGGTCGGCGGCGAAGATGTCGGAGGCCTTGGGCATGGGGAACTCCTTGGCGAGAGGGGATGTCCGGCGTGGGATCATAGGCAGGAGGAGCCGGGCCGCAAGCCGTATCGCCTGAGGCGGGACAAGGCAGGCAAACGGGAAGCAGGTGACTGTGAGGTCATGTCATATCGCGTGCTGTTGCGTCGGGGCGTGTCGCTCGACATCGGGCGGCTACAGGCGCCGGCCATTGTCGCCGGATGGTGTATCGGTCGATCGCGAGGAGGCTTGGGGTGGGATGAAACGGCTGCCGGTGTTCGCATTGCTCGGGCCGCTGTCGTGCTGGCTGCTCGTCGTCGCTGGCGCGTGGATCGTCTTCGGGGGCGGGCCTTTGGACGAGGGCGGGCAGATGTTCGTCGGCGGGCTGTTCGGCACGTTCGGCGTGATCCTGCCCTTCATGCTGGCGCTCGCCTGGGTGGACGGTCGGCTGTCCCGCGTCCGCTGGCGCATCCCGGCGGTGGCGCTCGTCGCCTTCGTCGTGTCGGTGGCGGTGTTCTTCGAACTGACGCGGGAGAGCGGGTCGGCGGAAAACTGGGGGTATTTCCGGCAAGTACTGGTGGATGATGGGACTGGTGCTCGCCCTGCCGGCGGCGCTGTGTGCGTGGGTGGCGGGATTGTATGCCCCGGCCACGCCGCGATGACTTATGACCGCAGGCCATAAGCGCGGCGCGATCTATATCGGCGTCACTGGCAGTCTGGCCCGGCGTATCCCGGGCCACAAGGAAGGGCGGAGGCGCCGCCTGAGGCCCAGACAGCGCGCGTCAGTCGATGATCTCGCCGCCGCCCTCGGCCTTCATGCGGGCGAGGCCCTCCTTCATCTGGCGAAGCCGCTCGGGCGGGTGGCCCTGCCATTTCGTCACCTCGGCGACGATGCGCAGCGGCTCGCGCGAGCGGTAGGACATGGTCGGATTGCCGGGGAACTTCTTGTCCGTCAGGTTGGGATCGTCCTCGACCGGCCCGGTCGGCTCCACGACATAGATCCGCTCCGGCCGGTCTCCGGCCGCGAGTTCTGCGCCCCAGACCGCGGCGTCCAGCGTCGCCGAAAAATACACCCAGGACAGCGGCCCGGCTTCGGTGAAGTTCGATCCGTGGCCGACGACGATGAAGCCTCCCGGCTCCAGATCGGCCTTGGTGCCGTGGAAGAACGACTGCGCGAACATGCTGGGCGTGGCTGACATCGGTGCTCCGCTCGTTGAAATGAATCGAGCCGCCCGATGGCAGGCGGGCGGCTGGTTTGACGATGGGGAAGGGTGCAGATAGGCGGGGTGGGGGGTATTTCAAGGGGGCGGGCGCGTGGGAAGGGCGCAATCTCTCCCCTTGAGGGAGAGAAAGCAATTTCAACATCTTAGCCGCAGGCTAAGTGTTAGAAATTGCAAGTGAGGGGGGCGGGGCGTATCAGTTGGGCGGCCCTCCGCTATGGCTGCGGGCGTTCGCGCCCTTTGGAAGTCCGCTGGACCTTCGCCGCCGGCGGACCGGGCGCTCACCCCCTCTCTTGCGAAATCTAGCACTTAGCTTCGCTAAGACGCTGATTTCGCTTTCTCCCCCTCAAGGGGGGAGATCGAGGCGCGGCGGCTGAGCGCTTCTCTCTCCCCTTGAGGGAGAGAAAGCAATTTCAACATCTTAGCCAAAGGCTAAGTGTTAGAAATCGCAAGTGAGGGGGCAGTTCCCGGCGCACCGGCGTCTCACCCCCCTCTCTTGCAAATTCTAAGGACTTGGCTTCGCCAAGCCCAAGAATTTGCTTTCTCCCCCTCCAGGGGGGAGATAGACGCGCTCCGCCGCCTTCGGTAGTTTTCCACCGGGGGAGCGGGACATGGGGCAGCGGGTTCCCAGGCGGCATCTGGAGTTCGCGCGGCAGATGCGCGCCGAACCGACCAAGGCCGAGAACATCCTGTGGCAGGCGGTGCGCAACCGCCGGCTCGAAGGGCTGAAGTTCAAGCGGCAGCAGACCATTGCCGGCGTCATCGTCGATTTCGTCTGCTTCGAGGCAAGGCTGATCGTCGAGATGGACGGCGGCCAGCATTCCGGCTCGACGCGCGACGCGGTGCGGGACGACCGCTTTGCGGCGGCCGGCTATCTCACACTGCGGTTCTGGAACGACGAGGTCGAGCGCAACATCGATGGCGTGTGCCATACGATCCTGGCGGAGGCGCTGCCGAGAAGACGCGACGTCTGAGCGCCTATCTCCCCCTTGAGGGGGAGAGAGCGAAATCAGCATCTTAGCGAAGCTAAGTGCTAGATTTCGCAAGAGAGGGGGCGGGGGTGTGGCTGCCGCCCTCCGCTATGGCTGCGGGTGTTCGCGTCCTTTGGAAGGTCCACCGGACCTTCGCCTTCAGTGGACCTGACGTTGCCCCCGATCAGCCCTCATTCATAACTGGACTCTGTTCTCCTTGTGGTCCGATCTGGACCGGTTTGCAAACTCGTTCGGGGTGAGGCCACGCAGGCTCGTGTGTGGCCGGTGCTCGTTGTAGTCGATCCTCCACTCTTCAATGATGCGGCGTGCCGCTGCCATGCCGCGGAACAGGTGCTCGTTGAGGCATTCGTCGCGCAAGCGGCCGTTCAGGCTTTCGACGAAGCCGTTCTGGGTCGGCTTGCCCGGCGCGATGTAGTGCCACTCGACGCGGTTGTCCTCCTGCCACTGCAGGATCGCCCGCGACGTCAGCTCGGTGCCGTAGCACGTCGGGAAGAAGATTGTTTGGGAAGGCTATGGCCTCCTGCGCAGCCTTCAAAATAGCGCAGCAGGTGGCCATAGCCGGGTCTCGGGTCTCTACAGTGGTTTTGCGAACCACACCGTAAAGGAGACCGGCCATGACCATCGCCAACACTATCCCCGTTTCGCCCCTTCTTGTAGCCATCGACATTTCCAAACACCGGCATGAGGTGCTGATCGCGGTTCCCGGTAAAGCGCGCCGGCGCCGATTGGCGATCCGGAACAGCCTCGAGGATTTCGAGCGACTGATCGCGGTTCTTCGCCAGTATGGCTTGCCGGTCCGGATCGGATTCGAGGCGACGGGCAATTATCATCGGGCACTCGCGCATCATCTGGGCGCAGCCGGTTTCGAGCTGAAGCTGATCTCCTCGGTTGCCCTCGCTCGGACGCGGGAAGCCCTTCACAACAGCTGGGACAAGAACGACCCAAAGGACGCCCAGGTCATCCTGCGCATGCTGGAGATCGGCGCGGTCCAGTTTTTCCACGATCCGCTGATCGCGGGCACGAACGACATTCAGGAGCTTTCCAAGACGCACGAGATCATCTCGCGCTCCAAGACCGAACTCTGGCACCGGATCCTGACCCACTACCTGCCGCTGTATTTCCCTGAAGCCGAGCGGTTCCATCGCAGCGCACGCAGCGACTGGTTCCTGGCCTTTTTGGAACAGTTCCCGTCGCCGCACATGATCTCGGCAATGACGAAGGAGGCCTTCATTGATGCCGCCTGGAACGTCGTCGGCCGGAAGGTTTCCAAAACGCTCCTGCTTTCAGATATTTACGAGTCTGCCAAAGACTCTGTCGGCTTACCTGTAGCAGCAGAGTCCGATGCCTTGCGGATGTTCCGGCTGGTCCTCGCCGAGGGTCGCGGCTTGGTGCGCCAGCGCGATGAGGTCGAGAACCGCGCTGTGGAACTGCTGTCCGACCATCCCGACTACCAGCTACTGGTCACCGTTCCGGGCATTGGGCCGATCAACGCCCTGACCATTCTCGCCGAAGCCGGCGATCTGCGCCGTTTCGGGCATCATCGCCAGTTCCTAAAGTTCTGCGGCATGGATCTCGCCACCGTGCAATCAGGCATGTTCCGAGGACAGAGCAAGATCTCAAAATATGGCAACGCCCGGCTTCGACGGACCTTCTGGATGGCAGGGCAAACCGCAGTGCTACACCGAACCAACAGCTTCCGCGATAGGTTCGAGCGCTACATAGCCAAGGATCGGCACAACGCTCACCTGCGTCGCAAAGCCTATACCGCAATCGCAGCCAAGATGGCGCGTACGTACACGCCGTGATCAAACACGGCGAACCCTATCGTCCCTTCTTCGAGGGGGCGAGCCCAGGCGGAAGAACCCTTTTCTGACAAGGGCCGTGGAGGCAGTTCGCTGACCTCGTAGATAATGTTCAGGTCTTCCGCTTGGGATTCAGGATCTCGTCTTAAGGACGGTGAGAGCCGCCATCGTGCGTACTCTGTGTTTGCTATGGGAGAGACCGCTTCTTGACGGCGGAGCCCGCCTGGGCAACTTTATCAGGGTATCTGATCGCTCAGATGCCCCGTGACCTGACGCCCGATACCGCCAATTCTTCCCAACATAGGACGTTGTCGGAGACGATCATCAGCGGTCGGCCGCGCGTCTCGACGATGGCGTCCAGTTCCCGCGCCACCCGCATGCCCGACAGTGACGTGTCGACCACGAGTGCCAGGCACTCCCGAGTGAAGTCGTCGACCACCACCAGGACGCGGAAGCGTCTGCCATCGGCGAGCATGTCGGATACGAAGTCCAGGCTCCATCGTTGGTTTGCTCCCTGCGGCAGCGTCATCGGCGCCCGCGTGCCCAGCGCCCGCTTGCGGCCGCCGCGCTTCTTCACCGTCAGCCGCTCCTCCCGGTATAGCCGGAACAGCTTCTTGTGGTTCAGTTCGATGCCCTCGCGCCGCAGAAGGATGAGCAGCCGCCGATAGCCGAACCGACGCCGCTCAAGCGCCAGCTCTTTCAGCCGCGCCCGCACCGCGGCATCGTCCGGTCGCCGCGACGCATAGCGATAGGTCTTCGGGTCGAGCCCGACCAGACTGCAGGCACGCCGCTGCGAGTAGCACTTCTCTTCGATCGCCCAGGCCACGAAGCGCTTCCTTGTCCTGGGCGTCAGAACTTTCCCAGTGCTTCCTTCAGCGTCGCGACGTCCAGCATAGATTCCGCTAGTAGCTTCTTCAGCCGCCGGTTCTCGTCCTCGAGGCTCCTCAGCCGCCGGGCGTCCGACACTTCCATGCCGCCATAGCGATTACGCCAGTTGTAGAAGGTCGCCTCCGAGATCCCGTGTTTGCGGCACAGCTCTGCCGTCGGGATTCCCGCCTGGTGCTCCTTCAGCACGCCGATGATCTGGTCTTCCGTGAACCGGCTTCTCTTCATCTCCGTCTCCTTTCGACGGAGTCCAGTTCAAACCGAGGGCATTCCAGGGGGCAACGTCAGACCGGGCACCCCCTCTCTCTTGGATTTTCTACGACTTAGCCTCCGCACCCCTGCGGGCTGCTCCAGCTAAGACCGTGAAAATCCATTCTCCCCTCCAGGGGGGAGATAGAGGGCGACCGTTTGCGCGAGCTGAACCGCGCCGGGTTGATCGGAGGCTCCAATCCTTGAGAAGGTGGAGCCATGACAAGCAAGACAACGAACAGGTTTTCTCCCGAGGTCCGTGCCCGCGCGGTGCGGCTGGTTCTGGATCACGAAGGCGAGCACACCTCGCGGTGGGCGGCGGTGTCGTCGATCGCCGCCAAGATCGGCTGCACGGCGCAGACGTTGCATGAGTGGGTGAAGAAGGCCGAGCGCGATAGCGGCGTTCGCGCCGGTGTGCCTACGGATGTGGCGACGAAGCTCAAGGCTCTGGAACGCGAGAACCGCGAGCTTCGGCAAGCCAACGAGATCCTGCGCAAGGCGAGCGCGTATTTTGCCCAGGCGGAGCTCGACCGCCGGTTCAGGCCATGATCGCGTTCATCGACGATCATCGTGGGGCGCATGGGGTCGAGCCGATCTGCAAGGTGCTGCCGATTGCCCCGTCGACCTACCATGACCGTGTCGCCAAGCGCGTCGATCCCTCCCGGCTGTCGGTTCGGGCAAGACGGGATGCAGCCTTGAAGGATGAGGTTCGCCGCGTGTTCGAGGCTAACTTCCGCGTCTACGGCGTTCGCAAGGTCTGGCGCCAGTTGCAGCGCGAGGGCTTCGATGTTGCCCGCTGCACGGTTGCCCGCCTGATGAAGGCCATGGGTCTCGAAGGCATCATCCGCGGCAAGCCGCTCCGCACCACGGTGAGCGACAAGGCCGCACCTTGTCCGCTCGATCACGTCAATCGCCAGTTCCATGCCCCGGCACCGAACATGCTGTGGGTCTCCGACTTCACCTACGTCGCGACCTGGACCGGCTTCGTCTATGTCGCCTTTGTCATCGACACTTATGCGAGAAGGATCGTCGGCTGGCGGGTGAGCCGGACGGCGCATGCGAGCTTCGTCCTGGACGCTCTGGAACAGGCTCTCCACGATCGGCGGCCAATCCATCGCGGTGGGCTCGTGCACCATAGTGATAGAGGCAGCCAATACGTCAGCATTCGATACACCGAGCGCCTGGCGGAAGCCGGCGTCGAGCCGTCGGTCGGCAGCGTCGGCGACAGCTATGACAACGCTCTCGCCGAAACCATCAACGGTCTCTACAAGGCCGAGGTGATCCACCGACGCGGACCATGGCGCTCATTCGAGGCAGTCGAGTTCGCGACGTTGGAATGGGTGGACTGGTTCAACAATCGCCGGCTGCTGGAGCCCATCGGCAACATCCCGCCGGCGGAAGCCGAGGAACGCTACTACGCCATGCTGGTAGAACCAGCCATGGCCGCGTGACTCAAACGAAACGGCCTCCGGAAAACCCGGCGCGGTTCAAGCCTGCGAGCGGTAGTGCCTTGCGCGGAAATAAAGTAAACTGTCTCCTGAGGTGCCGCTTGCGCCGCCGCGCCGCGTCAATGTTTAGGCATGGATCCTAGCGTCTGCGCTCCGCTTCGCTTCCGCTCTGCCCCAGAATGAGGGAAGAGGCCCCCTTTCAGAATGCAAATGGCAGGTACCTGCGCGCTGAAACTCCAGATTTTCCAATTTCCCTGATCGATTGATAATATCTCTGCCTATCAAGTGGATATGTCTGCTTCGATGCAAGCTGCGCTATGCGTATTCGCTTTGTGTTGTATGATTCATCACCCTCGAGGATTATGCTTCTTACTTTTCGGGCGAACGTAACATGATATATACTTGCGTCTGACGCCAATATCATATCGATAACCGGAACAATGATCTTTGTCGGATTGGCCGTTGACAAAAGCGCGAGAGAGGCAATCCTAGCGTAATACCTTCCTGAAATAATGGCGAGAGTTGCAAGCATAGATTCAACTTCGTTGAATTGCTCTCGGCCGGAGAATTCGAAAAAGGTAGCACGCTTTAGGCTTATTTCGTTGAAAATGGCGCCGGAGAACTTCGATCCACTTAGAACTGAGAATGAAAAATCAAAGTTCCTCAAATCTTGATGGCGGAAGTCAGAGTTCCTTAGGTCAGCGTACATGAAATCTCGTTCAGGCTCTAGATCAACGAGTTTGACCAATTCAAGAAATTTTGTTGAGCGTGATTTTCTTAGTTTTTCTAGAGTTAACGGTAGGTCGTCGGCCTTCGATGGCTTCAAAGACAATTCTTTCATTCGCTATTTTCCTTCTGACTAGAAGAGAAAATATATTGAGGTATCTCTGTTCGCGCACATTAGAAAACCGGCTAGGAGAAGTGAAAACGCCGTAGCGAGGAATCTTCACCACAGCTTCGAGCGGGTTACTCATGATTCCATACACTTTGCATAGCTGGGTTGCTACTAGCAGAGGCCCAGAGAGAAATGATGCTCCCGGGCTAGTTGTGAATGCCCACTTTGGAGTTCTCTCAC
The DNA here is from genome assembly GCF_024699925.1 of Mesorhizobium sp. J428. Classification (NCBI taxonomy): domain Bacteria; kingdom Pseudomonadati; phylum Pseudomonadota; class Alphaproteobacteria; order Hyphomicrobiales; family Phyllobacteriaceae; genus Mesorhizobium; species Mesorhizobium sp. J428. The sequence continues at coordinate 4,571,465 of NZ_JAJOMX010000001.1, forward strand.
TCCCTGTTGCTAGTGCTGAATATTGACTCATAGAGAACGTTCGCTTCTCCATGAGGCTCTCAGTCTGATTGCGCCGTTTGCTTTTTTCCGACTTGAGCGCGACGGTGGTAGGGTTCGACAGAGCGAGAGCGACTGCCGCCTCTGATGAGCGCTCACCGACTTTACCGGCGGTAATCTCGAAATTGACATCTACGCTCATATTAGGGGTGTGATTTGCGAACCATGTTTCTGGTGGCGAATGTGCGCCTTGGATATTGAGTTCAAGAAAAAAGCTCCTCAGAAGAATTCTAACCGAGAACGGCCCAATAGAATATTCGTCTTCAGAGCAATTGCACCAAGCGAATAACGATTGGCCGTCATCGTTTGATGATCGAAATTCAAGCGATACGTTTACGAGGTTAGAGTGGTGACTATTCAATTCTCTCTCCTCACACCTCACTTACAAACCCGTCCAGCACCCTCTTCTGCCCCGCCTTGTCAAAGTCGATCGTCAGCTTGTTCCCGTCGATCGCGGCAATGTTCCCATTCCCGAACTTCTGATGAAACACCCGATCCCCGACATGGAACTTTGATGGTTCCGTCGCCACCGACTTTGCCACCAGTTCGCCTTCGATGGTGCGGCCTTTGATCGAGCCGCGGCCAGCGCCGTAGCCGGAGTCGGTTTCGCCGTAGCCGATGCGTTCGACGGCGTGGCCGGAGCGGGTGCCCCAGTTGCGGTCGGTGGCCTCGGTGCGGTTCTGTTGCGCGCGGGCCCAGCCGGGAGTGGCGTAGGTGTTGGAAAAGGCGCCGGAGCCGCCGGTGTCGCGACCGGCCGAACCGCCACCGACCTGGTCGCCGCGAGCGCCGACCGAGTCGAAGCGGGAGGCGCCGTAGGGGTTTTGCCGGCCGGCGAAGCCGCCCCCCTGATGTCCGCCGCGGCCCGACGCAAAGCCGCCACCGCCATAGGGGGCCGAGTAGCCGCCGTAGGAGTTGCCGGCATCCGCAACCTCGACATGGGCTTCCGGCAGCTCATCGAGGAAGCGCGACGGGATGGTGGACTGCCACAGGCCGTGGATGCGGCGGTTGGAGACGAACCAGATGTGCAGGTTCTTCTTGGCGCGGGTGAGCCCGACATAGGCCAGCCGCCGCTCCTCTTCCAGGCCGGTGCGGCCGCCTTCGTCCAGCGCGCGCTGGTGGGGGAAGAGGCCTTCCTCCCATCCGGGCAGGAAGACGGTCTCGAATTCGAGGCCCTTGGCGGAGTGCAGCGTCATGATCGAGACGGCGTCTAATTCGGCGTTCTGCTCGGCATCCATGACGAGCGCGACATGCTCCAGGAAGGAGCGCAGCGACTCGTAGTCCTCCATCGAGCGGATGAGTTCCTTCAGGTTTTCGAGCCGGCCGGGCGCCTCGGCCGACTTGTCGGCCTTCCACATATCGATATAGCCGCTCTCCTCCAGAATCTGCTCGGCGAGCTCGGTGTGGGCGGTGGTCTCGATCGCCTCCTGCCAGCGGCCGAAATTGGCGACGACCTCGCGCAGCGCTGCACGCGGTTTCGGCTTCATCTCGTCGCTCTCGGCGAGCTTGCCTGCGGCTTCCAGCATCGGGACGCGCAAGGCGCGCGCGGTGTCGTGGATCTGGCGCACCGCGCCTTCGCCCAGCCCCCGCTTGGGCACGTTGACGATGCGCTCGAAGGCGAGGTCGTCCGCTCCTTGAGCCACCACGCGGAAATAGGCCATCGCGTCGCGGATCTCCTGGCGCTCGTAGAAGCGCGGGCCGCCGATGACGCGGTAGTTGAGGCCGAGCGTGACGAAGCGGTCCTCGAACTCCCGCATCTGGAAGGAGGCGCGGACGAGGATGGCCATGTCGTTCAAGGCGTGGCCACGGCGCTGCGCCTGCTCGATCTCCTCGCCGATGGCGCGGGCCTCTTCCTCGGAATCCCAGGCGGCGTGGACCTGGACTTTTGCGTCCTCGGGGTCGGCATGGTCTGTGAACAGCGTCTTGCCGAGCCGGCCCTCGTTGTGGGCGATGAGATGCGAGGCGGCCCCCAGGATGTGGGCGGTGGAGCGGTAATTGCGCTCCAGCCGGATGATGGTGGCGCCGGGGAAATCCTTGTCGAAGCGCAGGATGTTGTCGACCTCGGCGCCGCGCCAGCCGTAGATGGACTGGTCGTCGTCGCCGACGCAGCAAATGTTGACGGTGGGCCTTTCCTTCTCCCCGTTCACGGGGAGAAGGTGGTCCGCAGGACCGGATGAGGGGCTGGCGCCAAGCTCGGCAAGGTTTGCGCCGCCCCTCATCTGCCTGCCGGCATCTTCTCCCCGTGAACGGGGAGAAGAACGCTCTCCGCCTGACCGCTGTGCCAGGAGTCTGAGCCACATGTGCTGCGCGGTGTTGGTGTCCTGGTATTCGTCGACGAGGATGTATTTGAAGCGGCGGTGGTAGTCGGCGAGCACGTCCGGATGGTCGCGGAAGATGCGGATGGGGTGGAGGAGGAGGTCGCCGAAGTCGCAGGCGTTGAGGCTCTTCAGCCGGTCCTGGTAGGCGGCGTAGAGTTCGCGGCCCTTGCCGTTGGCAAACGCACGCGCGTCGCCTTCGGGGATGTCCTTCGGCGCCAGACCCTTGTTCTTCCAGCCGTCGATCATCTGCGCGAACTGGCGGGCCGGCCAGCGCTTGTCGTCGAGGTTTTCCGCCTGGATCAGCTGCTTCAGCAGGCGGATGACGTCGTCGGTGTCCAGAATGGTGAAGCCGGATTTGAGGCCGGCGAGCTCGGCGTGGCGGCGGAGAATCTTGACGCCGATCGAGTGGAACGTGCCGAGCCAGGGCATGCCTTCGGCCGAGCCTTCGCCGATCAGCACCGCGATGCGCTGCTTCATCTCGCGCGCGGCCTTGTTGGTGAAGGTGACGGCGAGAATCTGCGACGGAAAGGCGAGCCCCAGCGACAGGATGTGGGCGATGCGGGTGGTGAGCACGCGCGTCTTGCCGGTGCCCGCACCCGCGAGGACCAGCACGGGGCCCTCGGTGGTCTCGACGGCGAGCCGCTGCTCCAGGTTCAGGCCCTGGAGATAGGCGGGCTCGGCCGCGTGGCCGCCGCGCGCGGCCATGGCGCGGGCCGCAAGCCCGCCGGGCGCGCGCTGCGGGGCACTTCGCGCGGCGTCGAAGAAGGGCATGTCGTCGTCAGGGTAGTCCACCATTTGTTCCGAATGTAGTGATTCGGGACCGAAAGGCCAGAACAGGGGCGCATGAGGCCTCGCGACGCACGCGCGGCGCCACTTTACACTTCTTTACATTCGCCGCGAACGGCGGAAATGTCCCGACCCTAATGTGCCCCCATACCAGCAGGGTCGCTGGACGAGATCCAAGAGGAGCACGAAGATGAGCAACCAGGACAATTCGAAGGCGAGCTATGAAGGCCCGGTGATCGACCATGATCCGAACGAGCCGAAGCGCAGCGGGCCGTCCGGCCTGACCTTCGTCGTCGGTGTCGGCCTCGCGGCGCTGATCGCGATCGGCGCGGGCGCTGCGATCGCGCAGGGGATCGGAAAGGGGCCGGGCGGATTCGGCGGCCACATGGGCATGCGCTTCGCCGAGCATCGCTTCGAGAGGATCATGGACGAGATCGACGCCACCGACGAGCAGCAGGACAAGATCTGGGCGATCGTCGACCGGACGCGCGCCGAGATGCGGCCGATGGGCCGCGAGTTCCGCGGCATGCGCGAGGAGGTGGCGACGCTGCTTTCGGCGCCGACCATTGACAAGGCGGCGGTCGAGGCGCTGCGCGTCAAGCGTATCGCCGAGGTGGACGAGGCCTCGAAGAAGGCGGTGGCCGCCATCGTCGAGGCGGCCGAGGTGCTGACGCCCGAGCAGCGCGCCAAGCTTGCCGCGGAAATGAAGGACATGCATGAGGGTCGCGGCCGCTGGTGAGCGACCGGGACGAGAGGATGAGACATGGCGGACGAGGTTTTGATCGTCGACGATGATGCGCGCCTCGCCGCCATGCTTTGCGAATATCTGTCTGCGAACGGGTTTTCCGTCGCGACCGCGGGCAGCGGCCGCGCGGGCGTCGAGGCTCTGCGGCGGCGAACTCCGGCCGCGGTGATCCTCGACGTCATGCTGCCGGACATCGACGGCTTCGAGGCCTGCCGGCAGATCCGCGCCTTCTCCGACGTGCCGATACTGATGCTGACGGCGAAGGGCGAGGAGACGGACCGGATCGTCGGGCTGGAGCTGGGCGCGGACGACTACCTGCCGAAGCCGTTCAACCCTCGCGAGCTTCTGGCGCGGCTGAAGGCGATCTTGCGCCGCCGCTCGGCGCCCGAGGATCGTCGCATCATGCGCTTCGGCCGGCTGGAGATCGATCCGGGCTCGCGTGCCGTGCGCATCGACGGGGCGGACCGGCCGCTGACCAGCCACCAGTTCGACCTGCTGGTGGCGCTGGCTGAGAATGCCGGCCGCACGCTGTCGCGCGAGCAGCTGATGGACAGGGTGAAGGGCGAGGAGCTGGAGGCGTTCGACCGTTCGATCGACGTGCACGTCTCGCGCATCCGCGCCGCGATCGAGACCGACCCGAAGAACCCGCGCCGGCTGATCACGGTGCGCGGCGCCGGCTATGTCTTCGCGCGCTACCAGGACGACGCATGAGATGAGGATCTTCCGAATCCTGCGCGGTCGTCTCTTCGTCCGGATTTATCTCACGGTGCTGTTGTCGCTGGCGGCCGTCGCGGTAGCGAGCGGGCTCTATTGGGTGTCCGCGATCGACCGCGAGGAAGTGGGCTGGGCGCAGCGCCGCGACCGGTTTATCGCCGAGATGCTGCCGACCGGCGAGGACCCCGTGCTGACGCAGGCGACGGTCGAGCGGTTCGCCAGGGCCTTCCACGCCGACATCGCGCTCTATTCCGCAGACCGCCGACTGCTCGCCGCGGCCGGCGACCAGCTTCCGCCGCCGCCGCGCCGGGGGTGGTTCGACAACAAGGATGAGGACGACGATGACGACGGCGGCTGGTTCGACGAGCGCGAGCGCAAGAAGCCATTCGTGATCGACCTGCCGGACGGGCGGGCGCTGGTGGCGCGCATCGATGCGCCGTGGGATGGACCGAAGCGCGGCGCGCTCGGCTATCTGGCGTTGATTGCGGCGGTGATCGCGCTTGTGGCCTATCCGTTCGTGCGGCAATTGACGCGGCGGCTCGAGAGCCTGCGCGCCGGCGTGGAGGCTTTCGGCAAGGGCGACCTTGTCACACGCGTGCCGGTCAAGGGCAGGGACGAGGTTGCGGCCGTGGCGAAAAGCTTCAATGCGGCGGCCGAGCGGATCGAGCGGCTGGTCGGTGCGCACCGCGCGCTTTTGGCGAATGCCAGCCACGAACTGAGGTCGCCGGTGACGCGGCTGAGGATGGCGATGGACCTCTATGAGAACCCGCAGGATGGGATCTCGATGGACGGGCGGGCGCGCGACGAGATGCTGCGCAATCTCGGCGAGATCGACCAACTGGTGGATGAGATCCTGCTCGCCAGCCGCCTCGACCATGTGAAGGGCCTGGAGCGGGCGGAGCCGCTCGATCTGTTCGCGCTGGTCGCGGAGGAATGCGCCCGGCACGGCATCGAGGCGACGGGCGCGCCGGCCGAGGTGAAAGGCGACGCGCGGCTTCTGACGCGGCTGACGCGCAACCTTGTGGTCAATGCGCTGCGGCACGGGCGCCCGCCGGTCGAGGTCGAGGTGAGGGCGCAGGGAACGCGCGTGCAACTCACCGTCCGCGATCATGGCGACGGCTTGCCGACGGGCGAGGAGACGCGGGTCTTCGAGCCGTTCTACCGCCCGGCGGGGCGCAGCGAGGCGGCCGGCGGCTGGGGACTGGGCCTCGCGCTGGTGCGCCAGATCGCGGAACACCATGGCGGCTCGGTTAGCGTAACGAATGCCGAAAGCGGCGGGGCGCGCTTCGTGGTCGACCTGCCGGCCGCAGTGACGCGAAGGTAATGACGAAGACGCCCGCGGCACGAACGGGCCGCGGGCTCCTCCTCAGAGCGTGTCGATCCTGACGATCCGGCAGGCGTCGGCGTCGTTCTCCAGCGTCAGCTTGACGCTTGCGCCCTTGAGCGTGCCGAACACCACCATCCGGTTGTTGGCGACCTGCTCGACCCGGCCTTGCCGGATGCCTTGGGCTGCCGCCAGGCTGAGAGACGCGTAACGCGTGCACCACTCAGCCTGGCGGTCCCGACCGCCGGCGCCGCCCAGGCCGCCGGCCGTCTGTGCGATGGCCACCGTGGCCGTGGCGCCTGCCGCGACGAGCGCCAGGGTGGCGAGGCCTCTCCAACGCTTGCGTCGCGTGCGCGCCATGGCGGCAATCCTCAGAGATAGTTGAAGGAGCGGACGGCGCAGTTGTCGCTGTGGCGATACATCGTCACCTTGACCGGCTTGCCCTTGTGGCTGCCGCGCACCGAGATGCGGTTCTCGGAGACGCCGGAGACGTAGCGCTTCTTCACGCCCATCGACGCGGCGCGGCCGAGAGCGTCACCCTTCGAGCAGTAGCCGCCGTCATAATAGGCGTAGTTGCCGTGATAGCCGTGGCCGTGGCCGATGCCCACACCGACGCCGACGCCGATACCCACGCCGCCGATGCCGACACCGACGCCAGGGGCGAACCAGATCGAGTCGGCCTTGGCCGGGGCAAGCGAGCCGGCGAGCGCGGCAATCGCGATCGAAGCGGCGGCGAGGGAGGTCTTGAGAGAAGTCATTGGGAAGTCCTTTCGAAACTTTGTTGCTGATGGACTGCCTTATCTGGCAACAATGTTTCGCGATCTTGCCGCTGCGGACGCCGTTGCGTTTCAGGAGCGTCACGTCGATGTTGCAGGGCCTCACGCAACAGTGAACGTGCGCGGGAAGGGCTGGATCGCTATCTAGCGCGCGAAGACAAGGAGAAGACTATGGCGAGATCGACTGTCCTCGTGCCCACCGAACATGCCTCGAAATATCTACAGCAGCTCTGCAAGCATTGGACGCACCGTCTCGACGTAACGTTCGATGCGCAGCACGGCACGGTGAAGTTCGAGGGCTCCGTGGCGACGCTGGACGCCAGGGATAGCGGGCTCGAAGTCGCCGTCGAGGCAACCGACGCTGCAACGCTCGAGAGGATCAAGGGCGCGGTGTCATCGCATCTCGACCGCTTCGCGTTTCGTGAGGCGCCGCTCAAGTTCGATTGGGTTGATGGGTGACTTGTCCCATCTGACAGAGACCGCCAGCAATCTTGCGATTGCTTTCGATTCGCCGGCGCTGTGCTCGCTCGGCTCAATCCCGTCCTATTCGGACCACATCGAACGGTATTCCGGCGAGAGCGTGAACCCTACAGGGAGCGTCGAGACCGGGGGTGGGCGCCGCACTCCTTCGTGCAGATAGCGTAATGCCGCCTGAAGGCCGTGCATCGTATATGGCTTGGCGATCACACCTACGGCGCCGGCGAAGTTGTCCGGAATGCGCTTTGGATTGGCGGTCATGAAAACCACCATCGAACTCTTCTTCTCGCCGATGTACTGAGCCACATCGACACCGGTCGGGCCGTCAGTCAGGTGAACGTCGACGAAGGCGACGTCTGCCTCCAAGCCATCCACCATCTTGCGCGCCTGTGCGGAGGAGGTGGCCCATCCGACGACGGTGTGGCCTGCATCCTCAACGAGCGCCTCAAGTTCCATCGCAAGCAACGCTTCGTCCTCGACGATCAACACCTTCAGAGGATCATAGTGGGTCATAACGAGGCTATTCCTTGGGTGTCGGGATAGACACGAGTACGCGCGTGCCCGGCGCGCCGTCGCGCCATTCGATTGTTGCGTCAAGCTGACGGGCGAGGGATCGGACGAGCTTCATCCCGAAGTTCGCGTCGGCCGACGCCGTCATTCCTCTGCCGTTATCCGAGATACCGATGGTGTAGTGGTCACCACGATCCTCGATCTCGGTGCGAATGACATTTTCTTCGCTTCCTTCGCGTTGATGGAAGGCGTGCTTCAGCGCATTCGTCACGAGTTCGTTGACCATCAATGCAACCGGCGTCGCCAGTTGAGCAGGAATAACGATCTTATCGAGCGCGAACTGAGTCTGGATGTCGTTCCGGCCGGAGGAGGCAACGAGATCGGTGACAAGATCGCGCGCGAAATCGGAAATGTCGAAGCCGCGAACGTCGTCTGACTGGTATAGCCGGCGATGAACAGTGCTGACCGCCTCGATGCGCTCCAGCATATTGGCGAGGGACCGACGGATCTTTTCGTCCGGGATCGAACGTGACTGCATGACGATCAGTGACGAGATCATCTGCAGATTGTTCTTCACCCGGTGATCAACCTCGTGGACCAGCATCTTCTGGGCATCGAGTGCGGCCTGGAGTTCGGCTTGTCGCTCGCGTACGGCGCGCTCGAAGCGTTCCTTGTCTGCAACGAGGGCGTGCTCCGACTCCTTGCGGTCCGTCACATCAAGCTGGGATGCGAAGAAGAACTGTAGTTCGCCGTCCTCGTTGGAGACGGGGCTGACAAACAGTGCATTCCAAAACTGGGTACCGTCGCGTTTGTAGTTGAGAATATCAACGGCGATATCGCTGCGCGTGGCAATGGCGGTGCGGATCTTCTCAATTGCGAGCGGGTCGGTCTCAGGCCCCTGCAGAAAGCGGCAGTTTCGCCCGAGCACTTCTTCGCGATCATATCCGGTGAGCCTCAAGAAGGCGTCGTTCGCGAAGACAATCGGGTTGTCGAACTGGCGCGGATCGGTGATGAGCATCGGCATGCGCGTGGCGCGGATGGCCGCTGCGAAGGGGTCGCCCTTGCCGTGCTCCGCGTGGAGGCTGTCGGTCATGCGCCACGCATCGACCGCTTCCTTGGTCGGTTTCGTGTCCATACAATTCTATCTCTCAATCGTCGGTGTCGGCGGATTAACGGCGAGGATGGGCAAAAGGTTCAAACGCCGCCGATCCGCCACGGAACGACCGGATGTGCGAGAGATACGAATCTAAGCTGCTATCTGGCCCTCTCCGCTAAGACCTGAGGGCGGAGGCGTTCGGGTGGATCATTTCCGCTTGATGCCGATCGAGCGGCCGGCGCGCTCCGGCATGGGCAGGCTCTCATGCGCGGCGCGCATGGCCTTCACCTTGTCGAAGACGTCGGGCGGGAAGGGGGCGACCTTCGGACCCGACATGTCGATGTGGAGCGTCAGCGTTTCCGACGTGGCGGCGAGCCAGCCGTCGATGTGGTGGAGTTCCTGATAGGAGCGCAGCCGCTTCTCGTCGTGGTCGAGGAGATGGAAGGTCGCGCGCACAGCGTCGCCGAGATGCAGCTCGCGGACGTAGCAGATATGCGCCTCGGCCGTGTAGACGGTGAGCTTGCGCTCCCTCGCATAGGCCGGCCCCATGCCCAGCAGCTCGAAGGCATCGTCCGAGCACTTGTCGAACAGGACGTTGTAATAGGCCATGTTGAGATGGCCGTTGTAGTCGATCCAGTCCTTCTGAATGTCCATGACCTTGGAGACGAAGGGGGCGGCGATCATAGTTCCTCCGGAAGGGTGGTTGCAGGCTGGAATGGCCGGTTCTAAAAGCCGAGGCACTCTACAGTCGCAACGGGCATTCACAAGGGCCGTCCAGCGGTCCAGACCGGGAGGAACGCATGGCTCTGGCCGATCTCGTCGCCGTGACGCGCAACGAGGAGGGGATCGCGACAGTGGTCGGCATCCTCAAGCAGCGCTTCGGCGAGCGCTTCCAGACCAATGCCGACGTGCGCGCGGTGCACAGCCACACCACGACCTACATCCCGGCGCAGCTGCCCGACGGCGTGGCCTTTCCGGACAGCCAGGAGGAGGTCGAGGAGATCGTGCGCGCCTGCGCGGCGCACCGGGTGCCGGTGATCCCGTTCGGCATCGGCTCCTCGCTCGAGGGCCATGTGAACGCGCCGGGTGGCGGCATCTCGATAGACACGTCGCGGATGAACCGCATCCTCGCGGTGCATGCCGATGATCTCGACTGCACGGTGGAAGCCGGCGTGACGCGGGAACAGCTGAACAGCTATCTGCGCGACACCGGCTTGTTCTTCCCGATCGATCCCGGCGCCAATGCGACGCTGGGCGGTATGGCAGCGACGCGCGCCTCCGGCACCAACGCGGTGCGGTACCTCACGATGCGCGAGAACGTGCTGTCGGTGACGGCGGTGATGGCCGACGGTCGCTCGATCACCACGGCGAGCCGCGCGAAGAAGAGCTCGGCCGGCTACGATCTGACCCGGCTGCTGGTGGGCTCGGAGGGGCACGCTCGGCGTCATCACCTCGCTGACCTTGAAGCTGCAGGGCATCCCGCAGGCGATTTCCGGCGGGGTGTGCCCGTTCCCGAGCCTCGAGGCCGCCTGCCGCGCTGTCATCGCGACAATCCAGATGGGCATCCCGGTGGCGCGGATCGAACTGGTCAACGCGCTGCAGATGCGGGCGATGATCAACTATTCGAAGCTCGACTATCCGGAGAGCCCGTGCCTGTTCGTCGAGTTCCACGGCTCGGAGGCGGGCGTGGTGGAGCAGGCGGAGCTGTTCGGCGAGATCACGGCCGAATATGGCGGCGGGCCGTTTCTGTGGACCAAGGTGGCCGAGGAGAGGGCGAAGCTGTGGAAGGCCAGGCACGAGGCCTACTGGTCGTCGCTGACGCTGCGGCCGGGGGCGAAGGGCCTGTCGACCGACGTCTGCGTGCCGATCTCGCGACTGGCCGACTGCATCGCCGAGACCGAGGCGGACATCGCCGAGATGGGGCTGATCGCGCCGATCGTCGGTCATGCCGGCGACGGCAATTTCCACGTGCTGGTGCTGCTCGACCCGGACGTGCCGGCGGAGATCGAGAAGACGGAGGAATTCGTCGGCCGGCTCAACCGGCGGGCGATCAGCATGGAGGGCACCTGCACGGGCGAGCACGGCGTCGGCCAGGGCAAGATGGGATTCCTCAGGCTCGAGCATGGCGACGGCGTCGATTACATGCGCATGATCAAGCAGGCGCTCGACCCGCAGGACATCATGAATCCGGGCAAGATCATTCCCTTGTCCTGAACGGAATGAGCGGGACCGCCACTTTATCGACAGACTGCACCTGTTAGATTGGGCGTCCTCGAACGGCGGAGCGGGACACTGGCGAGACTGTTTGTCATCTTCGGCGGGCTTGTCGTCCTCGTGCTGACGGCTGCGCTGGTCGGCCCCTATTTCGTCGACTGGACGAGCTATCGCGGCGATTTCGAGCGCGAGGCGAGCCGCATCCTCGGCCGCGAGGTCAAGGTGGCGGGCAGCGCCACCGCGCGCATCCTGCCGTTCCCCTCCGTGACTTTCACCGACGTGCGCGTTGCCGGCACAGGGTCCGAGCCGGCGCTGACGGCGGAGCGGTTCTCGATGGACGCGGAGCTTGCGCCGTTCCTGCGCGGCGAGGTGCTGATCTTCGACATGCGGCTGGAGCGGCCGAAGGCCGTGATCCATGTCGGCAATGACGGCGCGGTCGACTGGGCGATGCGGCCGAACACGCCCTTCGATCCCGGCAATGTCACGATCGAGAAGCTGACGGTGACGGAAGGCTCCGTGCGCATCGAGCACGCCGCGAGCGGGCGCACTCATACGCTCTCCGAGATCAACACCGATGTCGCGGCGACCACGCTTGCCGGCCCCTGGCGGCTGACCGGCTCGATGCGACTCGACGGGGCGCTGACCGATTTCGACCTGTCGACCGGCCGTGTCGAGGAAAATGGCGGCATGCGGGTCAGGGTGCGCGCCAAGCCGCGGCGCTATCCGTTCTCGGTCGAGACGGACGGCATGGCCCGGCTCGACCTCGGCGCGCCGAAATACCAGGCTAGCTTCAAGCTGTCGGCCTACGACGCCGAGCCGTCGTTGCGCGGCGTGGACGGCGCGACCTTCGCGCTCAACGGCACGGCGGATGCCTCGAAGGGACCGCCGGACTATCGCATGAGCGGAAAGCTGGAGCTCGACCACAGGCGGCTGGCGGCGAGCGAATTCCTGTTCGAGACCGGGCCGCTCGCCGATCCGTATACGGCGGAAGGCAAGGCCGACATCGATCTCGGCGGCGAGCCGCGCTTCTCGGTCGAGGCGACCGGGGCACAGTTCCGCTTCGACGACCGCATCGGCGAGGAGGCGGGCGGCGGCGTGACGCTGGAGCGCCGGATCGCGGCGCTGAAATCCTTCGTCGTGGCGCTGCCGAAGCCGTCGATCCCGGGCTCCGTCGAGGTGAACCTGCCGGCGGTGGTGGCCGGCGACACGACTTTCCGCGACGTGCGCCTTTCCGCCGAGCCGGCCGAGGGCGGCTGGAAGGTCGCAGACTTCGCCGTCTCGATGCCCGGCCGCGCGACGCTGGAGGCGGACGGATTCGTGGCGACGAGCGAAGAGGATGCGCGCTTTGCCGGCAATATGGTGCTGGCGGTCGGCCAGCCGTCGGGCTTCGCCTCCTGGCTGTCGAAGGATGTCGACGACGCGATCAGGCGGCTGCCGCGCGCGGGCTTCTCGGCAAAGGTCGATCTCGCCAGCGGCCGGCAGGTCTTCGACCGGCTGCAGTTGCAGCTCGGCGACGCCCGTTTCGGCGGCAGGCTGGAGAGCAACACGCCCGCCGACGCCAATCCATCGCTCCTGCTGTCGCTCGATGGCGGCGCGCTCGACGTCGAGGGGCTCGCCGCCTTCGCCTCGCTGTTCGTGACCGATGCCGGCCAGACGCGGATCGAGGGGCGCGACCTCGACCTCAAGGTCTCGGCCGGACCGGTGAGCGCCGGTGGCTTGACCGCCGGGCGGCTGGAGACGGCGTTTCGGCTCAAGGACGGCAAGCTCGACATAGACAGGCTGACCCTGACCGACGTGTCGGGCGCCAATGTCAGCGCCACCGGCACGATCGACGGGTTCCCGGCGGCTCCGTCCGGCAGTCTCGACGCGGCGATCATCTCGGACGATCTGGCGCCACTCGTCGCCGAACTGGGTGCGCGCTATCCCGACAACCGCGTCGCGGCCGAGTTTGCCCGGCGCTTCTCAGGCCTGTCCGGGCTCGGCCGCGATGCGCGCATCAACCTGGTCGCCAACGCCACCGCGACGGGCGGCACGCCGCATTACGCGTTCAGTGCCGGCGGGACGATGGGCGGCGGCGACTTCACGCTGGCCTATTCCGCGACCGGATCGCCCTTCGCGCCCGAGACGCTGGATGTCGCGCTGACCGCCAGCAACGAGGACGGCGCGGCACTGCTTACGCTCTACGGCGTGCCGACGCTGCCGCTGGTGGGCGCGGGACCGGCGACGACCGAGCTGACGCTGAAGGGCGCGCCGGCCAAGGGGCTGGAGACGCACGGCACGCTGACCGGCGACACCGCGACCGCGCGCTTCGACGGCACGGTGACCGTGCTAGCCGACGCGGTGACGGCGAGCGGCAAGGCCAGGATCGAGGGTGCCGACCTGGAGCCGTGGCTGGGCGCCGCGGGCGTGACGCTGCCGGGCCTGGGCCTCGGAATGCCGGCCGAGCTTTCCGCCGACCTGACGCTGTCGCCACAGGATCTGAAGATCGCAAAACTGGACGGATCGATCGGCGAGGTCGCGCTGTCGGGCGACCTGACGGCGACGCTGGCCGACGGCGTGCCGCATCTGGCGGGCGCGATGACCACGGATTTCCTGCCGCTCGACTATGCACTGGCGCTGGTGCTGGGCGAGGGGACGCTGCAGGGCGACGACTACGGCTGGGCGAGCGCGGCCTTCCCGCCGCGCGCCGACGCGCCGTTTAGCGCCGAGCTGGAGCTTAAGGCCGGCGCGGTGGGCTGGGGCACAGAGACGGTGGCCACGGCTGCGGCGATGCAGGCGCGGCTCACCCGCGAGGGCCTCTCGGTGGCCAACCTGTCGGCGGATGTCGACGATGGCAAACTCGCCGGCCTGTTCGACGTCAAGAACAATGACGGCACCGGCGTCGTGACCGGTCAGGCGACGCTGTCGGGGCTGGATATCGCGACGCTTCCGGGTGCGACCGCGCTGTCGGGCAGGGCGAACCTGTCCGCGAGCCTCAACGGCAGCGGCAAGTCAATGGAAGCGCTGGTTGCCTCGCTCTCCGGCACAGGTACCGCGGCGCTGTCAGACCTTACCATACGCGGCATCAACCCGGGCGCGCTGCCGGCGCTGATCGCGGAGGCCGACCGCGTCGGCCGCGACATAAAGGAAGCGGCGGTGGCGGCGTTCGCGCCGGCGATCGCGGGCGAGGGCAGCTTCACGGGAGGGGCGGCGGAACTGTCCTTCACGGTCGCGGGCGGCGTGCTGCGCACCTCGCCGGTGGCGTTTGCCGACGGGTCGACGCGGCTGACGGGCGAGCTTCGCGCAGATATTCCGGCCTGGGCCTTCGAGACCAAGGGCGAGATCGCCTACGATCCGGGCAATGAGGCTCTCGTCGGCTCGCAGCCCTCGCTCAACTTCACCGCGGCCGGCGCCCCGGAGGAGGCGCAGCTTGTCTTCGACACGCAGCCGATGGCGCAATTCCTCACCCAGCGCGCGCTGGAGATCGAGCAGGCGCGTGTGGAGGCGATGCAGGCTCTTCTCCTCGAAAAGCAGCGGCTGCGGCGCGAAGTGCGCTATTACGCGGCGGTGCAGGAGCAGCGCGCGGAGCGCCTGCGGCTGGAGGAAGAGGCGCGGCTGAAAGCCGAGGAGGAAGCCCGCCGGAAGGCGGAGGAAGAAGCGAAGGCTCGCGCGGAAGAAGAGGCGCGCATCAGGGCGGAGGAAGAGGCGAAGCGGAAGGCCGAGGAAGAGGCCAAGGCCAGGGCCGATGCCGAGGCGAAGCGCCAGGCGGACGAGGCCGCACGTCTCGAGGCGGAAGCGGCCGCGAAGGCAGAGCGGGAGGCGCAGGCTAAGGCCGAGGAGGAGCGCCGCGCCCGACTGGACGCGGATGCAAAGCTTAAAGCGGCGCAGGATGCGCAGGCGGCGGAGGCAGAAGCGCGCCGGCAGACGCAAGGCGAGGCTGCGGCGCCGGCTCTCGCGAAGCCTGATCCGCTCGTCGACATGGCCGGACGGCCTGAGGTCAACGGCGAGGCGCCCCGCCCGCGGGCCATCGTGCCGAGCGATCCGCCACCCGCGCCGCGGCAGGACGGCTTCACGCTCGACCGCCTGCTCAAGACCCTCGGCGGCGGGGGCTGACGGCCGCTTCGGCCGTCTCTAGGGGAGTGGGCTGCTCCAGGTCCGGAAGCGGCGTGTCGTTCAGCCGGGCCGACCAGATCTCCATTATCAGCATCGTCACCGTCACCGCGAGCGGGCCGAGGATAAAGCCCGGCGCGCCGAACAGGGTGAGGCCGCCGATCATCGAGATGAAGGCGGGCACGGTGTGCAGCCTCAGCCGGTTGCCGACGAGGATCGGCCGCAGGATGTTGTCGATGCTGCCGACGACGACCGCGCCCCAGAGTGCCAGGACGACCGCCTTGCCCCAGCTTCCGTCGAGCGCGAGAATGAGCGAGGCCGGAATCCATACCACGAAGGCGCCGAGCACCGGGATAACCGACAGGAGCCCCATGACGAGGCCCCACAGCAGCGGCGCGGGCAGGCCGAGCGCCCAGAACATCAGCCCGCCAAGTGTTCCCTGCACGGCGGCGACGGCGAGCGTGCCGTAGACGGTGGCGTGGACCGTGTCGAACACCCGCCGGAAGAGGCGGTCGTCCTCGGCCGGGGTCAGAGGCAGCCATGAGCGGATGATCGCCTTCGCGGCGTGTCTGTCCCTGAGGAAGTAGAACAGCAGGTAGAAGGTGAGCGCCACTTCCACCACCTGCAGCACCGAGCCGCGTACGAAGGTGGCGCCGATATTGCTGAGCCAGGTGGCAAGGCTCGCCGCCAGCGCCGGCAGGTCGAGCTGGTGCTCGATCCAGGCCCCGATGGGCGCGAGCCGCGGATAGGAATCGAGCATGGTCCTGAGCTCGCCCGCGACGACCCGCCGCTGCAGCGACGTCGCGCCCGTGGCCGCCTCGCTCATGAGCCGCTCGATCACGAAGACGGCCGGCACCGCGACGACGATGACGAGGATTGCCACCGAGATCAGCGCGGCGACGGTGGGATTGCCGATGCGCCGCTCGATCCGGGCATGCGCGGGCACGAAGAGGATCGCAAGCGCCAGCGCCCAGGTGATCGCGCCGACGAACGGCCAGATCATGAGGATGCAGAGCGCGGCGCCGGCGATCGCGGTCGCGGCAAGCACGATCGGGCCGAGGCGGCCACCGGGCGGCACTTCGGGCTTGGCGTTCAAGGCGGCATCCTCGCAGGTGGATCGGGCGGCAAGGGAACATGTTTTGCCCGCCGGCGGCAACCCGCATCCAGGGGTGGGCGCAACCGGCACCGACCAGTTGCGCGGCTCCTCTGCCGTCAGAGCCCCTCGACCACCTGTTTCAAAAGCTGGCGCACCTCTCCGGCGGTCGAACCAAGGGATGGATTGTCGATCGCCTGCATCGACGCGACGGGATCGACCGCCGAGACCTCGATCCGCCCATCGCCGACGTGCTGCAGGACGACATTGCAGGGCAGCATGGCGCCGATCTTGTCTTCTGCTTGCAGAGCCTTGTAGGCGAAGGACGGATTGCAGGCGCCGAGGATGATATAGGGCCTGAAGTCGACGTTGAGCTTCCTCTTTAGGGTCGCACGAACGTCGATCGTCGTCAGCACGCCGAAGCCCTTCGCGGCAAGCGCCGCCGTGACATGCTCGATCGCCTGATCCATGCTCACGTCGACCGTCTTGCTGAAATGATAGCTCATCCGTCTCTCCTTCGCGGGCTCGCCGCGCCGCCTCAGAACGCGCCGCAATCGCCGCCGATGAGGTCGTCGGCAATCGCCTTCTGCTCCGGCGTCAGCACGGCATAGAGACCTTCGGTGGCGGGCTTCAGCGCCTTCATCGATTCCAGCATCGCCTCCATCGCGGCGATCCGGGCGTCCATCCGCTCGACGGCGCTGCCGGCGCGCATCTTGTCGACCATGGTCAGGTGCATGCCCTGCATGACATCGACCCGGTCGCCGACCGCGGCGGCATAGGCATCCCACGCCGGCTTCTGCGCTTCGGTGACGTTCAGTTCGCCTTTGAGATAGGCGAGGCGGCCTTCGACCATCGCGCCCATGCGCGGCTGCCGTCCCATCATGCCGCCGAACCAGCCGCGATCGCCCCAGCCGCCCGGCCCCCTCCAGCCATGGCCCATCATGCCGACCGTGGGGCATCCGCCGCCCATCATGCCCATCGTGCCGTCCGGGGATTGCGCGAGCGTCGGTGACAGGGAAGCCGCGCCGGTCGCGATGGCGAGCGCGGCAGTGATCAGGAACCGTGACATGGGATCAATCCTTTCGGGCCGGTTCAGCCGGCAACGTCGGGATCATTGGCGCGGCGCGGGTCGGCGGCACTGATTTGGATCAATCCGCATCCGAATCCCGTCCGGTCGATCCCGCTTTCGCCTGCTTCAGCGCGTGGACGCGCAGGGCGGAGGACAGGTTGGTGTCGCGCTGGCGCGCCGCATCCACCTCGGCCACCAGCGCGGCGAAGCTGATGCCGCGGGCGGACGCGATCTCTTCGAGCGCGTCGAAGAATTCCTGCTCGACCGAAAAGGAGGTGCGGTGGCCGCGGATCGACACGGAGCGCTTGCGCACCGCGCTCATCGCTGCCCGTCGACGTCCGGCTTGTCGAGGCGGTGGCCGTCGAGGAGGTTCTTGTCGCGCTCGCGGTCGGACTTCTGCGCCACCTTCTCGGCCTTGCTGCGGCCGTGGAGCGCGCGGTTGGCGGCGGCGGCCGCGTCATGCTCGGCGCGTGCCTTACGCTTGCGGGCGAGGCGAAGGTTGACGACCTCGCCCATGGTGGCGGCTACTTCTTGCGGAAGGCGTCGAGCGAGACCACGTCCGCGCTTTTGCCTTCGCCCTCGGCAGGCTTGTCGTCGCCGGCCGGCGCCTTTTCGAGCGCGGGCTCCGGCTTCTTGGCCGCCGGCTTTGGCGCGGCGCGGGGGGCGGGCTGCGGCTTCGGCGCTTCTGACTTCGGCAGCGCCGTCACATCGCCCCCGGTGGCGACCGGCTCGTCGGTGCGCACGTCAAATTCGAGTTCGAAATTGACCGACGGATCGTAGAAGCCGCGCACGGCGGCAAACGGCACTTCGAGCTTCTCCGGCACGTCGGAGAAGGACAGGCCAACCTCGAAGCCGGTGTCGGTGACCTTGAGGTCCCAGCTCGGGTACTGGAGGACGATCGTCATCTGCTCCGGATAGCGCTCCTTCAGCCGCGTGGAGACGCGGACGCCGGGCGCGCCGGTCAGGAAGGTGATGAAGAAGTGGTGGTTGCCGGGCAGGCCGGTCCGCTGCACTTCCTGCAGCACCTTGCGCATGACGCCGCGCAGGGCTTCCTGCGCGAGGATGTCATAGCGGATGTGGTCTTCGGCCATCAGCCGTCATTCCCCGATTCAATTCCGGCACCTTTAATGAAGCGCCCGCCGGACGTAAACGGGATATGAGGCTTGCGACCACGAAGCAAGGCGTTGCGCGGTCACGTTGCGCGGAGCCGGGCGAGGATGAAGTCGACGCGGCGCTCCACCGTGCCCGTTGGGACCTCGCACAGCTCGTAGCCGAAGCCGGCATAGGTTTGCCGCATCGTTTCGCAGGTGGCCCTTGCTTCCGCGGGGGATTGCCGGCGTTCCGCATCCGCATGGAAGATGTCGGCCCAGAAGGGCAGGACGAACACGCGCGGCGCGTAGCGGACCGTCTCGGCCGCCCGGGTCACATGGCCGGGGACATCGAGGCCGGAAAGGCAGAGATAGCCGGCGACGTCCGGCACGCCGCGGTCGAACCAGACCGGGCCCGCGGTCGAGGCGGCTTCGCCGTGCGAGCGCAGCTCCCAGCCGAGCATAAGTTCGGCGAAGAGGGCCCGGTCGGCCCAGGGCAATGCCTGGCCGCCGATGGCGAGCTGCTGGCGGATGACGGCGCGGCCCGCCTCCGGCATGACCGGGAAGCCGCGCCGGGCGAACGCGTCGAGCAGCGTGGTCTTGCCGGCGCCGGGGCCGCCGGTGACGACGTGGAATCGATCTGACATGAAAAGCTCCGCCGCCGACGACAAAATCGCGCGGACGTATCGAAATTGCAGGATAGGAGGGAAGGTGGAGGTTTCTGTTGCCAGTACCTCCGAACCCCGCCTGAAGGTGCTAACCCACAGGGCTTGATTCGAGACTATCGCACTGCTTACGCAGCGAGACGTGCCTCAGCATAGTTGTCGTTGGCAACTATAGGTTTGACCCGATAACGGCGGTATCATGCCGGGCAAAAGCGCGATCTTTACACCCTCGTCGATCCTATTTCGCCCCCATCAGAAGATGCCGTGGCCGGCAGCTTGTGGTGGAGGCGCCGGGGTACCGCCCCCGGGTCCGAATGGCTTATTTCATCGGCCGTTTATCACCATAGCCGGACAAGCCGGCACGCCGAATATAGGAAGGGCGGAGGCGAAAGGGAAGGGCGTTCCGATCCAGGTTTCTGTGGAGAGTCCTGAGGCGCCACATTCGCGCCGCGCCGTGCTTCTAGCCGTGCGGCTTTCCGGAGGACCCGCCCGATGCGCTTTCTCGTCGGCCTGCTGATATTGGCTCTGATCGCTCTCTATATCGGGAACGCGTCGTGGCGCGCGGCCGTGCCGCAGGACAATGTCAGGCTGATCGCGCATCGCGGCGTCCACCAGACGTTCAACCGCGACAACCTCGAAAACGATACGTGCACGGCCGAGCGGATGGATCCGCCGACGCACGAATTCCTCGAGAACACGATCCCGTCGATGAAGGCGGCCTTCGCGGCCGGCGCCGACATCGTCGAGCTGGACGTGCACCCCACAACGGACGGCCGCTTCGCCGTGCTGCACGACTGGACGGTCGATTGCCGCACCGAGGGCAAGGGCGTGACGCGCGAGCATAGCCTCGCCGCGCTCAAGGCGCTCGACATCGGCTATGGCTATACCGCCGACGGCGGCAGGACGTTTCCGTTCCGGGGCAAGGGCGTCGGCCTGATGCCGTCGCTGGAGGAGGTGTTCGAGGCGGTTCCGGAGGGGCGCTTCCTTGTCAACTTCAAGAGCAAGGAGGAGCGGGAAGGGCGCATGCTTGCGGACCTGACCGCGCCGCGCCCGGCGTGGAGGGATGCAGTGTGGGGCGTCTATGGCGGCGATCCGCCGACCCGGATGGCCGCTGAGCTGATGCCGCAAGCGAAGAGCTGGACGCGGCGCGGCCTGGTCGACTGCCTCGGCCGCTATATCGCGCTCGGCTGGAGCGGATACATGCCGCAGGCCTGCCGCGATACCACGGTGATGCTGCCCGTCAACGTCGCGCCCTGGCTGTGGGGATGGCCGAACCTGTTCCAAGAGCGGATGCGCGAAGCCGGCACCGACATCATCCTGTTGGGTCCGTATTCGTCGGGCGACATGGGCACGGCGGGTATCGACACGGCCGATGAGGTCGGGCGTATTCCGGTGCCGTTCGACGGCTATGTCTGGACGAACCGGATCGAGGCGATCGGCCCTATGCTGCGGCGGTGACGCCGTGCTGGGGAAAGCCGAGGATCGGACGTGCCTCCGGCGCCGCCTTGCTGTAGAATGGCGCGACAAGAATCGGCGGTCCTCATGAAGCAGTATCTCGACCTTCTCAGCCATGTCCTCGACAACGGCCTCGACCGCGGCGACCGCACCGGCACCGGCACGCGCGGCGTGTTCGGCTACCAGATGCGTTTCGACCTCGAGGACGGCTTTCCGGTCACGACGACCAAGAAGCTGCACCTGAAGTCGATCATCCACGAGCTGTTGTGGTTCCTGAAGGGCGAGACCAACATAGGCTACCTGCGCCAAAACGGCGTGACGATCTGGGACGAATGGGCCGACGAGAACGGCGACCTCGGCCCGGTCTACGGCGCGCAGTGGCGGTCGTGGCCAGATGGCAAGGGCGGCACGATCGACCAGATCGCCAATGTGGTCCAGCAGATCCGCAACAACCCGAATTCGCGCCGGCTGATCGTCTCTGCCTGGAACCCGGCCGAGGTGGATGAGATGGCGCTGCCGCCGTGCCACTGCCTGTTCCAGTTCTATGTGTCCGAGGGCAAGCTCTCCTGCCAGCTCTACCAGCGCTCGGCCGACATCTTCCTCGGCGTGCCGTTCAACATCGCCTCCTATGCGCTGCTGACGATGATGGTGGCGCAGGTGACGGGGCTGAAGCCCGGCGAATTCGTGCATACGCTGGGCGACGCGCACATCTACCAGAACCATTTCATGCAGGCGCGGCTGCAGCTCACCCGCACGCCGAAGCCGCTGCCGAGGATGTGGATCAATCCGGAGGTGAAGGACCTGTTCTCCTTCAGCTACGAGGATTTCCGGCTGGAGGGTTACGAGGCGGAGCCGAGCATCAAGGCGCCGATCGCGGTGTAGCGGTTCGCGGCGGTGTTTCCGCGCGGAAACCTGCATGCTCCGTCGCGAAAGCGAAGCGTCTGTCGGCGAAGCGATTTCCGGTCTATCGTCGCTTCGGACCCAACCATCGGGACACATATCCATGCGCAAGCTTCTCGCCGCCGCTTTCCTGTCCACCTGGCTTCCGGCGTTCGCCCTCGCCAACGATACCAGCGCGCATTTCGCGGCGGGCGGGCTGATCTTCGTCCGCACCGATTCGGTGTCGATGGAGAGCGAGGATCTCTACATCTCGCCGAGCGAGGTGCGCGTCGCCTACAAGTTCCGCAACATTTCGGACGTCGACGTGGAGAGCGTGGTGGCATTCCCGATGCCGGACATCACCGCCGATCCGCATTCGGAAGTGTCGATTCCGGACATGGCGTCGGACAATTTCCTCGACTTCACCGTGACGGTCGACGGCAAGCCGATCGAGCCGACGCTCGACCAGCGCGTCTTCGCGGCCGAGGTCGACGTCACCGACGAGCTCAAGGCGGCCGGCATTCCGCTGTTTCCCTATGGCGACGCGGCCGAGCAGGCGCTGTCCAAGATGGCGCAGGACAAGCTGGACGACTGGGTGTCGCGCGGCATCGTGATGATAGACACCTATGACGTCGGCGAGGGGATGAAGGACCACTACGTTCCGTCCTGGACGCTGAAGTCGACCTACTGGTGGAAGATGAGCTTCCCGAAGGGGCAGGAGATCGACGTGCGCCACAGCTACAAGCCAAGCGTCGGCGGGACGGTCGGGCTGACCTTCGTGACCGACGGTGCGGTCCAGGGCGAGCAGCGCGACCTCTACCGGCAGAAATACTGCATGGACGCTGCCTTTGAGAAGGCGGTGCAGAAGGCAGTCCACGCGGCGGAGGAGAACGTCACGCCCTATGTCGAGAACTGGATCTCCTACGTGCTGACGACGGGCGGCAACTGGGCGACCAATATCGGCACGTTCAAGCTCACCATCGACAAGGGCAAGCCGGACTCGCTTGTCTCGTTCTGCGGCGAGGGCGTCAAGAAGACCGGCCCGACCACTTTCGAGATGACCGCCGAGGATTTCTATCCCGAGAAGGACATCGAGATCCTGATCCTCGACAAGCCGGCGGCTCAGTAGGCATGGACGTCGTCATCCACGCGGCCGTTGCCGAGAACGGCGTGATTGGCGCCGACGGCGGCCTGCCGTGGCGGTTGTCGAGCGATCTGAAGCGCTTCAAGGCCGGCACGATGGGCCGGCCGGTGATCATGGGTCGCAAAACGTTCGAGGGGATCGGCAAGCCGCTACCGGGCCGCCTGAACATCGTCGTCACGCGCGACCGCAGCTGGGCGCACGAGGGTGTCGAGACGGCGGGCTCGCTGGACGAGGCGATACGCCTGGCGACGGTGCGCGCGCGCTGCATGACCGGCGTCGACGAGATCGCGGTGATCGGCGGCGGCGAGATCTACGCCCAGGCGATGCCGCTCGCCGACCGGCTGCACATCACCCACGTGCTCGCCGAGCCCGCCGGAGATACGCGTTTTCCGGCGATCGATGCCGCTTTGTGGACGGCGAAAGCCTGTGAGGATGTTCCCGCCGGAGAGCGCGACAGCCATGCGACGCGTTATTGCGTCTACGAGCGCAAACCGGGGTGAACGAGGGCGGGAAACTGCCCGTCCGGTCCGTTGTATTAACTTCGCAATCGCTTTTAGCGAAGTGTCGCACCGGAAATCCGCCGTAATTGGCCGGCTCGCGTTGAAAGCCCGGCACCGCATCCCTATAACCGTGCCAACAGAACTAGCTGCGGAACCAACCGCCGCGCGTGGTTTCGCAACAAGAGGAATTTCATGCCCTGGAACAATCAGAGCGGTGGCGGCGGCGGCCCGTGGGGTGGCGGCGGTAACGGCGGAGGCCCGTGGGGCCAGGGTCCGCGCGGACCCGGAGGACCACAGAACACACCGCCTGACCTCGAAGAGATCATCCGACGCGGCCAGGACCGCCTGAAGAACGCGCTTCCGGGCGGCGGCGGCTTCAATCCGGCCTTCGTCGCACTGGGCATCGCCGCGCTGGTGGCGCTCTGGGGCTTCCAGTCGATCTATACCGTCCAGCCCGACGAGGTGGCCGTCGAGCTCCGCTTCGGCAAGCCGAAGGAAGAGCTGTCGCGGCCGGGCCTGCATTTCCACTGGTGGCCGATCGAGACGGTCGAGATCGCCAAGACGGCCGAGCGGCTGGTGAACATCGGCGAGGACCGCGGCAACAACGCCTCCGGCCTGATGCTCTCGGGCGACCAGAACATCGTCAACGTCAAGTTCTCGGTTGCATACCAGGTGGCCGATCCGCGCCAGTTCCTGTTCAACGTGGCCGAGCCCGAGGAAATGGTGCGCCAGGTGGCCGAGAGCGCGATGCGCGAGGCCGTCGGCCGCCGCCCGGCGCAGGACATCTTCCGCGACGACCGCCAGGGCATCGCGGATTCCGTGCGCACCATCATCCAGGCGACGCTCGACCAGTATCAGTCCGGCCTGGTGGTCAACGCGATCTCGATCGAGGACGCCGCACCGCCGCGCGAAGTGGCCGACGCGTTCGACGAGGTGCAGCGCGCCGAACAGGACGAGGACCGCTTCGTCGAGGAATCGAACCAGTATTCCAACCAGAAGCTCGGCCAGGCGCGCGGTGAGGCTGCGCAGGTCCGCGAAGAGGCCGCCGCCTACAAGAACCGTGTCGTCCAGGAGGCCGAGGGTGAGGCGCAGCGCTTCATCTCCGTCTACGACGAATATGCCAAGGCTCCCGACGTGACGCGCAAGCGCCTCTTCCTCGAGACGATGGAGAAGGTCTATGGCGGCGCGAACAAGGTGATCGTCGAGCAGGGCAGCGGCCAGGGCGTCGTGCCCTATCTGCCGTTGCCCGAACTGCAGCGCCGCGCGGCCGGAGGAAACAACTGATGGCCAACCGTCTCACGGCAATCGCGGTCGCAGCCGTCATTCTGCTGCTCATCGCATTCTCTTCCTTCTTCATCGTCAACGAGCGCCAGCAGGCGATCGTGCTGCGCTTCGGCGAGATCGTCGACGTCAAGCGGGAGCCGGGCATCTACTTCAAGGCGCCGTTCGGCTTCCTCGACGCCGACACAGTGCAGATCATCGACGACCGCCTGCTGCGCTTCGACCTCGACGACATCCGCGTCCAGGTCTCGGGCGGCAAGTTCTACGAAGTCGACGCCTTCGTCGCGTTCCGCATCCAGGACCCGAGGGTGTTCCGTCAGGCCGTGTCCGGCGACGTGCAACTGGCCGAGCAGCGGCTGCGCACGCGTCTCGACGCGGCGCTGCGCCGGGTCTACGGCCTGCGCGGCTTCGAATCGGCGCTCTCGGAAGAGCGCGCCTCGATGATGCGCGAGGTACGCGACCAACTTCGTCCCGACGCCACATCGCTCGGCCTCGCGATCGAGGACGTGCGCATCCGCCGCACCGACCTCACCCAGGAAGTCTCGCAGCAGACCTACGACCGCATGAAGGCCGAGCGTCTCGCCGAGGCGGAGCGGCTGAGGGCGCGCGGCCGAGAGGCGGCGCAGCGCATCCGTGCCCGCGCCGATCGCGAGGTGGTCGAGATCGTCGCCGAGGCCAACAAGGAGTCCGAGATCCTGCGAGGCGAGGGCGAAGCCCAGCGCAACGGGATCTTCGCCGACGCCTTCCAGCGCGACCCGGCCTTCTTCGAGTTCTACCGCTCGATGGCGGCCTATTCGGCAGCGCTGCAGAATTCCGGCACGACGATGGTGCTGTCGCCGGATTCGGAGTTCTTCAAATATTTCCAGGACTCGACCGGCGGTCCCGCCGCCCCGGCGCCCGCGCCGGGCGCCGCGAGCGCCACCCCCGCGCCGGCCGCCCAGTAAGCGGCCGACGTGCAGGATTTCCTGGCAGCTGTCGGGCTTGTGCTCGTCATCGAAGGCCTCCTTTACGGAGGCTTTCCTGCTTTGGCGAAGCGGATGGCCGCGGAGGCCACACAGGCGCCGGAGAATCTGCTACGGATCACCGGTCTTCTCGCGATCGCTGCCGGTGTCTTCATCGTCTGGCTGGTGCGCGGATAACGCAGGATTTACGGCAAGCGGGCGGCTTCGCCGCCGCGGACAGGTGACCGGGCCGCAAACGCGCCGTATTTCTTGCGGACAACATGCCTGAGAGACTGTTTGGAAATTCTACTCTGGCGGCCATCTGATGGCGTTTTCTGCGCTTCCGGTGCTCACGGACCCAAATGTCCGCTCCGCTCCGGTTCTCGAAACCACCACCAGCTGACTCGCCGGAGCGAATTTCGAAACAGCCTCTTATTTCTCATCGACGACATGCCGGCCCGCCGCCGGTCCGACCCTTGCCCCGAACGGAAGCCCACGGAAGGCACCCAGATGAACGCAGCCACCTCTTTCGTCCGCATCCGTCGCGCCGTCGGCGCCTCGCTGATGGCGGGCGCCCTCGGCCTCGCAGCACTTCCGGCCGCGGTGGCGCCCGCCGGAGCGCAGCAGCTTGCCGTCCAGCCGCAGGGCCCGGCATCGGTTGCCGACCTCGCCGAGCGGCTGCTCGAATCGGTCGTGAACATCTCGACCTCGCAGACGGTGGCAGGCAGCGACGAGCCGGGCGTGAAGCCGCCGGAACTGCCCGAGGGGTCGCCGTTCCAGGACTTCTTCGACGACTATTTCAAGAACCGGCGCGGCGAGGGCGGCGGCAGCCAGAAGGTGCAGTCGCTCGGCTCCGGCTTCGTGCTCGATGCCGAGGCCGGCATCATCGTGACCAACAACCACGTGATCGCCGATGCCGACGAGATTGAGGTGAACTTCTCCGACGGCTCGAAGCTCAAGGCGACGCTGAAGGGCCGCGACACCAAGACCGACCTCGCGGTGCTGGAGGTCGACCCGAAGCTGAAGAAGCTCAAGGCCGTGAGCTTCGGCGATTCCGACAAGGTGCGCGTCGGCGACTGGGTGATGGCGATCGGCAATCCGTTCGGTCTCGGCGGCACGGTCACCGTCGGCATCGTTTCGGCGCGCAACCGCGACATCAATGCCGGCCCCTATGACGACTTCATCCAGACCGACGCCGCGATCAACCGCGGCAATTCGGGCGGGCCGCTGTTCAACATGCAGGGCGAAGTCATCGGCATCAACACCGCGATCATCTCGCCGTCGGGCGGCTCGATCGGCATCGGCTTCTCGATTCCCGCGAAGATGGCGTCGGGCGTGGTGAGCCAGCTGCGTGAATTCGGCCAGACCTCGCGCGGCTGGCTCGGCGTGCGCATCCAGGAAGTGTCGGACGAGATCGCCGAGAGCCTCGGCATGGACAGCGCCAAGGGCGCGCTGGTTTCCGGCGTGATCAAGGGCGGGCCGGTCGACAACGGCTCGGTGCAGGCCGGTGACGTGATCGTGAAGTTCGACGGACGCGACATCAAGGCGATGAACGACCTGCCGCGCGCCGTGGCCGAAAGCCCGGTCGGCAAGACGGTCGAGATCGTCATCGTCCGGGAGGGCAAGGAGCAGACCGTCCAGGTAACGCTCGGACGGCTCGAGGACGGCGAGAAGCTCGCATCGAACGACGAGAGCGCCGGCAAGCTGGAGCAGGGCGAGGACGCCCCCGTGTCCACCGCGAGCGTGCTCGGCATGACGGTGGGCGAGCTGGACGACCAGCTGCGTGCCCAGTTCGGCATTTCGGAGGACGTGACCGGCGTGGTCGTGACCGAAGTGAGCCCGAACTCGCCGGCGGCCGAGAAGGGCGTGGTGGCGGGCGACGTGATCGCCGAGATCGCGCAGGAATCGGTATCGACGCCGAAGGACGTGCTAGACCGAATCAACGCGCTGAAGGGCCAGGGCCGCAAGAGCGCGCTTTTGATGCTCGCCTCCAAATCGGGCGAGCTGCGCTTCGTGCCGGTGCCGATGAACTGAGTGGGACGCTTTTCAGACGTATAGGGGGCGGCTTCGGCCGCCCTTTTTGTTTCAGTCGCGGAAATCGGAGTGGCGGTAGCCTTGCAGGTAGAGCAGGGCGGTGAGGTCGCCGTGGTCGATGCGGATCTTCGCCTGCGCGGCGACCGCGGGCTTGGCGTGCAACGCGACGCCGGTGCCAGCCAGCCGCAGCATGTCGAGATCGTTCGCTCCGTCGCCGACGGCGATGGCCTCGGCCGGCGTGATGCCGAGGCGCGCCGAGATCGACGTCAGCGCCTCGGCCTTGGCCGCGCGGCCGAGGATCGGCTCCGCGACGGTGCCGGCGAGCTTGCCGTCCGCTTCGTGCAGGATGTTGGCGATGTTCTCATCAAAGCCGATCATCGCGGCGACCGGGCCGGTGAACACCGTGAAACCGCCGGAGACGAGCGCGGTCCAGGCGCCGTGGGCGCGCATGGTGCGCACCAGAGCCTTGCCGCCCGAGGCGAGGGTGATGCGCTTTTCGATCACGTCGCCGACGACGCTCGACGGCAGGCCCTTCAGGAGCGCGACGCGCTCGCGCAGCGCCGGCTCGAAGGCGATCTCGCCGTTCATCGAACGCGCTGTGATGGCCGCGACATGGTCTTTCAAGCCGACGAGGTCGGCGAGCTCGTCGATGCATTCCTGGTCGATCATGGTGGAATCCATGTCGGCAATCAGAAGTTGCTTGCGGCGATTGTGCACGTCCTGCACCGCGATATCCGCGCCGGCGCCGGACAGGGCGCTTGCGAGGGCGGCGGTTGCATCGGCGGCGGAAAGGTCCTCGGGAAGCAGGATGTCGCAGGCGATGCCCTCCGCCAGCCAGTCGGCCGCGCTTGCGCCGACGGCGCGGCAGGCGCTATTCGCGAGGTCGGCGGTGAGCGCGGGCCGCGAGGGATGCGAGATCAAGGTGGCAACGAGAGAGGTCATGGAGGATTCCGGCGCGGCGGGCGGCGGACTGCCGCTCAGGGGCGCGGTCCTGATAGCGGGACCGACGGCGAGCGGCAAGTCGGCTCTGGCGCTTGAGGTGGCGCGGCGGATTGGCGGCGCGATCGTCAATGCGGATTCGATGCAGGTCTATGACGTGCTGCGGGTGCTGACCGCGCGGCCGGATGCGGCGGACCTGAGCGCAGCTCCCCATCACCTCTATGGCCATGTCGACCCCGCGACGCTCTATTCGACAGGGGAATGGACCCGCGACGTCGAGCGGCTCGCCGCGAGGGGCGGGCTGGGGGGACGCCGGCCGATTTTCGTGGGCGGGACCGGGCTTTATTTCCGAGCGCTGCTCGGTGGCCTGTCGGAAATGCCGCAGATTCCGCCCGCAATCAGGGAAGGCTGGCGCGAGCGCCTGGTGCGCGAAGGGGCCGCGCGGCTGCACGAGATCCTGGCGGAGCGGGATGCCGAGGCCGCGGCGGGCCTGCGCCCGACGGACGGCCAGCGGATCGCCCGCGCGCTGGAAGTTCTTGACGCGTCGGGTCGTTCGATCCGGCACTGGCAGTCGCGGACGGCGGCGCCGCTTGTCGATCCGGGCAGCGCCACACGCATCGTGCTCGACATCGACCGGGCGCTGCTGCACCGCCGGATCGATGCCCGGGTCAAGCGGATGGTTGAGGAGGGCGCGGTGGAGGAGGTGCGGCGTCTGCGCGCGCTCAAGCTCGATCCAGCCCTGCCGGCAATGAAGGCGATTGGCGTGCCGGAGTTCGCCGAGGTGCTGGACGGGGCGCGCGGGCTGGCCGACGCGATTTCGCGGGTCCAGGCCGCGACGCGGCAATATGCCAAGCGACAGCTCACCTGGTTCCGCAACCAATTGGGGCCCGAATGGAGGCGGCTCGCGGCCGTCGAGGGCGACCATTTTCTGGCTGATCTTGAAGCAGGATAAAGCTTTGTTGACCTAAGGGCCGTATTCAAGTGGAGGTTGTGACGTTAGCTGTTGCGATCATCCGGGTTTGAATTAGAAGGGGCGGCAACCTGGGGGGATGATGCGCTTCCACAAATCGGAATCGGCGTTCTTCGTGTTCATCGTGCTGGTGCTCGCCGCCGGCGCATGCCTTGCATACGCCTATTCCGTGCTCGGCTATACCGGTGAATCGCGGGACCCGGCGGAACTGGCCGGCAATCTGAACCTGCTTGGCCAGATGATCTTCGGTACCGGCATGCTGCTCGCGACGGCGAGCATCTTCGGCGTGTTCTTCATCTATCCGCTGATCCGCAAGCAGGTGCGCGAAGAGGGCAAGCTGAGGGCGATGACCGAATCGCTCAGCGCCCGCTCCGAGACGCTGGAGCATGCGGCGCTGACGGACGGTCTGACGGGCATGCAGAACCGGCGCTATTTCGACGATGCGCTGCGCGAATATCTCGGCGAGTTCCGCCGCATCGGCAAGCCGGTGGGGCTGTTGATCCTCGACCTCGACCATTTCAAGACGGTCAACGACACGCACGGCCACGACGTCGGCGACGAGGTGCTGCGGGTCGTGGCCGGGTGCCTGCGCGAATTCACCCGCTATCACGACGTCGTCGCGCGGCTGGGCGGCGAGGAATTCGCCGTCGTTGCCCCCAACATGGACACCGACATGCTGATCAAGCTCGCCGAGCGCATCCGCAAGGCGATCGCGGCGCTGACAGTGAACACCGGCAACATCCGGCTCAGGGTGACGACAAGCGTCGGCATCGCGATCTGGGACGGCAAGGAGAGCGCCGAACAGTTCTACCGCCGGGCGGACCGCATGCTCTACGAGGCAAAGCGGCTGGGGCGGAACAGGGTCTGTGCGTGAAGTGAGGCAGTAGGCAGTAGGCAATAGGCAATAGGGGTTGTCGCCGCGCTACGGCTGGACGATCCTCCTACTGCCTACTGCCTACTGCCTACTGCCTACTGCCTACTGCCTACTGCCTACTGCCTACTGCCTACTGCCTACTGCCTACTGCCTACTGCCTTGCCTACCCGAACAGCCTCCCGTCCGGCCGCCGCTCCTGGCGGATCGGCTCGTCGACATAGGGCGAGAGCCTGGCAAGGCTCGGGCGCTGTTCGGGGCCGCCGGCGGCCGGCGCGGCGGGGACATTTGCGTTGGACCAGACCTCGTCGCTGAAGCCGTCGCGTCCGCCGCTGCGCATGCGCTCGACGATCGTGTTGAGATCGATGTCCTGCACCATTTCATCCTGCGTGTGGTCGCGCACGGCCGAGCCGGGGATGTAGCGGCGGTCGAGGACCTCGAACTTCATCCGCATCGTCGCCGCGACGCCGTCGCCGAAGGCGATGCATTCGCGCTGGCCCATCGAGGACAGGAAGGCGAGCGCCGAGGCGGAGGCATCCGAGATCGCGGAGCGAATGATCGCCTGGTCCTGCTCGTTCGGCAGGCGCATGGCGAAGACGGTCGAGCATTGCGAGAAGATGGTCGGGTCGAGTTCGCCCGGGCGCTGCGTGACGATGCCGAGGTAGCAGCCATATTTGCGGCCTTCCTTGGCGATGCGCGCCAGCGCGTGGCGGGTTGGCGCAAAGCCCATGCGCGGATCGACCGGCATGTAACGGTGCGCTTCCTCGCACAGCAACAGCAGCTCGATCTGGCCGTCGCCCCACAGCGTCAGGTCGAAGGCGAGCCGTGCGAGCACGGAGCAGACCGCGTTGACCACCTCGGAAGGCATGCCCGCCATCTGGAAGCAGGTCACCGGCTTGCCTTGCGTCGGGATGCGAAAGATTAGGCCGATCGCGGCGGTAATATTGTCTTCGATGATGCGGGAGCCGAACATGAAGCGGAAGCGCGGGTCGCGCGTGCCGGCGTCGAGGCGCTGCCGCAGGGCGCGGTAGACCGGCCTGAGATCCTTGCTGTCGAGCATGCCCATGCGGTCGTCAAGGATGCGCATCAGGTCGGCCATGCGGTAGGGCACCGGCGTGTCGGCCGTGATGCCGCCGGGCTCGGAAGCGCGGCGCAGCGACACGTTCCCGGCGCCGCGGTGCTCGTGCTTCGCCGCCGGGATCAGCTCGCGCAGGAGCTCGACCTCCTCAACGATCGGGTCGCGGCCGAGATAGAGCACCTCGACGAGTTCCTCGAGGCGGAACATCCAGAACGGCAGGTCCAGCGTCTCGGAATCGAGCGTGGTCGACACGTCGGGAAAGGCGCTGGCGAACTCGTTGTGCGGATCGAGGATCAGGACGCGCAGGTTCGGCCGCGCCTCGATCGCCTTGTGCAGCAGCAGCGACACCGCGCTCGACTTGCCGACGCCCGTCGAGCCGACGACGGCGAAGTGGCGGTTGAGCGTGCGTCCCATTGCGACGTTCGCCGAGATGCTCTCGTCCTGCGAAAGATTGCCGACCGGGACCGCGTCATTGCCGCCGATCTCGTAGATCGCGGCAAGGTCGCGCTGGCGGATACGGTGCGCGATGGCGCCGATGTGCGGATACTTCGCGATGCCGCGGTCGAAGACCGGGGGAGCACCGTCCTGACCGTCGCGCACCTCGCCGATCAGGTCGACATGCACCAGCATGCGGTTGTCGGCCTCTTCGTACCAGGGCCCGTCGACATGGACGTCGTGGACGAGGCCGACGGTGCGGGTGTTCGGCAGGCTGATCGAGATGAACTTGCCGACCGACCACTGGCCGGCCTCCTGGCTCTTGTTGCCGGCAGCGGTGGTGGCGATGGTCGCATGCGCGCCGTCGCACTGGATGACGTGGCCGAGGATACGGGCGGCCTCCTGCGCCGCGTCGCGCACCGGCAGCGCATTCCGCTCGGTCAAGTCGCCCTCGTGTTCCTTGAACATCGCTCGTCTCCGGCCCCAACGGCGATGTCTAGCGCGTCGCGGTTAAGGCGGCGTGTGACGGAATGGTTGACGCCCGATTGACGCGCCCGTTCGCATTCGAGCGATCACATTTCGGAACCCTGCTGCCATGCGGGCGTTCTGCAGGCGGTTCAACAAACGAGGAGAGAACCGATGATGAAGAAGCTTATCGTTGCCACGGCCTTCGCGGGCGCCCTTGCAACCACTGCCATGGCCCAGGAGCCGCCGTCGCAGACTACGCCCGAGGTCGAGAACCAGAAGTTCGAGACCGGCGCGGGCGCAGTCACCGGCGCAGCCGCAGGCGCGGTCGTAGGCGGACCCGTGGGTGCGGTGGTCGGTGGTGTGGCAGGCGCCGCGATCGGAGCCGCCGCCTCGGTGCCGGAGCCGGCTCGCGAGTATGTCATCGCAAATCCGGTGGAGCCGGTGGTGATCGAAGAGAGGGTTGCCGTCGGGACCGTCATTCCCCAGACGGTCGTGATCCACGAGATCCCGGACTCGCCTGAATTCGGCTACGTCTATGTCGACAGCGGGCCGGTGGTCGTAAAGAAGCAGACCCGCGAGGTCGTGTATATCAACGGCTAATCCGGAACCTATGAGATGCGGCGCGAAAGGCTCCTTCGACAGGAGCCTTTCGTTTTTTCGCGGCCTAGCGCAGGTGATGCACCCTCTGCAGCCCGTAGACCGGCGTCGGGATGCCTTCCATGCGGGCCTTGAGCTGCAGTGCCAGAAACTGCGAGTAGTGGCGTGACTGGTGCAGGTTGCCGCCGTGGAACCAGAGTGCTTCCTGCTGCGTCGGCTTCCACATGTTGCGCTGCTCGCCTTCCCAGGGGCCGGGGTCTTTGGTGGTGGCAGAGCCGAGACCCCAGCATTTTCCCACCTTGTCGGCGACCTCCTGCGAGATCAGGTCGGCCGCCCAGCCGTTCATCGAGCCGTAGCCGGTGGCGTAGACGATGACATCCGCGGGGATCTTCGTGCCGTCCTCCAGGACGACCGCGTCTTCCGTGATCTCGGCGACCTGGCCACTCTTCAGCTTGATCTCGCCGTCGATGATCAGTTGCGAGGCGCCGATGTCGATGTAGTAGCCCGAGCCACGGCGCAGATACTTCATGAACAGGCCTGAGCCGTCGTCGCCCCAGTCGAGCTTGAAGCCGGCCTTCTCCAGACCCTTGTAGAACTCCGCGTCGCGCTCCTTCATCTGCTGATAGAGCGGGATCTGGAACTCGTGCAGGATCTTATAGGGGAGGGAGGCGAAAATCAGGTCGGCCTTGGCTGTGGTGATGCCCGACCGCACCGCCTGCTCGGAATAGAGTGCGCCGAGGCCGATCTCCATCAGCGTGTCGGACCGCACGATGTGGGTGGAGGAGCGCTGCACCATCGTCACGTCGACGCCGGCCTCCCAGAGTGCCGCGCAGATGTCGTGGGCGGAATTGTTGGAGCCGATCACGACCACCTTCTTGCCTTTATAGGCGTCGGGTCCGGGATGCCTAGACGAATGGTGCTGTTCGCCCTTGAATGTCTCCATGCCCTTGAATTTCGGGATGTTCGGCTTGGCGGACATGCCGGTGGCGAGCACGAGCTGTTTCGGGCGCAGTGTGATGTCCTTGCCGTTACGGGTGACGACGACGGTCCATTCCTTCTTCTTCTCGTCGTAGGAGGCGCTCTTGGCCTCGGTCGAGGTCCAGTAGCTGAGCTCCATCACCTTGGCGTACATTTCGAGCCAGTCGCCGATCTTGTCCTTGGGCGAGAAGATCGGCCAGTTCTTCGGGAAGTCGATGTAGGGGAGATGGTCGTACCAGACCGGATCGTGCAGGCAGAGGGATTTGTAGCGCTTGCGCCATGAATCGCCGGGGCGCTCGTTCTTCTCCACGATGATCGTCGGGACGCCGAGCTGCCTGAGCCGGGCGCCGAGCGCGATGCCGCCCTGGCCCCCGCCGATGATGAGGCAATAGGGCTGGCGGGTGTAGCCGAGCTCGGCGGCCTCGGCCTCGCGCTCCTCCTTCCAGGTCGGGCGGTTTCTCGCAGCCCCGTGCTTCGCGCCCAGCGGCCGGTCGAAGCCGGCGGGTTCCTCGAACCCCTTCAATTCGACCATCGTCGTCAGCAGCGTCCAGATCAGGCCGTTCCTGACGCGGATCTGGCCAAAGCCGCGCGCGACCTTCGTCTCGAACTGGATCCAGCCCTCGAGCAGGCCGTCGGTTTCGGTCGCATCCTCGCCGTCGGCGATCCGCCAGCCGGAGGGACCGGTGAGCGCAAGCTGGCTCTCCAGCATGTCGCGTACCTGGTCGCGGCCTTCCATGGTCTTGATGTTCCAGGTGAAGGCGACGAGGTCGCGCCAGTAGCAATCTTCCTGAAAGCAGGCGACTGCCGCCTCGATGTCGCCGGACGACAGGGCGCCGCCAAACCTGTCCAGAAGATCGGCGAGCCGCTTGTTGGGTGCCTTGTCGAGCATATGCATCTCCTCCCTGAGAACGCGTAGATCTTCCGTCCGCGCCTCCCAGGCGGACGGCGATAGGAGTATGCGGGCGGCGGCAGGGGGCGTCACGCCGTACTAAAGACAGTCGCCGCATCAAACGTTTAGCGCCTCCTGGCGCACGCCGGCAGATGCGCGGGAATTGCAGTTGACGCCGCGGGATGCGCGCACTATGGTCCCGCGCCATGAAGACGGTTCTCATTCTCGTAGTAGGAAGGCGCATGGGCAAGGCGGTGTAACCGCCGGGCGAGAGCACCCCATGCGCCAGACAGGCTCCCTTCCGGGGGCCTTTTTTATTGCCTTCGATACCGATAAACGACCCACGCGCCGCATGAGGCGGCAAAGAGACGGAAGACGACGATGAACAAGGCGACGCAGGAAACCGGCCGGCGGGAGATGACGGGCGCGGAGATGGTGGTCCAGGCGCTGAAGGACAATGGCGTCGAGCACATCTTCGGCTATCCGGGCGGCGCGGTCCTTCCGATCTATGACGAGCTCTTCCAGCAGGACGCGGTCCAGCACATCCTGGTGCGCCACGAGCAGGGCGCAGGCCATGCCGCCGAGGGATATGCGCGCTCGACCGGCAAGCCCGGCGTGATGCTGGTTACCTCCGGCCCGGGCGCGACCAATGCGGTGACGCCGCTGCAGGACGCGCTGATGGATTCCATTCCGCTCGTCTGCATCACCGGCCAGGTGCCGACCACCCTGATCGGCTCCGACGCTTTCCAGGAATGCGACACGGTGGGCATCACCCGGCCCTGCACCAAGCACAACTGGCTGGTGAAGGACGTGAACGAGCTGGCCGGGATCCTGCACGAGGCCTTCCATGTCGCGACGACCGGTCGCCCGGGTCCGGTTGTGGTCGACGTGCCGAAGGACGTGCAGTTCGCGAAAGGCATCTATACGCCGCCGCAGACCGCGCCGCGCACGTCCTATCAGCCGAAGCTGCAGGGCGACCTGGAGAAGATTAAGGCCGCGGTCGCGCTGATGGCAGGCGCCAAGCAGCCGATCATCTATTCGGGCGGCGGCGTGATCAATTCGGGTCCGGAAGCGAGCCATCTGCTGCGCGAACTGGTCGACCTGACCGGCTTCCCGATCACCTCGACGCTGATGGGGCTGGGCGCCTATCCGGCCTCGGGCAAGAACTGGCTCGGCATGCTCGGCATGCATGGCTCGTATGAGGCCAACATGGCCATGCACGACTGCGACGTGATGCTGTGCATCGGCGCGCGCTTCGACGACCGCATCACCGGCCGGCTGAACGCGTTTTCGCCGAACTCGCGCAAGATCCACATCGACATCGATCCGTCGTCGATCAACAAGAACGTGCCGGCGGACATCGGCATCCTGGGCGATGTCGGTCGCGTGCTGGAGGACATGGTGCGGCTGTGGCGGGCGACCGCCAGGACGGACAAGAAGGAGCTCTATCCCTGGTGGGAGCAGATCGCCCGCTGGCGCGCGCGCGACAGTTTCGCGTTCAAGAACAGCAATGACGTGATCATGCCGCAATATGCGATCCAGCGGCTCTACGAGCTGACCAAGGGCCGCGACACCTACATCACGACCGAAGTCGGCCAGCACCAGATGTGGGCGGCGCAGCACTTCCACTTCGACAAGCCGAACCGCTGGATGACGTCGGGCGGGCTCGGCACGATGGGCTACGGCCTGCCGGCCGCGCTCGGCGTGCAGATCGCGCACCCCGACGCACTGGTGATCGACATCGCCGGCGACGCCTCGGTGCAGATGACGATGCAGGAGATGTCGACTGCGGTGCAGCACAACGCGCCGATCAAGATCTTCATCCTGAACAACCACTACATGGGCATGGTGCGCCAGTGGCAGCAGCTGCTGCATGGCAACCGCATGTCGCACTCCTACACCGAGGCGATGCCCGACTTCGTGCTGATGGCGAAGGCCT
Source organism: Mesorhizobium sp. J428 (assembly GCF_024699925.1). NCBI lineage: Bacteria > Pseudomonadati > Pseudomonadota > Alphaproteobacteria > Hyphomicrobiales > Phyllobacteriaceae > Mesorhizobium > Mesorhizobium sp. J428. Next base: position 4,607,881 of record NZ_JAJOMX010000001.1, read on the forward strand.
TCGGCGCGCACGGCATCCGCTGCGAGAAGCCGGGCGACCTCGACGACGCGATCAAGGAGATGATCGATGTGAAGCAGCCCGTGCTGTTCGACTGCTGTGTCGCCAACCTCGCCAACTGCTTCCCGATGATCCCCTCCGGCAAGGCGCATAACGAGATGCTCCTGCCCGACGAGGCGACGGACGAGGCGGTTGCGAATGCCATCGATGCGAAGGGCAGGGAGCTGGTGTGATAACCAGCTTCCACCGCCGACCCGACCAGACCGTAGCAAATTCGAGTAGCCAGACATGAACGCCCAGCTTCAGCCCACCGGCTCCGCCTACTTCATCGCCAAGGACACCGCGCTGCCGGAGAGCCATACGCTGTCCGTCCTCGTTGACAACGAGCCGGGCGTGCTCGCCCGCGTCATCGGCCTGTTCTCGGGCCGTGCCTACAACATCGACAGCCTGACCGTGTCGGAGACCGAACACGAGCAGCACCTCTCGCGCATCACCATCCAGACGCGCGGAACGCCGCATGTGCTGGAGCAGATCAAGCACCAGCTTGAGCGCATCGTGCCGGTGCACCGGGTGGTCGACCTGACGGTGGTGGCGCGCGAGCGCGGCCAGGAGCGGCCGCTGGAGCGTGAGCTGGCGCTGGTGAAGGTGGCGGGCAAGGGCGAGGAGCGGGTCGAGGCGCTGCGGCTGGCCGAAGCCTTCCATGCCAAGGTGTCGGACGCGACCACCGAGCATTTCATCTTCGAGATCACCGGCAAGAGCACGAAGATCGACCAGTTCATCGCGATCATGAAGCCGCTCGGCCTGATCGAGATTTGCCGCACCGGCATCGCCGCGATGAACCGCGGACCGGAGGGGATGTGACCCCCTCCGTTTGACCTAGCCGCGGGACGGTGCCGGATCAGGGAGGTTGCGCCAATAAATGTCAGCATTGCTGACATAATAACTATGCCAGGAAACGCCCCATGTCCGCCGACCTGTTCCTCGCGCTCATCGTCTTTGCCTTCGTCACCTCGATCACGCCGGGCCCGAACAATTTCATGCTGCTGGCCTCGGGCGTGAACTTCGGCTTCTGGCGCACCCTTCCGCACATGTGCGGCATCGGAGTCGGCTTCTTCACGCTGCTGCTCGGCGTGGGGCTCGGGCTCGGCGCGATGCTGACCGCATATCCGCAGCTTCACCTCGCGCTGAAGGTGGCGGGCGGCGCCTATCTCCTCTACCTCGCCTGGAAGATCGCCATGTCGCGGTCGCTCAGCGAGAAGGAGGGCGGCACGCGTCCGATGACTTTCCTGGAGGCGGCCGCGTTCCAGTGGGTCAACCCGAAGGCCTGGGTGATGGCGGTGACGGCGATGGCTGTCTACACGGACCCGGCGCGTCCGTTCCTGACGATGCTGCTCGTCGCGACCGCCTTCGCGCTGGTCAATTTCCCGAGCGTCTCGTGCTGGGCCGGCTTCGGTGTCGCCCTGCGCGGCTTCCTCGCCGACCCGGTGCGGCTGAAGTGGTTCAACATCGCGATGGGCGTGCTGCTGGCGGCAACGCTGGTGCCGATGCTGCGGTAAGGCTCACTCTGCCGCGGGGTTGTTCAGGATCATGTTCTCCTGGACGAACTCGGAACCCATCTTTTGCTTGATCTCGTCCATCGCCGGACGAGGAATGATCGCGACCGAGCTATCGGGATTGAAGGTAAAAGCCGAATCCCGCTGTGCCGGATCAATTGTTGCAGAGAAATTCTGCCCCGGCAGCAGGATTGAACCGGGCTGAGCGGTGTCAGGAACGAACGGCTTCCAGATGACGGTTCCGGAGGTTCCGAACGGTCTTGCCCGGTTCATGACGGTCCCGGCGGCATCACGGTAGCCGTCTGAATATCCGGTCTGATATCCTGCTCGATAACTTGCTTCGTCCGCATGGGCCCCGCTGAGCGAAACGGCCAGGAACACATAGGATAGTATCTGTCTCATTGCTCAGACCTCACCTTTTCCAGATCACGCTGCATCCGTTGCCGGAACTCTTCGCTGGCCATGTGGTTCTGAAGCTGCGACCCCTCGGCAACGATCGCGGCATTTCCAAAGATCGGATTGTCTCTCGTGTCGATCATGGTGATGCTACGCCAGGCCACGAAGGCGACCAGCGCCACACCGAGGCCGGCAACCAGCACCCCGGGCGAGGCGGTGTTGATCAGCCAGCGGAATTCCTTCCAGTTTGCCTCCGCGCGGGTTTCACGACTGTCGACGCGGGCAAGCACGAAAATGGCGCCGAGCATGGCGAGGATCATCCCGGCCGTCACAGAGAGGAACTGCGTATAAGCTCTCATGAACAGCGCTGACCGAGCGATTGTTGCGCATGTTGAGCGCCTCATTCTCGACCGCGAGCTCGTAGAGTCGCTCCGTCGCGCTCGCGTGCATCATCAAGGGCTGAAACGCGATGGCGGGCTCGTGCGCACGCCCCGTCCTGAACAACTCGTTGATGAAGTATGCGTTGGCGAACAGGATGAGCAGCAAGGCGGCGGCGCAGAGGATGCCGAACCATTTGACGGTCGAAACCTTGAAATCGAAGTCGCGCGGGTCAGCGGGGTGGGCATCTATGACGGTCTGAAATTCGTCACGGATCGCGGCGCGCAACCGGTCATCAAGTGTCTCCGTGTCCGGTGCAGGCGTGGAAGCATCCTGAAGGACTGCGGGATTGTCTATCGGCCGGCCGGGCTCCGTAGTCGGTGGTTGTGTCGCCGCGATGTCGCCGTTCGGGTTCGATTGTCGATCATCCGCGGCCGTGTCTGACGCAGCCGGGGGATTTTCCTCGTCGCCCGCCGCAGCCGCAGCGCTCGCGGCACTTGTCTTTCCAGCGATCATCGAGGCCCCCAGCCCGAGAGAGTTGTTCCAAAATCATTCTAGCAGAGTATGCAAATCTATAACTCAAAGTTGTATTAGTCAATCGAACTCTCTTAACGTGTATTCCGCTTCGTAGATTCTTGCCGCCCTTGCCGACCGAACCCGAATCCTGTCAGTCGGACGGCATGGACCTCTCTCCCCAACAGGATGCCGCGCTGGTGGCGGTCGGGCGGTGGCTGCAGTCGGGCAGGCCGCAGGTGTTCCGGCTGTTTGGCTATGCCGGCACGGGCAAGACGACGCTTGCGCGCTATTTCGCCGAGCACGTCGAAGGCCAGGTGCAGTTCGCCGCCTTCACCGGCAAGGCGGCGCAGGTGCTGCGTTCCAAGGGCGCGACCAATGCGCGGACGATCCATTCGCTGATCTACCGACCGAAGGGCGAGGAAGCGGTGGAGGACGAGACGACCGGCAAGACCTCGATGTCGCCGACCTTCTCGCTCAACCGCCAGAGCCCGATCGCCAAGGCCAAGCTCGTCATCATCGACGAATGCTCGATGGTCGACGAGCAACTGGGGCGCGATCTCCTGTCCTTCGGCACGCCGGTGCTGGTGCTGGGCGACCCGGCGCAGCTGCCGCCGATCTCGGGCGGCGGCTTCTTCACCGAGCACGAGCCGGATCATCTGCTGACCGAAATCCACCGCCAGGCGCAGGACAATCCGATCATTCGCCTCGCGCTCGACGTGCGTGAGGGACGCGAGTTCATGCATGGCGACTACGGCAGCGCGCAAGTGATCGGCAAGGACCAGGTGACGCAGGACCTGGTGCTCGAGGCGGACCAGGTGCTGGTCGGCACCAACCGCACGCGGCGGCGCTATAATGCGCGGCTGCGCGAGCTGAAGGGCTTCAGCGCCGACTATCCGCAGGCGGGCGACAAGCTGGTGTGCCTGCGCAACGATCCGGCCAAGGGCCTGCTCAACGGCTCACTGTGGAAGGTGATGACCTCGTCGCGCGAGACCGTGAAGCCGGGCATCAACCTGCTCGTCTCGCCGGAGGAGGACGATCCAGATCGGGGCGTGGCCAAGATCAAGCTGCTCAAGGCCGCGTTCGAAAGCCCGGAAGAGGAAATTCCCTGGCAGCAGAAGAAGCGCTTCGACGACTTCGACTACGGCTATGCGCTGACCGTGCACAAGGCGCAGGGCTCGCAGTGGGACAATGTCGTGCTGTTCGACGAGAGTTGGGCCTTTAAAGAGACGCGCCAGCGCTGGCTCTACACGGCGATCACGCGGGCGGCGAAGCGGCTCACGGTGGTGCGCTAGGCTGGCAATTTCGCGTGGGCCGCTTTTCGGCGATCCCGCTCCATATTAGTGTGAAGGATCGGTCGAACTTCGAGGAGTTGGAAATGAGAGTCATCGTCGCCACCCTGTTCGCTTCCATCGCCACATCTGGCGCACTTGCTGCAGAAAAGGTCGTCGAGTTCCCGGTCGACGGTCAGCGGGTGATCGGCACGTTGAACACTCCGGACGGCGTGGAAAACCCGCCGATCGTTCTGCTCTTGCACGGCTTCACAGGTTCGCGAAACGAACTCGAGATACCTGCCGTCAAGGAGGGTATCTTCGCCCGCGCCGCACGAATGTGGGCGGAAAAGGGCTTTGCCAGCCTGAGAATCGATTTCCGTGGCTCAGGCGAGAGCGAAGGTGACTTCGCCGACACGACGCTGGACGGCCAGATCGCGGATGGACTTGCCGCGCTCGACTATCTCGCCGGTCTGCCCGAGGTGGACGCCGACAAGATGTCGCTGGTGGGCTGGAGCATGGGAGGCGCGGTGGGTTCGGCGGTTGCCGCTCGCACCCGCCACGACCTGGACGCGGTCGCCCTGTGGGCGCCCGGCACGAATATGGGATCGGCGATGACCTTCGTGGTTGGACCCGATACGATGAAAAAAGGCTTCGCGGCGGGCGGCGAGGCGGTCGAGGCGACGTTGCCCTGGGGCGCGAAGGTGTCGCTCAAGGGTCCGTTCTTCCAGAGCCTCTACGCCGTCGATCCGGTGGCCGATATCTCGAAGTATGAAGGCCCGCTGCTTGTGGCCGTCGGCACCAAGGACGATGTCGTATTCCCCCAGCCTGCGGCCGGGCAGGTGCTGCTCGACTATCACGACGGAGACGAAGAGCTGATCGTCTGGCCGATGGACCACGTCTTCAACGCATTCACCAACGCGGAAACGGTCGACAAGCTCATCGCCGCGACCGGCGACTTCATCGCGAAACATGCTGATTGATCCGACCTAGGATTCGGTTGAGATCTCCCTGGCGCCCAGCCAGCGCCAGGCTTCGGATTCGTCGGCTGCATCGAAATAGCGAAGCTCCACAGGCACGTCCTTCGCGAAGAAGCCGCCGAGGCTCGCCGTCCAGTCGGGTCCGCCCACTACGGCGCAGCGCCGCACATGCTGCTCGGCGTGCCTGCGGCCTTCGGCGACCGTGTCGGGGTCGATCTCACCCCAATCCGCCCCTTCATACTGTGTAGCACGCACCAGCACGTCGACACGGTCGTGCAGCGCATAGGCACCCTCAAGCAGGCCGAACAGGTTTTCGGCGTCGGCAGATGTCGCCTGACCGGTAATCTCGATGGCGAAGACCTGCGGATTGTCGGTCTCGAGGCGGTGGACAGCCGGGACGGGGTCAAGCGGATGCATGGTCGCACTTTCGGATGCGGCGCTGCGACTGGAACACTCGAATGGGCCTGTCTGTTCCGCCGAAAGGCTTTATAAGGCGGCGTCGAATTTGCGATGTGGACCTGCCATGCCGGCCAAGCTTTCCGTCAACCTCAATGCCATCGCCATGCTGCGCAACCGGCGCGACCTGCCGTGGCCGAGCGTTACCGGGCTCGGGCGCATCGCGCTCGCCGCCGGCGCGCATGGGCTGACGGTGCATCCGCGCCCGGACGAGCGGCACATCCGCTTCTCGGACCTCGCGCCTATCCGGGCGCTGATCGACGACGAGTTCCCGCAGGCGGAGTTCAACATCGAGGGCTATCCAAGCGAGGATTTCCTCGAACTGGTGGAAAAGCACCAGCCGGAACAGGTGACGCTGGTGCCGGACGATCCGTCGCAGGCGACCTCCGACCACGGCTGGGACTTCGTCGGCAAGGGCGAGATGCTGAAACCGATCGTGGCGCGGCTGAAGAAGGGCGGCATGCGCGTGTCGTTGTTTTCGGATGCGGACCCGGCGCAGGTGACGGCCGCGAAGGCGACCGGGGCGGACCGCATCGAGCTTTATACCGGCCCGTATGGCGGTTCATACGACGATCTGGAGAAGGCCGGCAAGTATCTGGAAATGCTTGGAAAGACGGCTGACGTGGCTCTCGCCGCCGGACTCGGAGTCAATGGCGGGCACGACCTGACCGTGGCCAACCTGCCGGCGCTGGCGAAGCGGATTCCGCGGCTGGCGGAGGTGTCGATCGGGCACGGGCTGACGGCGGATGCGCTGGAATACGGCATGGCGCAAACGGTGAAGCGGTTTCTTGCCTCTTGCGGCTGGTGACCCGCGCGCCATCTCTCCACAGGCGGGCGTTCTGTTCGAACGCGGCCATTGATGCTGCGATGCAACAGGAGTAAAAGCCCCGCCGCTCCCAAGGAGGGGCTGTCATGGTTGTTGCGAATGACGAGGGCGGCGTGAAGCCGTCCCATGGCGGCCCTGCCGCTGCGGATGCAGCCCCTCAGGTCGATCACGGAATGCTCGCGCTCACGCTGGGGGCGCTGGGCGTGGTCTATGGCGACATCGGCACGAGCCCGATCTATGCCTTCCGCGAGGCGTTGGTCGCCTCGTCCGGCGGCAATGTCGCCGAGCGCGAGGACATCCTCGGCGTCCTGTCGCTGATCATCTGGGCGCTGACGATCATCGTCACGATCAAATACATCCTGTTCGTGCTGCGCGCCGACAACAAGGGCGAGGGCGGAACGCTGTCGCTGATGGCGCTGGCGCGCGGCGCCTTCGCCCACCGGCCGCGCTGGATATTGCTGCTCGGCATGCTGGGCGCGTCGCTGTTCTACGGCGACGCCGTGATCACGCCGGCCATCTCGGTCCTGTCTGCCGTCGAGGGCCTGAATGTCGTGACGCCGACCTTCGAGCCCTATGTCGTGCCGCTGACGCTGGTGATCCTGGCGGGGGTGTTCGCCGTGCAGCGGTTCGGTACCGCGAGCGTGGCGTCGGTGTTCGGCCCGGTCACCGCGCTGTGGTTTCTGTCGATCGGGGTGTCGGGCGTGGTCCACATCGTCGACGACCCCGAAATCCTGCTCGCCATCAACCCGGTCTACATCGTCTATTTTCTCGTCAACTCGCCCGAAGTGGCGTTCGTGACGATCGGAGCGATCTTCCTGGCCGTGACCGGGGCCGAGGCGCTCTATGCCGACCTCGGCCATTTTGGCCGCCGGCCGATCGTGCTGGCATGGCTGGCCATCGTCTTCCCGTGCCTGCTCCTGAACTATGTCGGGCAGGGCGCCTTCGTCTTGTCGCATGGCGGCATTGTCGGCCATCCGTTCTTCGAGATGAATGCCGGCTGGGCGCTTCTGCCGATGGTAGCGCTGGCGACCGCCGCGACCGTCATCGCCAGCCAGGCGGTGATCTCGGGGGCGTTCTCGCTGACGCGGCAGGCGGTGCAGCTCAACCTGCTACCGCGGCTGGAGATCCTGCACACGTCCGAAACCCAGTCGGGCCAGATCTACATGCCGCGTGTCAACATGCTGCTCGGCATCGTGGTATTCATGCTGGTGATCGGCTTCCAGGAGTCGACCAACCTCGCCGCCGCCTACGGCATTTCCGTCACCGGCAACATGCTGATGACGACGCTGCTGCTGGCGGTGGTGATGCTTAAGATCTGGCGCTGGCCGGTCGCGGTGATCGTGCTGTTGATCGGCCTGTTTGCGATCATCGACATCGGCTTCTTCGTCTCGAACATCGTCAAGGTCTTCGACGGCGGGTGGGCGTCGCTCGCTGTCGCCTTCACTATGGTGGCGATCATCTCCACCTGGATGCGCGGCAGCCGCTACCTGTTCGAGAAGACACGCAAGAACGAGATGCCGCTCGGCTTCCTGACCGAGCAGCTGGCGAAGAAGAAACCGCAGCTGGTGCCGGGCACGGCCGTCTTCCTGACCGGCGACCCGCTGAGTGCTCCGACGGCGCTGCTGCACAGCCTGAAGCACTACAAGGTGCTGCACGAGCAGAACGTCATCCTGTCGGTGGTGACTGCGCAGCAGCCGAAGGTGCCGGACGAAGAGCGGGCGCGCATCGAGAAGCTGAACGACCTCTTCATGCGCGTGACGCTGACATTCGGCTACATGGAGCAGCCGAACATCCCACGCGCCCTGGCGATCTGCCGGAAGAAGGGTTGGAAGTTCGACATCATGACGACCTCGTTCTTCCTGTCGCGGCGCTCGCTCAAGGCCTCGCCGACGTCGGGCATGCCGCTCTGGCAGGACAAGCTGTTCATCGCTTTGGCAAAGAGCGCCGCCGACGCGACGGAATATTTCCAGATTCCCACCGGCCGCGTGGTCGAGATCGGGACGCAGGTCGCGATCTGAGGAACGCCGGCGACGCCGGCGTTCCTGCGCTGTCCGATAGTGTCAGCCGGCGAACGCTGCCTTATTGGCGGTGAGGAACTCGCGCAGCGTCTGCAGCTTGCGGCCGGAGAGCTTCGCGGTATCGCCGGTGACGGTGCCGAGGCCGCCGGTGCGGGTCGCCGTGTCGAAGGAGACCAGGGTCGGGATGATCGCCTCCGGGACGCCCGCCGCCTTCATGCCGCCTGCAAGCTGTTCGTCGGTTAGGTGCACGACCTGGAGCGGCTTGCCCGTGATCTCCGAGGCGAGCGCCGCAATCTGGTCGTTGGTGAAGGCCTCATCGCCGGTGAGCGTGTAGGTGGCGCTGCCGGCCGGCGGGTTGGCGAGTGCGCCGGCGATCGCGGCTGCGATGTCGTCACGCGCGACGTAGGAGGTCTTGCCGTCGGCGGCGGAGGTGTACCACTGACCGGACTTGAGCGCGTTGGGCAGGCTCATGAACAGGTTTTCGAGATACCAGCTGTCGCGGAAGAGTAGATAGGGGATGCCGGTGGCCTTGATCGCCTCCTCGGTTCCGAGATGGTCGGGCGCGAAGCTGACCCTCGAGGTCTCGGGCACGGGAAGCGAGGTGTACGCAAGACGCGCAACGCCGGCCTTCTTCGCGGCGGCGACGGCGGCCTTGTGCTGGCGCAGGCGTGTGCCGGCACCGTCGAGCGCGTCGGTCGAAACGATCAGCACCGTGCCGACGCCGGCGAAGGCCTTTTCGAGGCCGGCTGCATCGTCGAAATCGACTTTGCGCAACGCGACGCCCTTGGCGGCGAGGGCGGACAGCTTGTCGGTATTGCGCGTGCCGGCGATGATGCGCGACGGCGCGACGCCCTGGCTGTCGAGAAGATGAGTGATGACGGCCTGGCCGAGATGGCCGGAAGCGCCGGTGACGAGGATCGTGTCAGACATTGATTGCTCCTGTGAAACATGCTCTCTTTTCGAGACCAGCTCTAAATTGTATATTATGGATGCTGCGTAAAGAAGGCAGTTTGAACTACCCTGGTTACCTGGAAGGAACCGCCATGGATGCCCGCATCGCCTCCGCCCGCCAAAGGATCGAGATCTATCGCGCCGGTGTCGCCACGGGCGGGCTCGCTAACTGTCCGATCCGCAACGTTGTGCAGAACATCTTCGGCAAGTGGAGTTCGCTGCTGCTGATGGCGCTGGCCGAGAAGCCGTATCGCTTCGGCGAGCTGCGCCGGCTGGTGCCGGACATCTCGCAGCGGATGCTGACCGAGACACTGCGCGACCTGCAGCGCGACGGCTATGTGCATCGCGAGGTGTTTCCCACCAAGCCGCCCAGCGTCGAATACAGCCTGACCGACCTCGGCCGGTCGATGTACGACTCGCTTCACCATCTGCTGATGTGGGCGGAGAACAACTTCGAACACGTGCGCGACGCGCGCCAGAAATTCGACGCCGAAGATGCGTGAGGCACGATGAGCGGGCTTGTCCTCGTTACCGGCGGCTCCGGCTTCATCGGCGCGCATTGCATCGTCAGGCTGATCGCGGCGGGATACCGCGTGCGCACCACGGTGCGCTCGCTGGCGCGCGAGGCGGACGTCCGGGAGATGCTGAAGGAGGGCGGCTGCGAGGCGGGCGACCGCCTGAGCTTTGCCGAGGCTGATCTTATGCGCGATGCGGGATGGCTCGAGGCGGCGGCAGGCTGCGACTACGTGTTGCATGTTGCCTCGCCTCTGCCCGTCGCCCAGCCCAACGACGCGGACGAGCTGGTGCGGCCCGCGCGCGACGGAGCGCTCCGGGTGCTGCGGGCAGCGCGCGACGCCGGCGTGAAGCGCGTGGTGATGACCTCGTCTTTCGCGGCGATCGGTTACGGCAACACGCCATCGGGCGGCGTCTACACGGAGAAGGACTGGACCGACACCGACAAGCCGATTGGCGCCTATGTGAAGTCTAAGGCGCTGGCCGAACGCGCCGCCTGGGATTTCCTTGCGCGGGAAGGCAACGGGCTGGAACTGGCGACGGTCAATCCGGTGGTCGTCTTGGGGCCGGTGCTGGGAAGGGACTATTCCGCCTCGGTCGTCCTCATCGAGACGCTGCTCAAGGGCGGTGCGCCGGCGGTACCGAAGCTGATGTTCGGCGTCGTGGACGTGCGGGACGTGGCCGACCTCCACCTCCTGGCGATGACGCGGCCGGAGGCGAAGGGCGAGCGCTTCCTCGCGGTGGCGGGCGATTTCCTCAGCGTCCGGGAGATCGCGCTGGCGCTGAAGGCCGGCATGGGCCCCGCGGCGGCGAAAGTGCCGACGTGGGTGGCCCCCAACTGGGTCATCCGGCTTGGCGCGCTGTTCAGCCCGACATTGAGGACGGTCGCGGGTCCCGAACTCGGCAGGGAGAAGAACGCGTCGGCCGCCAAGGCCCGGCAGATGCTGGGCTGGTCGCCGCGTTCGCCGCAGGAGGCGATCGTCGCCACGGGCGAGAGCCTGGTGCGGCTGGGGCTGGTCAAGGCGTGAGATTCGGGCCGTTCTTCCCTCATGAAGCCCCTTCATCCAGCCGCTTCGCGGCCACCTTCTCCCCGAGGGGAGAAGGGGAGCGCCGCCGATGACCTCCTCTCCCCTTGGGGAGAGGGTGGCGAGGCGAAGCCGCGCCGGGTGAGGGGCTTCCAGAATCAGTGTGCTGCGCGCCGATGTCCGGTTGATTTGGCGGCCGGCAGCGCCGATGGTCGCCGCCGAAAGGGCAGGGCATGGCACACATTCATCGGATCGCGATCGTGGGCGCAGGGCCGGCGGGGCTCGCCGCGGCACTTCTGCTTGCGCGTGACGGGCACCAGGTCGAGATTCTGGAACGCTACGAGGCGCCGAAGCCGCTGGGGTCGGGCCTGATCCTGCAGCCGACGGGCTTGTGCGTGCTGTCCTCGCTCGGCCTGATGCCCGCGATGCTGGCGCAGGGCGCGCGGATCGAGCGGCTTTACGGGGCCGACGCCAGCACCGGCCGCATGCCCGTTCTGGACGTGCGCTACGACGCACTGCCGGGCGGCCGCTTCGGCCTCGCCGTCCATCGCGCGGCGCTCTTCAACGTGTTGCACGACGCCGTCGTCGCGGCAGGTATTCCGATCCGCACCTCGACCGAGGCGACGACGATCGAGGTCTCGTCGCTGGGCGCGACGCTGTTCGGCGACAAGGGCGGGTCGCTCGGCACCTGGGATCTGGTGGTCGATGCGAGTGGATCGAAATCGCGGCTCAAGGCCTCGTCCTACAGGCCGGCCGAGCCGAAACCGCTCGCCTATGGCGCGTTCTGGGCCTCGCTCGGCTGGCATGGCGACGGCTTCGACCGCAATGCGCTGCAGCAGCGCTACGACCGGGCGCGGGTGATGATCGGCGTGCTGCCGATCGGCCGCATCGCGCCGGCCGGCGACGAGATGGCCGCCTTCTTCTGGAGCCTGAAGCCGGCGCAGGCGGACGAGGTAAAGGCGCGCGGAATCAACGCCTGGAAGGACGAGGTGGCCCGGCACTGGCCGCAGTGCGCGCCCTATCTCGGGCAGATCGCCTCCTTCGACGAGCTGACGCTCGCGCGCTACGGCCACCACACGCTGAAGACGCCGGCCGGGCGGAACCTTGCCGTCATCGGCGACGCGGCGCATTCGACCAGCCCGCAGCTGGGGCAGGGCGCCAACATGGCGCTGCTGGATGCGGCCGCGCTCGCGCATGCGCTGCGCGCCTATTCCGACATTCCAAACGCGCTGTCCGCCTATGCGGCGACGCGGCGCTTCCATGTCAGGCTGTTCCAGGCGCTGTCGTATTTCCTGACGCCATTCTACCAGTCGGACTCCGTCCTTGTGCCCTATCTCCGCGACACGCTGGTCTCGACCGTGGCCAAGGTGCCGCCGGCGCCGCGCATCCTGGCGCTGATGGTGTCCGGCATGCTGGCGCGTCCGCTCGCCTCGACGGGCCTGATCGAGGCCGACTGGGCCAAGTTTTCGGCGGCCGGCGAGCCGCGGCTGGGCTGACGCGCGGGGAGTGCCCATTCCGGCGATTTGCCGCTTGCTTCGGCTGCGCCGATGGATTATCGGGTCCGAACCGTAACGTTCGTTACGCCTTCGGAGCGTGTGCTTGAACCTTTCAACCGTCCAGTCCGGCGCAGAGCCGACGCCGCGCCAGCGCGAGGTGCTGGACGTCGTGCTCGCGCTGCTCGTGGAGGACGGCGACAAGGTGACGATGAGCGCGGTGTCGCGCCGCGCCTCCTGCTCCAAGGAAACCCTCTACAAATGGTTCGGTGACCGCGACGGGCTGCTGACGGCCACCGTGCGCTGGCAGGCGTCGAAGGTGAGGGCGGGCAACTGGGACCGGCAGCGCCTCGATGCAGCCGCCCTTGCCGAGAGCCTCGAGGATTTCGCGGCAAACTGGCTGACCGTGATCTCGTCGCAGACCTCGATCGCGCTGAACCGGGTCGCGGTGGCGCATGCCGGCTCCGGCAAGAGCGATCTCGGCCGCATCGTGCTGGAGAACGGCCGCTTCGCCATCGGCGAGCGGCTGAAGCCGTTGCTAGAAGCGGCGCGCGAGGCGGGACTTCTCGCCTTCGACGACACGGAGAGCGCTTTCCGCACCTTCTTCGGCTTGCTCGGGCGCGACGTGCAGATCAGGCTGCTGCTCGGCGACAGGCTCGTCCTGACCAAATCGGAGATCGCGCGCGACGCGGCGCGGACGGTCGAACAGTTTCTCACCCTCTTCGGCACGGGTCGCCCCGCGCCGCAGTCCACAACCAACTGACAGCGCAACCAACGGGAAGGAACGTATCCATGCGTGTCTATTACGATCGCGACGCCGATCTCAATCTGATCAAGGGCAAGAAAGTGGCCGTCATCGGCTACGGCTCGCAGGGCCGCGCGCATGCGCTGAACCTGAAGGATTCCGGCGTGAAGGACATCGCCATCGGCCTGAAGGCCGGCTCGCCGACCGCAAAGAAGGTCGAGGCCGACGGGCTGAAGGTGATGACCGTCGCCGAGGCCGCCAAGTGGGCCGACCTGATGATGATGGCGACGCCGGACGAGCTGCAGGCCGACATCTACAAGAACGAAATCGCCCCCAACATCCGTGACGGCGCCGCGATTGCCTTCGCGCACGGCCTGAATGTGCATTTCGGCCTGATCGAGCCGAAGTCGACGATCGACGTGGTGATGATCGCGCCGAAGGGCCCCGGCCACACGGTGCGCGGCGAATACCAGAAGGGCGGCGGCGTGCCGTGCCTGGTCGCGGTCAACCAGGACCCGTCGGGCAATGCGCTTGACCTCGCGCTCTCCTACGCCTGCGGCGTCGGCGGCGGCCGCTCGGGCATCATCGAGACCAACTTCCGCGAGGAATGCGAGACCGACCTGTTCGGCGAGCAGGTCGTGCTGTGCGGCGGCCTGGTGGAGCTGATCCGCGCCGGCTTCGAGACGCTGGTCGAGGGCGGCTATGCGCCGGAGATGGCCTATTTCGAGTGCCTGCACGAGGTGAAGCTGATCGTCGACCTGATCTACGAGGGCGGCATCGCCAACATGAACTACTCGATCTCGAACACAGCCGAGTGGGGCGAATACGTCTCGGGCCCGCGCATCATCACCGCCGAGACCAAGGCCGAGATGAAGCGCGTGCTGACCGACATCCAGACCGGCCGCTTCACCTCGGAGTGGATGCAGGAGTATCGCTCCGGCATGGCCCGCTTCAAGGCGACCCGCCGCCTGAACGACGAGCACCCGATCGAAGAGGTCGGCTCCAAGCTGCGCGCGATGATGCCGTGGATCTCGAAGAACAAGCTGGTCGACAAGGCGCGGAACTAAGACCTGCACGCCTGCCCGGATCGTCTCTCGGGCTATGAATCGGAAAGGGCGCCAATCGGCGCCCTTTTCACGTCTGGCTGCCGGCTGTGGGCAGCGCTACTGGTAGCTGTCCTTGACGTAGACCCCGATGAATGTCGCGATGCAGGCGAGGCCGCCGGGATCGTCGAAGGGGCGCCTGATCTGGCCGCGGATCGTCACGATTTCCGTGGCTGCCGTTATCGCGGTGATTGCCGGAGCGTAGCTGACGATGCGGATTTGCGATTCGGCCGTCGTCGGCCGCAAATAGGGATCGCCCCAGCCGACACCGCCCGTTTTGACGGTGCGGAACGTCGCGTCGAAGTTTGCGCCGTACAGGCCATGTCCCCGCGAATTGCCCGGCCACACCCAGGACAGGCCGGCGACGGGAGAGTTCGATCCGACGATCGGATGGAACGACGAGTCGGCGAAATCCTTCACACGGACGTTGCGACACTGCGACGTGACCGCCGTGAACTTGATCTTGCCCGAAAAGACAATCTCCGCGCTGGCGCTGTTCGCCCCGGCGGCGAGCAGCATTGCCGAAAATATCGTTCGCCGCAGCATCTCGACCTCCACAAAACACGCCCGCCCGCGGGCATTTGACCTTTGCATGCAAGGGTTATCGATCGGCAAACCGCCATGGAGGCGGCTGTGCCATGACGACACATCTTCGCTGGTCCGGCACTTGCTACTCGTCCTCCGGAAGGAGGACCGGCCATGACCCATGCACTCTCTTACGTTTCAGACGACACCGAGGAAAGACGCCTTGTCCAGCGCCGTCGCGCCTACAAGGGCATTGTCATCAGCTTCAACGGCGGCACCAGCACCTTCGAGGGCGTGGCGCGCAACCTTTCGGAGACGGGCGCACGGCTCTCGTTCTGTGAAACCTTTGCGATCCCGCCTGAGTTCCTCGTCAGATTAGGCGGCGACATGGCGTGGCGGCCGGCGGTCGTGCGGTGGCGGTCGATGACCGACATGGGTGTGGCGTTCCACAGGCCCTGAGCCGCATTCGACTGCAGATGAAGCAGGCGGCTTTTGCCGGCCGGCTCAGCCGTAATGCCAGTGCGGCTTCGGCTCGGTGCCGCCGAAGCGCACGCCGACTCGCTCGCCCGCGCGCCAGACGAGCGTCGCCCTGTAGGCGACGCCGTCGACCGGGACGTAAAGCAGGAATTCCTCCGGCACGCGCGAGTCCATCGCGACGCGTAGCTCCGCGCCGGCCTTGTTCATGTTGCGCACCATGCAGGCGACTTCGGAATTGTTGATGCCGGTAAGGATCGACGCGCCCTTGAGCACGCGCTGGCGGTGCTCCCTGCGGCTCTCGGCTTCTGCCGGAATGGCCATCCTCGTCTCCCCGGCATGCTCGTCGGCCTGCCAAACAGGTATACGCCGGAGAGTAGACCCGGCAGCTTAACGGCTGCTTAACTCTTGCGGCAGGCCGGTTCAGAACGGCGAGACGCAGGGCCGGCGCGATCCGTCGAAGGGCTGGAAGGTGTTGTCGGACGCACGGTAGGAGCGGTAGCGCGTCGAGCACCATTCGGCATGGCTGGACGCCTCGCCGAGCCGGCTTGTCCCGCCGATCGCCGGGTTGCCGCCGACGCGGCGCTGGCCGGAATAGCGCGGGGTTGGGACGTCGAAATAGTTGTCGTAGTAGCGGCGGTGGGCCGGGCGGTTCTGGTAGTTGCCCGGTGCGCAGTTGACGACGGTGCGGCAGCCGTCCTGCGGGCGGACCACGACGCCGGTGTCGAAGCCCGACCCGTAGGGCGGGGTATTGCCGCTGATGACCGGACTGGGGATCACGACGTAGTTGTCGGCCGCGGCCGGCGCCCAGCCAGCCAGGATCGCGAACAGCGAAAGTGCCACGACTACGCTGCGGGCTGGGCGGGCGATGCACGGGTCCATGCCTCGAATATAGTGCAGCGCAGCCGGGTCGTCATTGGCATCGCGGCGATTTCGAACCAGACCCGGCGGCCTTGTGTTTCGCGCGGCGTGCGGGCAAACGTTCTGCCCATGTCGCTTCGCCTTGCCACGTTCAATGTCGAGAACCTGATGAGCAGGTTCGATTTCTCCGGCTTCCGGAACGAATTGTGGAAGGACCGCACGCTCGCCCTCTTCGAGATCAAGACCGAGGCCGAATACCAATCGCTGGAGCGCGCGCGTGCGATCGCGCACACCGACGATACCCGCCAGCTCAGCGCGCTGGCGATCGCGGCGACGCGGGCGGACATCATCGTCATGCAGGAGGTCGACAACCTCGAGGCGCTGAAGGCGTTCGAATATGGCTATTTGTTCAAGATGATCGGCGAGGGCTATCGCAACAAATATTCGAGCACTGGCAACGATACGCGCGGCATCGACGTCGCGGTGATGATGCGGCCGGAGACGGCCGACGGCGAGCCGATCGAGTTCGTGCGCATGACGAGCCACGCGCATGTGACCTTCGACGAACTCGGCCTGTGGGATCCGCTGCTGGCGCAGGTCGGCATCGAGCGCCACGAGCGCATTTTCCGGCGCGACTGCCTGGAGATAGACGTGCGGATCGGCGGCCGGCCGCTGACCATCTATGGTGTCCATTTCAAGTCGATGGGAAGCCCCCGCAACGGCCAGGATGGCCGTACTCGACCATGCCGCTGAGGATCGCCGAGGCGCGTGCCGTGCGGGCGATCATCGAGCAGCGGTTCGGCCGCGATCATGTCGGGTCGAAGCGCTGGGCGATCTGCGGTGACATGAACGACTATGCCGAGCGCGTCGTGATTGGCGGCGACCAGTGGTCCGGCTTCACCTTCCAGCCGGTGAAGGAGGAGCATTCGGCCCTGGACGTGCTGACGGGGGACGGCTTCGCCTTCAACCCGATGTCGCTGCGGCCCGAGCTCGACCGCTGGACTCTGTTCCATACCCGGGGGCCGCAGGAGCGGCATCTGTGCCAGCTCGACTACATCCTGCTGTCTCCGGCGCTGCAGCGCGAGAACCCGCGCGCAGTGCCCGACGTGATCAGGAATGGCCAGCCGTGGCGCACGCCGTTCCCGCCCGGCCTTGAGGTCGAGCGCTTCCCGCGCGCGGGCTGGGACCGGCCGAAGGCGTCCGATCATTGCCCTGTCGTGATCCCGCTGCATATCTCAGCCGCATGAGCTTCGATATACCCCGCAACCGCATCCTGCCGATCGCCGAGGCCGACCTTGTGGTCGATCCCGCGCCGCATCCCTACGAGCTTGCCCATCGCGAGGCGATCGTCGCGAACTGGGACTTGGAAAAGGCCGAGAAGCCGGCGCTTTTCAACGGCAAGGTGATGCTCTTCTCGTCCATCCGCTGGGCGGACGAGCGGCTGGACGCGCGTTGCCACACGACGAACTATGCCACCTTCATGCACTGGCGCAGGATGCGGCCCGACACAAGCGCCGAGCATCTGTTCGCGCATGCGATGCCGGTC
Source organism: Mesorhizobium sp. J428 (assembly GCF_024699925.1). Lineage (NCBI taxonomy): Bacteria > Pseudomonadati > Pseudomonadota > Alphaproteobacteria > Hyphomicrobiales > Phyllobacteriaceae > Mesorhizobium > Mesorhizobium sp. J428. Next base: position 4,625,505 of record NZ_JAJOMX010000001.1, read on the forward strand.
TCATCCGACGGCGCGCTGATTGCGATCCGCATGGCCGGGCACACGGTCAATGCCGGGCGGGTCTATTTCGCAGCCGGCTCGCTGGAGCCTGAGGACATCAAGGGTGACCGGATCGATCTCGCGGCGAACATGGCCCGCGAGGTCCGCGAGGAGACGGGGCTCGACCTTGGCGCCGCACGCGCCGAGGCGGGCTATCACGGCTGGTCGTCGGACAGCGGCACCGTGCTGGTGCGGCGCTATTTTCTCGACCTGCCGGCGGGGGAGATCGTCGCCCGCATCCGCGCCCACATCGCCTCGGAAGCGGAATCCGAGATCGAGGACGCGGTGATCATCCAGAGGACGGCCGAGCAGCCCTCAGGCCTGATGCCGCACATGCGGCCGCTGGTCGACTGGCATTTCCGCATGGCCTGAGGCCGCGCCTATTCGTGCCTCAACGCGTCGATCGGATCGAGCCGCGCCGCGCGCAGCGCGGGGAAGAAGCCGAACACCATGCCGATCGCGCCCGAGAAGCCGACGGCGAGCGCGATCACCGGGATGCTGGGGCTGAAGGGGACGCTCATCGTTGACGAGGCGATGCCCGCGAGCGCCATGCCGATGGCGATGCCGATCAGTCCGCCCAGCAGCGACAGCACCGTCGCCTCGACCATGAACTGGATCAGGATGTCGCGCTCCTGCGCGCCGATGGCCAACCGGATACCGATCTCGCGCGTCCGCTCGGTGACGGAGACGAGCATGATGTTCATGATGCCGATGCCGCCGACGAGCAGGCTGACGCCCGCCACCGCGCCGAGCATGCCGGTCATCACCGTCGTTGCGCTCGCCATGGTCTCGGCGACCTGCGTCATGTCGCGCACGGAGAAATCGTCCTCCTTGTCGGCGGTGACGCGGCGGGTCTCGCGCAGGATATCCTCCACCTTCTCCTGCAACTCGGACATCACAGCGCCTTCCGCGCCGGCGACGTAGATCGTCTCGACATCGCGATTTCCCGCGATGCGGCGCTGGAAGGTGCTGAGAGGCATCAGCACCGTGGCGTCCTGGTCCTGGCCGAAGCCCGAAAAACCCTTTGATTCGAGCACACCGATGATCGTGCACGACATGCGCCCGACGCGGATCGCCAGCCCGTCCGGATCGCCGCCGCCGAAGAGCTGGGTGCGCACGGTCTGGCCGACGAGGCAGACATTGGAATTGCCGCGTATCTCCTGCTCGGTGAATTCGCGGCCGAGCACGACATTCCAGTCGCGGGCGGCGAAATAGGCGGTGTCGGAGCCGGTCACCAGAACCGACAGGCTGTCGGTGCCGGAGATAATGCGCACCTGCTTCTGCGAGGCGGCCGAGACGGCGCGGGCCTCCGGCACGCCTTCGATGATCGCCTGCACGTCCTTGTCGCGCAGCTCCTTGGCCTGGATGCGCGGCCCGCCGGGCTGGGGCGGCCCGCCGGCGCGCACGACCAGCAGGTTAGAGCCGAGCTTGGAGATGTCGGCCTTCACCTTCTCGGTGGTGCCGGAGCCGATGGTGATCATCGCGATGACGGCCGCGACGCCGATGACGATGCCGAGCAGTGTCAGCACCGAGCGCAGCACATTGCGGCGGATCGACAGGAGCGCGAGGCGGACGGTTTCCCAGATCATCGTCAGGCCGCCTCCAGGTTGAGCTCGTCGGAGGCGATGTGGCCGTCCACGAAGGTCAGGATGCGCCCGGCATGCGCCGCGATGTCCGCCTCATGCGTGACCATGGCGATGGTGAGCCCTTGGTCACGGTTGAGGCCGGTCAGCAGCTCCATGATCTCGTGGCTGCGCGCGGTGTCGAGATTGCCGGTCGGCTCGTCGGCGACGAGCAGGGTAGGGTTGGTCACGATGGCGCGCGCGATCGCGACGCGCTGCTGCTGGCCGCCGGAAAGCTCGGCGGGCGTGTGGCCCTCGCGTCCGGCCAGCCCGACCTTGGAAAGCGCTTCCAGCGCAAGGCGCCGGCGCTCGCGCGATGGCACGCCGCGATAGATCAGCGGCAGCTCGACGTTTTCCACCGCCGTGGTGCGGGCGAGCAGGTTATAGCCCTGGAAGACGAAGCCGATGTAGAGGTTGCGCAAGAGCGCGCGCCGAGACCTGTCAAGCCCGCCGGCATCGACATCCATGAACAAGTAGCGGCCACGCGTCGGCGTATCGAGGCAGCCGATGATGTTCATCGCGGTCGACTTGCCGGACCCTGACGGCCCCATGATCGCGACGAATTCGCCGGTCTCGATCGTGAGGTCCACGCCCGCGAGTGCGTCGACGCGGGCCTCGCCGGAGCCGTAGGTCTTCCAGACCTGTTCGAAAGTGACGAGCGGCTGCGTCACGCTCAGGACCTCCGCTGCCTGGTCGACACAATCACCTGGTCGCCTTCCTCGAGGCCGGAGAGAATCTCCGTCTTGCGGCCGTCGGTCGAGCCCGTCCGGACCCGCACCTCGGTCGGAGCACCGTCGCGCAGGACATAGAGCGTGCGGCTGCCGTCGGCCGGCTGCGCGGTCTGGGGCGCGCGGCTGCGCGGCGGGCGCGGCATGAACATGGTCTGGAGATTGAAGCCGCGCGAGGCCTCGACCGCCGGCGGGCGGAAGCGAAACGCCTCGGAGGGCACGGTGAGGACGTCCTTTGCCTCCCTGGTGACGACCGAGACCGTGGCTGTCATGCCCGGCCGCAGGATCAGGTCGTCATTGGCGACGGCGAGCTTCGCCTCGTAGGTGACGACGCCATCGGTGGTGACGGAGGCATAGGCGAGGTCGCTGATCCCCGCGTCGAAGGTGCGGCCGGGAAAGGCATCGACGGTGAAACTCGCCTTCTGGCCCTTCTCGACTGTGCCGATGTCGGCCTCGTCGATCGCGGCCTCGAGCTCCATGTGGGCGAGGTCGGCGGCGATGACGAACAGGACCGGCGCCGACAGCGACGAGGCGACCGTCTGGCCGGGATCGACGTCACGCGTCAGCACGACGCCGTCGATCGGCGCGTAGATGGTGCTCTGCGCCAGGTCGGCCTGCTGCAGCTTGAGATCCGCCTCGGCGATCGAGAGGTTGGCCTGCGCCGAGGATACCGCGCTCGCAGCACGGTCGCGCGCCGCGGTTGCCGTTTCCAGCGCCTGGTCGGCCACCATGCCTCGCTGCGACAGGCTGAGCGTGCGGTCGTAGGTCAGCTCGGTCTCCTTCAGCGTCACGCGCGCGTCCTCGACCTTGGCGCGCGCCGCTTCCACGGAAGCCTCGGCGCGCTCGACCTGGGCGACGCGGCGGGTGGTGTCGAGCGTCAGCAGCACATCGCCCTTCGCGACCGTCTGGTTCTCGCTCACCTCGACCGTGCGCACGACGCCGGACAGTTCGCTCGACACATCGACCTGGGTGACCGGCTGGAGCGTGCCGGTGGCGGTGATCGTGGTGGTGATGTCGCCGCGTTCCGCCGCAGCCGTGACGTAGACCGGCGCCGTGGACGAGGTGGACGACGACCAGTACCACCAGCCGCCCGCCGCGACGGCGGCGAGAACCAGCGCAATGAACAGCCAGCGCCCGAGCCTGCGCGGCGCCTTTCTGTCGAGCGCCAGGGACGCGGCGACCTGCGGTGTCTGGTCCGCCTTGGCGCGGCTGACGATCTGATCCATGTCGGGCGCTCTTCCTGCTTTTTCGATGCGTCCCAATGTCTGTCTTTGTATGTCTTTACGACACAGATCAGCTTTGACCGCGGCCAATACAAATTAAATCTCGTTCATATTGCCCTGCCGCCGGGCGGCAAAGCGCGCGATTGTTTCTGTGCACAGCCATTGAGGCGAGGGGCGGGCGCGCGCTATGGCTTCGCCGGGATCAGGGAGACCATCATGGCCGCACGCCGCTACCTCTTGCTCAATGTCTTCGCCGGCACGGCGCTGGAAGGCAATCCGCTCGCCGTGGTGCTCGACGCCGAGGGGCTGGACACGGCGCGCATGCAGGCGATCACCCGCGAGTTCAACCTGTCGGAGACGGTCTTTGTTCTGCCGCCCGAGAATGGCGCGCATGCGGCGCGGATCCGGATCTTCTGCCCGGAATACGAGATGCCCTTCGCCGGGCATCCGACGGTCGGCACGGCGGTGGCGCTCTGGCACGAGCGCGGCCATGGCGACGGCGAGATCCTCGTGCTGGAGGAGAATATAGGCCCGGTGCGCTGCATCGTCAGTGCCGGGGAGGGCGCAACCTTCGCCGAGTTCGACGTGCCGCAACTGTCCGCCGCAATGCCGTTCGCGGCCGATTCGGCACGGATCGCGGCCGCGCTCGGGCTCGACGCTTCGGAGATCGGCTTCGACTCGCATGTGCCCGGCGCCTGGTCTGCAGGCGTGCCCTATGTGACGGTTCCGGTGAAAGGACTCGATGCGATCGGGCGCGTGCGCTTCGATCCGCACGCCTGGAGCGCATTCGCGCCGGCCAAGGGCAACGACGCCAGGGCATCGGCCTACGTCTATTGCCGTGAGACCATCCTGCCCGGCAGTTCCTTCCACGCCCGCATGTTCGTTGCCGCGAGCCCCTCCTATGAGGACCCGGCGACGGGCTCGGCGGCGGCCGCCTTCGTCGGAACCTTCGTCGCCAACGAGCGGCCGGCCGACGGCAGCCACGAGATCCGTATCGAACAGGGCATGGAGATGGGACGGCCCTCGCGCATCCGCCTCGAGATCGACGTCGAGGACAGCAAGGCCGCCGCCGCGCGCATCGGCGGTGATGCGGTCGTCGTCGGGCGAGGGGAGATTTACGTATAGCCGTCGCAGCGGCGGGCGCCTTTGTGCCGATCCGCCGTGCGAATGCAGATGGGAACTCCTGCGGCTCGCAACTGTTTCCGTCGCACAAGAGGTGTACCATGCGAGACGGCAAGACTGCCTATGAACACGGGGCGCGGAAGCTGAAGTCTGCGACCGGATCCGATCCGAACGACGCGTTCTCCCGGGAGACGGCGGAGAATCGCAAGCCGCCGCTCGGGATGGGACTCGTGGAGAGAGGCGACGAAAACCTTACGCCGCCGAAGGGGAACAAGTGCGCTCAGGGCGAACCGCCGCGCGTGCAGACGCTGCGGCGGTCCTGACCACAGGCCGGCGCAGCGGAAGCGGTCGGGACGCCATTCTGACAGGCTTTCGCGGTCCGGCAAAATTCACGTCTGGGCGGGGTGGACACCCGGGGTCCGGTTCGCTATAGAGCCGCACCTGACGCGGTTGCCGCGTCATCTGGCCCGGGTGCGTAGCTCAGTTGGTAGAGCAGCTGACTCTTAATCAGCGGGTCACAGGTTCGATCCCTGTCGCACCCACCAGCCAAATCTGGAAAGTTCCAAAGCTTCCTGCCTATCGCTTCTATATGATGCCGGGATGCGTCTGGCTGCCTCCTGGCGTGGTAGCTGGGGGCGCTGTGGCGCTGCCGTCGACGGGTGCGGTCGACCACTCTGCGCCGAGTTGGCCGGACGACTGTGAGTCGCCTGGCGGGAGGAGTGGTCGATGGACGAGGTGGGGCGAATCGATCGCTATGCGCCGGACGGAGCCTATGCGTGGCTCAGGCTCGGCATTTCGCTGGCGCTCGCCACGATCGGCGGCGTCGGCATGTGGGCGATCGTGGTGGTGCTGCCGGCGGCGCAGGCCGAGTTCGGCGCGGGCAGGGGCGAGGCCTCGCTTGCTTACACTGCCACCATGCTCGGCTTCGCGCTCGGCAATGTCGTGGTCGGGCGCCTGATCGACCGGGTGGGTTTCATGTGGCCGGCGCTGGTGTCGGCGGCCCTTTCCGGCGCAGGCTTCATCCTCGCTTCCTACGCGCCGTCGATCGGCACGCTGGCGCTGGCGCAAGGGCTGCTGATCGGCGCGGGATCGTCCGCGACCTTCGGGCCGCTGATCGCCGACATCTCGCACTGGTTCGACCGGCGGCGCGGCATCGCGGTCGCCGTCGCGGCCTGCGGCAACTACCTCGCCGGCGCGCTCTGGCCGATGGCGATGCAGCCGCTGCTGGCGGCGCAGGGCTGGCGCGAGACCTATCTCATCATCGGCATCGTCTGCCTGGTGACGATGCTGCCGCTCGCCGCGATGCTCGGCCGGCGGCCGGCGCACCATTCGGCCGTGGGCGCGGCGGGCGATGCCCGGGTCAAGGACATCGGCCTGTCGCCCGGCGCGATCCAGGCGCTGCTCGTGGTGGCGGGGCTCGCGTGCTGCGTGGCCATGTCGATGCCGCAGGTCCACATCGTCGCCTATTGCGCCGACCTCGGCTACGGCGTAGCGCGGGGTGCGGAGATGCTGTCGCTGATGCTGGCGGCCGGCATCATCAGCCGGCTCGCTTCCGGCTTCCTCGCCGACCGGATCGGCGGCGTCCCGACACTGCTGATCGGCTCCGTACTGCAGGGCCTGTCGCTCTTGTTCTACATCCCGTTCGACGGGCTCGGCTCGCTCTATGTCGTCTCGGCGATGTTCGGCCTGGCGCAGGGCGGCATCGTGCCGAGCTATGCGATCATCGTGCGCGAATACATGCCGGCGCGCGAGGCGGGGCAGAGGGTCGGCATAGTCATCATGGCAACCATCCTCGGCATGGCGCTGGGTGGCTGGATGTCGGGCTTCATCTACGACCAGACGGGATCCTATGCCGCCGCGTTCCTGAACGGCATTGCCTGGAACCTGCTCAATGTCAGCGTGATGGCGCTGCTGCTCTGGCGCTCGACGCGCGGCGGGCGGGTCGCGATCTAGAGGGCGCGTACCTTTACCTTTGCCGGCTTTTCGATAGCGAGCGGATTGCGCAAGGGCAGGCCGAAGCCGTCGGCTTCGATTTCGAACACGTCGCCGGCGCCGGTGCGGATGCCGTCGGCGAAGGAGAGTGTCGCGGTGCCGAACATGTGCACATGCACGTCGCCCGGCTGGCGGAACAGCCCGTATTTGAAGTGGTGGTGCTCGAGATCTCGCAATCGTGTGGGACATGTTGTCCTCGCCCGACAGGAACGGCTTTTCCCAGATCGTCACCCCTTTGCGCCGGATGCGCGAGCGGCCGCGCACGTCGGCGGGCAGGGGGCCGACCAGGATCTCGGGGCCGAAAGCAGCGTTCCGGAGCTTCGAATGGGCGAGGTAGAGATAGTTGACGCGCTCGGTGACATGGTCGGAGAACTCGTTGGCAAGTGCGAAGCCGACGCGGAACGGGGTGCCGTCGTCGCCGATGACATAGATACCCGCGATCTCGGGTTCCTCGCCGGCATCCTCGGCAAAGGCCGGGGACAGGAGTGCCGCGCCGGGGGCTGCCACCATCGTGCCGTTGCCCTTGTAGAACCATTCCGGCTGGACGCCGGGCCCGCCATTCACCGGCTTGCCGCCCTCGATCCCCATGCGGAACATCTTCATCGAATCCGTCAGCGCCTCGTCGCCGACACCCAGTTTCTTGTGCATCGCATCGCGCGCGGCGGCCGAGCCGAGATGGGTGAGGCCAGTGCCGGTGAGATGCAGATGCGCGGGATCGGGATGGTGGATCGGTGGACGCATGCGGCCCTGCCGGTAGGCGAGTTCGAGGTCGACATCGGCGCCGAGCCCGCGCTGGAGAACGAGTTCGCCAAGCCCCTTGTTGGTGCGCGCGGCTTCAAGCGCCAGCGCATAGACGGACGCCGCGCCTTCGACAGCGCGGACTCGCTGCTCGTGGCGCGCCAGCACCCGGATCCGTCCCGTCTCGTCGACGATCTGCGACAGAAGCATGTCTCGTTCCTTCCAATACGCCGGCCTTGCGGCAAACCTCCGCCATGCGTGGGTGCCCGAGGCACTCCCGCAAGACCCGGCGGCAATGATATGTGCGAGGCTGTTTCCCTTGTTTCCCGGAACCTTATGCCTTCTTCTTGTTGTAGAGATCGAAGGCAACGGCGCCGAGCAGCACCAGGCCTTTGATGACCTGCTGCCAGTCGATGTTGATGCCCATGATGCCCATTCCGTTGTTCATCACGCCCATGATGAAGGCGCCGATGACCGCACCCGCCACCTCGCCGACGCCGCCCATGGCCGAGGCGCCGCCGACGAAGACGGCCGCGATGACGTCGAGCTCCATGCCGGCGCCTGCCTTGGGCGTCGCTTGGTTGAGCCGGGCGGCGTAGATCAGGCCGGCGAGCGCGGCCAGCATGCCCATGATGACGAAGATGTAGAAGGTGAGCCGTTCGGTCTTGATGCCCGAGAGCGCGGCCGCCTTGACGTTGCCGCCCATGGCGAAGATGCGGCGACCGAAAGTCATCCGCTTGGTGATGAACACGAACAGCGCGATCAGGATGCCCATCACGATGAGAACGTTGGGCAGGCCGCGATAGGATGCGAACTTGTACATCAGGAACAGGATGATGCCGCCGATTACCAGGTTCTTGACCACGAACAGACCGAACGGCTCGGCCTCGTAGCCGTGGCTCTCGCGGTTGCGGCGACTTTTGAGCGCGAAATAGAGCATCGCGGCAACGATCAGCACGCCGATGACCAGCGTCGTCGAATGCAGCACCCAGCCGGAGTTCGGGATCGGCCGGCCCGAGGCGTTAAGCGTCGGCTCGGTCAGCACCAGCGGGCCGATGATGTCGGGAATGAAACCGGCGCTGAGAAGCTGGAACTCGGGCGGGAAGGGTCCGACGGAGCGGCCGCCGAGCAGCCAGAGCAGCAGGCCCTTGAAGACCAGCATGCCGGCCAGCGTCACGATGAAGGCGGGGATCTTCATATAGGCGATGAAGTAGCCCTGCGCCCCGCCGATGACCGCGCCGACGGCGATGCAGGCGATCGCGCCCAGCAACGGGTTCCAGCCGTAGTCGACCATGAGCACGGCCGCGACGGCGCCGACGAACCCGGCGACGGAACCCACCGACAGGTCGATATGGCCGGCGACGATGACCAGCAGCATGCCGAGCGCCATTACGACGATATAGGAGTTCTGCAGGACGATATTGGTCAGGTTGACCGGGTAGAACAGCACGCCGTTGGTCATGACCTGGAAGAAGATCATGATGGCGATGAGCGCGATGACCAGGCCATACTGGCGCAGGTTCTCCTTCAGCGCCATCTGCGCTGTGGCGCGCGCCGTGTTGGCGATGGGTGCGGACGTTTCCGTGCTCATCAGGCTGCCCTTTCCTCCCCACGGACGATCGCCCGCATGATCTTTTCCTGGCTTGCGTCGGCCGCCGCCATTTCCCCGACGATGCGGCCTTCGTTCAAGACGTAGATGCGGTCGCAGATGCCGAGCAGTTCCGGCATCTCGGAGGAGATGACCAGGATGCCTTTGCCTTCCTCGGCGAGCTTGTTGATGATCGTGTAGATCTCGTATTTCGCGCCGACATCGATGCCGCGGGTCGGCTCATCGAGGATCAGCACGTCGGGATCGGAGAACAGCCACTTCGACAGGACGACCTTCTGCTGGTTGCCGCCCGAGAGGTTGCCGGCGATCTGGTAGACGCTGGACGAACGGATATTGGTCTTGCGCCGGTATTCGTTGGCCACTTTCAGCTCTTCCATGTCGTCGATGACGCCGCCGCTCGAGACGCCCGGCAGGTTGGCGATGGTGACGTTGTGCTTGATGTGGTCGATCAGGTTGAGGCCGTAGGTCTTGCGGTCCTCCGTCGCGTAGGCGAGGCCGGCATCGACCGCGCGGCCGACCGTCGAGGTGTCCGCCGGCTTGCCGTGCATGAGAACCTCGCCTGTGATCTTCGTGCCGTAGGTGCGGCCGAAGACGCTCATGGCGAATTCGGTGCGCCCGGCGCCCATGAGGCCGGCGATGCCGACGACCTCGCCCTTACAGACGCTGAGGCTGATGTTCTTGATGACCTGACGGTCCGGGTGGAGCGGGTGGTAGACGCTCCAGTTGCGCACCTCGAAGATGGTCTCGCCGATCTTCGGCGTGCGCGTAGGGTAGCGGTTCTCCAGTGAGCGGCCCACCATCGAGGTGACGATGCGGTCCTCGGTGATGTCGGCCTTGTCCATCGTCTCGATCGACAGCCCGTCGCGGATGACGGTGATCTGGTCGGCGATGCGTTTGATCTCGTTCAGCTTGTGGCTGATCATGATCGAGGTCAGGCCCTGCGCCTTGAACTCCAGCAACAGGTCGAGGAGCGCCTGGCTGTCCTTCTCGGACAGCGACGCGGTCGGCTCGTCGAGAATCAGGAGCTTGACGTCCTTGGCGAGAGCCTTGGCGATCTCGACGAGCTGCTGCTTGCCGGTGCCGATGTTGGTGATAAGCGTGTTGGGGTCTTCGCGCAGGCCGACCTTGCGCAAGAGCTCCGAGGCCCGGCGCTCGGCCTTGTTCCAGTCGATGATGCCGAACTTCGCCTGCTCGTTGCCGAGGAAGAGGTTCTCGGTGATCGACAGGAGGGGAACAAGCGCCAGCTCCTGGTGGATGATGACGATGCCTTCGCGCTCGGAATCGTGGATGCCGTTGAAGCGGCATTCCTTGCCTTCGTAGAAGATCTCGCCCGAATAGCTGCCGAACGGATAGACGCCGGAGAGGACCTTCATCAGCGTCGACTTGCCGGCGCCGTTCTCGCCGCAGATGGCATGGATGTCGCCGCGCCGGACCTTGAGATTGACGTTCTCCAGCGCCTTCACGCCCGGGAAGGTCTTGGTGATGCCGCGCATCTCGAGGATGTAATCGTCCATCATTCTCCTCCTGTCCTTCGCCCCGTTGACGGGGAGAAGGTGACCCGAAGGGCCGGATGAGGGCGGGAGCTTCCCATCGAAGGTTGGCGCTGCTCCTCATCTGCCTGCCGGCATCTTCTCCCCGTATACGGGGAGAAGAACTCACTCAGCCGGCGCTTACTTCAGGTCTTCGGCCTTGATGTAGCCCGACTTGACCACGATCTCCTCGTAGTTCGACTTGTCGACCGACACCGGCACAAGCAGGTAGGACGGGACGACCTTGACGCCGTTGTCATAGGTCTTGGTGTCGTTGATCTCCGGCTCCTTGCCGGCGAGCACGTCGTCGACCAGCTTGGCGGTCACCTTGGCGAGTTCGCGGGTGTCCTTGAACACCGTCGAATACTGTTCGCCGGCGATGATCGCCTTGATCGACGGGGTCTCGGCGTCCTGGCCCGAGATGATCGGCCAGGGCTGGTCGGCGGTGCCGTAGCCGACGCCGCGCAGCGACGAGATGATGCCGCGGGACAGACCGTCATAGGGGGCGAGAACCGCGTCGACGCGGCTGCCGTCGGAGTAGTTGGCGGACAGGATGTTGTCCATGCGGGCCTGCGCGACGGCGGCGTCCCAGCGCAGCGTGCCGACCTTCTCCATGCCCATCTGGCCAGACTTGACGACCAGGTCGCCCTTGTCGATCAGCGGCTGCAGCACGCTCATGGCGCCGTCGTAGAAGAAGAAGGCGTTGTTGTCGTCCGGCGAACCGCCGAACAGCTCGATGTTGAAGGGGCCCTTGTTCTCGGGATAGCCGAGGCCCTTGAGGATCGACTCGGCCTGCAGGACGCCAACCTTGAAGTTGTCGAAGGTGGTGTAGTAGTCGACATTGCCGCTCTGGCGGATGAGGCGGTCATAAGCGACGACCTTGGCGCCGCCGTCATGCGCCTTCTGCAGCACGTCCGACAGCGTGGTGCCGTCGATCGAGGCGATGATCAGCACCTTGGCGCCCTTGGTCACCATGTTCTCGATCTGCGCGAGCTGGTTCGGGATGTCGTCCTCGGCATATTGCAGGTCGACGGTGTAGCCATTGCCTTCGAGCGCGGCCTTCAGGCTGTCGCCGTCGCTGATCCAGCGCAGCGACGACTTGGTCGGCATGGCGATGCCGACGAGGCCCTTTTCCTGGGAAAAGGCCTGCGGGGCCATGGCCAGGATGGAGACGGCAGCCGCCGCCACGATTGTCTTCAGGAATTTCACGTCGTTCCTCCCTTTGGAGTGGTGTCGGGGCTGCCGGCAGAGGCTGCATCGGTGTCTGGACGGCAGGGCGAATGGGGGCGCGGCGCATGCCGCGATTGGCGGAGCGCGGCCTGAAAGCTCCTCCCTTCGCCCGACGTCTCTTTATCGATGATCGCCGGGACCGCGCTGGATGACGAACGTGTCGGTGAAAGATATAACTGTCAAATGCAAAGACGGGCGATTGGTATATCAAGCCCGGTATGTATTGCCGCGGAGGGAACAGGATGTCGGATCGTCAGGGATGGACCAATCCGGCCTGGGCGGGACAGCGCGACGGCGACGGCGAAACGCTGGCGCGCGGTGGCCTGAAGGTCGGCCACCTGCGCATGGTCGCCGCACTCGATGAACATGGCCAGGTGAGTGCGGCTGCCTCCGTGCTCAACATCTCGCAGCCGGCTGCATCGCGCATGATCGCCGAGATCGAGGCGCTCGTCGGCGCGCCGATCTGCGAGAGGCTGCCGCGCGGCGTGGCGCTGACGCCCTACGGAACGGCCCTGGCGCGGCGTGCGAGATCGGTGCTGCTCGAACTGCGCGAGGTCGACCGCGAGATCGCCGACCTGCGCAGCGGCAAAGGCGGCTCGGTCTATCTCGGCGCGGTGACGGCGCCCGCCATCGACCTCGTCATCCCGGCGATCAAGATCGTGCGCGAGACCTATCCGAAGGTCGAGATCAACATGCAGGTCGAGACCAGCGCCGTGCTCGCCAAGGAACTGCTCGCCTCGCGGCACGATTTCATCGTCGCCCGCATTCCTGACGACCTCAATCCGCGTCTCTTCGAAGCGCGCGTGATCGGCGTCGAGAAGGCCTGCCTTATCGTGCGGCGCGGCCATCCGCTGCTTGGCCACGGCGCGGTGCGGCTGGATGAGCTGCACAAGTTCGACTGGGTGTTGCAGCCGGGCGGCTCGCTGCTGCGGCGCACGCTGGAGGGCATCTTCGTTTCGCATGACGCGCCGCTGCCCGACCGCGTCCTGAACACCTCCTCCTTGCTGCTGACGCTGGTGATGGTGGCGCAGTCGGATGCGATCGCGGCGGTGTCGATCGAGGTGGCCAATTTCCTGCGTGGCAGGGGTGACCTCGACGGCTCGGTCGAAATCCTGCCGACGGAGTTCGAAATCGTCGTCCAGCCCTATAGCCTGATCACGGTTCGCAGCCGCTCGCTCTCGCCGGCGGCGCAGATCCTCTACGACCAGATCCGGAACCAGCTCCGGTAAGCAAGTTTCGTTCTCGCGTCGAAACGAGCAATAAACGAAAGAAATTCGAAACAGCCTCGTTACAAAGAGGTTAACGCTGCGGCACTGCGGAGATACGGCTATTCCCTACAAGGCGCGTCATCAGGGAACCACTTCAAACGAAAGACCCAACGCCATGTCCGCTCTCGCCGCCCCCGCCGCCCGCCGCTCCGTTCTCGCCGCGCTTCCGCGCATCGCCGTGCGCACCCGCACCTCGGAAAACCAGATGGCGATGTTCTCCGTCGTCTCCGTCGGCGCGATCGCCTTCATGATGCTCCTGCCGTCTCCGCGCGCCGCCTTCGCCGCAGTCGAGCCCGAGACGCCGGCTATCCAGGTCGTCGTGACGACCGAAAAGGCGCCGCGCCTCGTCGTCGCGACTGAAACCGACAAGGCCTGCGCCGGCCAGGCCTGGGGCTCCGAGACGCTCGACTGCATCCTGGCGATCGCCAAGGACAGCGGCATCAAGCGCACCATCCGCCTCGCGGATGCGGACATCCGCCACTGAGACGACACCGACAGGAGACGAGCATGCACATCGCCCGCCGCAATCCGCATGTCAGCCGCACCTGCTCCAGGCATTTCTCGCAGGAGACGGTCTGGCTCCGCCTGAGGACGAAGGAATGGGATTTCTTCGTCGCCGACGAGGTGGAGGCCTTCGCGGTCATCGCGCGGCACGATGTGCTCGACGTCGAGGCGATGAGGCAGCGCTGAGAGCCACCATTGGCCGCCAGCCGAATTTCGACACGGTCCCGAGCGGTCAGCTCTGCTCCGCGCCGATCTGGTCCGTGACGGCTGCGAGCGCGCCTCGCACGTCGAGGGTCGAGAAGGGTTTTTCCATCAGGAGCGGCCTGAGCTTCGGCGCGATCTCCTCGAACTCCGCCCGCGCGCCGAGGCTGTCGCCGGTCACGAGCACGAAGCGGCGCGCGAGATGCGGCCGCTTCTGCGTCAGTTCACGGTAGATCTCGAGCCCGCTCGCGCCAGGCATGCGAAGGTCCGAAAAGACGATGTCGATTTCCATGTCGAGCCGGTCGACGCCCTCGCGCGCTTCGGTCCATCCAGTATGAATGACGGATTTTATGCCCATCAGTTCCAGGATGTCGGCGAGCGACGCAGCGACGTCCGGCTCGTCGTCGATGATGAGCGCCGTGCGGAGATTGGTGGACTTCGGCGCAGCACCCGCGATCTCGCCGAGCGAGCGGGATACCAGCGGAAGCTCAACCACGAAACGCGCACCGCCGGTGTCGCTTTCTTCGTACCAGACCTTGCCGTTGTGGCGCTCGACGATCGACTTGGAGATCGACAGGCCGATGCCGGTGCCGACGCCCACCGGCTTGGTGGTGAAGTAGGATTCGAAGATACGGTCGCGGATCTCCTTCGGAATGCCGGGGCCGTTGTCCTCGACCGTGAAGCGGGCAAGCCCGGACGGCGTGCGCTCGGTGCGGACCTTGATGCGCCGCTCCCCGTTAACGGAGGCCAGAGCGTGCTGGCTGTTGACGAGGAAGTTCGCCGCCACCTGGGTCAGGTGGTCGGCGTCGCCGATCACGGGGAGGGCAGCAGGCGAGAACGACGTCTCGACGACGATGCCGGAAGACCGTGCACCATAGGCGCTGATCTCCAGCGCGGAGCGGATCACCTGGTTGAGGTCGGTCTCGGCTTGCGCGGTCGGATGCAGCCGCACCATGCCGAGGAAGCTCTTGACGATGCGACCGCAGCGCTCGGCGGCGGCGCGCACCTTCTCCGCGCGCGTCTTTGTCGAGGCGTCCGGCGCGAATTCGTGCAGCAGCGTCGATTGCGCGACCACAACCGCGAGCGGATTGTTCAGCTCGTGCGAGACGCCGGCGAGCAGCGAACCCATCGCCGCCATCTTCTCGTTCTGGTGCAGCCGTTCGCGCTGGCGGTTGATCTCTTCCTCGGCGCGGCGCCGCTCGCGCAGGTCGCGCACCGCGCCGATGAACAGCTTGCGCCCGGCCGCGTTTACCTCGGAGATGGTGAGCTCGACCGGGAAGATCTCGCCCTTGGCGTTGGTGCCGTTCATCTCGAAGCGCTTGCCGATCATCCGGCCGGCATCGCTCTCGAGATAGGAGCGCAGGCCGTTGATCAGCATGGGCCGGTATTCGAGCGGGATCAGCGTCGTGACGATGTTGCGGCCGAGTACGTCGTGCTTCTTCCAGCCGAACATACGCTCGGCGGCCGGGTTGAATTCGATGATGCCGCCGCTCTCATCGATGATCACCATGCCGTCGAGGGCAGCGTTGAGCATCGTGGTGCGGAAGGTCTCGGCGATGTGCGCCTCGGTCTGCGAGCGTTCGATCGCGTCGCCGATGATCAGCGCCACCATGCTGAGCGCGGAGTGCTCTTCGTCGGTCCAGTTGCGCTCTGTGACGCAGTCGTTGACGGCGAGCGTGCCCCACACATAGCCATGCGCGAAGACGGGATAGGATATGAACGACTTGATCCGCTGGCGTTCGAAATCCTCGCGCAGGAAGCCGCTCAGCTCGCGGGTGTGGCCGGCGAAGACGATGCCACGCCGGGCCTCCTCGGACAGCTGCTGCAGCAGCGGATCGGATTCGATCATCGACTTGACGATGGTGGTCGGCCGGCCTTCCGGCCCGAGTATGGTCCGGTCGATCCAGTAGGAGAAGATCGTCTGGGAAAAGCCCTGGCCGGAGATGTCGCGCATGCGAAACAGCACCGAACGATGGCAGCCGAACGCCATGCCGAGAATGGCGAGTGCGTCGTCGATTTCTTGCTGCCAGTCGATCGACTGGCGCAGGCGCCGCATGAGGTCCGCCACCACCACCGTGAGCCCGCGCGACTGGTACTCCTGCCGGGCTTGGGAGATGTCTTCGATGGCGGCCAGAGTAATGTCCCGCACGCAGCCTCCCTAGGCGGTCTTTCCGGCATCGGACAGCGAGAAGATGTAACCTTCGCCGCGTACGGTGCGCAAGAAACGGGGATTGGACGGATCCGCCTCGATCTTCTTGCGCAGGCGCATGATGCGGATGTCGAGGGCGCGCGAATCGTCGGCCTCCTCGACAAGCCCGATCGCCTCGGCGATCGCGGAGCGGCTGAGCAGGCGGTTGGCGCGGGTGAGGAAGACCTCCAAAACGTCGAACTCGCTCTTGGCCATTTCGACCATGCCGCCGCTCGGTCCCGTCACCATGCGGCCGTCGAGGTCGGCCGAGAAGCCGCCGAAGGTAACGACGCGGCGGGCGGGGCGCAGCGGGCCGTCGTCGTCCGACACCGTCCCGGTGGGCGCTGGCACGCGCCGCAGGACGGAGCGCACGCGGGCGAGAAGCTCGCGCAGCTCGTAGGGCTTGACGATGTAGTCGTCCGCGCCGAGCTCGAGGCCGACGATGCGATCGATCGAGGTGCCGGAGGCAGTGGCGAAGATGATGCCGACCGGCATCTTGGAACGCAGCCAGCGGCCGAGCGAGAGTCCGTCCTCGCCGGGCATCGAGATGTCGAGGATCGCCAGGTGGAAGGTCTGCTCCCGGGCGATCTCGCGCATCGCTGCGGCGTCGCCGACAGCCGTCACGTCATAGCCGCTCGCCGTCAGATATTCCGCGACCGCATCGCGAAGATCCGGCTCGTCGTCCACCACAACGATTTTCGATCGCACGGCGCTGTCTTCCCTGCTGGTTCCGGAAAGCAGATTGGGTGTAAACATGATGCCCGAGTCTCTCTTTATCTCTTTTTTTCGGAAGGTCCATGTCCGCCAGAGCGGTGATTGCGGTTGTCTCGGCGAGCAAGGAGACAGGAGTCCAGCTCGGCGAATATTTGCGCCGTCGCGGACACGACGTGACGATGGCGCATGAAATCTGGTCGGCGCGGCCGCTTTTCGCCGGCAAACCGGATCTCGCGGTCATCGACCTGCAGCTTCCCGGTGGGTCCGGCCTCGACCTCCTGCGCGACTATGGCGGGGAGGAGGGGCCGTCCTTCGTCCTGGTCTCGACCGGGCCGGCGCTGATCGAAAAGGTGCTCGCGCTCGAGCTCGGCGCTGCCGACGTCATCGAGGCGCCGTTCAACCTGCGCGAGGCGGCGACCCGAATCGGCGGCATCCTGACCCGGCGCGGCTTTCCCGCACCCGACCTGCTGCCGCTCGAGAACTCCACCGTCGACCTGCGGGCCGCACTCGTCATGCACCATTCCGGCGAGGAGGAGCAGCTCTCCGCCGGCCAGGTGGCCATGCTGAAGCTGTTCGCCGCTCGTCCGCATACCGTCATCAACCGCGACGACATCATCGCGGCGGCCCCGGCCGAGAGCTACGACGCCTTCGACCGGTCGATCGATTCCCGCATCGTGCGCCTGCGCCGCAAGCTCGATTCCGAGGCGATCGTCACCGTGCGGGGGGCCGGATACCGGTTCGATCCGCCGAAAGGCGCATAGAAGCGCGAAGCGGGTGTTGCCCGCAGAGCGCTTTCCAACCGATCTGCCTGCCCCGGGTTGCACCTAGCGGACCGCCGTCGTCATCGCGGATGCGATCTCGACTGTCGGGGCTGCGAGCGCCTGCGCGCCGGCGTGGTCTTTCATGAGGACGGCGCCGACGGCCACGAGGCCGAGTGCCGCCTGTCCGTAGAGCAGCCCGATCAGGACCGTCGATCCGAGTTTCGAACGCATCAGCGCTTCTCCTCAAGGCCCGGCAGCGCGTGCCGCGCCAGGGCCGTTGTCTTTCATGGTCGCAGGATGCTCGGGTCGTGTATCGAGACTGTGCCGCTCGAAATCGCCGTTTGTTGCCATAAGTTGCTGGGAATCCGCGAATTTCGTGCGGCGGGACAGAAAGCTGCCGGATCGCGGCGGCGACGTTTCTAAAATGTCCGAAACGGAAACCAATTCGAAACAAAGATGAACGCGGTGTGAAATTCGCGGGATACACAGCCGCTGCAAATTCCCTCCATCCAAGCGCAGCAGACGCTAACAAGACAGATGGAGGCTCCAATGACCGCTCTTACCGCCCGTTTCATCAACATTGCCGCGATCGCGGCCACCGGCTTCGGCCTGATGCTCGCCGCCGGCAACGCCCCGGCCGCGGCTTCGGTTTCGAACGAGGTCGTCGCCCGCGTGCAGATCTCCACCCAGACCATGCAGGTCAGCGTCGGCGGCCGCCCTACCTATGAATGGAAGGTCTCGACCGCAGGGAAGGGCTACGTGACCCCGACCGGGTCGTGGAAGCCATGCGGATGCATGAGATGTGGTATTCGAAGAAATACGACAACGCGCCGATGCCGCATTCGGTGTTCTTCACCGGCGGCTATGCGGTGCACGCGACCCCGCATGTGAAGAACCTCGGCCGCCCGGCCTCGCATGGCTGTATCCGGCTGCACCCGACCAATGCCGAGGCGTTCTACACCCTGGTCAAGACGTTCGGGCAGCAGAACACCCGCATCGTCATCGTCCAGTAATTTCCCGAGCGCAGCGCCGTCGTTCCCTCGACGCGACCGCTTTGCCCCGGCAGGAGGCTGACCTCCGCCTGCCGGGGCTTAGTCCGTTTGCGGCTACTCGCGCCGGCTGGAGCGGTAGGCGCTGGGCGAATGGCCGAACGCGGCGCTGAACGCGCGGCTGGCGTGAGCCGCGTCGGAAAAACCCCAGCCGAGCGCGATGTCCGTGATCGAGCGGTGCGAGAGCCGCGGGTCGGCGAGGTCGCGCCGCATGGCGTCGAGCCGGCGCGAGCGGATATGCGTGGCGACGGTACCGCCGCTGCCCGACCAGAGCATGTGCAGGTAGCGCGGCGAGATGCCGAACCGGGCGGCGATGCGCGACGGCGTGAGCTCGGGGTCGTCAAGGTTCTCCTCGATATGCCGCAGGAGACGCCCGAAGAGGTCGCCGCCGGCGGGAGAGGGGGCGACGGGGTCGAGCATCCGGCCGAGCAGGTCGACAAGGATGTCGGCGGCGAGCGGCGCGTGGCCGGCGGGAATGTCGGCAGCCACTTTCGAGAGGGATGCCAGGTGGCCAGCCGCCAGCGCGCCGAGGCCGCCGCGGCTTTCGAGCTGCGTCGCCCCGCGCGGCTCGGCGGAGGCGGCGCGGGCAAGCCGTTCGCGCGGCACGATGAGCGTGACCTTGTGCAGCGCGTTGACGATCTCGAAGCGGATCGGCCGGGAACTGTCCCACAGGAGCATGTCGCCGGGGCCGAGCGTGGCGACGACGTCTCCCTGACGCACGCGCTCGCGGCCGGAGAGGACGAGGAGGAGGCCGAAATGATCGCCTTCGGTACGACGGATGTCCGGCGCCTCGCGGAAGCCCGACAGCGGCGCGCTGCGGCACTCGACAATGGTGCAGCCGCCCAGCCCATGCCATTCGAGCCGGCAGTCGTGCGGCGCACGGTCTGGCAGGTCGAGCGACCAGGGCAGGTGGACGTCGCTCAGCATGGCGCGCGTCGCCTCCGCGCGCAGCGCCTGCGGCACGTCGGTGGACCTCCAGGTGCCGCCCGTCATCATGATCCTCCAGCGCCATCCTCCGAGGCGCGGGCGAAGATTATCGCACAACCACTTCCCTGTCGAACAAACCGCTTCCCTCCCATGCAAGCGCGGCCCGCGCCGGCGCGGCATCAAGACGGTCTCGAAACCTGTCACGGGAGGACGGCATGCGACGCGACATCGAATTCAGAACTGAGGACGGCATAATCCTGCGGGGCTGGCACTACCAGGCGAAGGGAGTGGAGGGGCCGGCGCCGACCGTCGTCATGGCGCATGGCTTCACCGCCACGCGCGAAATCTTCCTCGACAGCTTCGCCGAGGTGTTTTCGGCGGCGGGGTTGGGCGTCATCGTCTACGACCACCGCAATTTCGGCGTCAGCGACGGCACGCCGCGCGGCCATGCCGATCCGTGGGCGCAGATCAATGGCTATCGTGACGCGATCACCTGGGCGCAGACCCAGGCCGATGTCGACCCGAACCGGATCGGCGTGTGGGGATCGAGCTATGCCGGCGGTCATGTGCTGGTGGTCGCGGCACTCGACCGGCGGGTGAAGTGCGTCGTCGCGCAGGTGCCGCTCACCTGGGGCTTCGAGACGGCGCGGCGGCTGATCCGCGGTGACCATTGGGCTGGACTGCGCGCCGCCTTCGATGGCGACCGCGCCGCACGCGCCCGCGGCGAGGCGGGCGCGATGATGCCGGTCACGGCGCCGGAGGGCGAGCCCTGCGCGCTGCCGACGGCCGACACCTACGAGTTCTTCATGCGCTTCGCGAAGGAGCACGAGACCAACTGGAAGAACGAGGTGACGCTGCACTCGATCGAAATGTTCACCGAATACGAGCCTGCGACCTACATCGCCCGCATCGCACCGACGCCGCTGATGGTCGTGGTGGCGTCGGGCGACCATCTGACGCCGTTCGACATGACCGCACGGGCCTATGAGCAGGCACTGGAGCCGAAGAAGCTGGTCATACTGCCGGGCGGGCATTTCGAAGCCTATACGGGCGAGCCGTTCAAGATCTCGTCGGCGGCGCAGCGCGACTGGTTCAAGCAGCACCTGTAAGAGGAGAGGTTCGGGCGAGTAAGTTACATCCTCACCCGCTCGGCCTTCGGGTCGTACATCGGCTTGAGCGACGCCTCGGCGGCGAAGCGCTCGCCGGCGATCTCGATCTCGTAGGACGAGGCGAGCACGTCGGCCTCGCTTTCGCCCGGGCAGGGGACATAGCCCATTCCGATCGCGCCACCGAGGAAATGGCCGTAATTGCCGGACGTGACGGTGCCGACGATCTTCCCGTCGCGCACCAACGCTTCGTTGTGGAAGAGGAGGGGGGCGGGATCCTTCAGCCGGAATTGCGCGAGCCGGCGCACTAGGCCGGCTTCCTTTTTCCTGAGCACCGCGTCGCGGCCGATGAACTCGCCCTTGGCAGTCTTCACCGCGAAGCCGAGGCCGGCCTCGAGTACATGGTCCTCGTCGGTGATGTCGTGGCCGAAATGGCGGAAGGCCTTTTCGATGCGGCACGAATCGAGCGCGTGCAGGCCGCACAGCTTTAGGTCGAGGTCAGCACCAGCGTCCTCGATCGCCTCGAAGACATGCGCTGCCTGGTCGGTGGAAACGTAAAGCTCCCAGCCGAGTTCGCCGACATAGGTGACGCGGTGGGCGCGGGCGAGGCCCATGCCGATCTCGATCTCCTGCCAGGTGCCGAAGGGATTTGTTCCGTTGGAGAAGTCGTTCGGGCTTATCTTTTGGATCAGTTCGCGGGACTTCGGGCCCATCAGGCAGAGCACGCTTTCGGCGGCGGTGACGTCGGTGATGACGGCGAAGTCGTCGGCGACATGTTTGCGCAGCCAGGCGAGGTCGCGCTGCAAAGTGGCGCCCGGAACGACGAGGAAGAACGCAGTCTCCGACAGACGCGAGACGGTGAGGTCGCTCTCGACGCCGCCGCGGGCGTTGAGCATCTGGGTGTAGACGATACGGCCGACGGGCACGTCCATATCGTTGGCGCAGACGCGCTGCAGGAAGGACAGTGCGTCCCGGCCCTCGACGCGGATCTTGCCGAAGGAGGTCATGTCGAACAGGCCGACGCCGCTGCGCACCGCCATGTGCTCGGCTCGGCTGTTGTCGAACCAGTTCTGCCGTTGCCACGAATAGCGGTAGTCGCGTTCCTGGCCTTCTCTTGCGAACCAGTTGGCGCGCTCCCAGCCGGCGACCTCGCCGAACACAGCGCCGCGCGCCTTGAGATGCTCGTGCAGCGGCGAGCGACGGATGCCGCGGGCAGAGGACATCTGGCGGAAGGGGAAATGGTCGGCATAGAGCAGTCCGAGCGTCTCGGTGACGCGGGCGCGCAGATAGGTGCGGTTCTTCTGGAACGGCTGCATCCGGCGGATGTCGACTTCCCACAGGTCGAAGGGTGCCTCGCCGTCATTGATCCACTGCGCCAGCGCCATGCCGGCGCCGCCGGACGAGACGATGCCGATCGAGTTGTAGCCGGCCGCCACCCAGTAGCCGGACAGTTCCGGCGCCTCGCCGAGATAGTAGCGGTCGTCCGGGGTGAAACTCTCGGGACCGTTGAAGAAGGTGTGGATGCCCGCCGTCTCCAGCATCGGCATGCGGTTGACGCCCATTTCGAGGATCGGGGCGAAATGGTCCATGTCCTCGGGCAACTGGTCGAAGCAGAAATCGTCGCGGATGCGCTGGCCGGCCGGCGGCCACGGCTTTGCAACCGGCTCGAAGGCGCCGAGCATCATCTTGCCGGCGTCCTCCTTGTAATAGGCGCACTCGTCGGGAACCCGCAGCACAGGCAGGCGGGTGAGGCCGGGGATTGCTTCGGTGACCAGATAAAAATGCTCGCAGGCGTGTAGCGGGATCGAGACGCCGTTCTGCTGACCCAGGTCGCGCGCCCACATGCCGACGCAGTTGACGACGACATCCGCCTCAATTGTGCCTGCCTCGCCGTCCTTCGTCCAAGACACGCCGGTGACGCGGCCGTCCCTGGCGTGGACCTTCGTGACCTTGGTGTTTTCCGAGATCAGCGCGCCGCGCTGGCGGGCGCCCTTGGCCAAGGCCATCGCGATGTTGGCAGGGTCGCACTGCCCGTCCAGCGGCAGGTGCACCGCGCCGACGACATCGGAGACGTTCAGGTGCGGATACATCTGCTTCACTTCGGCGGGCGAGATTTCTCGCACATCGACGTCGAAGGCGCGCGCCACGGTGGCCTGGCGGTAGAGCTCGTGCTTGCGCTCCTCGGTCAGCGCCACCGAGATGGAGCCGACCTGGCGCATGCCGGTCGCGACGCCGGTTTCGGCCTCGAGCTTGACGTAGAGGTCGGCCGAATATTTCGCCAGCCGCGTCATGTTCTGCGAGCCGCGCAACTGGCCGATCAGGCCGGCGGCGTGCCAGGTGGTACCGGAGGTGAGCTGCTTGCGTTCGAGGAGAACCACGTCGGTCCAGCCGAGTTTGGTGAGGTGGTAGGCGACCGAGCAGCCGGAGACGCCGCCGCCAATGATCACCGCGCGGGCCTTGGACGGAAGTGCGGTCATGCAAGCCCTCTCAGGGAATGCCGCAGGATCAGCTTGTGCGGAAGCAGGACGGCGGCGAGATAGAAGCGGCCGGACCAGTGGTTGAACCAGATCCGGGTGGTGACGGCGGCGCGGCCCCCCGAGAGCGCGGTCTCGATCGCGAACGTCAGGTGTTTGTCGGCGAGGCCGACTTCAAGGCGGTCGGCGCTTTCATGAACCACCGGAAGCGTCGCCATCAGCTCACCGCCCTCCGCGCCCTCCGTGCGCAATCCGAACGGGGCGACGATGCGGTTGCGCAAGCGCAGCGCCATCCGGGCCCATGCGGGAAAGCCGTGGATCGCCTTCAGATAGGCGGTGCGCGCGTCACGGATCGCGGGACTGACGCTTCCCTCATGCCGGTCGCTCCAGTTCGGCGCGCGGTCAGGCCGTGCCAGACTGGGACGATTGCCATGAACGGGCTCTGCCATCACATCGAATCCTGGCCGAGATCGACGATATGCCGCTTTAGCCGCGCCGCCGCCTCGCGCAAGACATCCTCGGGCTGGCAGAGCGAGATGCGGATGCAGCCGGCGGCCGCGTCGCCGAAGGAGGAGCCGGGCATGACGGCGACTTTCTCCGCGTTCAGCAGTCCCCAGGCGAAGGCCTCGTCGTCGGGCTCGACCGCGCGGATGTCGAGCATGACATACATGCCGCCTTCCGAGCCGCGGACCGTGATGCCGTTGATGCCGCGGATGGCGTCGAGGAAGGCGAGGCGTCGTGTGTCGTAGATCCTGGCGATTTCCTCGACGCCCCAGTCGTTCTCCAGCGCCTCGATCGCCGCGCGCGACACGAAGTCGGGCAGGCCGTAGGTCGAGACGAGGTTGAGGCTGATCAGTAGCGAGATCATCGGCTCGGGGCCAGTGAGCCAGCCGATGCGCCAGCCGGTCATGCCATGGCTCTTGGACATCGAATTGATGACCAGCGTTCGCTCCGCCATCCCCGGCAGGCTGCGCGGCGAGATGTGTTCGCCATGCGCGATGGTCCAGTAGACCTCGTCGGCGAGCAGCCAGAGATCGTGGCGGCGGCAGATGCCGGCGATGGCTTCGAGGCTTTTGCGCGTATAGACCGCGCCGGTCGGGTTGTTCGGCGAGTTGATCAGCATCGCCCGCGTATTCGGCTGGATCGCCTTCTCGATCGCGGCCGGGTCGGGCTGGAAGCCGTCTTCGGCATGGGCTTCGACCACGGTGAAGCCGGCGCCGGCGGCGCGGAACGTGCCGGGATAGGTGGCGTAGTAGGGCGCGACGACAATCGCGTGCTGGCCGGGATCGAGGGCCGCCTGCACGGCGGCAAAAAGCGCGGCCTGCCCGCCGGGGGTGGCGAGGATCTCGGCTGCGCTTGTCGCTACGCCGGTGCACCGGGTGGAGAGCTTCGCCATCGCCTCGCGAAGACGCGGCAGGCCAGGAAGCTGGGTGTAATGATGATAGCCGCCCCGGACATATTTCACCGCCGCCTCGACGGTCTCGGAGGGCGTGTCGAAGTCGTGGTCGCCGACCGACAACATGATGATGTCCTCACCAGCCTGCTTGCGTGTCATCGCCTCGAAATGGACTTCCCAGCCGTCCTTGCCGGAGGGGGTGATGCCGGAAATACGGGAGGAGGGGTAAGGCATCTTCGATCCTAGTCCGGTCGGGTCAGACGTTCGATCGACGACACGATGATCGGCCAATCCCGCGGGTTGAGCTCGTGGCCGGCTTGCTCGAGCGCCACGAGTTTCGCGTTCGGCAGGGCATCCGCCAAGCGCTCGGCATGCTGGAAGGACAGGATCGGATCGTGACGGCCGTGTATGACGAGCGCTGGAACCGTGATCCGGCCAAGCATTCCGCGCCAGGCATCGCCGCCCACAAGCATCGAATGATTCATCGCCGACTGCGGATTTCGGGCGCGGTCGTATTCACGCTCGGCCAGCGAACGTGCCGCTTCGCGATCGAAGGCGGCGTCCGCGCCGGGGCTGATGCGATAGTTCTCGACCTGGAAGTCGACAACCGCGTCGCGATCGCTCCAGTCGAGATCGGCCATCTTCTCGTAATGCGCCATCAGCGCCGGGTCCATGTCCGGCAGGCTTGGATCGTCCTCGTCGAAGCGCGAGGAGCTGATGGCGGTGAGCGTGAGAACACGCCCCGGCTGCTTCAACGCCGCGAGCTGGCCGATCATCGCGCCCAGCGACACGCCGACGAGATGCGCGCGTTCGATGCCATAGGCGTCGAGGATGGCAAGGGCGTCGTCGGCCATGTCATCCATCGAATAGTCGATATTTCCCGGCACGCCGGTGGTCGACTGTCCGGTGTCACGGTTGTCGTAGCGGATGACGAAGCGGCCTGTGGCGGCAAGCGCTTCGCACAGGTCTTCCGGCCACCACAGCTTCGACACCGTGGCGCCCATGATCATCAGAATGGCCGGATCCGCCGCATCGCCGAAGGCTCCCGTCGAGAATTCCAGCCCGCCGTGTCGGACGGTCTTGATCGTTTCCATGCGTCTATCTCTTCGCCGAGCTGAACATCAGCCGGCCGGCGCCTTCGAGGCGGGGCTGGACGTGGTGGTAGCTGGCAATGGTGGGGTGGGGCGTCTCTGGCGCATGCGCATGGGTGGCGGTGACGACGAGCACCCGCATTCCGGCTGCCTCCGCGGCCGCGATGCCGGCGGCGGCGTCCTCGAAGACGAGGCAGTCGTGCGGGGCCTGGCCCAGACGTTCTGCCGCCAGAAGAAAACAGTCGGGCGCGGGCTTGCCGTTGGAAACATCCTCTCCGCTGACCATCGTGGCAGGCACCGGCAGGCCGGCGGCCTCCAGCCGGCGCAGTGCGAGGCGGCGCGGCGCCGAGGTAACGATCGCCCAGCGGTCGGCGGGGAGCGCGGCGAGAAAGGCTTCCGCGCCGGCGATGGAGACGACGCCCTCCACGTCGTCGATCTCCGCCTGCGCCAGCGCTGTGGCCTCGGCGACGATGTCCATTCCGGGGATGTTCAGCTGCCGGATCGTCTCGCTCGCCCGCCTCCCATGGATTGTCGGCAGGAAAGACGGCACATCGACGCCGTGCCGCATCGCCCAGGCCGACCAGACGCGCTCGGCGGCGGCGATGGAGTTGAGGATCGTGCCGTCCATGTCGAACAGGAAGGCGCCGAAGCTCTCGTCCGGGAAGGGCAGGTTCGTCATACGCGCAATCTCTCGTTTGTCGGGTCCCAAAGGGGCTCGTCCTTCTGCACGATCGCCCGGAACCGGTCACCGAAAATCTCGACCTCGACCGCCGTGCCCGGCTCCGTGAGGTCCGCGCGCAACATGCCCAGCGCCAGCGATTTGTCGACCCGGTGCCCCCAGCCTCCCGACAGCGTCTCGCCGACGATGGCGCCGTCATGCCAGAGCGTCGACATATAGGGCGCGTCGCAGGGGCCGGGATTCTCGATCACGAGCGTGACGAAGCGCCTCGTCACGCCCTGCTGCTTCTCGTTGAGAAGCGCCGCCTTGCCTTTGAAGTCCGGTTTGTCCCACCTGACGAAGCGTTCGAGCCCACCCTGGAGGACCGAATAGTCGGTCGACAGGTCCTGCTTCCAGGCGCGGTAGCCCTTCTCGAGCCGGAGCGAATCCAGCGCGAACATGCCGAAGGGCTTCAGGCCGTGCGCCTGCCCGGCCTGCCAGACGGCGTCGAAGACGGCCGCCGTCTCCTCGACCTTGGTGTGCAACTCCCAGCCGAGCTCGCCGGCGAAGGAGACGCGCACGAGCTGGAGCCACTGGCCGGCGATCTGGCAGGACTGGTGGGTGAGCCAGGGTTTCGTGAGGTCCGCGTCGGTGACCTTCGAGAGGATGTCGCGTGCGCGGGGGCCGGTGAGGATTTGACAAGTGAAATCTTCGGTCGCGTCTTTCAGAGCAATTTGAGCGCCTTGTGGCAGGTGACTTGCAAGCCACTCGAAGTCGTGCAGCTGCGCGACGGCGGCGGTGATCAGGAAGAAGAAGTCTTCCGCCAGCGCCATGATCGACATTTCGGTGACGATGCGGCCCTTGTCGTCGGCGAAATAGCCTAGGCCGATGCGGCCGGGCTTCGGCACGACGCCGGTGATCAGGCCCGACAGCCACTCGCGGGCGCCTTCGCCCTGCACCCGGAAGCGTGAGAAGCCGGGCAGGTCGAGGATGCCGGCGGCGTCGCGCACGGCGAGGCATTCCTCGCGGATGCGCTTCTGCCAGGGTCCGTCACGGTCGAAGGTCTGGGTTGCTTCCTCCGACGTGTCGTCGCCGGGCTTCGCATACCAGGTGGCGCGCTCCCAGCCATTGTAGGGCGCGAACTGGGCGCCGAGGGCGGCGATGCGGTCGTGGATTGGCGAGAGTTTTCTGTTGCGGCCGTCCGGCCAGGCATGGCGGGGGAAGGAGATGGCGTATTCGTGGCCGTAGATCTCCAGCCCCTTGGCGACGGCGTAATCGGGGTCCGCCGCGAATTGGGTGAAGCGGCGCGGGTCGCAGGACCACATGTCCCATTCGGTCGCGCCTTCGATCACCCATTCGGCGAGCACCTTTCCGGCACCGCCCGCCTGCGCGATGCCGAAGGTGAAGACGCAGGCCTCATAGGCGTTCGGCACGCCCGGCATCGGCCCGATCAGCGGGTTACCGTCGGGCGCATAAGGGATCGGGCCGTTGATGACCTTGGACAGGCCGGCCGTGCCGAGGATCGGGACGCGCGCGATGGCGTCGTTCAGATACCATTCGAGCCGCTCCAGATCGTCGGGGAAGAGCTGGAAGGAGAAATCGTCCGGCATCCGGTCGTCGGGCGTGGCCCAGTGGGCGCGGCAGTTGCGCTCGTAGGGGCCGAGATTCATGCCGGCCTTCTCTTGGCGCAGGTAATAGGACGTGTCGACGTCGCGCAGCAGCGGCAGCTTGTGGCCGACCTCCTTCGTCCAGGCGGCGAGCTCGGGGATCTCCTCGAACAGGATATACTGATGGCTCATCACCATCATCGGGATGTCGCGGCCGAACATCTTGCCGACCTCGGCGGCACGGTAGCCGGCAGCGTTGACGACCTTCTCGCAGCGGATGTCGCCCTTCGGCGTCGAGACGATCCATTCGTCGCCGTCGCGTCGGACGGCCGTCACCGGGCAGAAGCGCTCGATCCGGGCTCCCATGTCGCGCGCGCCCTTGGCGAGCGCCTGCGTAAGCTGTGCGGGATCGATGTCGCCGTCATTCGGGTCGTAGAGCGCGCCCTCGAGGTCATGCAGTTCGATAAAGGGATATTTCGACTTGATCTCGTTCGGGCCGATCACGTCGATCGCCATGCCCTGGTAGCGGCCCATGCCCTTGGCACGCTGGAACTCGCGCATCCGCTCCTTGCCGTGGGCGAGCCGGAGCGAGCCCGTGACGTGGTAGTTCATCGGATAGCCGACGGCTTCGGCCAGCCCGCGATAAAGCTCGGCCGAGTAGCGCTGCATGTTCATCAGCGACCAGGACGACGAGAAGGTCGGCACGTTGCCGGCGGCATGCCAGGTCGAGCCCGAGGTAAGTTCATTCTTTTCCAAAAGCACGCAGTCGGTCCAGCCGGCTTTCGCGAGGTGATAGAGCGAGGACACGCCCACCGCGCCGCCGCCGATGATGACCACGCGGGCCTGGGTGGGGAAATCAGCCAAGACGATCCTCCTCAATACACCGGCGGGCTTACCACCCAGATGACGACGGCGGGCACCGTGCCCGGGTTGCGCCAGCGGAAGGGCTTTTCGCGGAAGCGGAAGGAATCGCCCTCGCGCAGGGCGTGCCAGACGCCGTCGATCTCGATCTCGAAACGGCCCGACACCAGATAGCCGGCCTCCTCGGTGGCGCGCAGCGACGGCTTGTCGAGGGCGGCACCGGGCGCGAACTCCGAGCGCAGGATCTCGAAACTGCCGCCGAGGTCGGGCGAGAGAAGTTCCTCCACGAGGCCGGTGTCGCTCGAGCCCAGCCGGCGGCGGCCGACCGCGCGCACGATTACGCCGCGCTCGGCCTCCGGCCCATCGTCATTGGCGAAGAACAGACTGAGCGGCACGCCGTAGACCGTGGCCAGCGCACGCAGATCGGCAATCGCGGGCGAGGAGATGCCGCGCTCGACCTGGCTGACCCAGCCGAGCGAACGGCCGAGGCGGGCGGCGAGCTCCGCCAGCGTCATGCCGCGCGCCTTGCGCAGCGCCCTGAGATCCGAGGCGAGATGCCTGATCCTCGGTGGCTGGGGAGGCCGTGAAATATGGTTCATGATTTTCATCATTGCCGATGGCATGAAAAAATCAAGCCGGATTTCACTGCTGGCACAGGGGTTGCGGTCGGCTGTGCCTCGTGCGAATTGCAGGGACGCCTGCCCGCCGCGAGTGGGCCGGAAACGAGTCGAAGGGCCACCCGATGGCAGCACCGCAACTGAAACCGGAGTTTGTCGACGAGAGTGCGATCGTCGACGCGGCGATCATGTCGCGTAAGTCGGTGCGCGCCTTTCTCCCAGACATGGTGGACGAGCAGACGATCCGCGACATCCTTACCGTCGCCTCGCGCGCGCCCTCCGGCACCAACATGCAGCCGTGGAAGGTCTATGTCGTCACCGGCGAGAAGCTGAAGGCGGTGTCCGAGGCCGTGCTCAACTCCGGCATCCGTGCCGAGAAGATCGCCTGGGACGAATACAAATACTATCCGGACAAGTTCTTCGAGCCGTATTACGCGCGGCGCCGCGCCGTCGGCTTCGCGCTCTATGACGCGCTCGGCATCCCCAAGCGCGACGTCAACCAGATGCGCGCCCAGCACGACCGCAACTTCGTCTTCTTCGACGCGCCGATGGGGCTGATCTTCACCATCGACCGGCGGCTGAACCAGGGCTCGTGGATCGACCACGGCATGTTCCTGCAGTCGATCATGATCGCGGCGCGGGGCAGGGGCCTGCACACCTGCCCGCAGGCGGCGTTTGCGCCCTATCACAAGCAGATCCGGCCTGTGCTTGGCATTCCAGACGAAGAGATCCTCACCTGCGGCATGGCGATCGGCTACGAGGACACCTCGAAGCCGGAGAACAATTTCAGCACCGAACGCGCCTCGCTGGACGAGTTCGTCACCTTCGTGAAGTGAAGAACGGAAGCCTCAGGCTTCCTCGAGTGGTCCCGGGCTGCGGCGCAGGCGCTCGATGTCGCGGCGCGGCGGGGCGCCGAACAGGCGGCTGTATTCGCGGCTGAACTGGGACGGACTGTCATAGCCGACGCGGTGGCCAGCGGTTGCCGCATCGAGCCCGTCGCCAAGGATCAGCCGCCGCGCCTCCTGCAGCCGCAACTGCTTCTGGTAGTTGAGCGGGCTGACGCCCGTGACCTCCTTGAAGTGGAAATGCAGCGAGGACAGGCTCATGCGGGCCTCCTGCGCCAGCGCCTCGGCGCTGAAGGAGACGGCGTAGTTGCTCCTGAGCCAGGCGATGGCGCGGTTGATCTGGCGCATCCGGCTGTCGCCGATGGCGATCTGGCGCAGTTTTGCCGACTGCGGCCCGCGCAGCAGGCGATACAGGATCTCGCGCTCGGCCAGCGGCGCGAGCATCGCGATGTCGTCCGGGGAGGCGAGCAGCGAGACCAGCCGCATGAAGGCGCCGGCCAGCTCCGGCGTGGTGCGGGCGAGCGCCATGCCGCACTCGCAGCGCCGCTCCTCGGTCTCAGGCAGGCGCATGTCGAGGATGAGCTCCGCGAGCATCGCCGGATCGATGTCGAGGCGGACGCAGAGATAGGGCTCTTCTT
Organism: Mesorhizobium sp. J428; assembly: GCF_024699925.1. Classification (NCBI taxonomy): domain Bacteria; kingdom Pseudomonadati; phylum Pseudomonadota; class Alphaproteobacteria; order Hyphomicrobiales; family Phyllobacteriaceae; genus Mesorhizobium; species Mesorhizobium sp. J428. The sequence continues at coordinate 4,656,242 of NZ_JAJOMX010000001.1, forward strand.
CGGTAGCGGTGACGACTTGGCCGACGATCGGCACGTCGACCGAGACGGTGAGATAGTTGTCGGCGTCGTAGACGAAGACCTGATCGCCCATCATCACCCGCTTGCTCCCCTGCGCGATGATGCAGACCGACGGCTGGTGCACGCCGTGGAGCGGCTCCGTCGGCGCGGACTTCCTGATCAGGGTGAGGCGCGGGATCGCGGTCTGGTGGATGCCGTCTGTTGTGGCAAATCGGGCAATCTCAGAGGCAAGTGCGTTTCGCATGGGTCCGCTGCCTTTCGGTGGAACAGGCTGGTTGTACCTGTTTATATAGCATCTGAACTGACATCCAGCTAGCGACTTCGATCGCGACAGGAAAGGCTTGTCAGGCCAGACTTGGAGGATCGTGCAATCATTTGCGACGATCGGTCTACCGCCCGAGAGCCCTGTCGATGCATTTTGCACTGGCCCGATCGGGGCAGACGCAAACGGAAGGAGCCTCCCATGCAGCAGATATCCTCAAACGCATTCATCGGACGGTTCGTGGCTCCTTCCTGGGCGGTGGTTCGCGGCGCTCTTGCGGGCCTGCGCCGCCGGCGCGCTCCGCGCAGGTCGATGAATGGATAGGTCCGATTTCTCCCGGCTGCTGCCGGGATTTGCCGTCGCGGCTGCGATGTTCGCGGTCGCGGCGCTCGCCACTCCAGAAACGATTGACGTCGACAGGTCCAATACAGGAAGCATTCTGATGCAGGCTGACAAGGTCAAACCAGCCACCCACACCTATGCCGGCATGTGGGTCACGGCCAATCGCAACATCCGGCACGAATTGCTGCCGAACGGGCGCTATGTCGAAGCCCGCGGCAGCCGCGAAAAGGCATATCAGGGCCGCTACTGGATCATTGGCGACCATATCGAATATGTCGATGACACCGGCTTCACCGCCAATGGCGACTTCCGCGACGGCGTGCTCTACCACGCCGGGATGGTGATGACCCGAGAGCGGTAGACCGTTCGCCTCTAGCGTATCGCGGCCGTCAGGGCGTTCAGCCCCGCGCGCAGTCGTGCGGGGTCGTCCAGCAGCACCTCGACTTTCCGGTGGGCCTCGATCCAGATCGGCAACGCCTCGGCGAGGCGGTCGCGTCCGGCGTCGGTCAGCGCGAGCATGCGACCGCGGCGGTCGTCCGGGTCGGCCTGCGTGGCGACCAGCCCGCGCTTCTCAAGCGTTTTCAACGCTGCAGTCAGCGTGGTGCGGTCCATGCCGAGCAGGGTGGCCACCTCGCGCATGCGCACGGGGCCGGGCCGGTTCATCGACATCAGCATCGAGAACTGGCCGTTGGTGAGGCCAGCCGGCCGCAGCGCCTCGTCGAAGCGTCGCGCAAGGACCCGAGCGGCGCGCTGCGCGTGCAGGCACAGGCACGTGTCGCGCACGTGCAGTGTCATGAGGATGTCAGGAGGGGCTGGCGTTGCTGTCGACATGGCCCAATTACGTTGATACCAACATAATTGTCCAGCGCCTTCGAACGAGGCAGAATGCCCGGGCGCTGCGGAGCTGGAGGAGATTGGACATGTCGCGCGTGCTCGTTCTGGTCGGGACAAAGAAAGGCGCCTTCATCGCGGAGAGCGACGGAGAGCGCAGGCAGTGGAGCCTGCGCGGACCCTACTGCAACCACTGGCCGATCCATCATTTCATCGCCGACCCCGCGACGGGCGCGCTGCATGGCGCGGGCGGCAATGCGTGGTTCGGGCCGGCGGTTTGGACCACGCGCGACCTCGGCGAGACCTGGACGCATTCGAGCCAGGGGCTGGCCTACGAGGCCGGGAAGGACCCGGTCGCTGCCGTGTGGAGCATCGCGCCGCGCGAGGGCGAGCTGTTCGCCGGTGTCGAGCCGGCGGGACTGTTCCGCAGCGCGGACGGCGGCGAGACATTCGAGCATCTCGAAGGATTGCAGGACCATCCGACCCGGCCTGAATGGAACCCGGGCGGGGCGGGGCTGATCCTGCATTCGATCGTGCTCGACCCGGAGCACCCGGAGCGGATCTGGATCGGCATCTCGTCGGCCGGCGTGTTCTACACCGAGGACGGCGGCAGGACCTGGGAGCCGCGCAACAAGGGCACGCGGGCGGATTTCTTCCCCGAAGGACAGAACTATCCCGAATTCGGCCAGTGCGTGCACAATCTCGTCAAGGCGCCTGGCGGCGGCGACCGGCTCTACCAGCAGAATCATTGCGGCATGTATCGTTCGGAGGACGGCGGCATCGTCTGGGAGAGCATCGAGGACGGTCTGCCGTCGAGCTTCGGCTTCCCGGCCGGCGCGCATCCGCGCGACCCCGACACGCTGTTCCTGATCCCGCTCAACGGAGCGGAGGAGGGACGCTACGTGCCCGACGCGAAGGCGGCCGTCTGGCGGACGCGCGATGGCGGGCGAACGTGGCAGGATCTGCGCGAAGGCCTGCCGCAGGAGAACGCTTATTTCGGCGTGCTGCGCCAGGCGATGACGACCGATCGACTAGAGCCGGCGGGCGTCTATTTCGGCACCGGATCGGGAACCTGTACGCCAGCGCCGACGAGGGCGAGAGCTGGACGGCGATCGCCGACCACCTGCCGACCATCTCGTCCGTCGAGACCTATGTGATCGACTGATGGGCGAAGGCTCTGCCGGCAATCCGGTCATAGTGCGCCTTCAGGGCGTGATGGTTGACCTTTTCCCCGGCTCGACGCGGCGCGTCGAGATGTCGGCGCGGACGGTGGACGAGATGATCGACGAACTCGACCGCCGCTGGCCCGGCATGGCCGACCGCATCCGCGACACGCGGCCGGCGATCCGCAGGCACATGAACGTGTTCGTGGACGGCGAGCGGGCGAATCTGGACACGAAGCTGCCGCCGGGAACGGAGGTGTTCGTGTTCACGGCGATCAGCGGGGGGTGAGAAGCCTCCTCTCTAGCGAGGTCATGTCATTGCAATCCACTTTGTCGTTTCCAGAAGATTGACTACTTCACCTTTCTTTGCATCATTAAAGTAAATTTTTAAAACTCTTGGGAAACGTTCAAAGTATGAATTTTGCGGAGCAATATATCCAAGCCGAGCGTGTTTTGCTTGGGTCATCAAGCGGGCTGAGCGAAAAATGGCTGCAAGATCTGATTGCGAAGGATCCGAGCATCCTGGGGTTGGGCGAACTTGAGCTTCGGCAAAAAGAACGAATTCAGCCAAAAGCCGGGCGGCTTGATCTATTGCTCCAAGATGCTGATTCTAAGCGCCGCTATGAAGTCGAGATTCAGTTGGGCTCCACGGACGAAACGCACATCATTCGTACCATAGAGTATTGGGATATAGAAAGAAAACGCTATCCGCAGTATGATCACTGTGCGGTAATAATAGCTGAGGATATTACAAGTCGATTCTTAAACGTAATTTCATTGTTCAATGGTGCAATCCCTCTCATTGCAATTCAAGTCCAAGCATTTCGTGTCGGCGGTCACTTTACGGTGATGTTTACCCGTGTTGTTGACGAGCTTTCCAGAGGTCTTGTTGACGAGGACGAGGATGCCGAGGCGCAACCCGCCGATCGAAGTTATTGGGAGAATAGAGCATCAAAAATTACGATCGGCGCAATAGATTCGCTCTTGAATTATGCAAAAGAGATAGATGGGGTTTTGTCTCTAAGATACAATAAATACTATATTGGCATCACTAAATCTGACCAAGCGTTTAATTTCATATCATTTAGGCCGAAGAAGAATTTCCTGAGACTTGAAGTCAAATTACCCAAGTCTCAAGATGTAGATGATCACATAGATCAAGCAGGTTTTGATGTGATGGACTACGATTCGAGATGGAGTCTATATCGTATCCGGTTAAAGCCTGATGAGGTTCAGACAAAAGCTACGGCAATTCGACACCTGATCAGGCTCGCATATGAGCGTTGGGCAGCCTAAAGCCACGCTATGATATGCTACCGCACCTCGTATCCGACCTCCGCCGCCGCATGGCACAGCGTTGTCCAGAACGACCGCGCGAAGGAGCGGAAGATGTAGAGGTCGAAGCTGTCGGCGCCGGTGCGCTGGATCTGGGTGAAGACGTCGTGGTGTGTGGTCGAGCGGCCGGCGTGGAGTGGGAAGGCGGGGAGCGCGAAGTCGATCGGGTAGAGCTTTGCCAGCACCCATTCGGCCCTCGGGCCGGCCACGCGCAGCGCGGTGCGGCCGTGCGAGAGGCCGGTGACCGTGCCGAGGGCGATCGGGATCGCCTTCACAAGCTCCGCTTCGATGCCTTCGATCTGCGTCACGACCAGAAACTTGCCCGGGGCGAAGCCGAAGGCGGCCTTGTGCTCGGTTGCGATGCCGCCGCCGGCGCCGTCCGGCAATTTCAGGCCGGTGACGGAGCGGATGGCATCGATCACCGCCTTTTCCTCGCCCGGCCAGGCAGCGACCTGCACGATCGAGCCGGGCTTCGTTTCGGAAAGCGTCACGCCGGGCGCGCCTCCCGCGACGTTATGACGGCCGGGTTTCCAGGCGGACCCGAGAGGGGAAAGCTGCTCAACCATGCATGCGTTTCCCTTCCGGATCGAACATATGGTGGTTCACGATCTCGACGGGGCCGAAGCGGTTGCGGAGCGGATCGGAGACATAGGCACGAGTGCCGTGGCGGGCCTTGCCGCCCTTCACCAGCGCCAGGCCGATATATTTGCCGAGCGAGGGCGAGAAGCACACGGCGGTGATGTGGCCAATCGAGTCGCGCAGGACGGTCGGGTCGTTGTGCTCGACCAGATGCGCGCCGCCGGCGAGCGGCCGCCCGTCGAGCGAGACGAGGCCGACGAGGCGGATGCGGTTTTCGTCCATCAGCCCTTCGCGGTCCATCATCGCGGAGCCGATGAACGGCTTCTTCTTCGACAGCATCCAGTCGAGATAGAGGTCGCGCGCGGTGGTGCGGCCGTCGATCTCGGCACCGGTGACGTGGCCCTTTTCAATGCGCATGGTGCCGAGCGCTTCCAGTCCGTAGGGCACCATGCCGAACGGCTTTCCGGCCTCGGTCAGCGCCTCCCACACCTCTCGGCCGTGACCGGCGCCCGAATAGACCTCGTAGGCCAGTTCGCCGGAAAAGGAGAGGCGGCAGATTATGACGGGGATGCCCGCAACCTGGCCGCGGACGATGCCCATGAAGGGCAGGGTGTCGTTGTCCACTTCGGTGCCGGTGACGACGGAAGCCAGGATGTCGCGGGCGCGCGGGCCGGCGATCGAGGCGCCTGCCCATTCGTCGGTGACGGAGGTCAGCGTCACCTTCAGGTCCGGCCAGTAGACGTCGAGGAAATATTCGAGGTTCTGCATGACCTTGCCGGCGTTGGCCGTCGTCGTGGTCATGAGAAAATCGTGTTCGGACAGCCGCCAGGTCGTGCCGTCGTCATAAGCGATACCGTCCTCGCGCAGCATCAGGCCGTAGCGGGCCTTGTTCACCGGCAGGGTGGAGAACAGGTTGGTGTAGACGCGGTCGAGGAATTCGGGCGCGTCCGGACCCTGGACCATGATCTTGCCGAGCGTCGACACGTCGACGATGCCGGCGGCGGAGCGCGTGGCCCTGGTCTCGCGGATATAGGCCTGCTCCACCGTCTCGCCCGGCGCGCCGTAGACCGCAGGGCGATGCCAGAGGCCGGCGGGATACATCTTGGCACCCTGTTCGACATGCCAGTCATGCATAGGCGTCAGGCGGTCAGGCTTCAAATCGCCGATGCGCTCGGCGCCGATGGCGCCGATGGAGACCGGCGAGAACGGGGCGCGGAAACGCGTCGTGCCGACTTCGGGGATCGGCTTGCCGCTGGCCTCAGCCATAATGGCGAGGCCCGGCACGTTCGAGGTCTTGCCCTGGTCGGTCGCCATGCCGAGCGTCGTGTAGCGCTTCAGGTGCTCGACGGCGACGAAGCCTTCGCGGTGGGCGAGGCGCACGTCGTCGGCGGTGACATCGTGCTGGAGGTCAACGAAGGCCTTGCCGCTCGCTCGGATTTCGAAGACGGGGGCAGGCGCGATGTCTAGGCCGAACCCGCCGGAGAAGTCGCCCGCGGCAGTGCCGACGGCTGTCCAGTCCTGCGCCGGCTTCGGCGGCAGGAAGGCCTGCAGCGTCGCGTCCCATTCGGCCTTGCCGGCGCCCGCCTGGCTGGCGAGATGGATCGCGGGCGACCAGCCACCGGAGACGGCCAGAAGGTCGGCGGAGACCACGCGCGGATCGCCCGAAAGCGCGCCGCTGGCCGCATCGAATCTCTGCACCTTGAAGCCCGACAGCGCCTTGCCGCCTTCGGTGCCGACGACAGCGTAACCGGTGAGCAGTTCGCCGCCGCAGTCGGCGGCGAGGCGGCGCGCTTCGTCCGAGATCGCCGCGCGCACGTCAACGATCGCGACGATCGCGGCCCCTGCCTCGCGCAGCAGCGCGGCATTGGCGTAGGCGCTGTCATTGTTGGCGAAGATCGCGATACGCTCGCCAGGCAGCACGCCGAAATCGGAAGCGAAACGCGCTGCCGCCGAGGCCAGCATGACGCCCGGCCGGTCATTGCCTGGGAACACGATCGGGCGTTCGAAGGCGCCGGTCGCGAGCACCACCTGTTTCGCTCGGATCACCCAGTGACGCTGGCGCGGTTCGCCCTTCGCCGCCTCACGCTTGTGGTCGGTCACCCGTTCGGTTGCCGCGATCGTGTTGCCGTCGTAATAGCCCCAGGCGGTGGTGCGCGGCAGGAGCCTGACGTTCGGCAATTCGCCGAGGCCCGATATGGTCTCTTCGACCCAGTCGGCCGCTGACTAGTACCTTCGATCCGTCCGCCCGACCAGCGTGCCGAGCCGCCCAGCAGCGGGTCGGTCTCGACCAGGATCATGCGGCCGCCGTCGCCCGCCGCATCGCGCGCTGCCTTCAGGCCCGCAGGCCCGGAGCCGACGACGAGCACGTCGCAGAAGGCGTTCATGCGCTCGTAGCGGGCGGTGTCCTTCGCCGTCCCGGCGCGGCCGAGGCCAGCTGCGCGGCGGATGAAGTGCTCGCAGAACATCCAGAACCGGGTGCCCCTTCAGCGGGCCGACCACCGGACCCATAAAGGTCTTGTAGTAGAAGCCGGCACCCAGCAGCTTGCCGCCCAACTGGTTGATTGCTCCGACGTCGAAGGAAAGCGACGGAAAGCGGTTCTGCGAGACGGCTTCGAGGCCTTCATAGATCTCGACCTGGGTGGCCGGAAGGTTCGGCTCGCGGATGGCGCCGCGGATCAGCGTCACCAGCGCATTGGGCTCGTCGACGCCGGCGGTCAGCACGCCGCGCGGACGATGGTATTTGAACGAGCGGCCGAAGACGGTAACGCCGTCGGCCATCAGCGCGGAGGCGAGCGTGTCGCCGGGATGACCGGTGTAGATGCGGCCGTCGAAGGAGAAGCGTATCGAGCGCGAACGGTCGACGCGGCTTGAGGCATTGGCGCGGCGTGGGCTCATTTCGCGCCTCCCGGCTTGCGGCGGCCGGCAGATTTCTTCTCGCCGTGATCGCGAGCGAAGGCGACGGACGAGATCGCGTGGGTGAGCGTGGAGCGCACCACCTTCAGATGCGCTCGGCAGCCGCCGGAATGCTGCCAGAATTCCTGATGGTCGCCCAGCGTGTTGACGCGATCATAGGTGTAGGCGTTCCATGCCGCCTGGTCGGTCGAGGTGAGATCGGGGCGGATGCGGTTGGCATCGCCCTGGTAGGTGAACTCTGAGAGATCGCGAGGGCCGCAATAGGGGCAGGTGATCAGCATGACAGCGACATCTCAATGCAGCCTTGGCGTGGAGCCCTGGCCCTTCTCGTCGATGACGAGGCCGCGATGAAAGCGGTCTAGGGTGTAGGCGGCGTTGTAGGGATGCGGCTCGTCGCGGGCGATGGTCCAGGCGAAGCACCAGCCGGAGGCGGGGGTCGCCTTGAAGCCGCCGTAGCACCAGCCGGTGTTGAGATACATGCCGGGCAGGGGGCCGGTGGTGATGATTGGCGAGCCGTCCATCGACATGTCCATGATGCCGCCCCAGGAGCGCAGCAGGCGCACGCGGGACAGGCCGGGGAACATGGCGGCGATCTCGCTCATCACGTCCTCGACGATCGGCAGGTTTCCGCGCTGGGCGTAGGTGTTGTAGCCGTCGATGTCGCCGCCGAAGACCATGCCGCCCTTGTCGGATTGGGTGACGTAGAGGTGGCCGGCGCCGAAGGTGACGACCGTGTCCATGAACGGTTTCAGCCCCTCCGAGACGAAGGCCTGCAGCACGTGGCTCTCGATCGGCAGGCGGTCGACGCCGGCCATCTTCATCAATTGCCCGGTGTGGCCAGCCACCACGACCGCGACCTTCTTCGCGCGGATCTCGCCGCGCGTCGTCTGCACGCCGATGATCCGGTCGCCGTCGCGCAGGAAGCCGGTGACCTCGCAGTTTTCCAGCATGTCGACGCCGCGCCGGTCGGCGCCGCGCGCATAACCCCAGGCAACGGCGTCGTGGCGGGCGGTGCCGGCGCGGCGCTGCATCAGACCGCCATAGACCGGGAAGCGGCCGCCGAAGTTGAGGTCTAGCGCGGGTACGAGCGACTTGATCTGCTGCGGCGTCATCAATTCGGCGTCGATGCCGACATGACGCATGGCGTTGCCTCGGCGGGCAAAATCGTCGAGCTGTCCCGGCGAGTTGGCGAGGTTGAGGCAGCCGCGCTGCGAGAACATGACGTTGTAGTTGAGTTCGTGAGAGAGGTTCTCCCACAGCTTCATCGAATGCTCGTAGAAATGCTGGTTCTTGGGCAGCAGGTAGTTCGACCGGATCATGGTCGTGTTGCGGCCGATATTGCCCTGTCCGAGCCAGCCGCGCTCGACGACCGCGACATTGGTGATCCCGTGCTCCTTGGCGAGATAGTATGCAGTCGACAGTCCGTGCCCGCCGCCGCCGACGATCACCACGTCGTATTCCGGCTTCGGATCCGGCTTGCGCCAGGCGGGCTTCCAGTCGGGCGACGCCGAAAAGGCGTTCCTCAGCAGGGAGAAGACCGAATATTCCGCCATGAATGCCGACACCTCGCAGATTCCCGGCTACAGTATAGAGCGGTCTCGGTGGCGAAGGCGAGGAAAGCGCCATCGCTTTTCGAAAGGCCGACGCGACCGCCCTCGCGCCTTGCCGCGTCCGGCCAGCCTCACTATTGATGGGCGGACGAATCCGACGGCACGAGCGCGTTGAACACCAATCCCCTCCAAAAACTGGCTGCTCTCCTGATCGCGCTGCTGATGGCCGCGGTGCTTGTCGTCCCGTCGTCCGCGGAAGGGCCGGTGCCCGAGATCGTCGCGACGCAGCAGACGGTGATCCAGGATCTGGGCCGCAAGGCCGACGAGCTCGAGAAGCGGATCGAGGCGAATGCGAATGACGATGCGCGGCTCGCCGACCTTCGTCTGGAACTCGATGCGCTGAACAAGGATATCCTGAAGGCGGGCGTTGCGTTCCGCCCGCGCCTCAGCGAGATCAACGCCCGCCTCGAATCTCTGGGCTCGCCGCCGGCGGAAGGGCAGCCGCCAGAAGCCGAGATGGTGACCACCGAGCGGCAGGCGCTGCTGAGCGAGAAGAGCCAGATCAACGTGCTGATCGGCGACGCGGAGGCGACCTCGCTGCGGGTGAACCGGCTGATGGAGGAGGTCTCGCAAATGCGGCGCGATCTCTTCGCCAACACGCTGTCGAAGCGCTACGAGATCGACTATGCGCTGCTGGGCGAAGTGGCCGAGGATTTCTCCGACGAGCTGTCGCGGCTCTATATGACCGTGTCGTCCTGGCTGAAGTTCGTCGTCCAGTACAAGCTGTCCTCGGTGCTGACGGCCGCGTTCTTCGCCCTTGCCGGCGCGCTGGTGCTGAGGATCGGCGGCGGCCGCCTGTTCGGCCGGCTGATCTATGCCGACCCAACCGATCCGGATCCGCCGTATATCAGCCGCCTGTCGGTGGCGTTCTGGTCGACCTTCCTGCGCTCGGCGGCGATCGCGGTGTTCTTCCTGAGCACCTGGTTCTTCTTCGACTATTTCGACGTGCTGCGCGGCGACATCGGCGCGATGCTGCGGTCGCTGTTCATCGTCCTGGCGCTCGTCCTGTTCGTCAACCGGCTGTCGCATGCCGTGCTGTCGCCGAAGCTGCCGAACTGGCGGCTACTGGAGATCGAGCCGCGCCCGGCACGCCTGCTCGTGTGGCTGATCACGGCGATGTCGATCGCCACGGGCGCCGACTACCTGTTCAGCGAGATCTTCCGCATCCGCGGCGCGGCCCTCGCGCTGACGGTGGGCGAATCGCTGCTGGCCACCGTCATCGTCGGAATCCTGCTCATCCTGATCGCGACGGTAAAGCCCTTCGCCGACGCGGAGGGCAGGCCAAAGGCCTGGCCGGTGCTGCTGCGCATCGCCTTCTACATCGTCGGTGCGGCGACGGTGCTGGCAGCGCTGCTCGGCTATATCGGCATGGCCAAGTTCGTTTCGCAGCAGATCGTCGTCACCGGCGCGATTCTCGCCATGATGTATATCGGCGTGCTCAGCGGTCGCGCGCTGTCGGAGGAGGGTGCCTTCGCCGGAACCGCGCTCGGCCGGCGGCTTGGCGAACGGTGGCGGATCGAGGAGGCGACGTTTGACCAGCTCGGGCTCGCAAGCAGCATCCTGATCAACATCTTCGTCCTCTTCGTTGGCCTGCCGCTGATCCTGCTGCAATGGGGCTTCCAGTGGGGCGACATCCGTTCCTGGGCCTATTCGATCGCCACCGAGATCCGCATCGGCACGGTATCGTTCTCCCTGATCGGCATCTTCACCGGCATCCTGGTGTTTGCGATCGGCTTCTTCGCCACGCGCTGGTTCCAGAGCTGGCTGGACGATTCCGTCATGACGCGCGGCCGCGTCGATGCCGGCGTGCGCAATTCGATCCGCACCGCTGTCGGCTATGCGGGTGTGGCGTTGGCGGGGCTGATCGGCATTTCGGCAGCCGGCATCGACCTCTCCAACCTCGCGCTCATCGCCGGCGCGCTGTCGCTCGGCATCGGCTTCGGCCTGCAGAACGTCGTGTCGAACTTTGTCTCTGGCTTGATCCTCCTGGCGGAGCGGCCGTTCAAGGTCGGCGACTGGGTGGTGGCGGGCACAACCTCCGGCACGGTGAAGAAGATCAGCGTCCGCGCGACGGAGATCGAGACGTTCCAGCGCCAGACCGTGATCCTGCCGAACTCCGAACTCATCAACGCCGCCGTCGGCAACTGGACGCATCGCAACAAGCTCGGCCGCGTCGAGATCAAGGTCAACGTCGCCTACGGGTCGGACGTGCACAAGGCGCACGAGATCATGGCCGCGGTGGCGAAGGCGCATCCGCTGGTGCTGAAGAACCCCGAGCCCTTCGTGCTCTTTGCCAATTTCGGCCCGGCGGCGCTGGAGTTCGAGATCCGCGTCTTCCTGTCCGACATCCTCAACGGCATGCGGGCACAGAACGACATCCGCTTCGCCCTGCTGGACGCATTCGCCGAGGCCGGCATCGAAATACCGTCGACGCCGCGCATGATGCCGACCAAGGAAGAGGACGAGGAGGCGGCACAGGAAAAGGCGCACGCGGAGGAGCAGATGATCGTGGCCGCCCGCGACAAGGCCGCGAAGGCGCGGCCGAAGCGCCGGCGGAGCCGCATCGACCCGGACGGCGACGCGGGCGGGGACGACGAGACCTGAATGGCCCGTTCAGTTGCCGTTCAGGCTGAATTGCATATAAGCTCATTCGCAAAGGACGAGAACGTCCTCGCATTGGACAGAAGGCGGTGGAAACACCGGTTCAGGCAATGAAGAAGTTTCTGGTGATGACCGCGGCGCTGGTTGCGCTTACCTCGCAGGGGAATGCCGCGAGCATCGTGAACAATGACAGCGAAGCGCGCACGGTCGTCGTGACCGAGGGCGGCAGCCAGCAGGAGCTTTCGCTGGCCGGCGGCGAGAGCGCCGAGTTCTGCCCGAGCGGCTGCTTCGTCTCGCTTTCGGGCGAACGCGAGACGCTGCTCGGCACCGAGCAGGTGGAAATCTCCGGCGGCAAGATGCGCATCCGCTAAGCATTGGTCGCTCCGGTTTGGTCTCCCTGGCGGCCGGGCGCTTGCCCGGCCTTTTATGTTTTGCGGCAAGGCTCCGTTAAGAGTAATCTCGAATTCCGATCCGCACGGCCTTTTCACGGCTGGCCCGATTCAGCTTTCCGTAGCGTGCCCCGGCTATGGTCCGGTCAACCGCGACAGGGACGCACGCGGACAGGGATGCAGGGTAAACCGATCATGGACGCCAGGACGGACAACACGGCGATACCGCTCGCCGTCGACCTCGACGGCACGCTGATTGCGACCGACCTTCTGTGGGAAGGCCTGTTCCTGCTAATCCGCAAGAACCCGCTCTATCTGTTCGCGGCGATCTACTGGGCGCTGTCGGGCGGGCCGGCGCGTCTCAAATGCGAGATCGCCGAGCGGATCGACATCGATCCCGCTTCCCTGCCGTACCGGCCCGAAGTGGTCGCCCGCCTGCGCGAGGAGCAGTCCGCCGGCCGGCGGCTCGTGCTCGCGACCGGCACGCCGCGCAAGTTCGCCGACGCGATCGCCAACCATCTCGGCCTGTTCGACCTGGTGCTGGCGACCGACCGGCTCGGCAACCTGACCTCGAAGCGCAAATGCGCGGCGCTGGAAGATGCGTTCGGCGACGGCGGCTTCGACTATGCCGGCAACAGCAGGCACGACCTTGCCGTCTTCGACCGCGCCAGGACCGCCCTGATCGTGGCGCCGGACCGGGCGGCGGCAAGCTGGCACCGTCGCAACGGCGGCGAGCTGATCGAGACGCCGAAGGCATCGGCGAAGACCATCATCAAGATGCTGCGCGCGCATCAGTGGCTGAAGAACGTGCTGATCGCCGTTCCGATGGTGCTGAGCCACGAATACTTCAATCCCAGCATGCTGCTCGCCTGCGCGATCGCCTTCGTATCGTTCTCGTCGGCGGCATCGGCGATCTACATCGTCAACGACTTCTTCGACCTCGCTCTCGACCGTCGCCATGCCACGAAGCGCAACCGGCCGTTCGCGAGCGGGCTCCTGTCGATGCCGTTCGGCCTGGCCTGCGCCGCCGTGCTGCTGCTGATCAGCGTTGGCACGGCGCTGCTCCTGCCATGGGAATTCGGCGCGGTGCTCGCCGGCTATCTGGTGGCCACCACGGCCTATTCGCTGTCGCTCAAGCGCATGCTTCTGATCGACGTGATGACGCTCGCCGGCCTCTACACGATGCGCATTCTGGCGGGGGCTGCGGCGACCGGCACGGACGTGTCGTTCTGGCTGCTGGCGTTCTCGATCTTCTTCTTTCTGTCGCTGGCGCTGGTGAAGCGCTATGTCGAGCTGCGCACCACCGTGATCAAGCCGGGCGAGCGCATCGCCGGGCGCGGCTACAGGTCGGAGGACCAGGAGATCGTGGCGCAGGCCGGCATGGCCTCGGCCTTCTCCTCCGCGCTCGTTCTCGCGCTTTATATCGACAGCGCGGCCGTGCGCGAGCAGTACGCGGAGCCGGCGCTGATCTGGCCGCTGGCGCCGATCGTGCTCTACATGACGATGCGCATCTGGATTCTCGCTCGCCGCGACGAGATGCACGACGACCCGATCGTCTTCATCATCCGCGACTGGCGAAGCCAGCTCGTCGCCGCCTTCGGCGCCTTGCTGCTCTTCGCCGCGGTCCTGATCAAGTGACCGCGCGACATCAATCCTTCGGCAGGGTCTTTCCCGCCGCAAGCGCCCTGATGGAGCCGCAGGAGGCCGCTCGCCGGCTCCGGGACGGCCGCCAGAGGGCCGGCGCGATGCTGGCCGTCGGCAACATGCGCTCCTATGGCGATTCCTGCCTCAACTCGTCGGGCACGATCGTCGACATGCGCTCGATGAACCGTCTCGCCGCCTTCGACACCGAGACCGGTATCCTGGAGGCCGAGGCGGGTATCCTCTTGCCGGAGATCATTGCAGCCGGCGCGCCGCACGGCTTCTTTCCGGCGGTCGTTCCGGGAACCCAGTTCATCACGCTCGGCGGCGCGATCGCCAACGACGTGCACGGCAAGAACCATCACCGCCGCGGTACGTTCGGGCGGCATGTGATCTGGCTCGACCTGATGCAGTCCGACGGCCAGGTGCGCCGGTTGAGCGCGCAGGACAACACGCCACTGTTCGCCGCCACCATCGGCGGCATGGGAATGACCGGCATGATCCTGCGCGCAGCGATCCGGCTGATGCCGGTCCCGTCGCTGGACGTTGCCGAGAAGATCGAGCCGTTCGACAGTCTGGACGAGTTCTTCGCGATCGCCGAGGAGGCCGATGCGAAGAACGAATACGCCGTCGCCTGGATCGACCAGCTTGCGGGCGGTCGCGGCGCGGGCAGGGGGCTGCTGCTCACCGGCAACCATGCCGAGGGCGGCTCGCGACAGGCCCTGCCGCCCGGCGGCAAGCTTGCCGTGCCGTTCCAGCCGCCGTTCAACGTGCTCAACCGGCCGTTCCTCAAGGCGTTCAACATGGCGTACCGGCTCGCCAAGGGCCGCCGCCGCGACGTCGCGGTGTCGGGTTACCAGGGCTTCTTCTTCCCGCTCGACGGCGTGCGCGACTGGAACCGGCTGTATGGGCCGCGCGGCCTGTTCCAGCACCAGAGCGTGGTGCCGTTCGCGACGGCGCGTGAGGCGATCCCGGCGCTGTTCGACGCCGCGCGCAAGGCGGGGCAGGGCTCGTTCCTTACCGTCCTGAAGCGGTTCGGCCACCTGCCGTCCCCCGGCATGCTGTCCTTTCCGCGGCCGGGCTATACGCTGACGCTCGACTTTCCCAACCGGGGTCAGTCGACACGCGCGCTGCTCGACCAGCTCGACCGGATCACGGTCGAGGCGGGCGGTGCGATCAACCCCTACAAGGATGCACGGATGGGAGCGGCGACCTTCGCGGCCTCGTTCCCGCGCTGGCGCGAATTCGGATCGCTGCGCGACCCGGCCTTCGTCTCGGACTTCTGGCGCCGTACGGCGTTGGCGCTGCCCGCGTCTGGCACCGGCTTTGCATCGGCCGCCG
Source organism: Mesorhizobium sp. J428 (assembly GCF_024699925.1). NCBI lineage: Bacteria > Pseudomonadati > Pseudomonadota > Alphaproteobacteria > Hyphomicrobiales > Phyllobacteriaceae > Mesorhizobium > Mesorhizobium sp. J428. The sequence goes on from NZ_JAJOMX010000001.1 coordinate 4,671,267, forward strand.
AGTAGGCGCGGCGCGAGCGGACACCTGTGCCATAACGGGACTTATGTGTTATTCCGGCACATTAGGTAAAATTTGAAAGGGTCGTTCACCAGTTCGTTTCCATCTGTGTGGTACGTCTGGCGTGAGGACGGGGAATTCGCATGAAATACATAGGCTTCATCTTATTCACTGTGATGACCAACGCCGCGGCGCAGCTCATGCTGAAGCAGGGCATGATGTCGCTGGGCGATATTTCATTCGCCGGTACCAACCCGGTGATCAAGATCCTGCAGATCGTGTTCAGTCCCTGGGTCTTCTTCGGCCTCTGCACCTTCGTCATCTCGATGGCGTCGCATCTCTACGTGCTGTCGAAGGTCGAACTATCGTTCGCCTATCCGTTCCTCAGCCTGGCTTATGTGGCTGTCGCCGTGTTTGCCTATTTTGTCTTCCGCGAGGATCTCAACGGCTTCCGGATAGCCGGCATCGCGGCGATCTGCGTCGGCACGATACTGATCGCCCAGGGCGGCAGCGGCCACGCCGAGACCTCCAATCAGTCGAATCCCAAATCTGTCCAGTCCAGCGAGCTTACCCAATGAGACACATCATCTTCGGCGGCGACGGTTTCGTCGGCCGTCACCTGGCTCCGAAGCTGCAGGCCGATGGCGAAGAGGTCGTCGTTGCCGATATCGTCAAGAGCGATCTGCCGCACTACGGCAAGGTGCGCTTCGTGCGCTGCGACGTGACCAAGCCGGACGAGGTCCGAGCGGTCGGCATCAAGCCGGACGACATGGTCTACAACCTGTCGGCCAAGATGCTGTCGCCGATCCAGGTGCGGGCCAAGCGCCACGAGTTCTTCTGGCCGGTGAACTATCACGGCACCGAGAACATCATCGAGGCGATGGCGGCCGCCGGCGCACCGAAACTGGTGCACTTCACTACCGACATGATCTACGGCCACACCGTGTTCCATCCGATGACGGAGGACCATCCGGTCGCCCCGCTCGGCGAATACGGCCTGTCGAAGCTGAAGACCGAGGAACTCGCCGCCGTATGGCGCGACAAGGGGATGAACATCTCGCTGTTCCGTCCGCGTCTCATCATCGGTCCCGGCCGCCTCGGCATCCTGGAAAAGCTGTTCAAGCTGATCGACTTGAACCTGCCGGTGCCGATGATCGGTTCGGGCAAGAACCCGTATCAGTTCATCTCGGTGTTCGACTGCGCAGAAGCCTGTCGCGCCGCCTGGAAGGCCGGAGTGCCGAACGAGGCCTACAATCTCGGCTCGCTCAATCCGCCTTCGGTGCGCAAGCTGCTCGGCGACCTGATCAAGCATGCCGGCTCGAAGTCGATTCTGATCCCGACGCCCGGCTGGGCGGTCAAGCGCACGCTCGATCTGCTCGACGCCATGAACATGCCGATCATGGATCCGGAACAGTATCTGATCGCCGACGAGGATTGCTTGCTCGACGTGTCGAAGGGCAAGCGCGACCTCGGCTGGGTGCCGCAGTTCCGCGACGAGGACATGCTGATCGCGGCCTATCGCGAATACAGGGCCAAGAAGGAGGGCAAGGCGGTCGCAGCCGCGCACTCCGTGCCGGCCGAGTGAATTGAATCAAGGGGCAGACGATGACCGTGATGACCAAGCCTGAGACGACGAACACCCGCGCGATTGTCGACGCGCCGACGCTGACGCCGAACGCCACCCGCAAGCCGAAGTTGATCTCGGTGGAGGAGGCCAAGGCCATGGACGTGGCCCGCATGACGGACCTGTTCAAGGCGCACCAGAACCCGGGCCAGCTGCATTTCATGAAGCTGCTCGGCTTCCACAAGATCAAAGTCGAGCGCGCCGAGGGGATGTATTACATCGACAAGAACGGCCGGAAGATCCTCGACTTCTTCGGCGGCTTCGGCTCGCTGGCCTTCGGCCACAACCATCCGCGCCTGCTGGAAGCCCGCAAGAAGTTCCAGGACGAGAAGCGGCACGAGATCGCGATCGCGTTCATGTCGCAATGCACCAGACCGCCTTCGCGCACAATCTGGCGGCCTGCTCGCCGGGCGACCTCGACATGGTCTTCCTCGGCTCCTCGGGCTCAGAGGCTATGGAAGCGGCGGTGAAGCTCGCCGAGCGCGCCGCCGGGCCGAAGCGGCCCAAAATCGTCTATGCGGAGAATTCCTTCCACGGCAAGACCAAGGGCGTGCTGGCCATCACTGACGGCCAGCTCTACCGCGGCGAATTCAAGCTGACCGGCAATACGGTCAAGGTGCCCTTCGGCGACATCGACGCCGTCGAGAATGCCTTCAAGTCCGATCCCGAGATCGGCGCGATCGTGCTGGAGACGGTGCAGGGCGGCGGCGGCATCATTCAGGCGTCGCCTGAATTCTGGACCAAGCTGCGCGCGCTCTGCGACCAGTACGGCGTGATCTGGGTCGCCGACGAGGTGCAGTGCGGCTACGGGCGGACCGGGCGCTTCTATGCCTTCGAGCACTACAACGTCGTGCCGGACATCACAGCGCTGGCAAAGTCGCTCGGCGGTGGCAAGACGGCGATGGGCGCGATGATCGCAAAGCGCGACATCTTCATGAAGGCCTACGGCACGCCGAAGACGGCGATGATCCATGCGCCTGCTACCTTCGGCGGCATGGGCGAGGCCTGCGCCACTTCGATCGAGGCGCTGAACGTGCTCTACGACGAGGGCCTGATCGACAATGCGGCGGATGTCGGCGACTACCTGCTCGACCGCCTCAACGCGCTGAAGGCCAAGTACCCGCAGATCATCAAGGATGTGCGCGGGCGCGGGCTGATGGTGGGCCTGGAGTTCCACGACTTCTCGCAGACGCTGCCGATGGTGCTGCGCCCGGTGGTGGCCATGCTCGACGACAAGCTGAAGGGCTCGCTGTCCGGTTTCGTCGGCGCGTTGCTTCTGCGCGACTACGACTGCCTGGTGGCCTTCACCGAATACAACCGCAACGTCATCCGGCTGGAGCCGCCGCTGATCTGCCAGCGCGAACATGTCGACACCTTCGTCGACGCGTTCGACAAGCTGCTCGGCCGCGGCATCATCTCGATCGTGAAGGATTTCGTGAAGAGCCAAGTGACCTGATCGGGGGGCGATCAGGTCACAAATAGGGGCAGGGGAGCGAAGGGCATGCAAGGGGCGCAGCAGGGGACGCTGATCGGCTGGGCGTTGCGGACGGGGCTGGGCGAAACCGTCGTGCGGACGGTGTCGCGGGGCCGCCTGCTGGACCGCCTGGCCGCGCTCTTCATGGTGCTGTCGGTCGCCGCGATCGCCGCTTATGCGACGTTCAAGCCCGACTACAATTGGGACATGGTCGCCTATGTGGCGACCGCGCTGGAGAATCGCGTCCAGGATGCGCAGGAACTGCACCGGGAGACCTGGGCACAGATCGACGCCGGCTCGTCGCCCGAGCAGCAGTTCAAGCTGAAGCAGTCCAATCCCTATAACCTGAATCAGTGGGAAAATCCGGCCGACTTCCAGTCGCAGCTGTCGATGTATCGCGTGAAGATCGCCTATGTCTGGCTGCTGCGCGCGCTGGAACCGGTGGCCGGCCTCGTCAACGCATCGATCCTGCTGAGCGTGCTGCCCAGCATCGGCTTCGGCCTGATCGGCCTGTGGTGGCTGTGGCGCGAGAACGCGCTGCAGGCGGCCTTCATGCTGGTGCCGATGCTGCTTCTCGCCGACTATTCGCGCATGACGACGGCGGTGACGCCCGACATGCTGCTCGCGCTGGTGTCGGCCGCCGCGCTCTACTGTCTGTGGCGGGGTCGCGACACGCTGGCCGGCGTGCTGCTGTTCGCCTCGGTGTTCGTGCGGCCTGACAACATCATCCTGATCTTCGCGCTGCTGATCGCAGCGGTGCTCTTCTCCTGGCGCTGGCTGCCGATGGCGGTCACCTTCGTCGCCTCGCTCGTCGCCTGCATGCTGATCTCGAAGTATGGCGAGCATCCCGGCTGGTGGGCGCATTTCTATTTCTCCTGCGTCCAGATCCAGAACTCGATGGCCAACTTCCATCCGGATTTCTCGCTGGTCGCCTTCGCCAAGGGTTATGCGCGCGGCGTGGTCGTGTCGCTGCAGAACAATGACTGGCCGGCGCTGCTGGCGCTGATGACGGCCGCCTGGGCGCTGCTCAACAAATACGGCATGATGCGCGGCGGCCGTGCCAACGCGCTGGCCTTCGCGCTTGCCATCGGCACGCTTGGCAAGTTCGCCTCCTTCCCGCTGCCCGACGACCGGTTCTACTTCGTCTTTATCTCCGGCATGGCGCTGGTGCTCGCCGCCGCTTGGAAGCCGCGGTTCGAGGCGCCCTGACGGGTCGGCACGCATCTCCTGGATATTCATGTCGCGATCCGGACAGCGGTCACATCGTGACCCGCAGGACGTTCGCTGATCGCCAGTATGCGCCCGTGGTCGCGGCGCGTTTCGACGATGTCGCAAACAGGCTGCACTCTCGCCCGGCCGCTCTATAGTCTGCCGAGAAAATTCGATTTCGGAGCAGCAGTCCCATGGCAGGGTTTCCGACCAAGGCGAAGGTCGTCATCATCGGTCTCGGCGGCATCGTCGGCGCGTCGGTCGCGCACCATCTGATCGAGCGCGGCTGGGACGACATCGTCGGCGTCGACAAGTCGGGCATCCCGACCGACATCGGCTCGACCGCGCATGCATCGGACTTCTGCTACATGACCAGCCACGACTTCCTGTCGTGCTGGACCTCGCTCTACTCGATCGATTTCTACGAGAAGCTCGGCCACTACGAACAGAATCGGCGGGCTGGAGGTGGCGCGTGTCGGCGACGATGCGCGCATGGACGAGATCAAGCGCAAGATCGCCTCGGCCAAGGCGTTCGGCACGCGGGCGCGGCTGATCGAGCCGGCCGAGATCAAGGAAAAATTCCCGCTGATCGAGGAATCGGTGGTGCAGGGCGGACTGTGGGACCCCGATGCCGGCCTCGTCATCCCGCGCTCGCAGACCGTTGCGCACAAGCTCGTCGACATGGGCGAGAAGTCAGGCAGGCTGAAGGCCTTCGCCAACACGCCGGCCAAGTCGCTGGTGATCGAGGACGGGAGGATCAAGGGCGTCGTCACCGACCGCGGCACCATCATGGCCGACTATGTCGTCGTCTGCACCGGCCTGTGGGGGCGGCTGATCGCGGAAATGGCAGGTGAGGACCTGCCGGTGATTCCGATCGATCATCCGCTGACGTTCTTCGGTCCGTATACGGAGTTTGCCGGCACCGGCAAGGAGATCGGCTTTCCGCTGCTGCGCGACCAGGGCAACTCTGCCTATATGCGCGACACCGGCGATCCGGTGACCGCCGAGGGCGGCATGATCGAGTGGGGATATTACGAGGAGCACAATCCGCGCCTCGTCCACCCGCGCGATCTGCTGGAGAAGGACCAGGCGCGGCTGTCGCCCTCGCAGCGCGACCTCGACATGGAGCAGATCATCGCGCCGCTGGAGCGCGCCATCGAGCTGACGCCGATCCTCGGCGAGCTCGGCTATGACGAGCGCCGTTCGTTCAACGGCCTGCTGCAGGTGACCGCCGATGGCGGCCCGTCGATCGGCGAGAGCCAGAAGGTGAGGGGCCTGTGGTATGCCGTCGCCATCTGGGTCAAGGACGCGCCCGGCATGGCCAAGCTCGTCGCCGACTGGATGACGGACGGGCGCACCGAGATCGACCACAACAAGATCGACTATTCGCGTTATTATCCGCACCAGCTCAAGGAAGACTTCATCGCCGGCCGCTGCGGCGAGGCGGCGCAGAAGGTCTACAATCCGGCGGTCCACCCACGCGAGCCCTATGCGACCGGGCGCAACATCAAGCGTTCGCCCTTCTACGAGCGCGAGAAGGAACTCGGCGGCTACTTCATGGAACTCGGCGGCTGGGAGCGCGCGCACGGCTATGCCGCCAACGAGCACCTGCTGGAAAAATACGGCAACCGCGTGCCCGTCCGCGAGAACGAGTGGGACAACCGCCACTTCTGGCGTGTCTCCAACGCCGAGCACCTGGCGATGAGCGAGGACTGCGGCATCGTCAACCTGTCGCATTTCCACATGGTCGACATCGCCGGGCCCGACCATGTCGAGCTGCTCGAATGGTTGTGCGCGGCCAGGATCGGCGGTGACGCCAACATCGGCAAGGGCATTTATACCCATTTCCTCGACGATGAGGGCATGGTGCGGGCCGATTTCACCGTCTTCCGCATGGCCGACCGCTGCCGGTTGGTCAACGGCGCCGATGCCGGGCCGCGCGACTTCCACTACATGCGCCGCGTCGCCGAGGACCGCGGGCTCGACGTGACGATCACCGACGTGTCGGAAAAGTTCGTCACCATCGGTATCTGGGGGCCGAACGCCCGTGCGACACTGAAGAAGGTGGTTGAAAATCCCGCCGGCCTCGATCCCGAGAACTTCGCCTTCGCGGCGATCAAGCCGGTCCGTATTGGCGGCAAGGACGTCACCGCCTTCCGCATCTCCTATGTCGGCGAGCAGGGCTGGGAACTGCATATGAAGTACGAGGACGGACTGGCCGTCTGGGATGCGCTGCGCTCCACCGGGGTGATGGCGTTCGGCGTCGAGACTTACGCGAACAGCCGCCGCATGGAGAAGAGCCTGCGGCTCCAGAACGCCGATTTGCTGACCGAATACAATCTGTTGGAAGCTGATCTTCAACGCCCGAAGGTCAAGGAGGCGGATTTCCGCGGCAAGGCGAGGCATCTCGAACACCGCGCCCGGCCGCACCAGCCGGCGACGCTGTGCACGCTGACGCTCGAAAGCAATGTCGATTCGAAGGGCGTGGCGCGTTATCCGGTCGGCACAAGCCCGATCCTCGATCCCGCGACCGGCGAGACGCTGGTCGATTCGCTCGGCCGCCGCTCCTTCACGACGTCGATGGCCTATGGCCCGACGATCGGCAAGACGATCATGCTTGCCTACCTGCCGCACGAGCACGCTGTGAAAGGCAACGATTTCGAGATCGAATATTTCGGCGAGCGCTACCCGGTGAAGGTCGCCGGCGTCGGCTACGAGCCGCTTTACGATCCGGAGAACCTCAAGCCGCGGACCTGATTGCCGCGGATCTGTGCCATTCGGTGCGAGTTTTCCAACTTTCCCGGCGGGAGCGAACGGCCGCTTCCATATTCCGCCGCAATCCGTGCTACAAGACGCCCCATAAGGGACAGAATCCGCCGGATGCGGGAAGTAAGGAGAGGGAATTCATGAAGACCAGGATCGTCGCGGCCTTCACCGTCGCGCTGTTTGCCAGCGCCTGCACCACCGACCCCTATACGGGCGAGCAGAAGATTTCGAACACGGCGGGCGGGGCGCTTCTCGGCGCCGGCGTCGGCGCGCTCGCGGGCCTCGCAGTCGGCGGCTCGCCGCGTGCACAGCGCAATGCGGTGCTGATCGGCGCCGGCCTCGGCGCGCTGACTGGCGGCGCAATCGGCGCCTATATGGACCAGCAGGAGGCAGAGCTGCGCCGGACGCTGCAGGGCACGGGCGTCGGCGTCGTGCGCAACGGCAACAACCTGTCGCTGATCATGCCGTCCAACATCACCTTCGCCACCGACCAGGACCAGATCAACGCCGGCTTCTACCCGACGCTGAACGCCGTCTCTCTGGTGCTGAAGAAATACAACAAGACCCTCGTCGACGTGAACGGCCACACCGATTCGACCGGCGACGACAATTACAACTACCGCCTATCCGAGCGCCGCGCGCTTTCGGTCGCGAACTACCTGACCTCGCAGGGCAACGATCCGCGCCGCTTCTCGGTGCTGGGCTTCGGCGAGACACAGCCGATCGCGTCCAACTCCACCGAATCCGGCCGTGCGCAGAACCGCCGCGTCGAGATCCAGCTCGCGCCGATCACCTGATCGGCGTGTAGAGCTCAGGCGGCGAGAGCCTTTGCGATCTTCGCCGCCAGCCAGGCATTGTTCTCGACCAGCGCGATATTGGTCTTCAGGCTCGCGCCGTCCGAGAGTTCGAGGATCTTCTGCAACAGGAACGGCGTCACGGCCTTGCCGCTGACGCCGTTTTCGTCTGCGGCTTTCTGCGCTGCGTCGATATAGCCCCGCATCCGCGCGGCCGGGATCTCGTCCAGCTCCGGTACCGGATTGGCGATCAGCATGCCGCCCGGAAAGCCGAGGTCTTCCCGCGTGCGCTGGAAGCGGGCTATCGCCTCGGCGCTGTCGAGGCGCAGCGGGGCGGGAAAGTCGGAGTGCCGCGACCAAAAGGCGGGCATCACGTCCGCGCCGTAGCCAACCACCGGCACGCCGCGCGTTTCCAGCACTTCCAGCGTCTTCGGAATGTCGAGGATCGCCTTGGCGCCGGCCGAGACGACGATGACGGCCATGCGCGCCAGCTCGTCGAGGTCGGCAGAGACGTCGAAGCTCAGCTCTGCTCCTTTGTGCACGCCGCCGATGCCGCCGGTGGCGAAGACGCGGATGCCGGCGAGGTGCGCGGCGATCATCGTGGCCGCGACCGTGGTGCCGCCGGTGCGGCCCTCGGAGATCGCGAAGGGCAGGTCCGCCCGCGACAGCTTCATGGCGCCCGGCGTCGTGGCGAGTGCCGCCCGCTCGCCGTCCGACAGGCCGATCTTGAGACGGCCGCCCATGACGGCGATCGTGGCGGGCACCGCGCCTTCCTCGGCAACGATTGCCTCCACCTTTGCCGCCATGTCGTTGTTGGCTGGGTAGGGCATGCCGTGGGTGATGATCGTGCTTTCCAGAGCGACCACCGCGCCGCCGCGGCGCAGGGCGTGGCTCACCTCCGGATGGATGTCGATATGGGTGTCGTTCAGCATGGCTGTCTCCCTGGCCGCCTCATGCCACCCGCACCGGCATGGGCACAAGAGCGAGCGCTTGCGCAAAGGCGTTGGTGTCGAAGGCGGGCACGGCGAGAGGCGATTCGAGCGCGAGCATGGCCGCCGCCAGGCCTTCGCGGGCGGCGTCGGCAAGCGGCAGGCCGCGCGTCAGCGCCGCCACGGTGGCGCCTGCCAGCGCGTCGCCGGCTCCGGTGACATCGGCGATATGGCGTGGCGCGGGCGGTACGATGGCCGTCCGGCTCTCCGCATCGAAGATCGTCACCGCGCCCGCGCCGTCGGTGATGACCGCGCCGCGCAGGCCCCTGGCGCGCAGCGGCGCGACCGGATCGGCCGAAGAGTCCGCCTCCTGCCCGAGTAGGGCGTTTGCCTCCTTGCGGTTCATGAACAGGCAGTCGACGCGTTCGAGCATGCCGGCCAGTCGCACGACCTTCGCCGGCGAGATGCCGATCGCGTGGAGCGGCTTGTCCGCAGCGGTCTCCGCCAGCACTTGCAGCGCCGCCGCAGGCAGGTTGGCGTCGCACAGGATGGCATCCGCGCCGGCGATTGCCTCGCGGCAAGCGGAGCGGCGAAGCTGCCGCGGGAAGAGGTCGTAGAGACCCATGTCGGCGAAGCCCGCGATCAGGTCGCCATCGCGGTCGATCAATGCGGTGTAGCTCGCCGTCACGCGGTCGAGGAACACGGCGGACCGGTCCTCGATCCCCGCCTCCGCGATCTCGCGCGCAACGCGTTCGCCGCCCGCGTCGCCGCCGCGCAGTGAAATGAGCGCGCAGGCCACGCCCCGGCGGCGCGCAGTGCGCAGCGCGTTGAAGACCACGCCGCCGACATCTTCGCGCATCTTTCCCGGATTGGACGCGCCCGGCACGTAGATCCCGGAGACCTGTCCGCGCCGGTCGATATGCGCGCCGCCGATGCCGAGAAGCAGCGGGTCCCTTGAGGTGGAGTTGGTCATGCGAAGCCGAGGATCGGGGTGATTTTCTGGTGCCGAGAGTAGGGCTGGGCGGGCCGCGGTTCAATGCGGCGCGCCTATTGCCGTGACGGCCTATGTCAACATGATTGCCCAAAAAAAAGCAAGGCCCGAAGGCCTTGCAGATTAACGCGTCCGATCTGTTTCCGGTGGCCGGCGGCAGCGGAAAATCGCGCCTAGATCGCATCCTCCCAAGACTTTGACCGCGTAAAGGGGCAAATTTGCTTCGCCCATCTGATTATGGCGGGAACCCTAGACCAAATTTCACATGCTTGTCACGAAGAATTTTGCTGTGAAACCGGCATTGATGTGGTGCGCTGCACAATGAAGTCGCATGTGCTGCCGACTAAATGATCAAAAAGCCGGGGGCTAGCTCCGGGCGGATGCGGGCGGGTTTTCATTTCGCCATGAAATCGCTATGAAGCGCGCGCAAATCCTGCCCGGATGCCGTTCGATTCCGTCCGGGCGCGTCCTCCCTCACGGAATAGATGATGCGTCTGTCGCGCTACTTCCTGCCGATCCTTAAAGAAAATCCGCGCGAGGCCGAGATCGTCTCGCACCGCCTGATGCTGAGGGCGGGCATGATCCGCCAGCAGGGGCAGGGCTCCTTCACGATGCTGCCGCTGGGCAAGCGCGTGCTGGACAAGGTGTGCCGCATCATCCGCGAGGAGCAGGATCGCGCCGGCGCCCTCGAAATCCTGATGCCGACCATCCAGTCGGCGGAGCTGTGGAAGGAAAGCGGCCGGTCAACGACTACGGCAAGGAGATGCTGCGCATCAAGGACCGCCAGGAGCGCGATCTTCTCTACGGCCCGACCAACGAGGAGATGGTGACGGAGATCTTCCGCGCCTACGTCAAGTCCTACAAGGACCTGCCGCTCAATCTCTACCATATCCAATGGAAGTTCCGTGACGAGGTGCGGCCGCGCTTCGGCGTGATGCGCGGGCGTGAATTCCTGATGAAGGACGCCTATTCTTTCGACCTCGACTATGAGGGCGCTCGCGCGGCCTACAACCGCATGTTCGTCGCCTATCTGCGCACCTTCACCCGCATGGGCCTGAAGGCGATCCCGATGCGCGCCGACACCGGCCCGATCGGTGGCGATCTTTCGCATGAATTCATCATTCTCGCCGACACCGGCGAGAGCCAGGTGTTCTGCCGCAAGGAATTCCTCGAGCTTGCCGTGCCCGGCGAGACTGTCGACTTCGGCAACGACGCCGAGATCGCCGGCATCGTGAAGGACTGGACGACGCCCTACGCCGCGACCGACGAGATGCATGACGAGGCCGCCTGGGATGCGATTCCCGAGGACGAAAGGCTTTCTGCTCGCGGCATCGAGGTCGGACACATCTTCCACTTCGGCGAGAAGTATTCGAAGCCGATGGGCGCCAAGGTGCAGGGCCCCGACGGCAAGGAGCACTTCGTCTCGATGGGCTCCTACGGCATCGGCCCGACGCGCCTGATCGCGGCGATCATCGAGGCGAGCCATGACGAGGCCGGCATCATCTGGCCGGAGAGCGTGGCGCCATTCGAGGTGGTGATCATCAACATGAAGGCGGGCGACGCCGACTGCGATGCAGCCTGCGAGCAGCTTTATGCAGCCTATCAGGCAGCCGGCGTCGACGTGCTCTACGACGACACCGACCAGCGCGCTGGCGGCAAGTTCGCCACCGCCGACCTGATCGGCATCCCCAACCAGGTGATCGTCGGGCCGCGCGGCGTGGCCGCAGGCGAGGTCGAGCTCAAGCGCCGCGCCACCGGCGCGCGCGAGACGACGAAGCTCGCCGACCTGCTCGCCTTCATCGGGACGACGGCATGACCGACGCGGCCGCCGCCTCGCAGCCTGTGCGCGCCGGCAAGGCGACGCCCGCGGGCGCCGGCCCGTTCTCGCTGTTCGAGCGCATGGTCGCCTGGCGCTACCTCCGTTCGAAGCGCAAGGAGACGGTGATCTCCGTCATCGCCTCGATCTCCTTCGTGGGCATCATGCTGGGCGTGGCGACGCTGATCATCGTCATGGCTGTGATGAACGGCTTCCGCACCGAACTGCTGACCCGCATCCTCGGCATCAACGGCCATCTGATCATGCAGCCGATCGACCGGCCGCTGGATGACTACGCCGAGGTCTCGGCGCGGATCGCCGGGGTGCCGGGCGTGAAGTTTGCGATGCCGCTGGTGGAGGGCCAGGTGCTGGCGCAGGGGCGCCAGGGCACCAACGGCACAGGCGCGCTGGTGAAGGGCATCCGCGAGGCCGACCTGAAGAACATTTCGCTCGTCGCCGGCAATGTGCGCCAGGGCGAGTTGAACGGCTTCGATGCCAGTGAGGGTGTCGCGATCGGCACACGTATGGCGGAGAATCTCGGCCTCGGCATCGGTGATTCCATCACGCTGGTCTCACCCGACGGCGATGTGACGCCGCTCGGCGTCAATCCGCGTGTGAAGGCCTATCCGGTGACCGCGATCTACGAGATCGGCATGTCGGAATACGATTCGCTGATCGTCTTCATGCCGCTGGCGGAGGCGCAGCTCTTCTTCAATTCCGAAGGCGTGGCGCAGACGATCGAGATCTTCGTCGACGACCCCGACAAGGTGGACGAGCTGAGAGAGCCGATCGAGGCGGCGGCGCAGCGCCAGCTTTACCTCACCGACTGGCGCTTCCGGAACCAGACCTTCTTCTCGGCGCTCCAGGTCGAGCGCAATGTGATGTTCATGATCCTGACGCTAATCGTGCTGGTGGCGGCGCTGAACATCATCTCCGGCCTGATCATGCTCGTGAAGGACAAGGGTCGCGATATCGCCATCCTGCGGACCATGGGTGCGACGCGCGGGGCGATCATGCGCATCTTCATGATGACGGGGGCGGCGATCGGCATGACCGGCACGTTGGCCGGCGTCATCCTCGGCATCATCGTCTGCCTGAACGTCGAATCGATCCGGCAGTTCTTTTCCTGGATTTCGGGCACCACAATCTTCAATCCGGAACTCTACTTCCTGTCGAAGCTGCCGGCCGAGATCAACATGAGCGAGACGGTGTCGGTGGTGGTGATGGCGCTGGCGCTGTCCTTCCTGGCGACCATCTTCCCCGCCTGGCGGGCCGCCCGGATCGATCCCGTCGAGGCATTGCGCTACGAATGAGCACTGTTCTCGAACTCAAGGCGGTGCAGCGCCATTACGACCAGGGCGACGAGCACCTCGCGATCCTGGCCGATGCCGATTTCTCGCTGTCGAGAGGCGAGATGGTCGCGCTGGTTGCGCCGTCCGGCGCGGGCAAGTCGACGCTCCTGCATCTCGCCGGCCTGCTCGAGCGGCCGAATGCGGGCGACGTCGTCCTCAACGGCCGCGCCTGTGGCGCACTGAGCGACGACGAGCGGACCGCGATCCGCCGCAACGAGGTCGGTTTCGTCTACCAGTTCCATCATCTCCTGCCCGAGTTCACGGCGCTGGAGAACGTGATGATGCCGCAGATGGTGCGCGGTCTCGACCGCACGGAAGCGGCCCGCCGCGCCGCCCAGCTCCTCGACTACATGCGCGTCGGCCCCCGCGCGCAGCATCGGCCGTCCGAACTCTCCGGCGGCGAACAGCAGCGCGTCGCGATCGCGCGCGCGGTTGCAAATGCGCCGTCGCTGCTGCTCGCAGACGAGCCGACCGGCAATCTCGATCCCGACACCGCAGTCTACGTCTTCGAGGCGCTGGAGGCGCTGGTGCGGCAGTCGGGGCTCGCGGCGCTGATCGCGACCCACAATCACGATCTCGCTGCCCGCATGGACCGTCGCGTCACGCTGCACGGTGGCAAGATCGTCCCGCTCTGAGCGGACGCCTCATTCTCCGACATTAACCATGACGCAACGTCTGCCGGCCCCGGCGGGCTTTTTGCCATTGACGCATGAACAGAAGTGGAACAAAATAAAAACATAACCAGTTTTTAGGAGAATCTTCCATGACCGACATGATCCAGGACGTCGTCGCGCTGGTTTCCGTCAGCACCTTTCTCGTCTCGCTCGCCATGTGGATCGGCGCATTCTGATTCCCGCTTCAAAGCTGCGTGATCGCCGCCGGCGCGGCGCTCGCGCTTAAACGTTTCTTCCACATCTTGCCGTAGCGTCCCGCCGAAACAGGGATGCATTCGATGGCAGGCTGGACGGCCACGGCGCTGATCGTCGTCAATCTCGGGCTGATCTTCCTGCTGATCGCGGCACCGCTTGGCATCCGCACGATCAGCCGGAGTTTGCGCATCAAGGCTCCCGCCGCGCGGGTGTGGAACGCGGTCTATCCGCTGGGCGGGGAGGCCGGTTGGTCCGGCGAGATCGTCTCGGCCGAGCCAGTCGAGGGGCAGCCCGGGCGGGCCCGCCTCGTCACCGACTGGGAAGGGCGCGACGGCCAGCCGATCGACCGCGTCGCGGAGCTTTCGGACGTGGTTCCGGGCCGGTCCTTTGCGATGCGCGTCGTGGAGGACAGTTCGCTCGATGCCGGCTTCTGGGCGACGTTTTCGCAACAGGTCGCGCTCGAACCGGAGGGCGAGGGCGTCCGCCTGACGATTTGCCAGACCGATTCGTACCGGGGCGCTGCGTTCCTCGTCTTCCGCTACTTTGCGCTGCGCCGCATGATGGCCAAGCTGAAGCGCTGGGCAGAGACGGGCGAGTATCGCCGCGGCGGCATGTTCGAGCACCCGCTGACGCAGGTCGCGATGGCGGCGGCCTCGGTGATGATACTGTGGTCGCTGACCGGCTTCACGGTCGGCGGGCTGGCCTTCGCGGTGATGATTACCGTGGTGGTGGCCCTACACGAGCTCGGCCACATGGCCGCCTTCCGCGTCGCCGGCCACCGGCGCACGCGGATGATCTTCATCCCGCTGCTGGGCGGCATCGCCATCGGCGGCCGGCCGCACAACAGCCATTTCGAGGTCGCCTTCGTGGCGCTGATGGGCGCGGGCTTTTCCGCTTTCCTCGTGCCGCCGCTGGTGCAGGCGGGCGTGTTCGCGGCGGCGAGCGGCAATGTGCACGGCGGCAACTTCATGGCCGCGCTCGTTGGCTGCATCGCCCTGTTCAACCTCGCCAACCTGGTGCCCGTGTGGAAGTTCGACGGTGGCCAGGTGCTGCGGCAGATCTGCCCGCCGGGCCCGGCGCTCGCGGCGAGTTCCTTCGCTTTGCTCGGCCTGTTTCTCGGGGTGGGCTGGCTGGCGGGGTTCTCGCCGGCGATCGTACTCGTCTCGGGCGGTGTCTTCGCGGCGCTGAGCCTGATGACGTCGGGCGACGCGGTGAAGCCGCGCCATGCGCTAGTGCCGCTCGATCGGCGCGGCAGGGCAGCACTTGCCGCAGCCCTCGTGGCCGTGATCTTCATCCACGGATCGGGCGTCATCTGGGCGTTCAACCACTTCGCGTGAATACTCAGCGGTCCTTCACCGTCTCCATCGCGACATAGGTCGAGGTCTGCGCCACGTGGGGCAGAGCGGAGATGCGCTCGCCCAGCACCCGCCGGTAGGCGCCGATGTCGCGGGTGCGCACCTTGAGCAGGTAGTCGAAGTTGGCCGCGATCATGTGGCACTGCTCGATCTCCGGCACGAGGCGGACCGCGCGGTTGAAGGCATCGAGCGCGTCAGAACGGGTGTCCGACAGCTTGACCTGCACGAAGGCGACATGGCCTTCGCCCATCTTCTCGCGGTCGACGATCGCCTGGTAGCCGCGGATGTAGCCGCTCTCCTCGAGTTTTCGCACCCGCGCCTGCACCGGCGTCTTCGATAGGCCGACCTTGGCGCCGAGCGCGGCCATGGAGAGACGCCCGTCCGCCGAAAGCGCGGCGATGATGTTGCGATCGATGCGGTCCAGATGGTCTGTCGTTTCCATGCTTGGTGCTCATTCATAGCGGGACAGGCCACAAGATCAGTGCGTTCGGCCTGCCGCGTCAAGATGTTTGGACCGGCGCGGGTTTTGCGCCATGCTATCCTCGCGCGTTCATTCCATCCGGGGCCTGACCATCGATGCCGACGCTCGCATCCATCCGCGACACCTTGCGCGAAAACTATCTCGTCGAGGAGGACGCGGCGCTGACGGCGCTGGTCGAGGGAGCGGCACTGAGCCGGGAGCAACGGGCGGCGATTTCCGCCCGCGCGGTCAAGCTGGTGGAGGCGGTGCGCGCCTCGGCCGATCCGAAGCTGATGGAAGTGTTTCTGTCGGAATACGGCCTCTCCACCAAGGAGGGCGTGGCGCTGATGTGCCTGGCCGAGGCGTTGCTGCGCGTGCCGGACGCCGAGACGATGGACGATCTGATTCAGGACAAGATCGCGCCGCACGACTGGTCGGCGCATTCGGGCGAATCGAGCTCGATCTTCGTCAACGCCTCGACCTGGGCGCTGGCTCTGACAGGCCGCGTGCTGGACGAGGGCGAGGGCGGCATCGAGCGGACGCTGCGCGGCATGGTGCGCCGGCTGGGCGAACCGGTCATCCGCACCGCCGTGTCGGCGGCGATGCGCGAGATGGGCGAGCAGTTCGTGCTCGGCCGCACCATCGAGGAGGCGGTGCGCCGCGGCAAATCCTACACAAAGAAGGGCTATCTCTATTCGTTCGACATGCTGGGCGAGGCCGCGCGGACGGAAGCCGACGCGCTGCGCTATCTTCACGCCTATGCCGACGCGATTTCCTCGCTCAACAGCGGCTCGAGCGGCACCAACATCCGCTACAATTCCGGCATCTCGGTCAAGCTGTCGGCGCTGCATCCGCGCTATGAGCAGGCGCAGCGCGAGACGATGCTGCCGGTGATGACCGAGCGGCTCTTGTCGCTGTGCGTTGCCGCCCGCCATGCCCGCATGGGCCTCAACATCGACGCCGAGGAGGCGGACCGGCTCGACCTGTCGCTCGACGTCATCGAACGCGTGCTGGCCGATCCGGAACTGACCGACTGGGACGGCTTCGGCGTCGTGGTGCAGGCCTATGGCCGGCGCGCGCCGCATGTCATCGACTGGCTCTACGCGCTGTCGAAGCGGCTCGACCGGCGCATCATGGTCCGGCTGGTCAAGGGCGCCTACTGGGACACGGAGATCAAACGGGCGCAGACGCTGGGGCTCGCCGGCTATCCGGTGTTTACCCGCAAGGCCAATACCGACGTCTCCTACATCGCCTGCGCCAAGAAGCTGATCGGCATGACCGACCGCATCTACCCGCAGTTCGCCACGCACAATGCGCATACGGTGGCCGCGATCCTGGCGATGGCCGAGGACAAGTCGGCCTTCGAGTTCCAGCGCCTGCACGGCATGGGCGAGGCGCTGCACGAGGCGGTGCGCGCGAGCGAAGGCACGCGCTGCCGCATCTATGCGCCGGTGGGCGCGCACCAGGACCTGCTCGCCTATCTGGTGCGGCGCCTGCTGGAGAACGGCGCCAACTCGTCCTTCGTGCACCAGATCGTCGACGAGGAGGTGAGCGCCGAGACAATCGCGCGCGATCCGTTCGAGATCGTGGAGAACCAGGGCAGCGCGCATAATCCGCTCATTCCTTTCCCGTCCGAGATCTTCCTTCCTGCCCGCCAGAACTCCATCGGACACGACCTCAACGACCCGATCGCATTGTCGGACATCCATGCCGGGCGTGGACAGTTTTCCGACAAGAACCGCTGGACGGCGGGCGGCGCGGGACGCGAGCGGCCGATCGTCAACCCTGCGAAGCCGAACGACATCGTCGGCACCGTGCGCGAAGCGGGCGCGGAGGCAGTGAAGGCCGCCGTCGGCCGCGCGGTCGAGGCGTTTCCGGCCTGGGCGGCAACGCCGGCGGCGGAACGGTCGGCGACGCTGCTGCGCGCCGCCGATCTCTACGAGGCGCACGAGGCCGAGTTCCTGGCGCTGTGCACCCGCGAGGCGGGCAAGACGCTCGCCGACGGCGTGGCGGAACTGCGCGAGGCGGTCGACTTCCTGCGCTACTACGCGGCGGAGGCCGCGAAGGCGGAGGTGGGGACTTCCGCGCGCGGCGTGATCGCCTGCATCTCGCCGTGGAATTTTCCGCTGGCGATCTTCACCGGCCAGGTGGCGGCGGCGCTCGTCACAGGCAATGCGGTGATCGCCAAGCCCGCCGAGCAGACGCCGCTGATCGCCGCGCGGGCGGTCGCGCTGCTGCACGAGGCGGGGGTGCCGGAAGACGCGCTGCAGCTTCTGCCGGGCGACGGCCCGTCGGTCGGCGCGCCGCTGACGGCCGACCCGCGCATTGCCGGCGTCTGCTTCACCGGCTCGACCGAGGTTGCCCGGATCATCGAGCGGCAGCTGGCCGAGACGGCGGCGCCAGACGCGATGCTGATCGCCGAGACCGGCGGGTTGAACGCAATGGTGGTCGATTCGACCGCACTCCCCGAGCAGGCGGTGCGCGACATCCTGGCCTCGGCCTTCCAGAGTGCAGGCCAGCGTTGCTCGGCGCTGCGCATCCTCTATGTGCAGTCGGACGTCGAGGACAAGGTGCTGGAGATGCTGACCGGCGCGATGAAGGCGCTGGTTGTCGGCGATCCCTGGCTCTATCCGACCGATGTTGGGCCGGTGATCGATGTCGAGGCGCGCGACACGATCTCGGCCTATTGCAAGGCGATGGCGGCGAAGGGGCGGCTGGTCGCAAAGCTCGACGCGCCGGGCGAGGGGCTGTTCGTGCCGCCGCACATCTTCCGCGTCGACGGCATCGCCGAGATGGAGCGCGAGGTGTTCGGCCCGGTGCTGCACGTCGCGACCTTCGAGCCGGAGGAGCTCGACCTCGTGGTGGCGAACATCAACGGCAAGGGCTACGGCCTGACTTTCGGCCTGCATACCCGTATCGAGGCGCGCGTGCAGCGGGTCATCGACCGCATCCATGCCGGCAACGTCTACGTCAACCGCAACCAGATCGGCGCGGTGGTGGGCTCGCAGCCCTTCGGCGGCGAGGGCTTGTCGGGCACGGGCCCCAAGGCCGGCGGACCGCATTACCTGCGCCGCTTCCGCACCTCGGCGGTGGCCACGGGCGACGTCGGCCAGGCCGCGGCAGTGGCGCTGCCGCGCCGCTTCCCCGATGCGCGGATGGACAACTGGTCGACGCGGACGGACCGGATCGCGGTGCTGCGCAAACACCTGCGCGGCAAGGCGGGCGAGGCGATCGCGGCCGCCGCCGCGACCGAGTTCGGCCCGGTCGACCTGCCGGGACCGACGGGCGAATCGAACACGCTGACGCTGGTGCCGCGCGGCAAGGTGCTGTGCCTGGGACCCGACGCGGACACGCTGCTGGCGCAGACGGTGCAGGCGCTCGCTGCCGGCAATTCGGTGGTCGCCGTGGCGCCGAGGGCCGCGGCAGCGCTCCAGCCGCTTATCGGCAAGGGCCTGCCGCTCGACGTGCTGGACGGGACGCTTATGCAGGGGGAACTCGCCGCGACAACGGTCGACGCGGTGGCCTATTCGCGCGCCGGAGCGACCGCGCGGGAGATCAGGCGCATACTTGCCGAGAAGCCCGGCCCGATCGTGCCGCTGATCGCGGAGACGATCCACCCGGCCGCCTATGCCCACGAGCGCTCGGTCTGCGTCGACACCACCGCCGCCGGCGGCAATGCGAGCCTGTTAGCGGCAAGCTGAGGCGCGCCTCCTTCTTCCCGTTCATGGAGAAGGTGCCCGAAGGGCGGATGATGGCATGGCGCAAGCTTGCGGAAGCTGGGCAGCTCCCTCGCTATCCTGATCTGCGCTCTGACGTGGTCGCGACAGTCGAACTGCTTGCTTGCCCGACGCTCTGGATTCCGGGTTCGCTGCGCGGACCCGGAATGACGGGCGCGCGCGATTGTCCTCCCCGTGTGAGGGAAGGCCGATCTCATATGTATTGACCACTGCGAGAAGGGGCACGACAGGCGCACCTTCAGGATGTGTCATGGAGTTCGACCGGAACGACGGCTATGGCGCGCCTCTCGATGAGCGCGCTCAGGCCATGGATCGCGGCGCCCTCATTGCCGGCCTCATCGGAGGCCTGACCCCGATGCAGGAACGAGAGATGCAGCAGCTGCGCCGCGATGGCCTGCATGTAGAGCCCAAACGCCCTGAGTGAATCGGCGATGTCCTCGGCATCGAAGGGATTGCTGCCGAAGCCGGCCGGCATCGGGACGGGCGTCCAGGTTCCGCGTGCGGAGCTCCGAAGCGAGCCCTCGACATAGCCCCTGAGCAGCGCATTGGCCTGCCAGGCGGCCCACAGCACGCACCAGCGGACCCAGAACGAGCGGCTGGCAGCCTGTTCGGCCATGTCGGCGATCGAGAACAGGCGCATGACGATCCTCGCCTTTAACGCCTGTTCCCTCCCCGCCTTCGCCCTCCAGCCCATCGCCGGCTCCCGTTTGACTGGGCACAGTGTGGTGCATGCTGGAAGAGGGTGGATGGAAAAGATTTGCGCGTCAGCAGGAACAAGGGGTTAGCGGAGAACAGGCGGAAATTGGTCCATCGAATGGATGTACCGGAACCGACCGCCGAGGCTTTCCCAAGTCGGCGCTCGCCCCTTCGCGCGACGTCATCCCGGCGACCGGAGGTCAGCCGGGATCGATTAACCTTGGCGGGTCGGCGCTACCCTGTTCTGCGACCGTGGGGTGTTTCGGCGTATAACCGGAGAGAGGAATGGGTCCCGGCTGACCTCCGGTCGCCGGGATGACGGTCGCGTAGGGTGGGCGTTGCGCGGGGCGGGCGAGACGGACGGCTCGTCCCGGCAAGGGACCGCCGAAGGCGGTGGAGGGCGCGCCGGGGCGTGACTGCTCGGCGGGCGGCTGCGCTTACGCGCCTTCGACGATCGAGAAACCTTCGAAGGTCGGGTGGCCGAGATAGCTGGGTTTGGTCGTGCCGGCATTGCGGTGCGAGGCGCGGAACTGTTCGGATTTGGTCCAGGCGCTGAAATCGTCGAAGCTGTCCCACACGGTGTGCGAGGCGTAGAGCGTGTAGCCTTCGGCCTCGTTGACCGGCCCTTTCAGCAGATGGAACTGCTTGAAACCCTTCATCTCGTGCAGGTTCGAATCGCGCCCCTTCCAGACGTTCTCGAAGCCCTCCTCCGAGCCGCGAACGACCTTGAAGCGATTCATGGCGATATACATCAACGGGTTCCTTTCAGGCTGCGGGAGTCGCGGTCGGGCAGCTTTTCCTCCGCTGCGCGGCCGATGACGCTTAGAACGTTGCCGGGGACAAATAGGCCGGGGCGACCCGACGGGGAAGGGCCTGCCTGCTCCGGCACGCCATGATCGGCCAGGCGCACGACCTGCGGGTCGGCCTCGAGGCGCGCGCGTTCCTCGAACAGGCGGAGGAGATCGGGGTGGAGGCCATCGCCGAAGGCGCTGGCGAGCTCGTGGAGGCGCAGGAGGTTCATGGTCATTTCCTCTCTACCGCGCCAGGCCGAGCGGAATCGTGAACTGCCAGCTGCTGCGTCCGGCGCCGTCAGGAATGGCAGGGAAGGGGGCTGCACGGCGCACCGCAGCAAGCGCGGCCTGATCGAGTGAGGCCGAGCCGGAGCTGCGGGCTATGCCGAGGCTGCCCAGCCCGCCGCTGGCGGTGACCGTGAACGCCACCGTCACGTCGCGCTCAGCGCCGGCGCGATCCCTGCGCGAGATACGCGCGACGGCGCGGCTGATCTTCTGCCTGACCTTGCCAGGATAGTTGGTGACCGCGGAATTGCCAGCGGCCGACGCCTTGCCCTTGCCGGCGTTGTCGGCGCGGGTTCCGCTCGCCTCGCCGTCGGCGACACCCTTCCTGCCATCGGCCTTGTTCTTGCCGCCCGCACCCGCCGTTGACTTCTTCTCG
Organism: Mesorhizobium sp. J428; assembly: GCF_024699925.1. Lineage (NCBI taxonomy): Bacteria > Pseudomonadati > Pseudomonadota > Alphaproteobacteria > Hyphomicrobiales > Phyllobacteriaceae > Mesorhizobium > Mesorhizobium sp. J428. The sequence goes on from NZ_JAJOMX010000001.1 coordinate 4,692,788, forward strand.
GCCTTTTTGGCCGGAGCGTCGGCCTTGGCGGGTTGCTTATCCGCCGGCTTGGCCTCGGCCTTCTTTGCCGGCTTCTCCGCCTTCGGTTTCTCGGCCGGCTTCCGCTTTGCTTCCGGCACCTTCGGCGACGGGGCAGGTTCGGGCTTTTCCGGCTCGGACGTTTCGGCCACGGCCGGCTCCTCAGGCACCTCGACCACGTCGTCGGGGGGAGGCAGGGCGGCCGCCTGGGGCACGACGGGGGCGACGGCCTCCTCGTCGGGCACGATCTCGGCCGTGTCGACGGCCAGCACCTGCTGCTGCACCGGGGAGGGCGCGGCGGTCGCGGCATCGGCCGGCACCGGTTCAACGCGCGGCGGCTCGGCCAGCTCGGCGATCCGTTCGGTGGCGCTTTCCTCGACGGGACTCACCGTCTCCTCGACCGGCTGCACCGCTTCGACCGGCTCGACCTCGGAGGCGTCGACGGTCTCGACAGGTTTTGCCGGCGTCATGGTGATGATGGAGACGTTGGTGGCGTCTTCCTCGCCCTCCGGCGTCATGTCGGCATCGGAATTGCCATACATCGCGACACCCGCCTCCTGCGAGCCGGCGATCTGCACACCCTCGTCCTCGCCGCGCAGCAGGAAGAAGCCGGCGATGGCGGCGTGGAGCGCGACAGAGGCAAGTAGCACCGTCATCCACTTGCGCGGCGCGCGCGAAGCGACGGCTGTCTCGGCAAGCGGCGCGACCGGCAGCGGCGCAAGGTCGGGATTTTCGGTCTCGATCCAGGCCGGGCGCTGAGGTTCGCGCAGGAAGACATGATGCGGCGCCTGGAACGCGTTCGGCGGGTCAAGCCGCGCACGCCGTGCCGCCTGCCGAAGCGGGACCGGAGATCGCGGCAGCGATGGTGCGGGCTGGACCGACATTGAATCTACCGCCCGAAGGAGATGCCCGAGGTGGACTGGGTCCTCAGCGCGGCGAGGCAGGCGTCGGGGGCGGTGCCCGCGCCTGTGCATTCCGTGGCGTCGTTGATCAGCACGCGGCTGACATTGGCGCAGTCCACGCCCTTGAGGTCGAACCGGCTCACCTTGGTCTTGCCGGCCGGCAGCGACTTGAAGTCGAGCACGGTGAGGCGGTCGACCACGCCGGCCTTGTCGAACAGCGCCATCTCGAAAGCCGCGCGATCGACCGGGGTGGCGAGGTTGTTCGCCACCACGAAGGTCAGCCTGCAGCCGCCTTCCGACGGCTGCAGGGCATTGAGATCGAGGGAGACATGCTGCTCCGGCGAGGCGCTTTGCGCCGCCGCCGGAGCGAGCGGCATCGCGACCAGGGAGGTCAATACGAGGAGGGATGCCGCAAGGCGCATGATCACCAGCCGATTTGCTTGGACAGGGAGAGCTTGAACGTACGGCCCTTGGCCGGATCGTTCATGAGGAACTCCTTGTACGGGCGGTTGAAGACGTTATCTATGCCCGCCTGGACCTCCCAACCGCGCGCAGCACCTTCCTTCGGAGTCCAGGAGAGGAAGATGTCGTGGACGTCGAAGGCTGTAGAGTAACGCGTAGTATTTGTGCTCGGAGGGACGTCGCTATTACGGAAGTCTGCCATCGGCCCTGCCACGAAACGCGCGTTCCAACCAAAGCGAACGTCATGCTGCGGAACCTTGCCCCCGAGTGTGAGCTTCAATTCATGCGGTGCAACGGAGGTCAGATACTCTTCGGTGCGGGTAGCCGACAGATTGTGACCCACCGTGTACGTATACGCCGCGTTCGCGAATACGTAGTCTGAATCATAGGCCGTCTCGATTTCGAAGCCGTAGATTTCAGCGCTGTCGAAATTAACAAATCCCTGAAGATCGGGGTTATCGCCAGCGACGAGCTCCGGATTGAATGCGATCAGGTCAGTCACGTCGTTGTAGAAACCGGTGAACTTGAGCTGACCGGCGTCGCCTGCCTGAAGCATGTCGTAACCGGACAGGGCAAAGCCCGCCTCATAGTTGGTGGAAAACTCCTTCTTAAGATCAAGGCTCGGAAGGAAGGTTGCACTCGACCCGCTCGTCGAGAACACTTCGTCGATCGTCGGGAAGCGCTCGGTGTGCGCGATCGAGCCGAAGACGGCAATCGTGTCGTTCAACTTGTAGTGTGCCGCAAGCTTCGGCGAAATCGCCGTGTCTGTGAACAGAATCGGAACCAGAGACCGCGTCTTCCGGCGTCAGTTCATGCCAGTCGAGACGGACGCCCGGGATGAGCGTGAGGCGGTCATTCCAGATGAACTCGTTCTGCACGAAGAGACCAGCCTTGAGGTCGGTTCCTTCGGGATGGAACTGAAGATCCATCGGAGTTCCGTCGTTTTGATAAACGGACGCAACACGCGACTGATGCGCGATCTGGGTGCCGTACGTGAGGTAGTTCTCCCAGCTCGCGCCGCGCCACTCCATCGTGTTCTGCGCGTTGAACTGCACAGTCTTGTAGGCGTAGTCAGAGTCGCAAACGACGGCGAACGATCCGGGGCTACAGGCCATCCGCAGGTCAGCGTCGCGCTGCTTGTTGTTCGTGTCGGAGTAGGACAGCGCCACCTTCACGTCGAGCATGTCGTTGTCCGAGAAGGGGTTCTCATACGAGGCGATCGCCGTCTGATCGACGACATGACGGTCCACCAGACCGAAGAACGTGGCAGTCGACGTCTGCGAGAGCTGCTGGTCGTCGAGATCGGAATCCCAACGCTGGTAGGAGAGGCGGAGCGTGCCCTCGTCGCCAACCTTGAAGGTGCCCTTCGCCAGGCCAGACCAGGCACGGAAATTGGTGCCGATGATCTCGCTTCCATTGCCTGATTCGTAGACGTCGGCCTGGCGCCAGTTGCCCATCAGCAGGAATTCGGCGTTCTCGCCCATGCGCTGGGCAAGCGTCGCGGAGCCGAGAACTCCCTTGCCGTTGCTCTCCAGCGTGGACTTCAGCTTCAGCGCGCCACGCTCGCCCTCGGCAATGAAGTCTGAGGCGTCCTTGGTGGTGAAGTTGACCACGCCGCCGAGCGCGCCGGAGCCGTAGAGTGTCGACGACGCCGGGCCACGCAGGACCTCGACGCGCTTGAACAGTTCCGGGTCGGAGAAGAATGAACCCAGGCGGTACTGCTCGTAGAATTTCTGCACGCCGTCGACATTGACGATGATGCGGCCCTGGTCGCCGGAGTTTTCCGGCGCGCCGACGCCGCGGATATTGAAGGACTGGCCGAGCACGCGGTCCGAACCGGTGACGTTGACGCCCGGTATCTTGCGGATCACGTCCGCGACGCTGGAGGGCTGCGCGGAGTCGATGTCTTCCTGCTCAAGAACGCTCACCGCCTGCGGCGTATCGATCGCGACTTTTTCCTGGCCGGCGCCCAGCACCAGGCGCTGGAGTTGGGTGACGCGGCCTTTCTTCTGGCTTTCAGTCGTCACCTGTTCCGTCGTGGCGTCTTCCTGCGCCTGAACCATTCCCACATTCGCGAAGATCGCGAGGGCGGTGCCGCATAGCAGCGCCCTGTTTCGTCCCACCAGCCCCATAGTCCTGCTCCTGACACGTTATGGTCATGCTGGCTGGCCCAAAGGCTGGCTCGCTTCATATCTGATCCCGAATTTAAACTTGACTCGTTTACTCCGGTATTGCACTCCCTAATAAAGCTGATAAGCAGTGTCAACAATCCATATCACGATGTCGCCGAGCCAGCCAAGCGAGCAAGGCGCGATGAAGGGGCCGCCACCGTGAACACGAGATTTACCTTCGATCATTCCACAGACGCCGACCGTTCGCTGCTGCGGCGCGAAGGCCTCGCCCGGCCGGTTGCTCCCGTTCCGGCGCGCCGTGTCGACAGCGCGACCCTGTTCCGGGGCGAGCACGAGATCGGCATCGAACATCATGGTGCGCTCTACCGCCTCAAGATCACGCGGCAGGGCAAGCTGATCCTAAACAAGTAGCCACACAGACAGCCAGGACGGGACCAGACTTATGAGTGCAGACCGACCCACGCCCGACGCAATCCGCCGTGCGCGCGCCGAAAACCCCAAGATGCGCGAGCGCGACCTCGCCGGTCAGCTCGGCATTTCCGAGGCCGAGTTCGTGGCCGCCTGGGTGGGCGAGGGGACCAGGCGGATCCGCCCGGACGTCGACGCCTTCCTGACCGGCATGGAGGCACTGGGCGAGGTGATGGCGCTCACCCGCAACGAGAGCGCCGTGCACGAGAAGATCGGCGTCTACGACAAGGTCGTGCTCGGCGAGCACGCCGCCATGACGCTCGGCGAGCAGATCGACCTGCGCATCTTCCCGAAGGTGTGGGCGCATGGCTATGCCGTGTCGAAGACCGACGAGGACGGCACCGTGCGGCGCAGCCTCCAGTTCTTCAGCGCCAGCGGCGAGGCCGTGCACAAGGTGCACCTGCGCGCGGCCTCGAACGTCGAGGCTTACGAAAAGCTGGTCGCGACCCTGATCCATCCCGAGCAGGAGCAGACGCTGCGTGTCGTCGCGCCGGTGACCTCGATCGCGCCGGCTGTCAATCCGTCCGTCGATGTCGAGGACTTGCGCGCGCGCTGGTCGTCGATGACCGACGTGCACCAGTTCATGTCGATCCTGCGCGACTTGAAGCTCACCCGCCAGCAGGCGGTGCATCTCGTCGGTGAGGAATATGCCTGGCCGGTCGATCACGATTCGGTCGCGGCGATGATGCGGATCTCGGCCAACGAGGAGATCCCGATCATGTGCTTCGTCGGCAACCGCGGCTGCATCCAGATCCACAGCGGGCCGGTGAAAGAGATCAAGCCGATGGGCCCGTGGATCAACGTGCTCGACGAGACCTTCCACCTGCACCTGCGGCTCGACCACATCCGCGAGGTCTGGGCGGTGCGCAAGCCGGCAAGCGAAGGCCATGTGACGTCGCTGGAAGCATATGACGCGGCCGGCCAGCTGATCATCCAGTTCTTCGGCAAGCGCAAGGAAGGCGCGTTCGAGCGCGACGACTGGCGCGGCTTGGTCGAGAACCTGCCGCGCGGCCCGCGCTCGACCGCAGCCTGAGGAGAGAATGCCCATGACCCTCTTTCTTCCCAACGCGCGGACGCGCCGCGCGGCCATGTGGGCGGCGGCCGTCGCGCTGACGCTCGCGGCCCTCGCTGCCCCGACGCCCAAGGCACATTCGGCCGAGGACATCGCTGCCGTGGCGAAGGCCAAGCGCATCGTCTCGATCGGCGGCTCCGTCACCGAGATCGTCTATGCGCTGGGCGAGGAGGGTCGGCTGATCGCACGCGATTCCACCGGCCTCTATCCGCCGGCCGCACTCGCCCTGCCGGACATCGGCTACATGCGCGCGATCTCGCCCGAAAACGTGCTCGGCATCAATCCGGACGCGATTATCACGCTCGAGGGCAGCGGCCCGCCGGAGGCGATCGAGGTCTTGAAGAAGGCGAGCGTTCCCTTCGCCACCGTGCCTGAGAAGTTCGACGAGGCCGGCATCCTGGAAAAGATCCGCGTGGTCGGAACCGCGCTCGGCGTCGAGGACAAGGCGGCGAAGCTGTCGGCCGAGGTGAAGGCCGACATCGACGCGGCGATCGCTGCGACGGCCGGAATTTCCGAGCGCAAGCGTGTCCTGTTCATCCTGTCGATGCAGGGCGGCAAGGCGCTGGCGTCGGGAACGGACACCGCGGCCGACGGCATCATCAGGATGGCCGGCGGCGTCAACGTGATCTCGGAATTCCCGGGCTACAAGGCGCTGACCGACGAGGCGATCGTCACCGCCAAGCCCGACCTGATCCTGATGATGGACAGGGGCGGCGACCATTCGGCGGCGAATGCCGACATCAAGGCGCATCCCGCTCTGTCGCAGACGCCGGCTGTGCAGAACGACGCCATCGTGCGCATGGACGGCGCCTATCTCCTCGGCTTCGGCCCCCGGACGGCGGCTGCCGCGCGCGATCTCGCCAAGGCGCTCTACGGCGACCGCGTCCTCAACTGAGTAGGGCCGGTGCTGCAAAAAGTATCAGACATGCCGGCCGCGGTCCGGAAGCCCTCATCTGAGGGCGACCGGCGCCAGCGGGCCCGGATCGCAATCGTCGTCCTCGCCGTCGCGCTTGGCGCGGCTTTTCTTTTCAGCCTCGCCTCCGGCGCCTCGGACGCGTCCGCGGTGGCGGTGCTCGGCGAGCTGCTGGGGATCGGCGCGGAAGGTGCGATGTCGGCGCGCGACCGCATCATCGTCATGGACATCAGGCTGCCGCGCGCCGTGCTCGGCGTGCTGATCGGCGCAGCGCTCGCCGTGTCCGGCGCGGTGATGCAGGGCCTGTTCCGCAATCCGCTCGCCGACCCGGGCCTCGTCGGCGTATCCGCCGGCGCGGGGTTGGGCGCGATCTCGATCATCGTGCTCGGCGGCACCGCGCTTGCGCCGCTGACCGCGCTGCTCGGCATCTATTCGCTGCCGCTGGCGGCGTTCTTCGGCGGCCTGCTGACGACGCTGGTGCTCTATCGCGTCGCGACGCGGCGCGGCCAGACGTCGGTCGCGACCATGCTGCTCGCCGGCATTGCGCTGGGCGCCATGGCCGGCGCGCTGTCGGGCCTGCTGGTCTATATGGCGGACGACCGGCAGCTGCGCGACCTGACCTTCTGGGGCCTCGGCTCGCTCGCCGGCGCGACCTGGATCAAGATCGCGGCCGCCGGCCCGATCATCGCCGTGGCACTCGTCGCAGCACCGTTCCTGGCACGGGGGCTGAATGCGCTGTCGCTTGGCGAGTCGACCGCCAACCATCTCGGCATTCCCGTCCAGCGGGTGAAGTCGGTTGCGATCGTCACGGTGGCGGGCGCGGTGGGCGCGTCGGTCGCGGTTTCGGGCGGCATCGGCTTCGTCGGCATCGTGGTGCCGCACCTGCTGCGGCTGGTGATCGGCCCGGACAACCGCTACCTGCTTCCAGCCGCGGCCCTTCTGGGCGCGAGCCTGCTGCTTCTGGCGGATTCGGTCAGCCGCACCATCGTGGCGCCCGCCGAACTGCCGATCGGCATCGTCACGGCCGCCGTCGGCGCGCCGTTCTTCCTCTGGATCCTGCTGCGCAAGCGCGGCGTCATAGACCTGTGAGACCCGGCATGATCGAGCTCAGCACGGTTTCGGTCGACATCGGAACGAAGCGAATCGTCTCGGACGTCTCGTTCGCAGCGCAGGCGGGCGAGGTGACGGCGATCGTCGGGCCGAACGGGTCCGGCAAGACGACGCTGCTGAAGGCGATCTCGGGCGAGTGGGCCTATCACGGCTCGATCAAGCTCGCCGGCCGGGAATTGCGGACCATGAAGCTGTGGGAAACGGCGGGCTTCCGCGCGGTGCTGCCGCAGGCAACGACGCTGTCGTTTCCCTTCACCGTGCTTGAAATCGTAAGGCTCGGCCTGACGAGCGGGCGTTCCGGCGTAAGCGGATCGGCATTGGAGCTGTTGGCCGAGGAGGCGCTGGAGCGTGTCGACCTGGCGGGCTTCGCCGGGCGGTTCTACCAGGAACTCTCGGGCGGCGAGCAGCAGCGCGTGCAGCTTGCCCGCGTGCTGTGCCAGGTCTGGCAGCCGGTGCTCGACGGCCAGCCGCGCTTCCTGCTGCTCGACGAGCCGGTGTCGAGCCTCGACATCAAGCACCAGCTGGTCATCATGGGCATCGCGCGGGACTTTGCCAAAGCCGGCGGCGGCGTGATCGCCATCCTGCACGACCTCAACCTGACGGCGATGTTCGCCGACCGGATCGTGATGATGCACCGGGGCAGGGCGGAGGCGGTCGGAAGCCCGTCGGAGGTGCTGGTGGACGAACGGATCAGCCGGGTGTTCGAATGCGGCCTGCGTGTCGGGATCACGCCGGCCGCGGGCGCGCCGTTCGTGCTGCCCCAGTCGGCGACGCTGTAGAAAAACGTTCGTCATGCCGGAGGCCGAAGGCCATGCGGTATCCATTGGCATGCGCGATTGAAGCGCGGCTTTTCGCCGAAACAAAACGGCGTCAGAGGCGGAATCAGAACAGCGCCAATCCTCCTAGAAGAATGGGTCCCGGATCGCCTGCGGCGTCCGGGAAGACGTTCGTCTGTTGGATGACGCGTATAGTGACTTATGCCGTCGAAATTCTCAGGCCGCGGCGACAGGCTGCGCGGGCTGGGGGATGCCGAGAAGCAGGCGGACGTCTGTCCGATCCTTGACGAGATCTTCGATGGTGAAGCTCTCCAGAACGTCGAAGAAGGCGCCGAGCGCCTTGCGCAGCGCGCTGTTGAGGGCGCAGGAATCGATCAGCGGGCAGTCGACAGCGTCATTCTCGAAGCACTCCGCCATGGCGAAGTTCTCTTCCGTGACGCGCACCACGTCGAACAGGGTGATCTCGGAGGCGGCGCGCGCCAGCCTCACACCGCCATTGCGGCCACGGACGGTCTCCACCAGGCGCGCTTCAACAAGCGGCTGCAAGATCTTGAAAAGAAATAGTTCCGACACGTTATACGCCGACGCGATCTCGGGGATCCGGCTCAGCCGACCGCTGTTGGCCGCGCAATACATCATAATGCGGACGGCATAATTGGTCTGACGGGTAAGGCGCATTGGATCGCTTTCCTTGGACGTTCCGGGTTTGCCACCGGTTAACGTCTATATGCGCCCCTTTTTGGAATTATTCCAGACTAGATTGAGATAAGCTGACAAAAAAGTTCAACTTAACTTGTCTGCCATCGAACGCCGCCGCCTCTGCCGGTAGCTGCCTCGTAACCGGCGGCCGCGCGCAGCACGTCGGCGTCGCGCCGCGGCGGGCCGATGAGCTGGAACCCCATGGGGCGTCCTCGCCCGTCGAGGCCCGCCGGCAGGCTGGCCGCCGGGCAGCCGGCCATGGTGGCGAGCGCCGTCACTTCCATCCAGCGATGGTAGCTGTCCATCTTCCGGCCGCCGACCTCGTCCGGCCAGTGGGTGTCGACGCTGAAGGGGAAGACCTGCGCAGTCGGCAGAGCGAGGAAGTCATAGCGCTCGAACAGGCGCAGCACGGCCTTGTACCACTCGGAGCGGACGACCGAGGCGGCATGAATGGCCGGGGCCATGAGATCGATCGCGCCCTCGATCTCCCAGACCGCCTCGGGCTTGAGCAGCGGCCGGCGGGCGGGGTCGTCATAGTGCACCTTGAGCGCACAGCCGCTGGTCGCGTGGCGCAGCGTGATGAAGGCCTGCCAGATCCGCTCGAAATCGACGTCCGGGATATGCGGCTCGACCGAAAGACCGATCGGCTCGAAGTCGCCAAGTGCGGCCTCGCAGAGCGCCAGCACGCCGTCCTCGGTCGCAAGGTGCCCGCCGAGATCACCCAGCCAGGCGATGCGGCCGCGTTCGAAAGGGCGCGACAATTGCTTGGGGAAGTCGGTGTCGACGCCGCCGAGCGACAGCGGCGCGCCGGGCTCGTAGCCGGCCTGCACGGAGAGAAGCAGCGCGAGATCGGCGACGTTGCGGGCCATCGGGCCTTCGACGCCCATCTGGCTAATGAACAGCTCGCCGCCCGGCCCGCCGGGCACGAGGCCCTGCGAGGGCCGGAAGCCGTAAATGTTGTTCCAGGCAGCGGGATTGCGCAGCGAACCGCCCATGTCGCTGCCATCGGCGAGCGGAACCATGTGCAGCGCGGTGGCCACCGCGGCACCTCCGCTCGATCCGCCCGAGGTAAGGTTCTGGTCGAAGGCATTGCGGGTCGGGCCGAACACCTCGTTGTAGGTCTGCGACCCGAAGCCGAATTCCGGCACGTTCGTCTTGCCGATGAAGATGGCGCCGGCGGCGCGCATGCGGGCGACGAAGAAATCGTCTTCTTCAGGCACGAAGTCGGCGAAGATGCGCGAGCCGTAGGTGGTCCGCAGCCCCTTGGTGCCGGCAATGTCCTTCACCGCGATCGGCAGGCCGAAGAGCGGTCCCGCCGTTCCACCTGCCGCCAGATGCCTGTCGGCCGCCTCGGCCTCGGCAATGATCTCGGCGCGCGGGCGCAGCGACACGATTGCGTTCACCGCCGGGTTGACCGCCTCGATGCGGTCGAGGAACGCCTCGGCGACCTCCCGGCACGAAAGTTCGCGGGCGCAGAATCTTCCGGGAGATCTCGACGGCGTCGAGGCTGCAGATCAGGCCGGGAGCGGGGAAAGGCGTCGTGTTCGTCATGCCGACTGGATGCGCGCGGTGCGGGCCGCTTGTCAATTTCCAGCATGTGACAGAACTTTGGGTCTCGCGCGGCGTTCCGTTGACGCTCCGTCGCCGCGAGAAATCGTGGCTAGTATATATACGCACTTGAATTTTATTGTGCGCTGCACAATATCAGCTCCGACAACACGTCGATGACTCGCGGGAGGAACACCACGAGGATCGCGCCGATGATGAAGAACAAGCACTCGCACCCCAGGCTCACAGGACAGATCCGCCAGTTGCGGCCGTCCGACCTTGCGAATTTTCGCGAGCACCTGCTGCGGCTCGACCCGGAAAGCCGGCGCGACCGCTTCAACGGCATGACGGACGATGTCTTTGTCGCCTCCTACGCCGCGCGCTGCTTCTCGCAGGGCGCCACCGTGATCGGCTATGTCGAGAACGGCGAGGTGCATGGTGCGGCCGAACTGCACGAGCGCCCCGACCTCGACCCGCCGACCGGCGAGATCGCCTTCTCTGTGGAACGGCACCTGCAGCACAAGGGTATCGGCAGCCAGCTGTTCAAGCGTCTGATCGGCCATGCGCTTGCGCTGGGCTATGAGAGCCTGCGCGTCACCACGCATCCGAACAACCAGGCGATGAAGTCCCTGGCGCGCAAGTTCGATGCGAGATCTGCACTTCGAAGACGGCGAGACGGTCGGATCGATCGACCTTACCGGCATGCACATGTCGTTCACGACGCACCTGCCGACAGGCAGCGTCATCCGAGCGGTCGTATAGGTCTTTCACTGCCAAACACGCAGCCGGAACAACGGTTTGCGTGGCTCGCCGGAAATTTTTCGCGAGCCCCTTGAAAGGCAAAAATCCCAGAACCAAATCATCGTCCGCGCGGTGCCCCCGGGGCCGCGCTTGCCCCGCGTCCGCCGCTACGGAGGCGGCCGCGGAGGAATTTCAAAACCTGTTTGTCCTTGAAGGAGAACGTCATGAAGTTCCGACCCCTCCACGACCGTATCGTCGTGCGCCGCATCGAAGCCGAGGAGAAGACGGCCGGCGGCATCATCATCCCCGACACCGCCAAGGAAAAGCCGAGCGAAGGCGAGGTGATCGCCGTCGGCCCCGGCGCCCGCGACGAGAGCGGGAAGCTGGTCGAGCTCGATGTGAAGGTGGGCGACCGCATCCTGTTCGGCAAGTGGTCCGGCACCGAGATCAGGCTCGGCGGCGAGGACCTGCTCATCATGAAGGAGAGCGACGTGATGGGCGTGATCGAGCAGACCGCAGAACTGAAGAAGGCCGCCTGACGGCTTCGCCACCACCAGTCAACGAATGCTGCCTATCGAAGGAGTGATCCAATGGCTGCCAAAGAAGTGAAGTTCCACAGCGAGGCGCGCGAGAAGATGCTGCGCGGCGTAGACATCCTCGCCAATGCGGTGAAGGTGACGCTCGGTCCGAAGGGCCGCAACGTCGTCATCGACAAGTCGTTCGGTGCGCCCCGCATCACCAAGGACGGCGTGACCGTCGCCAAGGAGATCGAACTGGAAGACAAGTTCGAGAACATGGGCGCGCAGATGGTGCGCGAAGTGGCCTCGAAGACCAACGACCTTGCCGGCGACGGCACCACCACCGCGACCGTGCTCGCCCAGGCCATCGTCAAGGAAGGCGCGAAGGCGGTCGCCTCCGGCATGAACCCGATGGACCTGAAGCGCGGCATCGACAAGGCGGTGGACGCGATCGTCGGCGAACTGAAGGCAAATGCCCGCAAGGTGACGAAGAACGACGAGATCGCCCAGGTCGGCACAATTTCTGCCAACGGCGACGCCGAAATCGGCCGCTTCCTGGCGGAGGCGATGCAGAAGGTCGGCAACGAGGGGGTGATCACGGTCGAGGAGGCCAAGACCGCCGAGACCGAACTCGAGGTCGTCGAGGGCATGCAGTTCGACCGCGGATATCTCTCGCCCTATTTCGTCACCAACCAGGACAAGATGCGCGTCGAGCTCGAGGAGCCCTACGTGCTGATCCATGAGAAGAAGCTGTCGAACCTGCAGGCGATGCTGCCCGTGCTGGAGGCGGTCGTGCAGTCGGGCAAGCCGCTGCTGATCATCGCCGAGGACGTGGAGGGCGAGGCACTTGCGACGCTCGTCGTCAACAAGCTGCGCGGCGGCCTGAAGATCGCCGCCGTCAAGGCGCCGGGCTTCGGTGACCGTCGCAAGGCAATGCTGGAGGACATCGCGATCCTGACCGGCGGCACCGCCATCAGCGAGGATCTCGGCATCAAGCTCGAGAACGTCACGCTGCAGATGCTCGGCCGCGCCAAGAAGGTCGTGATCGAGAAGGAGAACACCACCATCGTCGACGGCGTCGGACGCAGGGAAGAAATCCAGGGCCGCATCGCCCAGATCAAGGCCCAGATCGAGGAGACGACGTCGGACTATGACCGAGAGAAGCTGCAGGAGCGCCTTGCCAAGCTCGCGGGCGGCGTCGCGGTGATCCGTGTCGGCGGCTCGACCGAGGTCGAGGTCAAGGAGAAGAAGGACCGCGTGGACGACGCGCTGCATGCGACCCGTGCGGCCGTCGAGGAAGGCATCCTGCCCGGCGGCGGTGTTGCTCTGCTGCGTGCCGCAACTGTGCTGGACGCCGTCGACGTCGACAACACCGACCAGAAATACGGTGTCGAGATCGTGCGGCGCGCCATCGAGGCGCCGGTGCGCCAGATCGCCGAGAACGCCGGGGCCGAAGGGTCTATCGTGGTCGGCAAACTGCGGGAGAAGGCAGAGTTCGGCTGGGGCTGGAATGCGCAGACCAACGAATTCGGCGATCTCTACAGCCAAGGTGTGATCGACCCGGCCAAGGTGGTGCGCACTGCGCTTCAGGACGCCGCCTCGGTCGCCGGCCTGCTGGTTACCACCGAAGCGATGGTCGCTGAGAAGCCCAAGAAGGAAGCTGCGCCGGCCATGCCCGCCGGCGGCATGGACTTCTGATCAGCCGACACTGACATGGAAAAACCCCGCCGGATCGCTCCGGCGGGGCTTTTGTTATGCGGACGCTACTTACGCGGGACGCTACGCTTACGCAGCCTTCTTGGTGTAGAGGGCCGAAATCTCGGACTGGATGGTCTTGGCGCCGTCAACGGCAGCCACGCGGGCGGCCTCGGCGGCTTCGCGGGCGCGCTCGAAGTTCGAGCGGGCGCTGTCGCGGACATATTCGACCTGGATCTGCGCCGCTTCGTTGAGCGACTTGGCGGAGGCGACCTTCTCGACCGTGGCGAGCGCATGGCGGACATTGGCGAGCGAGGCTTCGACCAGGCCGCGCGTGAAATCGGCATAGCCGCTGACGAGCGAGGTCGCGAAGGTCTCGGCGCGATGCGTGGCGCTCTTGACGTCTTCGTGCAGGTTTTCCGCGCGCTCCTGCGCGTCGGTTGCCATGCGCTTGACGAAGTCGCGCGCGGCGGCGGGAACTTCCATTTTCGACTGAACGGTTTCGACGGCTTCGGAAAGCGCGGACATGGCGTCCTGGGCGACGGAAGCGGTGTTGGTGGCCTTGGCCATGATTTTCTCCATCCTCATAACGGGAGCAACGGTTCGCCTCGTTCACCATGACCCGAGGCTTAGCCGGCATATAGGTCGGCCATTGTGCATTGCAACATAAGATTTGTGTGCACTGCAAAAAATACCGTGATTGCAGCGCATGCCGCAGGGCAGGGGTGGCGCGCATGGCCGCGGACGCCTAGATCACGGCGGACGAGCCGGATCGCATTCCATGCAGGACATCGCCAGCACCCCTCCGCTCTCCGCGCCCGACGCGGCGAAACTGGCCGCGCTGCGGCGGATGAAGGCGCTCGCGACGGGCATGCTCGTGCTGTGCCTGATCGTGTTCCTCTTGGCGCGCAGCTTCGAGGCGTCGGTTCCGGCACTCGCCTTCGTGGCGGCCTTCACGGAGGCGGCGATGATCGGCGGGCTGGCCGACTGGTATGCGGTCGTGGCGTTGTTCCGGCGGCCGCTCGGCCTGCCGATCCCGCACACGGCCATCATCCCGTCGAACCAAGAGCGCATCGCCGACAATCTCGGCCATTTCATCGAGCAGAACTTCCTCGCGCCCGAACCGGTGAGCCGCAAGCTGCGCGAGGTGGACTTCGCCGCCCTGGTGGCGGACTGGCTGGCGGAGCCGGAGCGCGCGGCAAGCCTGTCGCGCTTCGTGGCGCGGCTCGTGCCGCAGGCGGTGACGGCAATCGAGGGCTCTGGCCTGAGGGAGTTCGTGGCGCAGCGCGTCACCGAGCAGATCGAGAAGGTGCAGGTGGCGCCGCTGGCGGCGGAGCTGTTGACCGCCTTCACCGACGAGCGGCGGCACCAGCGGCTGCTCGACGAGATCGTCAAGGTGCTGGCGCGCTTCCTCAACGACCAGGAGGCGCTCGACGCGCTGCGCGACAGGATCCGAGACGAGCTTCCCTCGCTGGCGAAGCTGTTCCGGGCGGACGCCTATCTCCTGAAGAAGATCGTGGCTTCGGCCGGCGCGCTGCTGGACGAGGTGAAGACCGATCCGGACCATCCGATGCGGGCCGAATTCGACCGCTTCGTCGAAGGGTTCGTCGAGAAGCTCAGGACGTCGAAGGCCTATGCGAAGCGGGCCGAGACGCTGAAGCGCGACTTCCTCGCCCGGCCGGAACTCCGCGACCTTGCGGGGGACATGTGGCAGGGATTTCTGCCGTTCATCGAACAGGATGCCCGCTCCGAAACCTCGATGATCCGCCGCCACATGGCGTCGCTCTTCGTCGATGTCGGCCGCCAGCTTGCGGCCGACCCCGCGATCCGCGCCGACATGAACGCCGGCTTCGTCGTGGCGCTGTCCTCCTTCGTGGAGAGCCAGAAGAGCGGCGTGTCGCGCTTCATCGCCGACCAGGTGAAAGGCTGGGACCTCGGCCAGCTCACCCGGCTGATCGAGATCAATGTCGGGCGCGACCTGCAGTTCATCCGCTTCAACGGCATGCTGGTGGGCGGACTGGCGGGGTTGGCGCTGCATGTCGGCGAGCTGCTGATCTTCGGCAATTGACCTTCCCCGGCCATGGCCTAATCTGGCCCGGCGCGGCACGGCATGCGAGGCCGCGAGACGGGAGGACGAGATGGCGAAAAAGACCGAGAACGGGTCGTTCATCGACATGTTCAAGAGCTTCGGCGAGGAGCTGAAGATGCCGAGCGTCGATGTCGACAAGATCATAGAGCACCACCGCAAGAACCTGGAGACGCTGGAGAAGACCGCCAGGGCCGCGACCGCGGGTGCGTCGAGCCTGATGGAGAAGCAGCGCCGCATCCTCGAGGAGACGCTGCGCGAGGTGAGCGACATGGCGCAGGATTTCCGCGCCTCCGGCGGCCCGCAGGAGCTGATGAGCAAGCAGGCGGATTTCGCCAGGCGCTCGTTCGAGACCGCGGTCAAGAACGCCAGCGAGATGGCCGATGTGGTGCGTAAATCTTCCACCGAGACGATCGAGATCCTGCGCGACCGCATCAAGGAGGCGATGGAGGAGATCCGCGAGGGGATGGAGCGGAAGAAGTAGGCCGGTCCTGATCAGAGGGAAGCCATGACTTCGCCGTCGCCCGGCCGCTTGCGGCAGATGCAGATTTACGTGCCCGGCGTGGGCGGGGCGAGGCCGTTGGTGCCGGTGGCGCCCGATGCTCTGGAGGCGAAGGCCGCGGCGGCCATGAGCCCGGACGCGGCCGCCTACATCATTGGCGGCGCGGGTATGGAATCCACGATGCGCGCCAACCGCGCCGCCTTCGAGCGCCACCGCTTCGTGCCGCGGGTGCTGAACGACGTCTCGACGCGCGATCTGTCGGTCGAGCTGTTCGGGCGCAGGCATGCCGCGCCCGTTCTGCTCGCGCCGATCGGCGTTCTCGAAATGGTGCATCCGCAGGCCGATCTTGCGGTGGCGCGAGCGGCGGCAGCCGAAGGGATCGGCTACGTCTTTTCCAATCAGGCCTCGGTTGCGATGGAGAAGACGGCGGCCGCGATGGGGGCGGCACCTCGCTGGTTCCAGCTCTACTGGTCGAGCGACGACGCCTTCGTGCAGTCGCTCGTCGGCCGCGCCGAAGCCTGCGGCTGCGAGGCGATCGTGGTGACGCTCGACACGACGCTGCTCGGCTGGAGCCCGCGCGACCTCGACAAGGCCTCGCTGCCGTTCCTGAAGGGGCAGGGCCTGGCGCAGTATCTCTCCGACCCGGTGTTCCGCGCCGCGATCCCCGCGAAGCCGCCCGAGACCGGTGTAAAGCCCAAGGGACTGGGGGTGATCGAGGCGCTGCTGAGCCTGCGCCGCAAGGGCAAGGCGTTCGACCTGTCGATCGGCCAGGTGCGCGCGGCGGTCGGGCATTTCGTGGCGACCTATTCGCGGCCCGACCTGACCTGGGCTGACCTCGCGCGGCTCAGACAGATGACGAAGCTGCCGATCCTGCTCAAGGGTGTGCGCCATGCCGACGACGCCAAGCTGGCGAAGGAGCATGGCTTAGACGGCCTTGTAGTCTCGAACCATGGCGGGCGGCAGGTGGACGGCGAGATCGCGACGCTCGACGCCCTGCCTGGCATAGTGGCCGCGGCGGGCGGAATGCCGGTGCTGTTGGATTCGGGCATCCGCTCGGGCGGGGACGTCGCTAAGGCATTGGCGCTGGGCGCCCGCGCAGTCCTGCTCGGCCGGCCCTATGTCTACGGCCTCGCGCTGGCCGGGGAGGCGGGCGTGGGCGAGGTGATTCGCAACGTCGTCGCCGAGCTCGACTTGACGCTCGCGCTGATCGGCAGGACGCACGCGGCGGAGCTCGGCCCGGACTGCCTCGAATAGGCCGCGTCTCATTCACTGACATGAAAGAACGCCGGCCGCTTTGCAGAACGGCCTGAGGGGTCTAGATGCCTGCGGGCTGATGAAGCTTACAGGAGAGTCTGCATGGCGAAGGTGACATTCGACGGCCTCAAGGGCATGGTCGGGCAGGAACTCGGCGTGTCGTCCTGGGTGACGGTCGACCAGAAGATGATCGACGCCTTCGCCGATACGACCAACGACCACCAGTGGATCCATGTCGATGTCGAGCGGGCCCGGCGCGAGGCGCCGACGAAGTCGACCATCGCGCATGGCTACCTGACGCTGTCGCTGATTGCCGCGCTGTCCTACGAGATCGACGCCACCCCCGAAGGAACGACGGCCGCCTTCAACTACGGTCTCGACAAGGTGCGCTTCATCAATCCGGTCAAGGCAGGGTCCCGCGTGCGCCTGCGCTCGACGCTCGTCTCCTTCGAGGAGAAATCGCCGGGCCAGTTCCTGATGAAGACGAACAGCACGGTGGAGATCGAGAGCGAACAGAAACCGGCCCTGATCGCCGAGACGCTGGTTTTGTTCGTGAGGGAAAGCGTGGCCGCGCAGGGCTGACAGCGCGTCCGCGGACGAGGGCGACGGAAGCAATAGCTGATCGTGCACGCCGGCCGTGGTCGATGCGACCGGCATGGCTTGCTCACGAGTCAGGAAAGTCCCGTGCATGCGGCGCGCCTATCCATCGTGCTGCCGGATCACCTTCAGGAACGCGTCGCCATAGCGCTCGAGCTTGGACTGGCCGACGCCGGAAATGCCGAGCAGTGCGTCGCGGCTCGTCGGACGCTCGGTGGCGAAGGCGACCAGCGTCGTGTCCGGAAAGACGACATAGGGCGGCACCGCTAGCTCCTTCGCGATCGCAAGGCGCGCGGCGCGGAGCGCCTCGAAGAGCTCCATGTCTGCCCCTTCCAGCGTCGATCTGGCGTTGGTCGAGCGCGGCGAGGCGCCTCTCGACGCCTTTGCCGTGGTCGGGCGATCCTTGCGGAAGCGCACCTCGCGTTCGCGCCGGAACACGGGCCGTGCTTCCGGCTCCAGCTTCAGCGCGCCGAAGGCGCCATGATCGACGCTGACGAGGCCGGCGGCGAGGAGCTGGCGGTAGACCGACTGCCAGGTCTTGGCGGGAATCTCCTTGCCGGCGCCGAAGACCGGCATGTCGGCATGGCCGAAGCGGACGGTCTTCTCGTTGCGGTTGCCCATGAGCACGTCGATCAGGTGTCCGGCGCCGAAGCGCTCGCCGGTGCGGTAGATCGCAGCCATTGCCTTGATGGCGGCCTCCGTCCCGTCCCAGGTCTCGACCGGCCTGAGGCACGTGTCGCAATTGCCGCAGCCGCCCCTGTGCGCTTCGCCGAAATGGGCGAGGATCGCCTGCCGGCGGCAGCCGGGCGTCTCGCAGATGGCGAGCAGGGCATCGAGCTTGGCGCGCTCGACGCGCTTGATGTCGTCTCCGGCGGTTCCCTCGTCGATCATCCGGCGGCGCTGGATGACATCCGCCATGCCGTAGGTCATCCAGGCGTCGGACGGCAGCCCGTCGCGGCCGGCGCGGCCCGTCTCCTGGTAATAGGCCTCGACGGAGCCCGGAATATCGAGATGGGCGACGTAGCGCACGTTCGGCTTGTCGATGCCCATGCCGAAGGCGACGGTGGCGACCAGGCACAGGTCCTCCTGGCGGAGAAAGGCGTCCTGGTTGGCGTCGCGGACGGCGCGGTCCATGCCCGCATGATAGGGCAGGGCGCGGATGCCCTGTCCGCTCAGCCATTCGGCTGTGTCCTCGACCTTGGCGCGCGACAGGCAGTAGACGATGCCGCTCGAGCCCTTATGGCGGGACAGGAAGCGCAGGAGCTGCTGGCGCGGCTGGTCGCGCTCGACAATCTCATAGGCGATGTTCGGTCGGTCGAACGAGGTGGTGAACACCTCGGCGGAGCGCAGCTCCAGCCTGTCGATGATGTCCTCGCGGGTGTGCGGATCGGCCGTCGCCGTCAGCGCCATGCGCGGCACGCCGGGATACTGCGCGGCGAGTTGGCCAAGCTCGCGATATTCCGGCCGGAAATCGTGACCCCACTGCGACACGCAATGCGCCTCGTCGATGGCGAAGAGCGCAATCCGGGCGTTGCCGATCAGCTCCTTGAAAGCCGGCGTGACGATGCGCTCCGGCGTAACGTAGAGAAGGTCGAGCTCGTCCCTGGCGATCGAGCGGCGCACCTCGATATATTCGTCGCGCGTCAGCGAGGAATTGAGGGCTGCGGCGCGCACGCCGAGCTGCTTCAGCGCCTCGACCTGGTCGCGCATCAGCGCAATCAGCGGCGACACGACGATGCCGACGCCCGACCGGCACAGTGCCGGGATCTGGAAGCACAGCGATTTTCCCGCACCCGTGGGGAACAGCACGACCGCATCGCCGCCCGCCACGACCCGCTCGACGACGGCCGCCTGCTTGCCGCGGAACGAGGCATAGCCATAGACCCGCTTCAGCACGCCGAGCGGATTTTCCGTCCCTTCGCTGCCAAACAACGGATCGATACGGCCTTGGACCTGCGGCATGGAATCGCTTTCGTAAGGACCCGCTTATTGCACAGGCCCACCACGGTCGCGAGCTTTGGGGCGATGGTCTTGCCTACGGCAAGCGCAACGACAACATTCTCACCATATGGGCTATGGCCTTGTGGGCTGCGTCGATCGCTGCGAAGACGTGACAAAACCTGAAACGGATCATATTTGCCTTCCATGCAAGCGAAATTCGCCATCGCCCCGATGATGGATTGGACGGATCGGCATTGCCGGTTCCTCCATCGTCAACTGACGCGCCATGCGCTGCTCTACACGGAGATGGTGGTGGCAGACGCGGTGATCCATGGCGAAAGGCAGCGGCTGCTCGGGTTTGATGCGGCCGAGCATCCGGTGGCGCTGCAGCTCGGTGGGTCGGACCCGCAGAAGCTGGCGGAGGCGGCGCGGATCGGGGCGGGGTTCGGCTACGACGAGATCAACCTCAACTGCGGCTGTCCGTCGGACCGGGTCCAGTCGGGCAGGTTCGGCGCCTGCCTGATGCGGACGCCGGGGCTGGTCGCCGAGGGAGTGGCCGCGATGAAGCAGGCGGTCGACGTGCCGGTGACGGTGAAATGCCGCATCGGCGTCGACGAGCAGGACACGGAGGTCGCGCTCGACGCGATGGCCGACGCGGTGTTCGCCGCCGGCGCCGACGCGCTGTGGGTGCATGCACGCAAGGCCTGGCTGGAGGGTCTGAGTCCAAAGGAGAACCGCGACATCCCGCCGCTCGACTATGGCCGCGTCTATCGGCTCAAGCAGAAATATCCGAACCGGTTCATCGGCATAAACGGTGGAATTCACTCGCTGGATGAGGCTGAAGCGCATCTTGCCCATGTCGACGGCGTGATGCTCGGCCGCGCGGCCTATCATACGCCGGACATCCTTGCGGAGGTGGATGCGCGCTTCTACGGCGAGCCGGCGCGCATGTTCGATCCGGAGGCAGTGATCGAGGCGGTGGCGGAATATGCCGCGCGGCACATCGAGGCCGGCGGCAAGCTCGGCCAGGTGACGCGCCACATGGTGGGGCTGTTCCATGGCCGGAAGGGCGCGCGCCGCTTCCGCCAGATCCTGTCGACCGAGGCGACGCGGCCGGGCGCGGGGCCGGACGTGATCCGCCGCGCCTATGCGGCCATCGAGGGCGAGGCGGGCCGCGAGGCCGCCTGACACTGGCGTCAGTCGATCAGCACCATGCGGTCGCCGCGCACGTCGTAGCCCGACAGCGAGTTGAGGAAGCTCATGCCGAGCAGGCTGGTGTCCAGCACGCCGGGCTGCGCCACGAGCATGACCTGCCTTTGCCTGACGATGTTGCCGACGCGGATCTCGTCGGCGGTGACGCGGGCGGCGCGCGTCATGCCGTTGGCCGTCGAGATCGGGATATCGAAGGACAGCGCGCCGACGTCGAAGCCGGCACTGGCCGCGTCGGCGCTGGTGAGCACCGTGGTCGTGGCCCCGGTGTCGACGAGGAAGCGCACGCTCCTGCCGTCGACCTCGGCGCGCGCCTGGAAATGGCCGTCGCCCTGTTTGTCGAGGAGCACGGTGCGGCTGCCGTCCGATGCCGTCATCGAGATCGGGCTGCCGGGAATGAGGCCAGCGGTCAGCCGGCTGCCGATGTCCTGCAGCTCGTAGCGGAACTGGTAGACGGCGATGAAGGCGACGATGATGACCAGCCACATGGCGAGGCTGCGCCCCACCGTGCCGATCGGGATGCCCGACCCGAGGATGCCGGACGCCACCACTGCGCCGAAGATGCCGAGATAGAGCAGGCGGCCGAAATCCTGGTCGGCCATGTCGAAGGCTTGTCCGGACCCGCCGAAGACGAGGAAGATCAGGCCGGCCGCCATGACGGCTGCGATGAACCACCAGAAGCGGTCCATGTCAGAGGCCTTCCGCCCGCTCGCGCGCCATGCGGCCGCGCCGGGTTTCGCGCCGGGGACGCCGCTCGACCGTCTCGAGCCGTGCGGGAAGCTCGGCCATCACGGCGCGGCGCGTTTGCGGCGTCATGGTGAGCCACGCGCTGATCTCTTCGCGCGTGCGACCGCATCCGAAGCAATAGCCGGTCTTCATGTCGATCGAGCAGACCAGGATGCAGGGGGATTCGATGGCGTCCAAGGCGTCGTCCTGTGCGGTTGACAAGGATGTGGGCCAATCGACCGGTCGATGCAAGGCCTCGAAGGGCTTATGCCTTCGGCCTCATTGTGCTGCGGCGGTCGACGCGTTAGAGCGCGCCATTCGAACAATTTGGGCCCGCTCATGTCCACCGAACATCCGCTCGACGATTTCCGCGCGCTGCTGCAGCGCATGCCTACGCTGGACACGCAGGCGGGGGCCGCAGCACGCCAATTGTTCGAGACGCAAGGGGCGGGCGCGAGCCGCCTCGCCGACGTCGCGGCGTTGATCGCCAGCGTCACGGGTGCCCGGCCGTCGGTGAGCCGGCCGTCGCTGGCTCTGTTCGCTGGCGCGCACGGGATTGCCCGCCACGCTATTTCGTCGCGGCGGATGGATGCAACGCTTGCGACCGTCGCCGCCTGCGGCTCGGGCGACGCGCCGGTCAGCCATCTCTGCGCGGCGAACATGATCGGGCTCAAGGTCTACGACCTGGCGCTGCATCTGCCGACTGGGGATATTTCGACGGCGCCGGCGATGGACGAGCGCAACGCGGCGGCTACCATGGCCTTCGGCATGGAGGCGATCGCCGGCGGGGCCGACTGCGTGCTGGTCGGTTCGATCGCCTCGACCGGCGACGAGACGGTCGCGGCGGCGCTGTTCTGCGCCTTCCACGGCGGCGATCCGGGCGAATGGCTGCCGGACGACGACCATGCGCAACGCCGCGCCGAACTGGTGGCGGCAGCGCTCGGGACCGATCATGCGGCGCTCGGCGATCCGCTGGCGGCGCTGGCGGCGCTCGGCGGGCGCGAATTCGCTGCCATGGCCGGCGCGATCCTGGCCGCTCGCGTCGAAAAGGTGCCGGTGATCCTGGACGGGGTGACGGCGCTCGCGGCGGCCTCGGCGCTGTGGGCCGCCGATCCCGCCGCCATCGCGCATTGCCTGCTGGCGGATGCGCCTGCGGGTGTGGGGCAGCGTGCGGCGGGACGGCTGAGGCTCGTGCCGCTGCTCGGCGAAGGACTGGCGGCGGGCGAGGGGACGGCGGCGGCGCTGGCGACGGCCACCGTCCGTGATGCGCTCGCGCTGCATGCTGGGTTTGCGGCGCAGGCGCGCGCGGCGCATCATCACCATCACTGAACGGGAATCAGGCGGCGCGGGAATCCCGGCGTCCGCCCTGCGCCGTCGGCACGGCCGGCAGGTTTTCCATCACGCGTGACCGCGGGAAGATGGCGATCGCCTCGGTGCCTTCGCGGATCTTCGAGCGCAGGTCGAACTCGCCGCCATGCATGGCGACGAGACCCTGGACGATCGGCAGGCCGAGCCCGGTTCCCTGCTCGGCGCTCTTGATGGCGATCGCGCCCTGGCCAAAGGCCGCGAGCACGACCGGGATCTCCTCGGGCGGAATGCCGGGACCGTTGTCCCTGACCGAGAGATACTGGCCGCCACCGGCGGTCCAGCCCACCTTGACCTGGATCTCGCCGCCGGTCGGCGTGAACTTGACCGCGTTGGAGAGCAGGTTCAGGGCGACCTGGCGCACCGCCCGTTCGTCCGCGAATAGCCGCGGCAGGCCCTGCTCGAACTGCTGGACGATGCGGATGTTCTTGGCGCGGGCCCTCAGTTCCATCATGTGGCAGCACTCTTCGGCCGTCTCGGCGAGATAGAGCGGCTCTTCATGCAGCCGGTAGCGCCCGGCCTCGATGCGCGAGAGGTCGAGGATCTCGTTGATCAGATTGAGCAGATGCTGGCCCGACGCATGGATGTCGTTGGCGTAGTCGCGGTAGGTGGCATTGCCGATGGGGCCGAGCACTTCGCTCCCCATCACCTCGGAGAAGCCGAGGATGGCGTTGAGCGGGGTGCGCAGCTCGTGGCTCATCGACGCAAGGAAGCGCGACTTGGCGAGGTTGGCGTCCTCGGCGCGCCGGCGCGCCTCGTCGGACATGGATTTCGCCGTCTCCAGCTCGGCGATCAGGTAGTCCTTCTCGGTGCGGAAGGACAGGAATGCCAGCGCCGACTGGTTGAGATGGGTGGAGACGTACATGAAGAAGGGCAGTGCCGCGAAGACGAGGCCGGCCATCAGCACCTCCACCGGCTCGCGGTAATCGATGGCAAAGGCGGCGAAGGCGAGCACCGGAAACGTGAAGGTGGCGACGAGGGCGCCGCGCAGCGCATAGGCGAGTATCGCCGTCGCCGACAGAGCGAGCAGCAGCACCACCGCCTTGACCACCGGCAGCGGCTGGATCTGGCAGGCGTCGCAGTGCAGCGTGGCGAAATAGGCCCAGCCTAGGCCGGAGACGACATGCGCGGCGAGAAAGAGGCGGCGGGTCTTCTCGGCGTCGATCGCCTGCGCCTCGCTGCGATCCGTCCGGCGGGCGACGACGGCGAGCGCGGCGTAGCAGGAAACCGTAATCAGCGCCCAGACGAGGATGTCGACGCCGAGCCCGATGAAGATACCGGCGAGCGCGATCGCCATGACGAGCAGCGGGATAGCGGTGGCGCCGTTCAGCGTTGCCCGGGCATGGTGCTTAAGCAACTCACGGTCGAAAACGGGATTGCCGGACTTCTGCGCCAGCTGGTCGCGCGTCTTGCGCACCGCGCGCGCGACCTCGCTGTTGCGGTGCGCCTTCGTGCGGTCCACAATATTCTTGTCTGCCGTCGTCGAACGGGTAAGCGCCATAAGGTGCCGGAATTTCAGGTCTCTGATGCCAAAGGGAAAATTACTTCCGAATGATTAAGAGACCCTTCCCGAAATGAGACGCATGCAGGGCGGTGGGCGATATCGGCCGCGCAGGGCAACCTACAGGCGAAGCACAGGCCGCCGCTATGCCGAATATGCGCTGACATTCGCGCTGTTCATGGCGCTCGCGGTGGTCGCGGCGCGCATTGACCGGACGCAGACCGTGCGCCCGGAGGGCAGGGCGCTCGTCAACGACGGCGACACGATCACGCTGGCCGGCGAGAGGATCAGGCTGCGCGGCATCGATGCGCCGGAATACGACCAGACCTGCACGCGGGCAGGCACCCCCTACCCGTGCGGGCGCCAATCGCGGCGCGAGCTCGAACGACTGGTCGCCGGGCGCGCGGTCACCTGCGAGGGCTGGGAACGGGACAAATACGACCGGCTGCTCGCGGTCTGCCGCGCCGGTGACGTCGATCTCAACCGGCGGCTCGTGGAGGAAGGCTGGGCGGTCGCCTATGGCGACTATGCCGATGCCGAACGAACCGCGC
Organism: Mesorhizobium sp. J428; assembly: GCF_024699925.1. Taxonomy (NCBI): domain Bacteria; kingdom Pseudomonadati; phylum Pseudomonadota; class Alphaproteobacteria; order Hyphomicrobiales; family Phyllobacteriaceae; genus Mesorhizobium; species Mesorhizobium sp. J428. The sequence goes on from NZ_JAJOMX010000001.1 coordinate 4,717,574, forward strand.
GCGCCGCCGCCAGGGGCATCTGGGCCGGTGAATTCGACCGGCCGCGCGCCTGGCGCGAGCTGAAGGGCGGTGTCGCCGAGGCGGAGCACAGCGCCGTCCAGACGATTTTCAACTGGATGAGGCAGGTGCTCGGCTGGTAAGTCGAGCGGGTATCGATGCTCGGGAGGAATGAAATGAAGCTCTACGACGGCGGGCGCGCGCCCAATCCGCGCCGCGTGCGCATCTATCTGGCGGAAAAGGGGCTTTCCGTGCCGCTCGAGTCGATCGACATGGGCGCGCTGGGCCACAAGTCCGAGCCCGTCGCCTCGCGCAACCCATTGAGACGCCTGCCGGTGCTGGAGCTGGACGACGGAACGATCCTGACCGAATCGATCGCGATCTGCCGCTATTTCGAGGAACTGCATCCCGAGCCGCCGCTGTTCGGCATCGGCGCGCTCGGCAAGGCGCGCGTCGAGATGTGGCAGCGACGGATGGAACTGAACTTCCTCTCGGTGGTTGCGAATGCCTTCCGCCACATCCATCCGGCGATGAAGGAGTGGGAGATCCCGCAGATCCCGGAATGGGGCGAGGCGAACAAGCCGAAAGCGCTGGAATTCATGCAGCTTCTGGACCGGGAACTCGCATCGCGCGAATTCGCCGCGGGCGACGAGTATACGGTCGCGGACATCACCGGGCTGGTGTCGATGGACTTCCTGAAGCCCGCGCGCATTACAGTGCCGGACGAGTTCACCCATGTGAAGCGCTGGTATGCGGCGATCTCGGCGCGACCGAGCGCTGGTGCGTGACATGGACCAGAGGCTGCAGGCGCTGGCGCTCGACGCCCGCGCATGCCGCATCTGCCGCGACACGCCGCTCGGCAGGCCGCTGCCGCACGAGCCGCGCCCGGTGCTCTGGCCGTCCTCGACGGCGCACATCCTGATCGCGGGCCAGGCGCCGGGCACGAAGGTCCATGCCAGCGGCATTCCCTTCGACGACCGCTCCGGCGACAGGCTGCGCGACTGGCTCGGCGTGACGCGGGACGAGTTCTATGACAGTGACCGGTTTGCGATCCTGCCGATGGGCTTCTGCTTTCCGGGGCAAGACGCCAAGGGCGGTGACCTGCCGCCGCGCCGCGAATGCGCGCCCGCATGGCGCCGGCCGCTGATGGACCTGATGCCGCAGATCGATCTCGTGCTGGCGATCGGCATCTATGCACAAGCCTGGCATATGGGAGAACAGCGCAGCGCCAGCCTGACCGAAACCGTGGCGCGCTGGCGCGAGATTTTCGAGGCGAATGTCGCGCCGCGCGTCCTGCCGCTGCCGCATCCGTCATGGCGCAACACCGGGTGGCTGAAGCGCAACCCTTGGTTCGAAACCGGTCTCCTGCCGCGTCTCAAAGAGGAAGTGGCGGCAAGAGTCTGACCGTTGGAATTCCATTCTCACATTCGCGGCTGGTCGGGTATGGTTTTGCCTTGAAAAGACATTCCTGAATCTGGCATTTGAAAGAAAAAACTTGCCGGAGAATCCCGATGGACCGCCTCGACCGGAAAATACTTCGCCTCCTCCAGGAGGATTCAACTCTCGCCGTCGCCGACGTCGCGAAGAAGGTCGGTCTGTCCACCACGCCCTGCTGGCGCCGCATCCAGAAGCTGGAGGAGGAAGGCGTGATCCGCCGCCGGGTTGCGATCCTTGACCCGGTCAAGGTGAATGCGCGGGTGACGGTGTTCATCTCCATCCGCACCTCCTCGCACAGCCTCGAATGGCTGAAGCGCTTCTCGGAAGTGGTGCAGGAGTTTCCGGAAGTGGTCGAGTTCTACCGCATGAGCGGCGACGTCGACTACCTGATCCGGGTCGTGGTGCCCGACATCGCCGCCTATGACGCCTTTTACAAGCGGCTGATCGCCAAGATCGAAATCCGCGACGTGTCGTCGTCCTTCGCAATGGAACAGATCAAGTATACGACCGAGCTTCCGCTCGACTATATGGTGCTCGACAAGGAATCGGCAAACAGCTGATCTGCCAGGGGCTTAGCCGGATTTCTTCCTGCGGCTTTTTTCGCGTCTGGCGATGCCGGTCAGCGTCTTTTCAGCGGTCAGCTCGCGGATCGTATCCTTGCCGTTCCAGCGCGCCGTCTTGTCGGGCGATTCCGCCAGTCGGCGAGCGGTTTCGAGCGCGGCTGCGTTGAGCACCATCGAGTCCTTGCCGATCGAGCGCAGCGCCCAGTTGACCGCCTTACGGACGAAATTGCGCGGGTCGGTGGCGTAGCGCTCGATGAGCGGGAGATAGGAGAGGAAGGTCTCGTCCGGCTCCTTCTTCCGGTGTACCACCGACCAGGCCATCATCGCGAAGGCCGTGCGGCGGACGAATTCGCGCTCGTCCGCGGCGAATTCGTCGATGAGCGCGCGCCACGCGTCGCTGTCGACGAACAGGTCAGAGACGCCGTCGACGATGTCCCAGGAATCGAACTCCGCCGCCCAGGCCCGCGCGTCATCGGCGGTGAAGCGCTTCGGGTCGGCGGTGATCGAGGCGATGAAACGCGCCTCGACGATGCCGCTCGCCCAGAGTTCGAAGGCGCGTTCGTGGTTCCTGCCGATCAGCTTGCCGATGCGACGCTGCTCGCCATGCGAAATGCCAAGCGCCCGGTCGATCCTGATGCCGTAGCGCTTCATGCCCTGCCGGTTCTCTTCCGATCCGAGGGTCCTGAGATGCGCGATGACCTCCTGCGCGGTCGAGCCTTTCGACAGGTCGGCCATCAACGCTCCAGTCGCGCGAGCAGCGAGGACGTGTCCCAGCGACGTCCGCCCATCTGCTGCACGTCCTTGTAGAACTGGTCGACGAGGGCGGTGACGGGCAGTTTCGCGCCGTTGCGGTCGGCCTCGTCCAGCACGATGCCGAGATCCTTGCGCATCCAGTCGACCGCGAAGCCAAAATCGTATTTGCCGGCATTCATGGTCTTGTGGCGGTTCTCCATCTGCCACGAGCCCGCCGCGCCCTTGGAGATGACGTCGACGACCTTCTCGATGTCGAGCCCGGCCTTGCGGCCGAAATGGATGCCTTCCGCCAGGCCCTGCACGAGGCCCGCGATACAGATCTGGTTGATCATCTTGGTGAGCTGTCCGGCGCCTGCCGGCCCCATCAGGCCGACCATCTTGGCGAAAGCCGAGATCACCGGCTTCGCCGTCTCGAAGACCTTTGCATCGCCGCCGACCATGACGGTGAGCTGGCCGTTTTCCGCGCCTGCCTGACCGCCCGAGACCGGGGCATCAAGGGCGGCGAAGCCCCGCGCCGCCGCCGCCTCGGCCAGTTCCCGCGCGATCTCCGCGGAAGCGGTCGTGTTGTCGACGAAGATCGCGCCCTTCTTCATGGTGCCGAACGCGCCGTCCGCGCCGAGCGTCACCTGCCTGAGGTCGTCGTCGTTGCCGACGCAGGCGAAGACGAAGTCCTTGCCCTCGGCGGCGGCCGCCGGGGTCGGCGCGAAGGCTCCGCCATGTTCGGTCACCCATTTCTCGGCCTTGGCCGTGGTGCGATTGTAGACGGTGACGTCATGACCGCCGCGGTTTTTCAGATGCGCCGCCATGGGATAGCCCATGACGCCAAGTCCCAGAAACGCGATGCTGGCCATGTCAAATTCTCCTGCAGTCTTCTTAATGTCGCGCGTCAGCGCCTGAGGTGGCGCGTGATGCGCCTTTCGATCAGCTCGACGACATTGCGCAGCAGCTCGACGATCGCAAGATAGATGATCGCCGCCCAGATGTAGGTCTGGAAATCGAAGCTGCGCGAATAGGCGAGCCGGGTGACGCCCATCAGGTCGTAGACGGTGATGATGGCGACGATCGCCGAACCCTTGATCATCAGGATCAGCTCGTTGCCGTAAGGGCGCAACGCGACGATGAGCGCCTGCGGCAGGATCACCATTCTCAGCGTCTGCCATTTCGACAGGCCGAGCGAGGCCGCACCTTCCCATTGCCCCTTTCCGACGCTCTCAATCGCGCCACGCAGGATTTCCGCCTGGTACGCGGCGGTGTTGAGCGTGAAGGCGAACACGGCACAGTACCAGGCCTCGCGGAAAAAGCTCCAGAGACCAACCATCTCGAGCTGGGGCCGGAACGTGCCGAGGCCGTAATAGATCAGGAATGTCTGCGCGAGCAGCGGCGTGCCGCGGAAGAAATAGACATAAGCATAGGCGATTGCCGACAGAACGCGGTTCTTCGACATCCGCATCGCCGTCACCGGGATCGACAGCAGCACGCCGAGCACCGTGGAGACGCCCACGAGAAGCAGCGTGACGCCGAGGCCGGAGATGTAGTTGGGGGCGTAGCGCTGGAACAGCGCCGGATCCCAGGCGGTCACCAGATAGGCGACGAGGGCGAGCCCCAGAAGGATCCAGCCTGACACAAGCGCATAGCCTACGATGCGCGTGCCCGGCCAGCCGCGCTCGACGGGCGGCGGCAGATTCAGCGTGTCGGCCTTCGACAGGGCGCTCATCGGCGCGTTCCCGACTGGCTGACCGAGCGTTCGACCGCGTTGATGCCGAAGGAGGAGATGATCGCGAGCACCAGGTAAATCAGACAGGCGACGCCGAAGAACAGGAAGGGCTCGCGGGTGACGCGGGCGGCGACGCCGCTCTGGCGCAGGATGTCTGACAGGCCGATCGCCGATACGAGCGCGGTGTCCTTGAGCAGGATGAGCCAGAGATTGGCGAGGCCTGGCAGGGCGATCCGCACCAGCTGCGGCAGGATCACCAGCCGCATGGTCTGGTAGCCGGTGAGCCCGATGGCGAAGCCGCCCTCGTATTGGCCGCGCGGGATGGCGCGGAAGGCGGACAGGAAGACCTCGCTGGCATAGGAGGAGAAGACGACGCCGAGCGCCACCATGCCGGAGACGAAGCTGTTGACCTCGATCGTCGCCGCCGGGTCGATGATGCGGACGAGGCTCTGCAGCAGCGTCTGCACGCCGTAATAGACGAGGAAGAGCGTCAGGAGCTCGGGCAAACCGCGGAAGATCGTGGTGTAGACGTTGCCGGCGAGCCTGAGCGAGGGTTCGTCCGACTGCTTGGCGAGCGCCACCACGAAACCGATGGCGAGCCCGACCGGAAGCGTCGCGAGCGCGAGCGAGACGGTGATGAAGACGCCATAGGCGATGTCGTCGAGCCAGCCCTGCGGCCCCCAGCTCAGCAGCGTCCAGACACTCTGCATCAGCGTGTGCGCTTCATCCGTTGACGGGAAAGCAGGAGGGGATGCGACGGCGGAAAGCCTCCGCCGCCGCGCCCGGCATCAGGCAGCTCAGCCGCCGTAGACGTCGAAGGTGAAGTACTTGTCGTTGATTTCCTTGTACTTCCCGTTCTTGCGGATCGCGTCGATGGCAGCGTTGAACTTTTCGGCCAGCGCCGTCTCGCCCTTGCGGACGGCGATGCCCGCGCCCTCGCCATGAATTTCGGGCACGGGGGTGATCATGCCGACAATCTTGCAGCAGGCGCCGTCAGTTGTCTTCAGCCATTCCTCGAGCACGGAGACGTCATCGGTAACTGCGTCGAGACGGCCGTTGGCGATGTCGAGCAGGAATTCCTGGCTGGTCGGATAACCCTTCAGCGTGGTGTCCGTATAGGTCTTCTCGGCATAGTTGTAATGCGTGGTCGACGTCGCCGCGCCGAGGGTCTTGCCGGCCAGATCTTCCTTGGTCACGCCCTTGATGTCCGTGTCCTTCGGCGCGACGATCGCGGAGGGGGTGTTGTAGTATTTGTGGGTGAAGTCGACCTTCTGCTTGCGCTCGTCGGTGATCGACATCGAGGCGATGATCGCGTCGAACTTGCCGGCCTGCAGCGCCGGGATGATGCCGTCCCAGTCCTGCGTGACGAATTCGCACTTGACCTTCATCTCCTCGCAGAGCGCGTTGGCGATGTCGATGTCGAAGCCCTCGAGCTTGCCGTCTGAGGTCAGGTTGTTGAAGGGCGGGTAGGCACCCTCGGTCCCGATCCGCAGGGTCTCCTGCGCGTTGGCCGCTCCCAGGCCGAACGCAAACGCGGCGACGGTCAGACCGAGCGCCAGACGCTTCGTGATACGCATGTTCATCCTCTTTCTTTGTCGTTGCCGCCCCGCACGCGAGGCGGTGTCGTGCGGGTCGCTTTGCCCGCAAACTGGTCGATATTCCCACTATTCTCGCGCGGATTGCAATCGCAAAACCGCCCTGCAGCATGCCATGCGCGGCACGGATCAGGCCGTGGGGGGAGGGCGCAGTGCCATGCGGGCGATGACGAAATCGGCGATGGCCGGGACGTCATCGATGTCGAAGACCGGAAGCTGTTCGCCCGGCTGGGGCACGTCGGCGGCGACGGCGACGATCGCGGGATCGTCGGGCGAGAGAGGGGACGTGTCCTTTGCGCCCAGCCGGCGCGTCTCGATCTTCAGGTGCGCTTCGCGCTTGTAGCCTTCGACCAGAACGAGGTCGCAAGGGGCAAGCCGTGCCAGGATCTGCGCGAGCGGCGGCTCGTCCTCACCGCGCAACTCGTGCATCAGCGCCCAGCGCCCGTGCGAGACGATCGCCACCTCGTGCGCGCCGGCCGCCCGATGGCGAAAGGAATCTGTGCCTTCCTTGTCGATGTCGAAGGAATGGTGGGCGTGCTTCACCGTCGAGATGCGATAGCCGCGCTCCGTGAGCTCGGCGACGAGCCGCTCGGTGAGCGTGGTCTTGCCGGAGTTCTTCCAGCCGGTGATGCCGAACACCTTCGCGTTCATTCCGCCGATTCCAGCAGGCTTTCCGCCCTTGCGAGCTCTTCCGGCGTGTTGACGTTGAAGAACGGGTCGAACGGGACGGCCGGAAAGTCGATCGCGACATAGCCGGCCGCCTCGGCGAAATCCAGCACCCTGCGCGAGGTTCCCGCCTCAAGAAACGCCCCCAGCGTGTTCCGCAAGGATAACGGCCACAGCGCGCAGGTGGGGTGAAGCCGTCCCTCCGAGCGTGCAACGGCAACGCCCGCGCCGACTTCGCTCAGCCTGCTCACGAAATCGGCCGGCAGGAAGGGCGTGTCGACGGAGGCGGTGGCGACGTGGGTGATGCCCACGACGCCGTCGGCCCAGCACAGGCCGGCGTGAAGGCCGGCGAGGGGACCGGGAAAGCCGGCGAACCGATCGGGAAGTATCGGGTTTGCACCCGCGACTTCGTCCAACCCGACATTCGAATTGACCGCTAGCGCATGCACCTGCGGCGCGAGCCGCGCCATCAGCCGGGCGAGCAGCGTCTGTCCGCCGAGCTCGACCAGAGCCTTGTTGCGCCCGCCCATGCGAGACGACCGTCCTCCGGCGAGGATGACGCCCGCGATCATGGCCGTGAGGCGCCGCCGGCGCGCGATACCAGCATGATGAACGAGCTCGCCGCGATCGAGGCGATCGCCGAGAAGAGCATGATCGCGAGCAGCGGATAGACGCCCGTCTCCGGCGACAGGAACAGGCCGGGCAGAGCGGAGAGCGCCGCGCCGCCGCCGATCTGCATGGCGCCACCGAGGCCCGAGGCCGATCCGGCAAGGCTCGGCTTGACGCTGACGACACCCGAATTCGCGCTCGGAAGCGTGAAGCCGTTCCCGGCGGTCGCAAAGGCAGCCGGGACGAAGAGTGCGAGCGGATCGGCCACGCCGGACGCGAACAGCACGATGGCGATGAGCACCGCGACGCCCGAGATGATGTTTCCGGCGAGCATCATCCTGTTGATCCCGACGCGGGCGGTGTAGCGGCCCGCGATGAAATTGCCGACCATGTATCCGAGGCCGAGGCAAGCGAAATAGAAACCGTATGTGGACGGCGACATTCCGAAAAGAACCGAAGAGACGTAGGGCGCGCCGCCGAGGAAGGTGAAGAACGAGCCCGACGTGAAGGCGGCCGTGAGTGCGTAGCCCCAGAACAGCCGCGAGCGCAGCAGTTCGGGATAGGCGCGGAACTGCGCGCCGAGACTCGCCGAGGGATTTCTGTTGGTCTCGCCGAGATCGAAAAAGATGATCGCGAAGGACAGGATCCCGAAAGCGAGCGTCAGCCCGAAGGTAGCCTGCCAGCCGTAGAGTTCGTCAAGCACGCCGCCGATGGCAGGCCCGATCATCGGCACGAGCGTCATGCCCATGGTGATGTAGCCGATTCGACTCGCGGCAAGGTTGGCGCTGACCGTGTCCCGCACGATCGCGCGCGACAGCACCATGCCCGCCGCCGCAAAGGCCTGGAAAACCCTGCACGCCAAGAGGAACTCGATCGACGGAGCGAATATCGCTGCAAGCGTGGCCATGATGAAGATCGCGAAGGAGGCGAGCATCACCGGCCGCCGGCCGAACCGGTCGGAAGCCGGCCCGACCAGAAGCTGCAGCACCGCGGTGGAGGCAAGGTGCAGCGAGACGGTGAGCTGGACCAGTCCGTAATCCGCTTCGAAATAACGCGCCATGGCCGGCAGGGACGGCAGGAAGACGTTGAGCGCCAGTGCGCCCGCCGACGTCGCGACGACGAGAGTCGTGACGTGCGGCGCGGTCCGGCGGTTGAGATAGGCTCGCGACACTAGAGGCCGTCCGGTCCCATGGCGGGCGAAGTGCTCTCCGCGCCCGGGCGACGTCCCACGACACGTTCGCGGTAGAGCATATAGAGGCCGGAGCCGACGATGACGGTGGAGCCGACGATCATGGCGAGGTCCGGGACGTCCGCGAACACCAGATAGCCGAGGAGAATTGCCCAGAGGAGAGCCGTGTAGCGGAATGGCGCAACGAAGGAGATGTCGCCGACCCGCAGGGACAGGATGATGAACTGGTAGCCGACGACCAGGAGCGCCGCGGCAAGCGCGAGCATCGCAAAGGTGCCGTACGACACCGGCGCCCAGCCGCCCATCGGAACGACGAGCAGGCCGCCTGTCACAGTGACCACCACCGCCGTCGCGGTGGAGACGAGGAAGGACGATATTTCCTGCGGGATGCGTTTGGTGGCTATATCGCGGATGGCGCAGAAGAATACGCAGGCCAGCGCCCACAGCGAATAGACGCTGAACCCTTCTAGGCCAGGCCGGACAATGATCAGCACGCCGCCGAAGCCGGCCGCGATCGAAAGCCAGCGCCGCCAGCCGACCGGCTCGCCGAGAACCATCGCCGCCCCCATCGTCACGGCAAGCGGCAGAGCCTGGAGGACGGCCGAGACATTGGCGATCGGCAGGTGGCTCAGCGCCACCAGGAAGCAGGAGGTGGCCAGGGCTTCGCCCATGACGCGGACGGCGACCATCGGATGGAACGCCTGTCCGATCCGCCGCAGCGCGCCGCGATGCCAAGCGATCAGGCCGATCAGACAGCAGGCGAAGAGGCCTCGGATCAGCATGATCTGACCCGGGTTGATCGTCTCGGAGGACAGCTTGGTCAGTGTATCGTTCAGCGCAAAGCCGACCATCGAAATCGCCATGAACACGGCGCCGCGCAGATTGGGCGAGAGGGGCAAGGAGCGTTTCCGAATTCTGGCCAGCGAAGCAGCCTGTTTTCGGATCGGTGTAGCAGCCAGTCCGCAAATCGCAACCGATATGCGATGGTCCAGACGAAGGCCCCGGAACATCGCCCCGGGGCCACGGGGCGGGTGGTCCGGCCGTCAGTTGGCCGGCGTCAGCCTCTCGGTGCCCGTTCCGCCTTCGCCCTGGATGGTCCAAAGTCCTTCCATCGAGCCGTCGGCGTTGACCCTGTAGATGACGAGGCCGATGGAATCCCCGAGCACATAGGCAGCGGCGAAAGCGTTGTTATTGCGGCTGCAAATGCCGTGCGATTCCGTCGAGCCGGTAACCCAGTGGATCTCGCAGGTCGTGTCGCTGGTCAAAGTGATCTCGGCGATGCCCTCATAGGTGCTGCCGTTATGGTTGGTGCCTTCGACGGTGTACGAACCGCCGATGTCCTGCGCGTGCGCCAAGCCTGCCAGTCCGGCGAAGGCCAGGCCGAGTGCCAATGTCCTGAACATGTCGGAAAACTCCCCACGGACGACATTGTCCGCGGGCAAAGACAGTACGTAAGCGCGAAATCTCTGTAAATGCCGCAACGGAAATTTCGAGCAGATCGGCGGGGTGTCAGCCGCCGGTGACGCTCATGTGGCGCGATACCGCCGGGCGACGGGTGGCGCGGTCGATGACGAAGTCGTGGCCCTTGGGCTTGCGGCCGATCGCCTCGTCGATGGCGTTGGAGAGAAGCTCGTTGCCTTCCGAGGCGCGCAACGGCGCACGAAGGTCGGCCGCATCCTCCTGGCCGAGACACATGTAGAGCGTGCCGGTGCAGGTGATGCGGACGCGGTTGCAGCTCTCGCAGAAATTATGCGTCATCGGCGTGATGAAGCCGAGCTTTCCGCCGGTCTCGGCCACCTGGACATAGCGCGCCGGCCCGCCCGTCTTGAACGGGATGTCGGTCAGCGTGAACTCGCGCTCGAGATTGGCGCGCAGCAGCGACAGCGGCAGGTACTGGTCCGTGCGGTCGGCGTCGATCTCGCCCATTGGCATGGTCTCGATGACGGTCAGGTCCATGCCGCGGCCATGCGCCCAGTGCATCAGCTCCGGCAGTTCGCGGTCGTTGAAGTCCTTCAGCGCCACGGCATTGAGCTTGACATGGATGCCGGCGGCCTGCGCGGCGTCGATGCCTTCGAGCACTCGGTCGAGATTGCCCCAGCGGGTCACGGTGCGGAACTTGACCGGGTCGAGCGTGTCGACCGAGACGTTGATGCGCCTGACGCCGCAGTCCGCGAGTTCGGCGGCATGTTTCGCAAGCTGCGAGCCGTTCGTCGTCAGCGTCAGTTCCTCCAGTGCGCCGGAGGCGAGGTGGCGCGACAGCTGGCGCACGAGATGCATGATGTTCTTGCGCACCAGCGGCTCGCCGCCGGTCAGCCTTAGCTTCCGCACGCCCTTGTCGATGAAGACAGTGCACAGCCGGTCGAGTTCCTCGAGGCTCAGGAGATCCTTCTTGGGCAGAAAGGTCATGTCCTCGGCCATGCAATAGGTGCAGCGGAAATCGCAGCGATCCGTCACGGAGACGCGCAGATAGGTGATCGAACGCCCGAACGGGTCGATCATCGGCGAGGTGTGATGCTGCAAGTCCATACGGCGCTCATCTGGCTGCGGTACACGTCCGCCAGCATCATATAGCTATTCGACGTCTTCAAGGCCACAGTCAGTGACCTTTGGTCGAAGCCGCCATACCCTGCCACTTTCATTGGAGCGCGATGCGCTTTATTGCGGGGCGACATCGGAGGACCACCCATGACCGCCCCGACCGAACTGCGCGTGTCGAAGGACCGTCGGCTGATGACGGTGAGCTTTCCCGGGCACCAGGCCTTCGAGCTTCCGGCCGAGATGCTGCGGGTGCTGTCGCCTTCGGCCGAGGTGCAGGGCCATTCGCCGGAACAGCGCGTGACCGTGCCGTCCAAGCGCAACGTCGCCATCTCGAAGATCGAGCCGACGGGCAATTATGCCGTCAGGATCACCTTCGACGACGGCCATGATACCGGCATCTTCACCTGGGACTACCTGCATACGCTGGGCCATGAGAAGGCGGAGCGCTGGCAGGCCTATCTGGACGAGCTTGCCGCCAAGGGATTGACGCGCGACTGAGGCGCGGAGCGGTCATACGCCTGTCATGCAGCTGGCGAAGGAAGCCGGCCGGATGCAGGCGAAGGAGGCAGGGACATGCGCAGGATCGAGACCGTCGCGGAACTGGAGGCTCTTTACGGCTTTCCGGGCGAGACGTCGCTGGTCAAGGAACTCGACCACATCATCCCCGAATACGCCGCCTTCATCGAGGCCTCGCCCTTCGTGGCGCTCGCGAGTGCGGGGCCGGAGGGGCTGGACTGCTCGCCGCGCGGCGATCTCGCAGGTTTTGTCCGCATCCGCGATCCGCGGACGCTGATGATGCCGGACCGGCGCGGCAACAACCGCGCGGATTCGCTTAAGAACATCATCAGAGACGGCCGCGTCGGGCTTCTGTTCCTCGTTCCCGGCTCGGGCACGACGCTCAGGGTCAATGGCGATGCCTATGTCACCGACGATGCCGAGCTCTGCGAGAGCTTCACCATAGAAGGCAAGGCGGCCCGCACCGTCACCGTGATCCAGGTCCGCTCGGTCTATTTCCAGTGTGCGCGGGCGATCCATCGCTCGGAGCTGTGGAATCCGGCGCGGCATGTCGATCCGAAATCGCTGCCGACGCCCGGAAAGATCCTCGAGGTGACGAGCCGCGCGGCAATCGACGGCGCAGCCTATGACGCCGAGTGGCCCGAGCGGGCGAAGAAATCGATGTGGTGAGGCGGTTTCGCGCGTGCATGCACTGCGCTAACCAGTTCTCATGAAGACACCGATCGTCTACGCGTTTGCCGCCTTTGCCGAGATCGCCGGCTGCTATGCCTTCTGGGCGTGGCTGAGGCTGGACAGGTCTCCGCTGTGGCTGGCGCCGGGGCTGGTGTCGCTCGCCGCCTTCGCCTGGCTCTTGACCTTCGTCCCGTCCGAAGCGGCGGGGAGGGCGTTCGCGGCCTATGGCGGCGTCTACATCGCCGCATCGCTCGCCTGGCTGTGGGCAGTGGAGAAGACGGCGCCGGACCGCTACGACCTCGCAGGCGCCGCGCTGTGCATTGCGGGCGCTGCCGTGATCATCGGCGGACCGCGCTGATCATTCGTCCTTCAGCATTTCGGAGATCTTGCGCATCGTATCGCCCATCGCGTCGCATTGCGCCGGTGTCGAGCTCGCCATGACGCGGTCGATCAGCGCCGTATAGGCCTTCAACGCCTTGAGCAGGACGTCCTCGCCCTTCTCGGTCAGGTAGAGCCGCAGCACACGCTTGTCCTTGGCGTCGCCCTCGCGGCGGATGAGGCCCTGTCTCTCCATCTGCGGCATCAGCATCGTCACGTTTGAACGACCGACGAGCAGCTTGCGCGCAATGTCGTGCTGGGACGTGCCCGGATGACGGTAGAGATTCATCAGCAGGTCGAGCTGGGCGATCTTCAGGTCGAAGGGCTGCAGCGCCTTGGTGAGCGCGCGCACGATCGCCTTCTCGGCCTGCACCACGGCGATCCAGTTGCGGAATCGCGGATTGTCCCAGGGGAGGTCTTGCATTTTGTTCATGCTTGAACGATAATGTTCATGTTTGAACGAATCCAATGGAGAGCCATTGTGGCATCATTCGGGTTGAGAATCATCCGTACCCTGTTTGGCATGGTCGATCCGATCGCGCCACGTCTTGCGGGCCGCGTCGCCTTCGAGGTGTTCTGCCGCACCGCCGATCCTCGCAGACCTTCGGCCGCGGAAGAGCGGGTCCTGGAGCGCAGCCGCGATTTCATGCAGGAGGCACGCCTGCATCGGCTGACCGTCGATGGCGGTCGCGTGGCTGCGCACGAATTCCGGCCGGCTTCCGGCCGCTGGTCCGCGACGGTCCTCGTCATCCACGGCTGGAAATCGCGCACCGAACACATGCGGGCGGTAATCGACGGCTTCAGAAACGCCGGGGTGCGGGCGATCGCCCTCGACCTTCCCGGCCACGGCGCCTCGTCCGGGCGCCGCCTCAACATGGCGATCGCAGTGTCGGCGGTGCGGGCGGCCGATCTGTGGTTCGGGCCGTTCGACGCGATGGTCGGCCATTCCTTCGGCGGCGCGGTCGCGGTCAACGCGGCCGTGGGCTCCATCACCGGTGTGGAGAAAGTCAGCACCGACCGCTTGGTTCTGATCGCGGCGCCGAGCTCGCTGCCGATGATCTTTGCCGACTTCGGACGTTTCCTCAATCTCGGGCCACGCACGCAGACGGCGATCGCGGACATCGTCGAGAGGATCGCCGGGCAGCCGCTGGAGGCCTATGCCGGGCAATGCCCAGCTCGCCGAGCACCCGATCGAGGCGCTGGTGATGCACGCCGCCGACGACAAGGAGGTGTCTCCGCTCCATGCGGAAGGATATGCCAAGGCAGGTCCGCATGTCCGGCTCAGCTGGGTCAACGGGCTCGGCCACAGGCGCATCGTATCCGATCCGTCGGTCGTGGTGCAGGCGGTCGATTTCGCTCTCGGCGAGGCCGTCGATCTACCGGCGCCGAGGAGAGCCGCGACCCGCCACAAGGGCTGACTCAGGCTTTCTTCTCACCCCTCGCGACGGGCATGCCCGCGGCCATCTCTCCACCGTTCCGACCGTAGATGCCGTCACTCTTGTGATTGAGCGTCGGGCGGGTTGCCGTATCGAGGTGCGTAGGTCGGCTTCGGCCGTGAAAGTCATGGTACGTCAACGATTTGATGCGAAAAGGCCGGCCGGCGGGCAGCAACGTTTCGCCGCATTCCGCGTTCATTGTGGGTAACGGTCGTGAACATGATGGGAGTTGAGGACATGGCTCACGAGATCCAGCCCGACAATGCAAAGCCGGCGAAAGAGTGGAAGCCTCAGTGCTCCGAACTCAGCGCCGCCATGACGCGGCGTTTCCTGGCACGCCCGGCCCGGCAGGACCAGCTCTACCAGCTCATTCCGATCTGGAAGCAATGTTCGGAACGCACGACAGAGACAGCGCCGCGGAGCGACGTCTAGGACGCCCACGTAGACGCGCCTGACTGTGTGTGATCCGCATCACGTTTCATTGAGATCGTCACGGAGTAGGTTTTTTGCCGTCGTGTCGGCGGCGGTTACGGTTATACTGGCAGGGTGATTGCTTCGGCGGGCGGACGAGGACCCCGCAGACCGGAGCGTTCCTAATGCATGGCGGAGCAGGGAGAGGGATTTTGAGGGGACGAAACGGATCGATGCGCGTCCTGGCGGCGGGCGCCGCCATCGGCGTGTTCGTCGTGGCGCATGTGCAGCCGGCCGCGGCGCAGAACTTTTTCGACCGTCTGTTCGGCGGCGGCGTCCAGCGCCGCAGCGACTTCCCGCCACCGCCGCCGCCCCCCGAAAAGCGTCCCGCGAAGGCGATCGCGAAGATCTCGGCGCCTTCCTACTACACCTATAAGGTCGACTCGCTGGCCAAGGTGAAGGTTCCGCTGGCCGCAGCGCCTGCTGCTCTTCCTGAGCTGACTCTGGTGGTCGCTTCCGGCGTCCGCTTCTCGGAAGCCATGCCGCTGCTGGGCGACATGGATCTCGTCGCCGAGAAGGAGGTGGCCGACGCGATCGCGGCGCACTATGCGGCGCATCCAGATTTCGTCTGGATCTCCGGTTACGGCCTCAACAGCCGCGCCCAACAGGCGCTGCGCGTGCTTGCGGAAGCGTCCAGCCACGGTCTCGACCCGGCCGACTATTCGGTGGAGGTGCCGCGCGCCTCGTTCTCGATGGACGACATGGCGTCGCGCCAGCGCGAACTCGCCCGTTTCGAGCTTACGCTCTCGGCCAAGGTGCTCCGCTATGTCCGCGACGCCGCGCGCGGCCGCATCGATCCGAACCGGCTGTCGGGCTACCACGACTTCGCGCCCAAGCAGCTCGACCTTGCAGGTACCCTCGATAAGCTTTCGCGCACCTTCGACACGGCGGTGCTGCTGGAATCCTACCATCCCCAGAACGAGGAATACCGCCAGCTGCGCGCTGAGCTGGAATCGCTCTCCGCGCAGGAGGAGAACGACATCGTCGTCGATCCGAACCTGCTTTTGAAGCCGGGCGGCAAGAGCGCCGAACTGCCGAAGCTGATCGCCCTCATCGAGCGCAAGGCGACGCCGGACTTCGCCACGCGACACTCGGTGCTGCTGGCGCTCTCGCGCGAGAAGGAAGACTACACGCCCGACCTCGTGCCGCTGATCAAGGACGCGCAGGAGGAGCACGGGCTCAAGGGCGACGGCGTCATCGGCCCGCGCACCGTCCAGGCGCTTGCCGGCGTCTCGCGGTCGGACCGGATCGCCAAGGTCAAGGTCGCGCTCGAGCAGTTGCGCTGGTTGCCCTCCGACCTCGGCGCGCGCCGGGTCTTCATCAACCAGCCGGCATTCACGGCGACCTATTTCGAGAACAATGCCGAGAAGCTGTCGATGCGCGTCGTCATCGGCCGGCCGTCGAACCAGACCAGCTTCTTTCAGGACGTGATCGAGCAGATCGACTACAATCCCTATTGGGGCGTGCCGCAGTCGATCATCGTCAACGAGATGCTGCCGCGCCTGCGCGGCGATCCTGGTTATCTCGACCGGGCGGGCTACGAGGTCACCGACGCCAAGGGCAAGCGCATTCCATCCTCCGCGATCAACTGGGGCCAGTTCGGCGGCAAGGTGCCGTACAGCGTGCGACAGAGCCCGAGCGAGGCGAACGCGCTCGGCGAGCTCAAGATCCTCTTCCCGAACAAACACGCGATCTACATGCACGACACGCCGCAGAAGGCGTTGTTCGACCGTGAATCGCGCGCCTTCAGCCATGGCTGCGTCAGGCTGCACCAGCCGCGCGAGATGGCCGCCGCGCTGCTTGGCAAGGATATCGACTACGTCAAGACGAAGCTGGCCGCCGGGCATTCCTCGGAGAAGATCCCGGGCAACATTCCGGTCTACGTCGCCTATTTCACCGCGTGGCCGAACAAGGACGGCGTGGTCGAATACTTCCCCGATGTCTACAGCCGCGACGAGAAGGTTCTGACCGCGATCGAGAAGACCGAGGCGGTGCGGGTGCCGGCGAGCTGAGGATCAGGTTTCCGACAGGATCTTGTCGGCCGCGGCCTTCAGGATCTGCAGGGCTTCCGGGCGCGGCTCGCCGTAGACGAGATGCGGCCGGGTCGCGCGCCGGAACTCCTTGCCGCGAACGGTGCGATATTCGGCAAGATAGTCGCGCATCTCGTCAGGCATCTGCTCTTCGGGTCGATTTGTCATGATACCACCGTGGAACTGGTGGAACGTCGCCTCACCGAACAGGCAGACGATGCGCAGATCCGTCAGTTCGCAGACGCGGTTGTAGAAATCGAGATTGGCGAGGCCGCCGCCGCGGATGACGAAGCCCGCATCCATGCCGCCCAGCCTGTCCCAGGTCTCGCGCGGCATTGAGATGAGGTTGCTTTCGGCCAGCGGCTCCAGCCAGCCGCCGCCGCTCGACGGCGCGAGCGCCCCGATCTCGAACAGCCGATAGCCGTCCTGCGGCCAAGCGATCGACGCAAGCAGGCCGTCCTCGACGGTGCGGTCGTAGCCCCGCGTCATGGTGCGGAACTGCACGTCCGGGCCGAGATGCAGCGCGATAGTGGTCACCGCGGCCGGCCGGAATGCTTCGAGCGCCTCCAGCGTGCGTGCAACGATGCCAGGCGTCGCCATGCGAGCGCCGTCGATCATGGCGCCTATGTTCGGCGCGATCGCCAGCGAGGCGCCGTGGTTCACGGCGCCGACGGGCGAGGGCGCCGCATTGGCGATGTAGGTGTAGCGAAAGTTCGGGCCGATGGCCGCCACGGCTGCCGGGTCCAGCGGCTCCGTCGATCCGTTCTCGACCACGATCACCTCGTAGTCGCCGGCAGAGACGCCCTGCTGGTAGGCAGCGGACAGCGAATGAAGCGTGCGCGGCGCCTCGCGCCGCATGTTGTAGACGACCACGACTATCGACAGGCGGGGCGAAGCGGATGGAGGCGTCGTCATCGGGCCAACTCCTGCAGCCGCGCATAGGTGTCGGCGAGATGAGAGGGGAGGGCGCGGGCTTCCTCAACGGTCTGATGCCGCAGATTGTTGTCGTAGAAGCGGGCGGCGGCCTCGGGATCGGGCAGTCCGAGCGCGGCGGCGATCCGCGTCACCGCACTCAGATATGCGTCGCCATGCCGGTCATAGCTGATGAGGCGGACCGGGAAGCGGGCCGCCACCCGCACCAGCCGCTCGTTGTAGGCGCGCCACAATTCGAGGCCCTCGTCGATGGACAGGCTTGGATCGCGGCTGTTGAGCGACTGCGCCACGGCCAGCGGATGGCGGAAGCTCGCGGCGATTTCGACTGGCCCGAGCACGTTGAGCCATCCGTCGAGCGTGAGCAGCGTGCGCGGGTCCTTGAAGCCCCAGGCGCCTTGGCCGGCGATCGCGGCGGCGACTTCCGCGCCTTTCCGCATCTGCTCCGCGGACCAGACGACGTCCTGCGGCGGCTCGCGCCACGATCCGCCGTTCGATGCCAACACCTCGTCGTTCATATGCATCACGGCGAGGTTCTCGCGATTTCCCTTGGCGTTATACATCGCCTGGGTGTTGACCTCGCCCGAAATGAGCCCGGCGGCCTGCAGGCAGCCGGCCAGACAACTGGTGCCGGATCGATGCATGCCGAGGATCAGCATCGGCCTGCCGGGCAAGGGTTCGGTCATGGTTGGCTTCTCAATTCGGATTGCGGCGGAAGGTCGCCATCTTCGAGAACCATGAACGGTCCGGCTGCTGACATAGCAAAGCTCATAGTGCCCGCCGGTCTGTCAGCCAAGTTAGGATCTGCGCAAGAATGGCCTCCTGCCGATCGTTGAGGGGGCATGATGCCCTGCGCAACAGCCAGGTTCGCCTTGTTCCTGAGCAAAGCAGCATCGTGCTGTCTTGCGTAAAGAAGAAGACCGTTATGATCGGTATGGAGCACGTTTTGGACCACGGCGAGGAACTGCGAACGCTGCTGTTCCGTGAGGCCCTTGCCGTTCACCTGCCTCACGATTTCAACAACATCGTCCGAAACCGAGACATGAACTTTCTGAAGCGGCGCGAACGTCGGCAAAGTGGTAATTCCGGCCACTTTGATGAGGTCGCTCAGCCAGTCGCCCTCGTATTTCGAAACGACGACATCCGCAGCGCCGTATTTGACCGACAGATCGCTGGCCAGCCTGTCATAGTCTGCAAGCCGTCGTGTCCTCTCAAGCGCCGAAAACTCGTTCAAATTCAATGACGTTGCGTAGTTGAACCGAAGGATCGGCGGATTTAGTACAGCCTGCTTGTAGTATGATTTGAGAAAGAACTCCTTGTCGCGCACGACCAGGAAAATCCGAACGGCGAAGCCGTGAAGAGCTGTCCTGAATTCCTCGAGAGCCCCGTCCGAGAAATCGTAGAGATGGTTCGTAAGACCTTCCGTCGTGAGTACGACAGTCTGCTCCGTCGTGTTCTGGAGAGCTTCCCGCATCCGGTTCGCATGGCCCGAGAACAGATCCTCGACGATATACTGATGTTTTGGAGATATCGAACGCGAATCGGGAGGCGGGTAGGCGATGCCGTCAGCAAGGAAGTTCTCCCTGTTGCGATAGCACCAGTCCTGAAGTGCTGACGTGCCGGTCTTTGGAAGACCGACGTGAATCACGGCTTTTCGTGTCATTTGCCGTTCGATCTCATCTAAGCCAGTGCGGATTGAGGAACTTGTCGTAGTGCGGCGCCACAGAGTCCAGCCGTCTGATGACCGCCTTGGCCTCCTCTATCGAGGCGTTGAGATTTCTGACCGCGTCCGTCATCGAAGGATGCAGGCCGTTTGTCGTCAAATTCCTGTTCTCGTCGAAAGATTCGGGGAAGGACGGTATGTGCCCGGTCGTCAGGTGAAACGCACTCGGGCTCTGGAACTCCTTCATCGAATAAAGCGTCATGTTCAACTGTGGGGGAAAGAACTCAACGTCCTCGCCAAGCTGTTCCATGGCAAGCGCAAAGCCCACCTGATCCACATGAACATGCCAGCGTTCGAGGAGATCACGGTTCTCGATCAGCCATTTGGCCCACCGCCTCCAAGTCAAGGCAAGGCTCAAAGATCTGCCGGATGGCGCGGCGACGATACCGGCCGAGATGTTGTTGATGTGCGTCTCGCGCTCGTTCTCCGCGCCCGGGAAAAGGGATGATCCCGGCCGGTATTCCCCAACGCCGGCTCTGCTCAGTATCGACTTGAAGATGCGCGAAGGCGGGTTGCAGTGATTGTTAGGTCCTGCGCGGTATCGTAAGGCTTTCAGGTATACCGATACATCCGACACAAAATACAGATCGCAATCGGACACGATCACCCAGTCGGATTCGTGCTGATCGAAGAACGGCCCGATCTTGTTGCAATGCGGAGAGCCGTCAACGATTGGGGTACTGACTATGGTCGCGACGCCTTGCGTCCGAATCCATTCGATCAGATCAGCCGGCAAATCGCCGAACGTATATACCTTGATCTGATCCCCGGCTTTCGCCGCGTATCTCGTTGCACAGATGACCCAGAGAATGACCTCGACATACAGGCGCGGCTGCTGGTCAAGGGCGCAACAAAACGTGATGCTCTTCGAGTGCGACGTCCTCATGATACCAGCTGTCTACGACCGACCAATACGGTCGACGTAGACAGTTACTGCGGCTTTCTCAACCGTTCTATCTCGGCCGTCAGCTGGTCCTGGGTCGATTTAAGCTGCGAAATGTAGATGTGAGCTTTCTCGAGCTCGTGCAGAATCCCCTCGACCTTGCGCGTCAAATCCATGGGTTCTCCCTCCGGCGTCGATCCGACGGCGGGGAGATACTTCTGCGAGAACATGAACTCCTTCTGTTCCTCGATCGACGGAATCTCGAAATCCGGCTCGAAGACACGATCGCAGCCGACACTACAGCTTCCGCTGGTGGTGATCGAACCCGGAATAATCAGGTTGCCCGCGCTCGTCAGGCGGAATTGATTGATCCCGAGCCCGTCATAGGTAATTCGAAACTCGTTGGTATTCGTGTTGAAGTTCAGTCGGACTGGATTGGGTTGCGAACCTGAGTCGAGGCGAATTGCGACGGGGCCCGTAGTTCGCCTGATGTGGAGCGTATCTGCCGGGCTGCCCGTGCCTAAGCCCACGTTTCCGGTCGCAGCGATGTCGATCGAACTCGTCGGCGCACCGGGACGGATGCGGAACGGCAGCCTGCTGCCCGTGGTCACGTCGCGAACGAAGAAATTCGCCTCGTTGCCGGCGACGTCCCAGGTCTGCGCCGTGAAGCCGCCGGCGTTGGTCTGCTCCAGGCGCATTGCGGGCGTATTGCTCGTCGTCACATGAAGGTCAAGCACGGGTGTAGCCGTCCGGAAGCCGACGCGGCCCGTCGAGTCGACGAACACGGAGTTCGCCGGTGCCCCGGCAGTGAATGTTGCAATTCGCTGGCCGGAAGTGAAGTCCAGAATGCCGAGGAAATTGGCGCCGCCGCTTGCGCTGTCGTTCGCAACGATCTGCCAGTCATTCGCCGGAAATGCACCTACCGAGGTGTCGTCGAATTCGATCCGGGTATTGTTCTCTTTCAGCCGTATTGTAGCGAAGCCGAAGCTTTCGTTGTTCACGCAGTCGAAACCGGCGCAGATGCTGCCCTGAACGATCAGGTCGTCCGGGATCACTTGGTCCGCGCGCGCGGCGGAACTTGTTGCGAGTGCGATGGCCAGAGCGGCGGTGCCGGCTGCAAGATCATATCTCTTCATGATGGTTCTTCCCCGGCCCGGTTTACCGCGCCGTCCCTTCCGTCATGTTGGACGTGTCAACGATCCGGCCGCCCTTGACCAGGAATGATCCGGACATCGCCGCCGGGACATGCACCGACATTTCGCCGCGCATGTTCACCTGGCTCGCCGGAATGTCGCGCCCGTCCGCGCCATCGGCCTTGACGGCCTTGGTCTTCGGCGAAGCCGCCGTGATCTGGTAGGTGTAGACGCCGTCGCCCATCGCATTCTGGCCGGAGATGTCGATCACCGGCGAGCCCTGCTTGGCGGATGCGGTGAGAACCCTGCCATCAGGACCCGCGACCGACAGAGTCGCATTGAAATAACCTGCGGGCAGGACGAAGCTGACCTTGGTTCCGGCCGAGGCACTGCGCGCGCTCATGACCTCGTCCGCAAGCGCCGGTATGGCAAGACACGCCGCCACCGCCGCCAAGGCTGCAACGCGAATGGAATGTCTCATGACCTCCCCCATCTTCGCCGACATGACGCACAAGCAGCGTCGAATCCCGATCCGAACCTAACCCCACGTAAAATTAGCACTGCACGGGCATGCCGTTCAAGCGCGAGATGCACGATTTCTCGGTATCCGGACACACGTCCGGAGAGCGCAATTAAACGCGCGCGACAGCCCGCGCGACCGTTGTGTCGTTGCGTAAGCTTGGATAGCATTTGCGCGCAGGAAGACCAAGCCGTTGGGGGGCAGGATGGGCTCGTTCGTTATCCGGCCGTATGAGAAGCGCTTCGTCCTGAGCCTGATACTGGTCGCGCTGCTCGCGATCCAGTTCTGGACCCAGTCGCGCTACCCCTCGCTGAACGAGAAAGCGATGATGAGCGGTGCGATCCAGCTCGAGGATCCGCTGAGCTTTGAGGCAAAATATCCGCTGAAGCCTGAATACACCACCATGCAGCGGATCGGCTATTCGACGCTGAACTGGATCGAGACCAATCGCAAGGGAATGACCTTCGGCATCCTGTTCGGCGCCGCCTTCCTCACCCTGATGGGCTATGTGCGCCAACATTCTTTCAAGGGCCGCTTCGCTAACTCTCTGCTCGGCATGGGAGTGGGCGCGCCGCTCGGCGTGTGCGTCAACTGCGCGGCGCCCATCGCCAAGGCGCTCTATTCCGGAGGGGCGCGCGCCGAGGCGACGCTGTCTGCCATGATCGCCTCGCCGACGCTCAACGTCGTCGTGCTGACGATGATCTTTTCGCTGATGCCCTTCTATGTCGGCGTGCTGAAGGTGGCTCTGAGCATCTTCGTGATCCTCGTGGCGGTGCCCGTCATCTGCCGCTTCCTGCCGGAGAACCAGCTCAAGGTGTCGTCTGCGCCGGAGAAATTCCTGCGCATGCCCAAGCCTGCTCAAGCGGGAACGACCGAGAACCTCTTCCAGTCGATATGGCGTTTCGCCTGGGATTTCGCGAAGAGCCTGTGGTTCATCGTCTCCCGCACGCTGCCGCTGATGCTGCTGGCCGGCTTCCTCGGCGCGGTGGTGGCGACTCTCGTGCCGCCGGAAACCTTCTCCGGCCTCAGCTTCGGCTTCGTCACCGTCTTCCTCGCCGCGCTGCTCGGCACCTTCCTGCCGGTGCCGATCGGCTTCGACGTCGTCGTGTCGGGCGCGTTGCTCGGCGGCGGCATGGATGTCGGCCTGGTGATGACGCTGCTGTTCACGCTGGGTATCTTTTCGGTCTACTCCTTCTTCATCGTCGCCGGCGCGATCTCGCTCCGCGCCGCCTCGCTGCTCGCGGGCACCATCGTCGCCATCGGCACGCTGGCCGGAATAGGGGTTCACTACTACCATCACTATCTCCAGAGCCGGGCACTGGAGATCCTCACCTCCTTCGAGATCCGTCTCGTCTCCTCGGCACAGGCCGCGGAGCCCGAAGAGGTGCGCAGCCTCGCAGACGGCGCCAACACGATCACCGTCTCGCGCCGCGCCTTCGAGCCGCGCTCGGCCCCGAGCGAAAAGCGTTTCGCCAAGACGGAAGCGTGGAAGCTCGGCATCGACCAGCCGGTCGAGTTCTCCTTCGGCGACATGTGGCCGCCCTTCTGGGAGGGGCGGGGCATTACTGCCGGCGACTGGGACAATGACGGCTGGCAGGACATCGCCATCGCGTCCACTCTCGCGGGAGTCCATTTCTACCGGAATGCCGGCGGAACATTCGAAAAGGCCGCCTTCGACATCGGCGAGATCGCCAAGATGCCGGTCTTCAACGTCGCCTTCGTTGACATGGACAATGACGGCTGGCTCGACCTGTTCTTCACCACGTTCCGGCAAGGCAACTATGTGCTGCGCAACACGGGTGGATCGTTCGCGGCGGCAAACCTGTCGCAGGTCGCAAACCGCGACGACGCCGTCCTGACGCTCGCGGCCAGCTTCGGCGACGTCGACCGAGACGGCTATCTTGACGTCGCCCTGGGCAATTGGGCGGCGGGCTGGTATCGACGCATCCCCGGTACCGAGGCGACGAACCGCGTCGTCTTCAACAAGGGCGGTGTGCTGGACGGTTCCGCCTTCTCGGAGCTTGCCGGCCCGCCGGGCGAGACGCTTTCGATCCTGCTCACCGACTTGAACCTCGACGGCAAACTTGATCTTCTCGAGGGCAACGACTTCGAGATGCCCGATATCTTTTCTCTCGGCGACGGCACCGGCGCGTTCAGGCCGATCCGCCGCCAGGATAATGTCATCCCGATGACGACGCAGACGACCATGGCGTTCAAGACCGCCGACCTCGCCAATACCGGCCGGCAGGACATTTATGTCGGCCAGATCGCCGGGCGCTCGTCGGGCATTGCTACCAAGCTCAGGACCCAGCCGCTTGAACTCTACTGCGCCGGCATCGGGCGCGAGAGCGACAAGGCGATCTGCCGGAAGAACATGGCGATCAAGGAGTGGTACAAGTCCGGCCACAGTTTCGACCCGTCCAATGCCTCGCGCTGTGCCCAATTGGACGAACCGGACCGCTCGGAATGCCGGGCGATGCTGGTGAAGGACCTTGCCATCCAGAGCAAGGATCCCTCGATATGCGACCTTATTGCCATGGCGCAGGTGAGGGCGCGCCAGCTTTGCGAAATCCATTTCCGGCCGATCCGGCAGCCGGTGCAGGCCGAGTTCGACGAAGCGATCCCGCAGATCCAGCGCCGCAACGTGCTCCTGTCGCCAAAGGCCGACGGCACGTACGAGGAGCACGCCGTGCCGGCCGGCGTCGAGATCGGGGGGTGGACCTGGGACGTGAAGGTCGAGGATGTGGACAATGACGGCTGGAAGGACATCTATGTGCTGAACGGCACGTGGATCCCGAACGAGATCAGTCCGTCGAAGATCCTCTTCGTCAACGACGGCACCGGGAAGTTCAAGGAGGAGACGGTCGCCGCCGGCATGGAGGATTACCTGATCACCGCCGCCGCAGTGGCGATCGATCTCGACAATGATGGCGACCAGGACTTCATCACCGTGCCGGTGAACGGCCCGCCGATGGCCTATATCAACGGTTCGGCCGAGGGCAATTCGATCGCCTTCGAATTCCGCGACAGCGTCGGCAATCGCTACGGCATCGGCAACCGCATCGAGATCGGCACGGCCGACGGCCTGACCCAGATGCGCGAATTGCAGAGCGGCGGCGGCTTCATGTCGTTCGACGCGCCGGTGCTGCATTTCGGCGCCGGCGAGGCCCGGCGCATCGAAAGCGCGAAAGTCCACTGGTCCACGGGCGAGACGACGGTGCTCGACGGCGGTCTCCACACCGGCGCGCTCTATCGCATCGCCCGCGAGGGGACGGCGACGCGCTGAGACCTCCTGGCGGTGAAACAGTTTGCGATGCCGGCATGGATCGTCTGGCCGTGAGCGGATATAGCCGGTGTGGTGAGCCGCAACCCGGCTCGAGAGGAACCGAATGAAGTCCATCCGAAGCGCCGTCGGCGTCGCATTGCTCGTCCTGACCGCCGTCGCGCTGCCGTTCCCGGTGCTGGCGCAGCAGGCTGCCGTGTCTCAGGCTGCGCCGACTATGGCGGACTCGGAAGCCGCTTACGCGGCTGGCGACTACGACAAGGCGATCCAGATCGTGCGCGTGCTCGCGGAAGCCGGCGATGCGCTTGCCCAGTATCGGCTGGGCTACATGACCGCGCTTGGGCAGGGCACCGAAAAGGACCTGAACGCGGCGGCCGGCTGGTTCCGCAAGGCGGCCGATCAGGGCGAGCCGGCCGCGCTGCTGCAACTCGGTGTCTTCCATATTCAGGGATCGGGCGTCGAGCGAAGCGAGACCGAGGCGGCGCGCCTGTTCAAACTCGCCGCGGAGAAGGGGAACACCTTGGCGCAGCTCTATGTCGGCCAGATGTATCTCGTCGGCGCGGGCATCGAGAAGAACGAGGTCGCAGGGCTGACATGGATCATGTCGGCCGCCCGTGCGGGCAATGCGGAGGCCCAGTTCAAGCTCGGCACGATCTACGCCACTGGCGAGGGCGCCACGAAGGACGCGAAGGAAGCGCGCAAATGGTTCGAGCTCGCCGCCGAGAGCGGGCTCGCCAGCGCCCAGTACACGCTGGCGGGCAATCTGATGGCGGGCACCGGCATCGAGAAGGACAAGGCGAAGGCGCGCGAATGGTATCGCAAGGCCGCCGAACAGGGCATGCCGGCAGCGCAGCGCGACCTCGGCGCGATCTATCTCGCCGGCATCGACGGCAAGCCCGACTACGCGCTTGCCTATGAATGGACCAGGAAGGCCGCGGATGCCGGCGACGCGGGCGCGCTGAGCAATCTCGGCTACATGTATTATTCCGGCAAGGGCGTTCCGCAGGACGACCAGCGCGCGGCGGAGGCCTACGGCAAGGCGGCCGAAAAGGGGCTGGCTCGATCCGCCACGGCACTCGGCGCGCTCTACGAGGCGGGCAGAGGCGTGGAGAAGAGCGATGAGAAGGCGGCGGAGTGGTACGCAAGGGTGCGCTCGGCGGGGACCGCAACGCGCTCGCCAGGCTCGTCGCGCTGATCGTCGGCGAACGGGCCAGACTCCAGGAGGCAGACGCCGCGCTGTGGGTCGCGCTCGCGGCAAAGGGCGGCGACGCGGCGGCGCGCTCATGGCTGGAAGCCAAGGCCGGCGGCTCGGCCGCGGCAAAATCGAGGCTGGCGGAACTCGTCGACTCGGAGACCAAGGACGCCGCCGGCGATGCGCGGGCGGTCGCGCTCTATCTCGAGGCGGCCGGAGCTGGAGACGGTCTGGCGCAACTGGCGCTCGCCAGGAAGTATGCGGCCGGCGAAGGGGTGGACCAGGATTATGTCGCCGCGCACCAGTGGGCCAACATCGCCGCGACCGACGGCAACGAGGATGCCGTCAAGCTGCGCGATAATCTGTCGAAGCTGATGACGCGCGAGCAGATCGCGGACGCGCAGAAAAAGGCACGGGAATGGACCGCCAAGGCGCGCGACGGCGGCTGAGGCGGGCAGGGCCGTTCGCGGCGGCCGTGCTCCTGCTTGCCTTGGTCACAGCATTTCCCGCCCGCGCGGAAACGGTCGAGCGCGCGGCGGCCCTCCTCGACGCCGGCGAGGTGATGGCGGCGATACGGATCATCGAGCCGCTCGCGAAAGCGGGCGATGCCTCCGCCGAATATCTGCTCGGCAGGACCCATCTCGACGGGATCGGCGTGCCGCAGGATTTTACCACGGCGGCCCGGTGGATCGCGAGAGCCGCCGAGAAGGACGACGCCCGCGCCCAGAACCTGCTCGGCCGCCTCCATGCGCAGGGCCTGGGGGTGGAACGGGATACTGCGGCCGCCGCGCGCTGGATGAGGCGCGCGGCGGAAAAGGGCGATCCAGTCCACCAATACGATCTCGGCATCCTTCTCGACGATGCGGGCATGGGCGCGCAGGACAGGCAGGAGGCCGTACGCTGGTTCGAAGCCGCGGCTGCGCAAGGTCATGCGCCCGCGAAGACCAGCCTCGGCCTCGCCTATCAGCAGGGCGCAGGCGTCCCGAAGGACTTGGCCCAGGCGGCACGGCTCTTCGGCGAAGCGGCCGATGCTGGCGATGCGCGCGCCCGCAACAATCTCGGCCTGATGCTTGCCCGTGGCGAGGGCGTGCCGCAGGATTATGAGGAGGCCGTCGAACTCTTCCGCAAGGCGGCTGCGCAGGGCCAGTCCCAGGCGATGTACAATCTTGGCGTCATGTACGAAAACGGTTTCGGCATCGACCGCGACGAGGCGAAAGCCAGGGAGCTTTACGCGCAGGCCGGACGCACCGGTGGCGACAGCGCCACCGACGCCGTATCGGAGAGCGGATTGCTTTATGACGCGCGGCTCCAGCCGCTCGACATGACGAAAGCACGCGCCGAAGATTTCGCCGCGGCGGCCGGAAGCGGCGACCCGATCGCGATGTTCCTGGTGGGCTATGTCGAGGCAATGGACGAGACACAGGGGGGCGGCGCGGGTCGGGCAGCTGGATGGTTCGAAAAGGCCGCCGGACTGGGTCTGCCGGCGGCGATGGCCAATCTCGGCCTTCTCCACATCCGCGGCCGCGGCGTGCCGCAGGATTACGTGGTCGGATATATGTGGCTCAACCTCGCCGCCGCCGCCGGGCTTGCCGAGGCAGCCATGCTGCGCGACCGCGTCGGCGCCACCATGACACCGGCACAGCTCGCCGAAGCGCGCGAACTCGTCGAGAGCAGATGGCAGGCGATCCGCAAGTAGCGGTCGCGGACCTCAGTTCACCTTGCAGCCCAGACGCTTTTCCTGCCGCCGGATCTGGTCGATCCGCCGCTGCTCGGCCTTCGTGAAGCTCGGATCGTTGGTGTAGCAGTCGCTGTTGTCGAACACCCGTTTGCCGAGCGCCGTCCTGAAGCAATAGCCGTTGTCGTCATAGATCGCGTTGCGCTCGTACCAGAGATCGTAGCAGCTGTCCGCGAAGGCGCTCTGCGCGGTGAAGACAAGCAGCGATGTTGCCAGCAGATGAAGTGAAAGTCTGCGCATGGATGAATCCCCAAGCCGAAATCGATGGCGCCCCGGGGGCAACATCTGCGCCGTCCGGGCGGTCCTCGTCAATCGTGATCGGAGGCCGTGCTCCTCACCGGTTCACTGCGTCAGCGACAGCTGGGCGATGGCGTTGCCGATCTTCTGGAATGCGACCTTGAGCTGGCTGACATTGCTGGTCGGGTAGTAGTTCGACGGGCTCGACGCGCAGGCGGAGTAGAGCGTTCGGTTGGCGGCGGTGTCGGCGCCCAGAAGCACGGTGAAGATTTGCACGTCCTGGTTCTTCAGCGCGGTGCACATCGACGAGGTCCAGGTGTTGACGTTTGTTAGCGCCGTCGAGCGGTTGGTGGTGCCGAAGCGGCCGGAATCGAGGAAGCTGTAGGCACCGTAGTCCGACGTGTTGAAGCTCTGGCTGCTTGCCCCGAACACCGTGTTCTCGCCATCGGTGAACACCACGACGACCTTCGACACGCTTTCCTGCTTGAACGGTTTCCCCTGCGTGTAGGGCTCGCTGGGAGAGAGCACGCGCATGCCCCAGGCCAAACCCTCCGAGACGTTCGTATGCCGCCGCCTTCCCAGTAGGTCATTGCGCTGATGGAAGCCTTGAGCTTGGTGAAATCGTCGGTCAACGGGGTGATCGGCGTAGCGCAGGCATAGTTGGGGCCGGTGCTGCGCGGCGGCTTGTCCTCGATATAGCGTGCGGTCGCAGCCGAGAGGTAGCGCGCCACGTCCTTCACCTTCGACTTGTCGGACGAGGTGAAGCTGTCCGCGAGGTAGGAGTTGTTCCAGGCGCTCGAAGAGTTCGGCGACTTGGCGGCGGCACCCGGATTGTCCGGCGCGAAGGACGGCACGAAGAGCGTCGCTGGCGTTTTGGGGTCGGGTGCGGTGTCGTCGAGATTGTAGGGCGCCGGCCTCGCCTCGACGCAGCCCTTCCAGTCCACCTTCAGGTGCTTGAACAGGTCGAGATGGTTGTAGTTCTTGTTGCCGTTCTTGTCGAAATTGGCGCCGTTGTAGGGAGCCTTGCCATTCACGTCGATCCAGCTCTCGCTGTATCCTTCGCCTTTCACGTTGACCTGCGCGACGAAGGGGACGAGGGCAGCCCGCACCTTGCGATTCGAGGAGCTCGCATTCTCCAGGATATTGACGAGATCGGTGGCGGCGGAGCGCAGGGCGGCCATGTTCGTGGCGCCCATCGAGCCGGTGTTGTCGAGGACCAGCGCCACTTCGAGCTCGTTGGTCGACTCATATGCGGAGGCGTTGACGGACAGGCGCTGGACGGGGCCGCGCAGCAGCATGAGCTTGACATCGGCCGTCAGCGTCGCATCCGTGCGGATGTAATTGAGGCCCTTGTCGACGCTCAGATCTCCGTCGGCGTTCTCGATGCTGTTCATATTGGCGAGGTTGGCCGCGAGGAAGGCCTGAAACAGGTCGTCCCGTGCTTCGCTCGTATCGTCCAGCCGGGATGCGGCGAGCACGGCTGCGTCAAGCGCCGACTGCATGTGCGAGCGCGCGCTGGCCAGCGTGGTGATGTCGATGGCGAGCCCGATGGCGCCAAGGAACACCGGCGCGGCAAGCGCGAACATCATGCCGAAATTGCCACGCTCGGATGCGAGAAAGCGATAGAAGATCATGAGTGCCCCAACCCATTGGTCGGGCGAAAATCGCAGAGAAACCTCAATAACGGGTTCACGGCCGCGCACTGCGCTCGACTCGCCCGCGTAGCGTGCCAAAAATGCTGCTGCGCCTTCAAACGACGATAGGGGGAGTGGTGGGCGATGACGGGCTCGAACCGCCGACATCTTCGGTGTAAACGAAGCGCTCTACCAACTGAGCTAATCGCCCCTGACGCGCGGATTTAGGCGGTCGGCCTTTCAGGTGCAAGGAAAAAGCAGCCGGATGACGGCGCAATCGCCCTTTTCCGCGGCCTTTCGCACGGGCATGCGAAAGAGCCGGCAAAACCGGCGCAGGGCAGCTTGACAGCCCGGAACGAACCCCTTAATTCCGCGCCATCGACACGGGGCCCACGGCTCCATGTCGCAAGCGCGGGTGTAGCTCAGTCGGTTAGAGTGCCGGCCTGTCACGCCGGAGGTCGCGGGTTCGAGCCCCGTCACTCGCGCCATTTTTTCTTTACGTGATTCCAATTCCCGACAGGGTGGCGAGACACCTCTAGGTATCTGTTCGCACCTGCGAAATGCGGGGTTGTGTCCGGGTAGTCGTCTCCGTCGACGGAAGCGCCAGCACGATCACGAGACAGTGACAAAATCGCGCACAATCCGTTGAAGCCGAAAGCGGGAATCCGGCCGATTGAGGCCAATGTTTGGCTTGCACCGCATCCGCCGCTGGGATAACCCTCGCCGCATTGCAGCAAGCGTTGGAGCTGGTCGCGCGGGCGGCCAATCTGTCGCGTACGAACGACCTGAAACCATGCTAGGGTCGACCGTATCAGAAAGACCCACAAGGCACGTCATGGATGCACTCCTGAGTTCCTATCTGCCGATCGTCATCTTCATGGGCGTCGCGCTCCTGATCGGCGTCGCGCTGATCGTTGCGCCGTTCCTGGTGGCCTACCGCAACCCGGACCCCGAGAAGCTCTCGGCGTATGAGTGCGGCTTCAACGCTTTCGACGACGCGCGCATGAAGTTCGACGTGCGCTTCTATCTGGTGTCGATCCTGTTCATCATCTTCGACCTCGAAGTGGCGTTCCTGTTCCCCTGGGCCGTGTCGTTCGGCGAGATCGGCATGCTCGGCTTCTGGTCGATGATGGTCTTCCTGGGCGTGCTGACGATCGGCTTCATCTATGAATGGAAGAAGGGAGCGCTCGAATGGGATTGAACGATTCGACCGGAACGCTCGTCGCGCCGAAGCCAAAGGGGATCCTTGATCCTGCCACCGGCAAGCCGATCGGGCATGACGACCGCTTCTTCACCGAGATCAATGCCGAGCTGGCCGACAAGGGCTTCCTCGTCACGTCGTCCGAGGCGCTGATCACCTGGGCCCGCACCGGCTCGCTGATGTTCATGACCTTCGGCCTGGCCTGCTGCGCGGTGGAGATGATCCACACCTCCATGCCGCGCTACGACAGTGAGCGCTTCGGCGTGGCGCCGCGCGCTTCCCCGCGCCAGTCCGACATCATGATCGTGGCCGGCACGCTCACCAACAAGATGGCGCCGGCGCTGCGCAAGGTCTACGACCAGATGCCAGAGCCGCGCTACGTCATCTCGATGGGCTCCTGCGCCAATGGCGGCGGCTACTATCACTATTCCTATTCCGTGGTGCGCGGCTGCGATCGCGTGGTGCCGGTGGACATCTACATTCCGGGCTGCCCGCCGACCGCGGAAGCGCTGCTCTACGGCATCCTTCTCCTGCAGAAGAAGATCCGCCGCACGGGCACGATCGAAAGATGAGGAACGATGCCGGCCGATTCCCGGCCGGCGTCGACAACGGCCGGGCACGCGCGGTGTCCGGTGAACTGGAAACGGACAGATGAGCGAAGCGCTGAACGACCTCGCGGCCTATCTGAAGGAAAAGCTCGGCGACGACATCGAAAAGGCTGTCGTCGCGTACGGCGAGCTGACGGTCACCGTCGCTCCGGACGACATCATCGACGTGCTCAATTTCCTCAAGCGCGACGTGCAGTGCCAGTTCATCTCGATCATCGATATCTGCGGCGCCGACTATCCTTCGCGACAGCGTCGTTTCGACGTCGTCTACCATCTGCTGTCGCCGCGTCAGAACCAGCGCATCCGCGTCAAGGTCGAGGCCGACGAGGAGACGCTGGTGCCGTCCGCGACCGCCGTCTACCCCGGCGCCGACTGGGTACGAACGCGAGACCTACGATCTCTACGGCGTCCTGTTCACCGGACATCCGGACCTGCGCCGTCTGCTCACCGACTACGGTTTCGAGGGGCACCCGCTGCGCAAGGATTTCCCGCTCACCGGCTTCGTCGAGGTTCGCTACGACGACGAGGTGAAGCGCGTCGTCTACGAGCCGGTCGAGCTCAAGCAGGAATTCCGCAATTTCGATTTCCTCTCGCCTTGGGAAGGGACGGATTACGTCCTGCCCGGGGACGAGAAGGCGAAGCCGAACTGAGGTTGGCAAAATGGCCGAAACCGCCGTCCGCAACTTCAACATCAACTTCGGTCCGCAGCATCCGGCCGCGCACGGCGTGCTGCGCCTCGTGCTCGAACTCGATGGCGAGGTGGTCGACCGCGTCGATCCGCATATCGGCCTGCTGCACCGCGGCACCGAGAAACTGATCGAGGCGAAGACCTACCTGCAGGCGGTGCCCTATCTCGACCGGCTCGACTATTGCGCGCCGATGAACCAGGAACACGCCTTCGCGCTCGCCACCGAGCGTCTGCTCGGCATCGAGGTGCCGAAGCGCGGCCAGATCATCCGCGTTCTCTATTCCGAGATCGGCCGGATCATGTCGCACATCCTCAACGTGACGACGCAGGCCATGGACGTCGGCGCGCTGACACCGCCGCTGTGGGGCTTCGTCGAGCGCGAGAAGCTGATGGTGTTCTACGAGCGCGCCTCCGGCTCGCGCATGCACGCAGCCTATTTCCGGCCGGGCGGCGTGCATCAGGACTTGCCCGAGAAGCTGATCGAGGACATCGGCAAGTGGATCGATCCGTTCCTCAAGTCGATCGACGATCTCGACGCTCTGCTCACCGAAAACCGCATCTTCAAGCAGCGCAATGTCGACATCGGTGTGGTGTCGCTGGAAGACGCCTGGGCCTGGGGTTTCTCCGGCGTGATGGTGCGCGGCTCGGGCGCCGCGTGGGACCTGCGCAAGTCGCAGCCCTACGAGTGCTACTCCGAAATGGAGTTCGACATCCCGATCGGCAAGAACGGCGACTGCTACGACCGCTATCTCATCCGTATGGAGGAGATGCGCCAGTCGGCCAAGATCATGCGCCAGTGCGTCGACCTGCTGCTCGGCAAGGAGAAGGTCGGGCCGGTGTCGAACACCGACGGCAAGATCGTGCCGCCGAAGCGCCAGGCGATGAAGCGCTCGATGGAGGCGCTCATCCACCACTTCAAGCTCTATACCGAGGGCTATCGCGTGCCGGCCGGCGAGGTCTACGCCGCCGTCGAGGCGCCGAAGGGCGAGTTCGGCGTCTATCTCGTCTCCGACGGCACCAACAAGCCGTATCGCTGCAAACTGCGCGCGCCCGGCTTCGCGCATCTGCAGGCGATGGATTTCCTGTGCCGTGGTCACCTGCTCGCCGACGTCACGGCGGTGCTGGGTTCGCTCGATATCGTGTTTGGTGAGGTCGATCGCTGAAATGTCCGTCCGCCGTCTCGCCGAGCCAGCCCTCCAGCCAGCCGCGTTCGCCTTCTCCAAGGCGAAGGCCGCGGAGGTAAAGACCTGGATCGCTAAATACCCCGAGGGCCGCGAGCAGTCGGCCGTCATCCCGCTGCTGATGCTTGCGCAGGAGCAGGAAGGCTGGGTCACGCGTGCCGCGATCGAGCATGTCGCCGACAAGTTGGGCATGCCCTACATCCGCGTGCTCGAGGTTGCGACCTTCTATACCCAGTTCCAGTTGAAGCCGGTTGGCACTCGCGCCCACGTGCAGGTCTGTGGCACGACGCCCTGCATGCTGCGCGGCTCCGAGGAACTGATGGACGTCTGCCGTTCCAAGATCCATCACGAGCAGTTTCACACCAATGCCGACGGCACGCTGTCGTGGGAGGAGGTGGAGTGCCTCGGCGCCTGCGTGAACGCGCCGATGGTGATGATCTTCAAGGACACCTACGAGGACCTGACGCCGGAACGGCTGGCCGAGATCATCGATGCCTTCGAGGCCGGCAAGGGCGACACCGTCACGCCGGGCCCGCAGATCGACCGCTTCTATTCCGCGCCCCAGGGCGGTTTCACCACGCTGAAGGACGAGAAGGCTGTCCTGAAGTCGACTCGCGACCGCGAGGCGAAGGCGGCTGCGACAACCGCGCCTGGTGCTGAGACCGTCGCACCGTCGAATGCGGCCAAGCCGAAGACGGACGCGCCCGAAACCAACCCGGCAATCAAGTCGCCGTCCAAGGTGAAGGTGGCTCCGGCCGCCGAACAGACCAAGAGCGTCGCGCCGGCGGTTTCCGCCACGGCCGCGAACCTCGCGGAGCCGGCGGTCGAGAAGACCGTCAAGCAGCGCAACGGCAAGGCCGCGAAGGCCGAACCCGTCTCCGCCTACAAGGCGCCCGAAGCGTCCGTCAAATCGTCGGCCAAGCCCTCGCTGACGGACAAGAACCGGCCGGCCGGCATCGAGAAGCCGTCCACGCTCGACGACCTCAAGCTGATCTCCGGAGTCGGACCCAGGATCGAGGGCATCCTGCACTCGCTCGGCATCTACACCTTCGCGCAGGTCGCCTCGTGGAAGAAGGCGGAGCGCGAATGGGTCGACGGCTACCTGAACTTCAAGGGGCGGATCGAGCGCGACGACTGGGTCAAGCAGGCCAAAGCGCTCGCCAAGGGCGGTGTCGCCGAATACATCCGCGTCTTCGGCAAGAAGCCGGTCTGAGGGATAGAGCATGCTTCAGGACAAAGACCGCATCTTCACCAACATCTACGGCCGCTTCGACAAGTCGCTGAAGGGGGCGATGTCGCGCGGTGCCTGGGACGGCACCAAGGGCATCATCGACAAGGGCCGCGACTGGATCATCAACGAGATGAAGGCGTCCGGCCTGCGCGGCCGCGGCGGCGCCGGCTTCCCGACCGGCCTCAAATGGTCGTTCATGCCGAAGGTGAGCGATGGTCGCCCGTCCTATCTGGTCGTCAACGCCGACGAATCCGAGCCCGGCACCTGCAAGGACCGCGAAATCCTGCGCAACGACCCGCACACGCTGGTCGAGGGTTGCCTGATCGCCGGTTTCGCCATGGGCGCGATCGCGGCTTACATCTATGTGCGCGGCGAGTTCATCCGCGAGCGCGAGGCGCTGCAGCGGGCGATCGACGAGGCCTATGAGGCCGGCCTGATCGGCAAGGGCAACAAGAACGGCTACGATTTCGACGTCTACGTCCATCACGGCGCCGGCGCCTATATCTGCGGCGAGGAGACGGCGCTGCTGGAGAGCCTCGAAGGCAAGAAGGGCCAGCCGCGCCTCAAGCCGCCATTCCCGGCGAACATGGGGCTCTACGGCTGCCCGACGACGGTGAACAATGTCGAGTCGATCGCGGTCGCGCCGACCATCCTGCGCCGTGGCGCGGCTTGGTTCTCGTCCATCGGCCGTCCGAACAATGTCGGCACGAAGCTTTTCATGCTCGTCGGCCACGTCAACACGCCCTGCACGGTCGAGGAGGAGATGGGCATCTCCTTCCGCGAGCTGGTGGAAAAGCATGGCGGCGGTATCCGCGGCGGCTGGGACAATCTGCTGGCGGTCATCCCCGGCGGGGCGTCGTGCCCGGTGGTCAAGGCCGAGGACATCATTGACTGCCCGATGGATTTCGACGGCCTGCGCGAGCGCAAGTCCTCGTTCGGCACGGCGGCCGTTATCGTGATGGACAAGTCGACCGACATCGTGAAGGCGATCGCGCGGCTGTCCTACTTCTTCAAGCACGAGAGCTGCGGCCAGTGCACGCCGTGCCGCGAGGGCACCGGCTGGATGTGGCGCGTGATGGAGCGTCTGGTCGTCGGCCAGGCGCAGAAGCGCGAGATCGACATGCTGCTCGACGTCACCAAGCAGGTGGAAGGCCACACGATCTGCGCGCTGGGCGACGCGGCGGCCTGGCCGATCCAGGGCCTTATCCGCAACTTCCGCCCGGAGATCGAGCGGCGCATCGACGAGTTCACGCGCAATGCGCATCAGGCGCAGCCGCTGATGGCGGCCGAGTAAGAACAAGAGCTTCCGGCCGCGTGCCGGGTGAAAGGGGCAAGCGATGACAGAAGGAAAGGAGCGATCGATGACGAATGACGCCCTCCCTGGCGGTCGTCTGCCCGATGCGGACGACGTCGTGAAGCTGAAGCAGCAGGTTTCCGACATGATGCCGAGAGAGTTCGAGAATGCGGCCCGCCTGATGGCGCAGCCGATCGCGGGCGCGGCGGCGCTCTCCGCGCTCGGCTTTGGTATGGCGACGCAGGCCTTCGGCTTCTGGCTGACCGCCGTTTCGACTGCGATGCGGGCGGGCCATGAGATTGCCCACGCCGGCGAGCGCGAAGCGGCCGCGAACCCGTCCGACGAAGCCAAGCCCGCCAGCCTGCGCGCCAAGGCGACCGCGGAAGCCGTCATCGCAGATGCAAAGGCGGCTGCGACGGATGCCGGCGACAAGGTGGTGAAGTTCGTCTCGAAGGCCGAACGTGCTGCAAAGGTAGCGAAGGCGCCGAAGCATCGGGCAGCGCCGCCGGCCAAAGCCGTTGCGCCGGCTCCGACGGCGGTGAAGCCGGTTGCAAGGGCCCGCGCCAAGGCGGCGGACGACCTGAAGGCGATCGGCGGCATCGGTCCCAAGCTTGAAACCGTGCTCAACGGGCTTGGCATCCGCACCTATGCGCAGGTCGCGGCGCTGACCGCCTCGGAGATCGAGTCGATCGAGGACAAGCTCGGCTTCAAAGGCCGGATCGGCCGCGACGACTGGGTCGGGCAGGCGAGGGCGCTGGTCAAGGGAGGCAAGGCATGAGGCTTGCCGCCGGACGTGACCGCCTGGACGCGGTCGATTTCGACATGACGGGGTCGGTCTTCGACGATGTGAACCTGACGGGCGCGCGGTTTCACAATGTCAAGTTGCAGGACGCCGCGATTGAGGAGTCCTGCATCGCGGGGCTTCGGATCAACGGCATCCTCGTGACCGAACTCCTCGAAACATACGAAGCGGCGAAGGCTGCCGGGGGCAAGTGATGGCAAAGCTCAAGGTCGACGGGAAAGAGATCGAGTGCCCCGACCACTATACGCTGCTGCAGGCGGCGGAGGCGGCCGGCGCGGAAGTGCCGCGCTTCTGCTTCCATGAGCGTCTGTCGATCGCGGGCAACTGTCGCATGTGCCTGGTCGAGGTGAAGGGTGGTCCGCCGAAGCCGACGGCGTCCTGCGCCATGGGCGTACGCGACCTGCGTCCGGGCCCGAACGGCGAAGCGCCGGAGATGTTCACCAACACGCCGATGGTCAAGAAGGCCCGCGAAGGCGTGATGGAGTTCCTGCTGATCAACCATCCGCTCGATTGCCCGATCTGCGACCAGGGCGGCGAATGTGACCTGCAGGACCAGGCGATGGCTTTTGGCGTCGATTCCTCGCGCTATCACGAGAACAAGCGCGCGGTTGAGGACAAGTATATCGGCCCGCTGGTCAAGACGATCATGAACCGCTGCATCCACTGCACGCGGTGCGTGAGGTTCACGACGGAAGTGGCTGGAATCTCGGAGCTCGGCCTGATCGGCCGCGGCGAGGACGCCGAGATAACCACCTATCTCGAACAGGCGATGACCTCCGAGCTGCAGGGCAATGTCATCGACCTCTGCCCCGTCGGCGCGCTGACGTCTAGGCCCTATGCCTTCCAGGCCCGTCCGTGGGAGCTGTCGAAGACGGAATCGATCGACGTCATGGACGCGGTCGGCTCGGCGATCCGCGTCGATACACGGGGCCGCGAGGTGATGCGCATCATGCCGCGCATCAACGAAGAGGTGAACGAGGAGTGGATCTCCGACAAGACCCGCTTCATCTGGGACGGCCTGCGCACCCAGCGCCTCGACCGGCCCTATGTCCGCAAGGGCGGCCGGCTGACGCCGGCAAGCTGGCCGGAAGCCTTCGCGGCGATCAAGGACGCGGTGTCGAAGACCTCGGGCGAGAAGATCGGCGCGATTGCCGGTGACCTCGCCGCCGTCGAGGAAATGTATGCGCTGAAGCTCCTGATGGCCTCGCTCGGCTCGCCGAACGTCGATTGCCGCCAGGACGGCGCCGCACTCGACCCGGCCTTTGGCCGCGCGAGCTATGTGTTCAATCCGACCATCGAGGGCATCGA
Source organism: Mesorhizobium sp. J428 (assembly GCF_024699925.1). Taxonomy (NCBI): domain Bacteria; kingdom Pseudomonadati; phylum Pseudomonadota; class Alphaproteobacteria; order Hyphomicrobiales; family Phyllobacteriaceae; genus Mesorhizobium; species Mesorhizobium sp. J428. The sequence continues at coordinate 4,755,721 of NZ_JAJOMX010000001.1, forward strand.
GCAGGCCGACGCGCTGCTGATCATCGGCGCCAATCCGCGCTACGAGGCCTCCGTCCTCAACGCCCGCATCCGCAAGCGCTGGCGGATGGGCAACTTCCCGATCGGCGTCGTCGGCGACATCGGTGACACGCGCTATGACTATGAGCGCCTCGGCGCAGGTGCGGAGACGCTGAAGGATCTCGCTACGGGCCGCGGCAAGTTCATGACCGCGTTCCGGCAGGCGAAGAACCCGATCATACTGCTCGGCCAGGGTGCGATTTCGGGCGAGGGCGGGGCTGCCGTCCTGTCGCTGGCAGCGAAGCTCGCCGCGTCGGTCAATGCCGTGCGCGAGGACTGGAACGGCTTCGGCGTGCTGCACACGGCGGCTTCCCGCGTCGGCGGCCTCGATCTCGGCCTAGTGCCGGGCGCGGGCGGCAAGGACGTCGCCGGCATGATGGGCGCGATGGACGTGTTGTTCCTGCTCGGCGCGGACGAGATCGACATGAACCGCATCGGCACCGCCTTCACGGTCTATATCGGCACGCATGGCGACGCGGGCGCACACCGCGCCGACGTCATCCTGCCGGGTGCGGCCTACACCGAGAAGTCGGGCACCTACGTCAACACCGAGGGCCGCGTGCAGGTCGCGAATCGCGCCGGCTTCGCACCGGGCGAGGCGAAGGAAGACTGGGCCATCCTGCGCGCGCTGTCGGACGTGCTTGGCAAGCGGCTGCCGTTCGACTCGCTGCCGCAGCTGCGCGCGAAGCTCCATGCGGACTTCCCGCATTTCGCAGAGATCGACGAGATCGCAGCGACGGACACAGAGGGCCTGTCGCGGCTGGCGCAGGCGGGTGGGGAAGCCGGCCGCGCGCCATTTGCCTCGACGGTCAAGGACTTCTATCTGACGAACCCGATCGCGCGGGCCTCGGCCGTGATGGCTGAATGCTCGGCCCTCGCGCAGAACGGTTTCCGCCAGGCGGCCGAATAGGGCAGGGACGATGGACAGCTTCTTCTCAATCTACGTCGTCCCGGCGCTCTGGATCCTTCTCCAGTCGGTCGTGCTGATCGTCGTCCTGCTGGTCGCGATCGCCTTCATCCTCTATGCCGACCGCAAGATCTGGGCCGCCGTGATGCTGCGTCGCGGTCCGAACGTCGTCGGTCCGTGGGGACTGCTGCAGTCCTTCGCGGACCTGCTGAAATTCGTCTTCAAGGAGCCGGTCATTCCGGACGGCGCCAACAAGGCGATCTTCCTTCTGGCCCCGCTCGTCTCGACCGTGCTGGCGCTCGCGACCTATGCCGTGATCCCGTTCGACGAGGGCTGGGTGATCGCCAACATCAATGTCGGCATCCTCTTCATCTTCGCGATCTCGTCGCTCGAGGTCTACGGCGTCATCATGGCCGGCTGGGCGTCGAACTCGAAATATCCGTTCATGGGCGCGCTGCGCTCTGCGGCGCAGATGGTGTCTTACGAAGTCTCGATCGGCTTCGTCATCGTCGCGGTGCTGCTCTGCGTCGGCTCGCTCAACCTGTCCGATGTCGTCCTGTCGCAGAAGGACGGTCTCGGCACGCATCTCGGCCTGCCCAACAGCTTCCTCGACTGGCATTGGCTCGGCCTGTTCCCGATGTTCGTGATCTTCTACATTTCGGCGCTGGCAGAGACGAACCGTCCGCCCTTCGACCTGGTCGAGGCGGAATCCGAGCTCGTGGCCGGCCACATGGTCGAATATTCGTCGACGCCGTACCTGCTGTTCATGCTGTCGGAATATGTCGCGATCGTGCTGCTGTGCTGCCTCGGCGCGATCATGTTCCTCGGCGGATGGCTGCCTCCGTTCGACTTCGCACCCTTCACCTGGGTGCCGGGCATCGTCTGGTTCGTGCTGAAGGTCCTGCTCGGCTTCTTCTTCTTCTCGATCGTGAAGACCATCGTGCCGCGCTACCGCTACGACCAGCTGATGCGGCTGGGCTGGAAGGTGTTCCTGCCGATCTCGCTGTTCATGGTCATCGCCACGGCGGCGTTTCTGAAGTTCACGGGGCTGGCGTGATGTCAGGCTCGCTCATCGGCGCCCTGGCTGGACTTGTGATCGCAGCGGCGGATTTCGTCGTCCTGCGGATGCTGGCCGGTCGCGTCGATCTGGATGAAACCAAGCGGGTGCTCAACGTCACGGCTGCCAGCCAGTTCGTGTTGCTGCCGCTCGTGGGCTGGTTCGTCGGCCCCTACGTGTTTGGAGAATAGAGATGTCAGCGCTAGCCCAAGCCGCCAAGTCGCTGTTGCTGCAGGATTTCGTCAGCGCGTTCTTCCTTGCCATGCGCCAGTTCTTCCGCGCCAAGGAAACGATCAACTATCCGCACGAGAAGGGACCGCTATCGCCGCGCTTCCGCGGCGAGCACGCGCTGCGCCGTTATCCGAACGGCGAGGAGCGCTGCATCGCCTGCAAGCTGTGCGAGGCGATATGCCCGGCGCAGGCGATCACCATCGAGGCCGGCCCGCGCCGCAACGACGGCACGCGCCGCACGGTGCGCTACGACATCGACATGGTGAAGTGCATCTATTGCGGCCTCTGCCAGGAAGCCTGTCCGGTGGACGCGATCGTCGAGGGGCCGAACTTCGAATTCGCGACCGAGACGCGCGAGGAGCTCTACTACGACAAGGAGCGGCTGCTCGCCAACGGCGACCGATGGGAGCGCGAGATCGCGCGCAACATCGAGTTGGATTCGCCTTACCGCTGAGGGCGATGGACGGGGCGAAGCGCCTCGTCTAAGGAACGCGCGAATTCCGGGTCGGGGGTATCCGGGAGTCGCCAGAGAACGGAATGAGCGTCCGCGTGGACGCCGCAGTACGAACCGGGGGCAACCCATGCTGTCAGGACTTGAAGCGGTATTTTTCTACCTCTTCGCCTTCGTCGCGGTCGCGGCGGGGTTCATGGTCATATCGGCCCGCAACCCCGTTCATTCGGTGCTCTACCTGATCCTGACCTTCTTCAACGCGGCGGCGCTGTTCCTGCTCACCGGCGCGGAATTCCTCGGCATGATCCTGCTCGTCGTCTATGTCGGCGCGGTGGCGGTGCTGTTCCTGTTCGTCGTCATGATGCTCGACGTCGATTTCGCGGAACTGAAGCAGGGCGCACTGCAATATGCACCGATCGGCGCGCTGGTCGGCCTGATCCTGGCGGCGGAGCTGATCGTCGTCGTGGGCGGCTACGCGTTTGCGCCGCAACTCGCCTCGACGGTCGCGCAGCCGACGCCGGATCTTGCCGCCCGCAGCAACACGGCCGCGCTCGGCGATATTCTCTACACGGACTACTTCTTCCACTTCCAGATTGCGGGCCTCGTGCTGCTGGTCGCCATGGTCGGTGCCATCGTGCTGACCCTGCGCCACAAGACGGGCGTCAGGCGCCAGTCGATCGCCGCGCAGGTCGCGCGCACGCCGGCGACTGCGATCGAGGTGAAGAAGGTCGAGACGGGGAAGGGCATCTGATGGAAATCGGCATCGCGCATTTTTTGACCGTCTCGGCGATCCTGTTCACGCTCGGCGTGTTCGGCATCTTCCTCAACCGGAAGAACGTCATCGTCATCCTGATGTCGGTCGAACTGATCCTTCTGGCCGTCAACCTGAACTTCGTCGCGTTCTCGGCTGCGCTCGGCGACCTCGTCGGCCAGGTCTTCGCGCTGTTCGTGCTCACCGTCGCGGCGGCGGAGGCCGCGATCGGGCTTGCCATTCTCGTCGTCTTCTTCCGCAACCGCGGCTCGATCGCGGTGGAAGACGTCAACATGATGAAGGGCTGAGGAAGCCATGTATCACGCCATCGTCTTCCTTCCGCTCATCGGCTTCCTGATCGCCGGCCTTGGTGGCCGTGCGATCGGTTCCGCGGCGTCGGAATACATCACGTCGGGCTTCCTGGTGATCGCGGCCGCCCTGTCTTGGATCGCGTTCTTCTCGGTCGCCCTGGGCGACGGCCAGGCCTTCACCGTGCCGGTGCTCACCTTCATCCAGGTCGGCGCGATGGACGTGGACTGGGCGTTCCGCGTCGACACGCTGACGGTGGTGATGCTGATCGTCGTGACGACGGTCTCCGCACTCGTGCACATCTATTCGATCGGCTACATGCACCACGACCCGCATCGGCCGCGCTTCTTCGCCTACCTGTCGCTGTTCACCTTCGCCATGCTGATGCTGGTGACGTCGGACAACCTGGTGCAGATGTTCTTCGGCTGGGAGGGCGTCGGCCTCGCCTCGTATCTGCTCATCGGCTTCTGGTACAAAAGCCGTCCGCAAGTGCCGCCGCGATCAAGGCCTTCGTCGTCAACCGCGTCGGCGACTTCGGCTTCATCCTCGGCATCTTCGGCGTCTACATCCTGTTCGGCTCTGTCAATTTTGACACGATCTTCAACAACACGGCCTCCTTCATTCCGGCCGCCGGCCATGGCGAGGCCGCTGCGGGTGCCGAGGCGGCCGCGGCACATGGCGAGACGGTGCTGACCTTCCTCGGCTACCATCTCGACAAGACCGCCGCGCTGACCGTGACCTGCCTGCTGCTGTTCATGGGCGCCATGGGCAAGTCGGCGCAGGTGCCGCTGCACACCTGGCTGCCGGACGCGATGGAAGGCCCGACGCCCGTGTCGGCGCTGATCCACGCCGCGACGATGGTGACGGCCGGCGTGTTCCTGGTCGCCCGCATGTCGCCGCTGTTCGAGCTGTCGCATACGGCGCTGATCGTCGTCACCCTGGTCGGCGCGATCACCGCGATCTTCGCCGCCACGGTCGGCCTCGTGCAGAATGACATCAAGCGCGTCATCGCCTATTCGACCTGCTCGCAGCTCGGCTACATGTTCGTGGCACTCGGCCTCGGCTTCTATTCCGCGGCGATCTTCCATCTGTTCACGCACGCCTTCTTCAAGGCGCTGCTGTTCCTCGGCTCCGGCTCGGTGATCCACGCCGTCTCCGACGAGCAGGACATGCGCAAGATGGGCGGTCTGAGGAAACACATCCCGACCACCTACTGGATGATGGTGATCGGCACGATCGCCCTGACCGGCGTCGGCATCCCCGGCACCATCATCGGCACGGCCGGCTTCTTCTCGAAGGACGCCATCATCGAGGGCGCGTTCGTCGGCCACAACGTGATCGCGCCGATCGCCTTTACGCTGCTGGTCGTGGCCGCGATGTTCACCTCTTTCTATTCCTGGCGCCTGATCTTCATGACCTTCCACGGCAAGCCGCGCGCCTCGGCCGACGTCATGCACCACGTGCACGAATCGCCGATGGTCATGCTCGCGCCGCTGTTCATCCTGGCGGTCGGCGCCCTGTTCGCTGGCGTGCTCTTCCACGAGTTCTTCATCGGCGAGGGCTATGAGCACTTCTGGAAGGCGGCGCTGTTCACGCTGCCCGACAACCATATCCTGCACGACTTCCACTCCGTGCCGGTGTGGGTGAAGCTCGCGCCCTTCGTGGCAATGCTGCTCGGCCTCGTCACCGCCTGGTATTTCTACATCCGCTCGCCGGAGACGCCGAAGGCGCTCGCGGAGCAGCATCGCGGCCTCTACGCCTTCCTGCTCAACAAGTGGTATTTCGACGAGCTCTACGACTTCCTGTTCGTGCGCCCGGCCAAGCGCCTCGGTCACTTCCTGTGGAAGAAGGGCGACGGCTACGTCATCGACGGCTTCGGACCAGACGGCGTGTCGGCCCGTGTCGTCGACGTCACCAACCGGGTGGTCAAGCTACAGTCCGGCTACCTCTATCACTACGCCTTCGCCATGCTGATCGGCGTCGCGGCGCTCGTCACCTGGATGATGCTCGGGAGCAGTTTCTAGACCATGACCGACTGGCCCATCCTCTCCACGGTCACGTTCCTGCCGCTTGTCGGAGCGTTCCTGATCCTCTGGATCGGCGACGACAACGAAGCCGGACGCCGCAACATCCGCTCCGTGACGCTGTTCACGACGGTGTTCACCTTCCTTTTGTCGCTCGGCATCTGGCTCGGCTTCGATAATGCGACGCCCGGCTTTCAGATGGTCGAGAAGGTGGAGTGGCTGAACTCCGGCATCGCCTACCACATGGGCGTGGACGGCATCTCGATGCTGTTCGTGATCCTGACCACCTTCCTGATGCCGCTGTGCATCCTGGCGTCCTGGGAATCGATCCAGAAGCGCGTCAAGGCCTATATGATCGCCTTCCTGGTGCTCGAGACGCTGATGATCGGCGTGTTCTGCGCGCTGGACCTGGTGATCTTCTATGTCTTCTTCGAGGCCGGCCTGATCCCGATGTTCATCATCATCGGCGTGTGGGGCGGAAAGCGGCGCGTCTACGCCTCGTTCAAGTTCTTCCTCTACACGCTGCTCGGCTCGGTGCTGATGCTGCTCGCCATCATGGCGATGTACTGGCAGGCGCAGACGACCGACATCACCCAGCTCCTGACGCACGACTTCCCGGCCAACATGCAGACCTGGCTGTGGCTTGCCTTCTTCGCATCCTTCGCGGTGAAGATGCCGATGTGGCCGGTGCATACCTGGCTGCCCGACGCCCACGTCGAGGCGCCTACGGCGGGCTCCGTCATTCTGGCCGGCATCCTGCTGAAGATGGGCGGCTACGGCTTCCTGCGCTTCTCGCTGCCGATGTTCCCGCTCGCCTCGGACTGGTTCGCCCCGTTCGTGTTCACGCTCTCGGTCGTGGCCATCATCTACACCTCGCTCGTCGCGCTGATGCAGGAGGACATCAAGAAGCTGATCGCCTACTCGTCGGTCGCGCACATGGGCTACGTGACCATGGGCATCTTCGCGATGAACGTCGAAGGCGTGCAGGGCGCGATCTTCCAGATGCTGTCGCACGGCCTGGTGTCGGGGGCCCTGTTCCTCTGCGTCGGCGTCATCTACGACCGGCTGCATACCCGTGAGATCGCCGCCTATGGCGGACTGGTCAACAACATGCCGAAATATGCGGTGGTGTTCCTGATCTTCACCATGGCCAATGTCGGCCTGCCGGGCACCAGCGGCTTCGTCGGCGAGTTCCTGACGCTGCTCGGCGCGTTCAAGGTAAACACCTGGGTGGCCCTGTTCGCGGCGACTGGCGTGATCCTGTCGGCGGCCTACGCGCTGTGGCTCTATCGCCGCGTGATGTTCGGCGCGCTGACCAAGGAAAACCTGAAGGCGATGCTGGACCTCTCGCTGCGCGAGAAGATCATCCTCTACCCGTTGGTGATCCTGGTCATCTTCTACGGTGTCTATCCGTCGGCGCTGCTGAACCCGACCACCGCCTCCGTCGAGGCGCTGGTGAACAATCTGACGATTTCGCGCGAAGCGGCCGCCGCCGCCGAGCCTGTCGCCGCCCCGGCGCCGGCACATTGACGAAGGCCCGACGACATGACGCCTGACATGATCTCGAACCTGTCCACGATCGCTCCCGAGCTGATCCTCGCGGTCGGCGCGATGGTGCTGCTGATGATCGGCGTCTTTTCCGGCGAGCGCGGCAACACGATGGTGACCGGCCTTGCGGTGGCGATCCTCATCGGCGCGGGCGCTTGGATGGTCCTGATCGGCGAGCAGGGCGAGTCCTTCGGCGGCGCCTACATCTCCGATCCCTTCGCGCGCTTCATGAAGGTGCTGACGCTGATCGGGTCGGTGGTGACGCTCGCCATGTCCGTCTCCTTTGCGCAGGAGGAGAAGTTCGACAAGTTCGAGTATCCTGTGCTGATCCTGCTCTCGACGCTGGGCATGCTGCTGATGGTCTCGGCCAACAACATGCTCACCCTTTATCTCGGCCTCGAACTGCAGTCGCTGGCGCTCTATGTCGTCGCCGCCATCAACCGCGACAGCACCAAGGCGACCGAGGCGGGCCTGAAGTATTTCGTCCTCGGCGCCCTGTCGTCCGGCATGCTCCTCTACGGCATCAGCCTCGTCTATGGTTACACCGGCAACATCGGCTTCGACGCGATCGCGACAGCGCTCGGCCAGGGTGAGCGGCAGCTCGGTCTCGTCTTCGGCCTGGTCTTCGTGCTCGCCGGCCTCGCCTTCAAGATCTCGGCTGTGCCGTTCCACATGTGGACGCCGGACGTCTACGAGGGCGCGCCGACGCCGGTCACCGCCTTCTTCGCCGCTGCGCCGAAAATGGCGGCCATGGCGCTGGTCGTGCGCGTTGTCGTCGGACCGTTCGAGCCCGTGGCGGCCGACTGGCAGCAGATCATCGTCTTCATCTCCATCGCCTCGATGCTGCTCGGCGCCTTCGCGGCGATCGGCCAGAAGAACATCAAGCGCCTGATGGCCTATTCCTCGATCGGCCATATGGGCTTCGCGCTGGTCGGGCTCGCCGCCAACACCGAGGTCGGCGTGCGCGGCGTGGCCATCTACATGGCGATCTACCTGGTGATGACGCTCGGCACCTTCGCCTTCATCCTTGCCATGCGTCGCAAGGACGGCAATGTCGAGCAGATCGAGGACCTGTCGGGCCTGGCACAGACCAATCCGATGATGGCCACGATCATGACCATCCTGATGTTCTCGCTCGCAGGTATCCCGCCGCTCGCCGGCTTCTGGGCCAAGTGGTACGTGTTCCTTGCCGCGATCCAGGCGAACCTGCTCGCGCTCGCCATCATCGGCGTGCTTGCCTCCGTCGTGGGCGCCTACTACTACCTGCGCATCATCAAGATCATGTGGTTCGACGAGCCGGCCGGCGGCTTCGTGCCGATGACCGGCGAGCTTCGGATCGTGCTCGGCGTCTCTGGCCTGTTCGTGCTGTTCTATATGCTGGTCGGGCAGCCGGTCGAAGCGCTCGCCGAAGCGGCCGCGCGGGCGTTCTTCTGAGCGGGATGGGATTTCGCCTCTCTCCGCTCGCCGAGGCTGCGGGCTACCGTCTGGAGGCATTCGAAGTCTCCAGCTCCACGAATGCGATCGCGCTCGAAAGGGCACGTCAGGGAGAGTCAGGTCCGCTCTGGCTCGTCACCACACGCCAGGAAGGGGGCGCGGCCGTCGCGGCCGGCCTTGGGCATGGGTCGACGGCAATCTCGCGGCCACCTTGCTTCGGGTCGAGACCGATCTGCGCCAGGCTGCCACGCTCGGCTTTGTTGCCGGTCTTGCCCTTGGAGAGGCCCTCGATGCTCTGGCACCCGATGCCGGCATCTCCATCGGCATGGACGGCGCAAGCGGCCCGAACGCGCCGCGGTTCGAGCTGAAATGGCCGAACGATGTGCTCTGCTCCAACGCCAAGCTGTCCGGCATCCTGCTCGAGTCGTCCATGTTGCCGGACGGCCGCTTCGCGCTTGCGATCGGCATAGGCGTCAATGTCGTGGCGCATCCGGCCGGCCTGCCATACCCTGCGACGTCGCTCGCCGCGCTGGGGTTCAGGATCGATGCAGAGACGCTTTTCCTCGCGCTCTCCGACGCCTGGACGCGGCTCGACCGCATCTGGGCAGGGGGCAGGGGGATTGCGGAGATCCGCCGGCTGTGGCTCGCCCGTGCCGCCGGCCTCGGCAGCGAGGTGGCGGTCAACATTGACGGTAATATCGTGCGCGGCGTGTTCGAGACGATCGACGAGGATTGCCGCTTCGTCATTCGCAACGATAAAGGTGGCACTGTAGCCATCGCTGCCGGCGACGTGCATTTCGGCGCGGTTGCCTCGGCGGGCAGAAACTGAACGGGGCAAGAGGAAACGAAAATGGCTAAAAATGATTCGGCCGAACTCGTCTTCGTCCCGCTGGGGGGCGTCGGCGAAATCGGCATGAACTTCGCGCTCTACGGCTACGGGCCGGCGAATGCGCGGCAGTGGATCGTGGTCGACGTCGGCGTGACCTTTCCCGGCCCCGACCTGCCGGGCGTCGACCTCGTCCTGCCGGACACGCGTTTCATCGAGGCCGATCTGGCCAATCTCAAGGGGATCGTCATCACCCATGCCCACGAGGACCACTACGGCGCGCTGCTGGACCTGTGGCCGAGACTGAAGGCGCAGGTCTGGATGAGCCCATTTTCTGCCGGGCTGCTCGAGGCCAAGCGCCAGTCGGAGCGCGGCGCTCCGGAAGTGCCGGTGACGATCTATCGCGCCGGCGAGACCTTCGAGATCGGCCCGTTCCGCATCGAGGCGATTGCGGTGGCGCATTCGATCCCGGAGCCGGTGTCGCTTGCGATCACCACGCCGCTCGGCACGGTGATCCACACCGGCGACTGGAAGATCGATCCCGCGCCCGAGATCGGCCCCAAGACCGACGAGGCGCGCTTCCGCGCGCTTGGCGACGCCGGCGTCATTGCGCTGATGTGCGATTCCACCAATGCCATGCGCGAGGGCGAATCGCCCTCCGAGCAGGATGTCGGCAAGGGGCTGCGGGCCGAGATCGAGAAGGCGCCCGCGCTCGTCGCCATCACCACCTTCTCCTCCAATGTCGGCCGCATCCGCTCGATAGCGGAGGCAGCGCGCGACGCCGGCCGCTCGGTGCTGGTGCTCGGCCGCTCGATGCGCCGCGTCATCGACGTCGCTGGCGAGCTCGGCTATCTCGACGGACTGCCGCCCTTCATCGCCGAGGAGGAGTTCGCCGGCGTCCCGCGCGAGAGCCTGGTGGTGCTGTGCACCGGCAGCCAGGGCGAGGACCGCGCAGCACTCGCAAAGCTGTCGCGCGACGAACTGCGCTCGGTGAAGCTCGCGGCCGGCGACACGGTGATCTTTTCCTCCCGCACCATTCCCGGCAACGAGAAGGCGATCCTCGAGATCAAGAACAGCCTCATCGATATGGGCGTGAAGATCATCGAGGACGGCGATGCGCTGGTCCACGTCTCCGGCCATCCGCGCCGCTCGGAACTGAAGCGTATGTACGAATGGACGCGGCCGCGCATCCTCGTGCCGGTGCATGGCGAGGCGGCACATCTGGTGGCGCAGGGCTCGCTGGGCGCCATGCAAGGCATTCCCGAGGTCATGCAGGTGCGCAACGGCGACGTTGCCAAGCTGGCGCCCGGCCCGGCCGAGATCATCGACCAGGTTCCGTTCGGGCGGATCTACAAGGACGGACGCATCATCGGTACGGACGAGGGCGTTGGCGTCAAGGACCGGAGAAAGCTCTCCTTCGCCGGCCATGTCGCGGTCAATGTCGTGCTGGATGAGCGCTACGACCTCGCGGGCGACCCGGACCTCGTGGCGATCGGCCTGCCGCAGGTCAATGCCGGCGGCGAGGATTTCGAGGAGATGCTGCTCGACGCTGCCGCCGGTGCGGTCCAGTCCATCCCGCGCCAGCGGCGCAAGGACCTCGACCTCGTGGCCGAGGCCGTGCGGCGCGCCGTGCGCAGCTCCGCCAACGAGGCCTGGGGCAAGAAGCCCGTCGTGACGGTGTTTGTGACGTACTAGGGGAGTAAGGCGGTAGGGGAGTAGGGGACGATTCTGCACTGGCCGGATCGTCTCGGATGTGCGCGCTTTCGCCCCGTTTCCTGCTTTCCCCTATTGCCCTACTGCCTTATTGCCCTACTGCCCGAACCCGCGGAGCCGCCTCATGCTCGGACGCCTGAACCACGTCGCCATCGCCGTGCCGGATCTCGCGGCCGCGGCCGCCACCTATCGCGATACGCTGGGCGCGACCGTCACGGCGCCGCAGGCGCTGCCCGAGCATGGCGTGACGGTGGTCTTCATCGAGCTGCCGAACACGAAGATCGAGCTGCTGGAGCCGCTCGGCGCCGACTCGACCATCGCCAGCTTCCTGGCGAAGAACCCGTCGGGCGGCATGCATCACGTCTGCTACGAGGTCGAGGATATCCTGGCCGCGCGCGACCAGCTCAAGGCGTCGGGGGCGCGGGTGCTGGGCGACGGCAATCCCAAGATCGGCGCCCACGGCAAGCCGGTGCTGTTCCTGCATCCCAAGGATTTCGCCGGCACGCTGGTGGAACTGGAACAGGTCTGATCCCGCTATGGGCTACTTCTCCGCCTTCGCCATCTTCTTCATCATCTGGTGGCTCGTGCTCTTCGCCACGCTGCCCTTCAGTTTGAAGACGCAGGACGAGGACGGTGAAGTGACGCTGGGCACCGTGCCGAGCGCGCCGCGCGGCGCGCACATGCTGCGGGCGATGGTGCGCACGACGATCGTTGCCGCGATCATCTTCGGCGTGCTCTACTATCTCAATCAGGTGGCCGGCTACAGCTTCGACGACCTGCCGCGCATTGCGCCCGAGTTCAACTAGGCTGATTCTGTCCCGCAGCCGCACGCGGACGCGCCGAGCGCGGGAATCCCTCCCTTACGCACGGGATGAAACAAAAAAAGAACACGGCGCGGAATATGTCGATTTTTCAATGAATTGATGCCTCTTGCAAAAAGAGAACAAAACAGATACAAATCACCATCGGACAAAGCGGCGCTCGGCCTTCATTGACGATCTAGGGGTGATGTATCATGGCTCAGAACACACTGCGGCTGGTTGAGGACAAATCGGTGGACAAGACAAAGGCTTTGGACGCGGCGCTGTCCCAGATCGAGCGCGCCTTCGGCAAGGGCTCGATCATGCGGCTCGGCCAGAACGAGCAGGTGGTGGAGATCGGCGTCGTGTCGACCGGCTCGCTCGGCCTCGACATTGCGCTCGGCGTCGGCGGCCTGCCGCGCGGCCGCATCATCGAGATCTACGGTCCGGAAAGCTCGGGCAAGACCACCATGGCGCTGCATACGGTCGCCGAAGCGCAGAAGAAGGGCGGCATCTGCGCCTTCGTCGACGCCGAACACGCGCTCGACCCGGTCTATGCCCGCAAACTCGGCGTCGATCTCGAGAACCTGCTGATCTCGCAGCCCGACACCGGCGAGCAGGCGCTGGAGATCTGCGACACGCTGGTCCGCTCCGGCGCGATCGACGTTCTGGTCGTCGACTCGGTGGCGGCGCTGACGCCGCGCGCCGAAATCGAGGGCGAGATGGGCGACTCGCTGCCAGGCCTGCAGGCCCGCCTGATGAGCCAGGCGTTGCGCAAGCTCACCGCCTCCATCTCGCGCTCCAACACGATGGTCATCTTCATCAACCAGATCCGCATGAAGATCGGCGTCATGTTCGGCTCGCCCGAGACGACCACCGGCGGCAACGCGCTCAAGTTCTACGCCTCGGTGCGCCTCGACATCCGCCGCATCGGTTCGGTCAAGGACCGCGACGAGGTGACGGGCAACCAGACCCGCGTCAAGGTGGTGAAGAACAAGCTCGCCCCGCCCTTCAAGCAGGTCGAGTTCGACATCATGTATGGCGAAGGCGTGTCGAAGACCGGCGAACTCATCGACCTCGGCGTCAAGGCCGGCGTGGTCGAGAAGTCGGGCGCCTGGTTCTCCTACAATTCGCAGCGCCTCGGCCAGGGCCGCGAAAACGCCAAGGAATTCCTGCGCGCCAATCCCGAACTCGCCGGCGAGATCGAGCAGATGCTGCGCCAGAATGCCGGGCTGATCGCCGACAAGTTCCTCGAGACCGGCTCGGCATCCGATTCCGACGACGCCGACGACGCGGCCGCCATGTAGCCGACCTTCAAGGCGCAGAGACGTATTCGGGCCGCGGTCGATCCGCGGCCCTTTTCGCATCTGTGACACAGGCTCACCCGCGCATTCTGGACAGTGCGGAAGGGCGCCGCTAAAAGGCCGAAGTCCAGAATTCTGCCGGGTTCCCGGCGTTCCCCGCAAAGGCACGAAGATGAGTGGCGTCAACGAGATCCGGTCGACCTTCCTCGACTACTTCCGCAGGAACGGCCACGAGGTCGTCGAGTCGAGTCCGCTCGTGCCGCGCAATGATCCGACGCTGATGTTCACCAATGCGGGCATGGTGCAGTTCAAGAACGTCTTCACCGGATTGGAGACGCGCCCCTATGTGCGGGCGGCCACGGCGCAGAAGAGCGTGCGCGCCGGCGGCAAGCACAACGACCTCGACAATGTCGGCTACACGGCCCGCCATCTCACCTTCTTCGAGATGCTCGGCAATTTCTCCTTCGGCGACTATTTCAAGGAGCGCGCGATCGAGCTCGCGTGGAACCTGATCACCAAGGAGTTCGGGCTGGCGAAGGACAAGCTGCTCGTCACCGTCTACCACACCGACGACGAGGCCGCCGGCTACTGGAAAAAGATCGCCGGCTTCTCCGACGACCGCATCATCCGCATCGCCACCTCGGACAATTTCTGGGCGATGGGCGACACCGGCCCCTGCGGCCCGTGCTCGGAGATCTTCATCGACCGCGGCGAGCATATCTGGGGCGGCCCGCCGGGCAGCCCGGAAGAGGACGGCGACCGCTTCCTCGAATTCTGGAACCTCGTCTTCATGCAGTACGAGCAGGTGACGAAGGAGGAGCGCATCGAGCTACCGCGCCCGTCGATCGACACCGGCATGGGCCTGGAGCGCATGGCCTCCATCCTGCAGGGCGTCGAAAGCGTCTTCGAGACCGACCTGTTCCGCCATCTGATCGACGCCGCCTCGTCGGAGATCGGCAAGGGTCCGGGCAAGGACAATGTCGCGTCCTATCGCGTCATCGCCGACCATCTGCGCTCCTCCTGCTTCCTCATCGCCGACGGCGTGCTGCCGTCAAACGAGGGACGCGGCTATGTGCTGCGCCGCATCATGCGCCGCGCCATGCGCCATGCGCAGCTTCTCGGTGCCTCCGACCCGCTGATGTGGAAGCTGGTGCCGGCGCTGGTGCGCGAGATGGGCCAGGCCTATCCGGAGCTCAGCCGCGGCCAGGCGCTGATCACCGAGACACTGAAGCTTGAGGAGACGCGCTTCAGGAAGACGCTGGCGCGCGGCCTCGGCCTGCTCGCGGACGCGACCGAGACGCTGCACGCCGGCGACATGCTGGACGGCGAGACGGCCTTCAAGCTCTACGATACCTACGGCTTCCCGCTCGACCTGACGCAGGACGCGCTTCGCCAGCGCTCGATCTCCGTCGATCTCGCCGGCTTCACCGACGCGATGGAGCGCCAGCGCGCCGAGGCGCGCGCCAACTGGGCCGGCTCCGGCGAGGCCGCGACCGAGACGATCTGGTTCGGCCTGCGCGAAAAACTCGGCGCGACCGAGTTCCTCGGCTACGACACGGAAAAGGCCGAAGGCGTCATCACCGCGATCGTGCGCGACGGTGCTGCCGTCGATGCCGCGGCGGAGGGCGAGACCGTGTCGGTCATCGTCAACCAGACGCCATTCTACGGCGAGTCCGGTGGCCAGATGGGCGACACCGGCATGATCTCGGGCGACGGCGTGGCGATCGAGGTCACCGACACGCAGAAGAAGGCGAACGGCGTCTTTGTCCATGTCGGCAAGGTCGTGTCGGGCAAGGCCAAGGTGGGCGCCGCGGTCGAGCTCAAGGTCGACCATGCGCGCCGCAGCCGCCTGCGCGCCAACCACTCCGCCACGCATCTCATCCACGAGGCACTGCGCGAGGTTCTCGGCACCCACGTTGCGCAGAAAGGGTCGCTCGTGGCGCCGGAGCGCCTGCGCTTCGATATCTCGCACAACAAGCCGATCTCGGCCGAGGAGCTCGAACAGGTCGAGCAGATGGCCAACGAGATCGTCGTCCAGAACAGCCCGGTGAGCACGCGGCTTATGTCGGTCGACGACGCGATCGCGGAAGGCGCCATGGCGCTGTTCGGCGAGAAATACGGCGACGAGGTCCGCGTCGTGTCGATGGGAACGGCGCTGCACGGCCAGAAGGCCAACCGGCCCTATTCGGTCGAACTCTGCGGCGGCACCCATGTCCGCGCGACCGGCGACATCGGCCTGATCCGCATCGTTTCCGACGCCGCGGTCGCGGCCGGCGTGCGGCGCATCGAGGCGCTGACGGGCGAGGATGCGCGCCACCATCTCGACGAGCAGGACCGCCGCCTCAAGGCGGTCGCTTCCGCGCTCAAGGTCGGTCCCGGCGAGGTTCTGGCGCGCGTCGAGGGTCTTGTCGAGGAACGCCGCAAGCTGGAGCGCGAGCTCACCGAAGCGCGCAAGAAGCTGGCGCTGGGCGGCGGTGGCGCGAGCGGGGCAGGGGAGACCGAAACGGTCGCCGGCGTCTCCTTCACCGGGCGGGTCGTCACCGGCGTTCAGCCGAAGGACCTGAAGGGCCTCGCCGACGAGGCGAAGCAGGCACTGGGTTCCGGCGTGGTGGTCTTCGTCGGCGCGTCCGACGACGGCAAGGCCAGCGTCGTCGTCGCGGTCACGCCCGATCTTACCGGCCGCTTCAGCGCGGTCGACCTCGTCCGTGTCGCGGCGGCCGCACTCGGCGGTCAGGGCGGCGGTGGGCGTCCCGACATGGCCCAGGCCGGCGGCCCCGACGCCTCGAAGGGCGATGCGGCGATCGCCGCAGTCAAGGCCGCCCTGGCGGGCTGAGACAGCTCGCAAGGCTCATGAGGCGGCGCCAGAGGCGCCGCCAGCTTTGGTATCGTCAGGCTCCAAGGCGGCGCGGCGGGCTCGAGCCCGCCTTGTCACCGGCATGATGTCACTCGGTCACCGCGTCAGTCGGAAGGCTCGGTGGCGATGAAGCTGTCCCGCTCGCGCATCGCGTCCCACCAGGCCGATATGTTGGGATGCCTGTCCAGCATCGCGCCGGCAATGTCCGCCTTCTCGAAATAGGCCAGGACCGGGGCGAGATAGACGTCGGCGAGAGAAATGTCCTCGCCGATCAGCCACCGGCCGCTCCGTTTCAGGCGGGACAGTTCGGAGAGACAGGTTTCGGCGACCGGGACGGCCTTCGCCACGCGCTCGGTGTCCGTCGTCTCGCCGCGTCCGGGCTTTGAGACGGTTTCGACATAGATATCCCAGACCAGCGCTCTGTAGGCGTAGGAATCGACGATCCCGATGATCTGGTTCATCGCCGCACGATCGCCTGGTGCGATCGGCTGAAGCGGCGGTCCGCCAAAGGCTTCGTCGACATAGCGGACAATCGGCCCGGTCTCGTAGAGATCGATGCCGGCATGCGAGAAGGCGGGGATGCGGAGGAACGGATGGCGCCCGCGATACCAGGCGGGCGGGCCGCCCTGTGCGAAGATGTCAACCGGAACAAGGTCATACGCCACGCGCTTCTCTTCGAGCGCGAGGCGGACTATCCGGACATAGACGCTGTAGTCCGATCCGTAGAGGGTCGGACTATGCATCGGCGTGCCTCAGGCCATCGCCTTCTGCAGGTTCTCGTCGATCTTGTCGAGGAAGCCGGTGGTGGAGAGCCACGGCTGGTCGGGGCCGATCAGCAGCGCCAGGTCCTTGGTCATGTAGCCACTCTCGACCGTCTGCACGCACACCTTCTCCAGCGTGTCGGCGAACTTCGCCAGTGCCTCGTTGTCGTCCAGCTTGGCGCGATGCGCGAGGCCGCGCGTCCAGGCGAAGATCGAGGCGATCGAGTTGGTTGAGGTCTCCTCGCCCTTCTGGTGCTGGCGATAGTGGCGGGTGACGGTGCCGTGCGCGGCCTCCGCCTCGACGGTCTTGCCGTCCGGCGTCAGCAGCACCGAGGTCATCAGGCCGAGTGAACCGAAGCCCTGCGCCACCGTGTCCGACTGCACGTCGCCGTCGTAGTTCTTGCACGCCCAGATGTAGCCGCCGGACCACTTGAGCGAGGAGGCGACCATGTCGTCGATCAGGCGGTGCTCGTACCAGAGCTTCCGCGCCTTGTATTCGGCGGCGAATTCCTTGTCGTAGATCTCCTGGAAGATGTCCTTGAAGCGGCCGTCATAGGCCTTGAGGATGGTGTTCTTGGTCGAGAGGTAGACCGGATAGCCGCGCTGCAGGCCGTAGTTCAGCGAGGCGCGCGCGAAGTCGGCGATCGACTCGTCGAGATTGTACATGCCCATTGCGACGCCCGATGACGGCGCGTCGAACACTTCGTGCTCGATCACCTGGCCGTCCTCGCCGACGAACTTCATCGTCAACTTGCCCTTGCCGGGGAAACGGAAGTCGGTCGCGCGATACTGGTCGCCGAAAGCATGACGGCCGACAACGATCGGCTTGGTCCAGCCGGGCACCAGCCGCGGCACGTTCTTGCAGATGATTGGTTCGCGGAAGATCACGCCACCCAGGATGTTGCGGATCGTGCCGTTGGGGCTCTTCCACATCTTCTTGAGCTTGAACTCCTCGACGCGCTGCTCGTCGGGGGTGATCGTCGCGCATTTCACGCCGACGCCGTATTTCTTGATGGCGTTGGCGGAATCGATCGTCACCTGGTCGTTGGTGGCGTCGCGATGCTCAATGCCGAGGTCGTAATAGTGGAGGTCAATATCGAGATAGGGGTGGATCAACTTGTCCTTGATGAACTGCCAGATGATGCGGGTCATCTCGTCGCCGTCGAGCTCGACGACAGGGTTGGCCACCTTGATCTTCGCCATTGAATGCGCCTCTTTGAGAAAGTCGGAACCGCGGTTCCGCAGAGCCTTGGACTGGAGATTGGGCCGCTATAGCAAAGCCATCCGTAAGGCGCAAACGATGCGAAGGGCTTAGGGCGCTCATGCGGGGAGGAAGAGGAAATTATGTTCCAGCCTGAATTCATGGCCTTCGATGCCGGCAGTGTCACGCTGAACGTGGCATATGCCGGTGACCAGTCGCGGCCGCTGATCGTGCTGCTGCACGGCTTCCCCGAATATTGGGCCGCGTGGCGTGAGGTGATGGCCGATCTCGCCACCGATTTCTTCGTCGTCGCGCCGGATCAGCGGGGCTACAATCTCTCCTCCAGGCCGGCGGGCGTAGACGCCTACCGCGCGAAGCACATGGTCGCCGATCTCGCAGCACTCGCCGACAATTTGTCGCCGGGCAAACCCTTCGTGCTCGCCGGGCACGACTGGGGCGCCTCCGTCGCCTATGCCTACGCCTTCGCACATCCCGGTCGGCTCACCCGCCTCGTCATCGCCAACGGCGTCCATCCCTGGTGCTTCCAGAAGGCGATCCACGACGATCCGGTGCAGCGCCTGGCGAGCCAGTATATCAACAAACTGCGCGATCCCGCCGCCGACGAGCGCATGGTCGAGGACGGCTTCCGGCGCACGCTGCGCATGATCGAGGGCTTTTCCCGGGCAGACTGGATGACCGGCGAGGTCAGGGCCGGCTATCTCGACGCCTGGGGGCAGCCGGGCGCGCTGCCGGCCATGCTCAACTGGGCCCGTGCTTCGCCGATCGACGTCCCAGAGCCCGGCGCGCCGGCGGCAAGCACGGTGCTCGACACGATTCCGCCCGAGACGATGGCCGTGCGCATGCCGCACCTCGTCCTGTGGGGAGAGGACGATCGCGCCTTGACGCCGTCGTGCCTCCAGGGGCTCGACCGCTTCGCTCCGGACCTGACCATCCAGCGCATTCCGGGCGCAGGCCACTGGATCCTGCATGAGCAGCCGGAAGCGGTCGCAGCGGCGATCAGGCATTTCGCGCTGCCTAGATAATTTGGTATGAACCCGTCGGGACCGAACCCGGCGGGCCATGATACGGCCGTCGCTCCATTCCAGCCGCCTAACTTTCAGGCCATGAGTAGGCCCTGCGGCCGGGGTCGATGATGTCTCGTCTACTGTTGCGTCAGGGTTCCCGTTGGGGCACCGTCGACAGCATTGGCCCGTATTCTGTTGTTGACGAACGACAGGATCTGTCCGCTGGACAAAGCCGACAGTCCGTTTGCATTGCCGGAAACGTTGCTGTTCGAAAGCCTAACAATCGCGGTGGCGCCGCTGGCGCGTATCCCCGCTGCCGCGTTGTCGGATGCGGTCGCACCGTCGGCAATGATGTCGACATTGCCTGCGCCACCTGTGGCTGCGATGCCGTTGCCGGTGTTGAGGGAAAACACCGAATTGACGATAGTGACGGATATTGCACCGGACGTTGTAGAATTCGCGTGCAGGCCATTGTTGTTATTGGAAGACACGACATTGTCGACGACAACTTCGGCCGCCGCTCCACCGGTCGGAGCTATGAGTATCCCTGCACCTGCGACGCCGACGGCATTCCGCCAGATCGTTGAGTTGGTGACGAGCAACTTTGCGTTGTTAGACGGGACAAACGCGATGCCGTTGCCGCCCCCCGCGGCGGAAAAGTTGCGAATGAGGCAGTCGTCCACGTGAAGTGAGCCACCGGCGATAAAGCGAACGCCGTTCAGTCCCGTGCCGAGGCCCTCGATATCGAGGCCACGTAGGACGACGGCAGCTGATGTTGGCGCATTGACGACTATTGCGTTTGTCCCCGAAACCAGCACACCCGCCTCGACGTCATCGCAATAAATGGTGATCGCCTTGGTGATCGTGACCCCTCCGAAGCCGCCTGGGTCGAGGCAGTTGATCTCACCGCCTGTCGCCGTCTTGGAGATCGCGCCGGCGAACGTCTTGCAGGGCGCGGTGCGGCTGCACGGATTGGCGTCGTCGCCGACACCCGAGACCCAGGTACGGGTCGCCTGTGCGGATGCATTACTGGCAAGGCCGAGGAGTGCGGCAACAGCAACAGCGGCCGCCGTGATGAGTGTCGAGACCTTCATGGTCGTTCCCTTAGTTCGGAAAAAGCGCTCCTTCGCGCCGGCTTCCTTTAGACCTTGTCAAAAATTGCCGCAACGGAAACTTGTGCTTGGCGGAGCCGTGCTTGCGATGGCACGGTGTTCCTTTCGGCGACGTTTCATGTCAGAGACGCGCGCATGACCGGTGCCCCTTCCAGTCCACGCGACATGCCGCTTCCAGCCATCATCCTCGTCGAGCCGCAGCTCGGCGAAAACATCGGCATGGTCGCACGCGCCATGGCGAATTTCGGCCTGTCCGAACTGCGCCTGGTAAAGCCGCGCGACGGCTGGCCAAACGAGAGCGCCCGCGCCACGGCGAGCCGCGCGGACCACGTGATCGACGGCACGGTCGTGTTCGACACCTTGCAGGACGCGGTGGCGGACCTCGTCTATGTCGGCGCGACGACTGCGCGGCCGCGCGACAATTTCAAGCCGGTCGTGGGACCGGTCGAAGCAGGCCGTGGCCTGAGGGCGCGCAGCCGGGCAGGGCAGAAGACCGGCCTCCTGTTCGGGCGAGAGCGTTTCGGTCTGTTCAACGAAGAGATCGGGCTTGCCGACGAGATCGTCACCTTTCCCGTCAACGCCGAGTTCTCGTCGCTCAATATCGCACAGGCTGTGCTGCTCATGTCCTACGAGTGGATGAAATCGGGGCTTGAGCACGAGACCGACACGGCCTTCACCGGCCCGGACCTGACCCCGGCCGACAAGCGGCATATCCACGGCTTCCTCGGGCATCTCGAGCAGGCGCTCGACGCGCGCGGTTATTTCAGGCCCGCCGAAAAGAAGCCGAAAATGCTCGACAATGTGCGCGCCGTCTTTACCCGACCCAGATTCACC
The DNA here is from genome assembly GCF_024699925.1 of Mesorhizobium sp. J428. Lineage (NCBI taxonomy): Bacteria > Pseudomonadati > Pseudomonadota > Alphaproteobacteria > Hyphomicrobiales > Phyllobacteriaceae > Mesorhizobium > Mesorhizobium sp. J428. The sequence continues at coordinate 4,776,920 of NZ_JAJOMX010000001.1, forward strand.
GAGCCGGAAGTAAAGGTGCTGCGCGGCGTGCTGGCCTCGCTCGACTACTTCTCGCCGAAGGAGCCGCGCGGCGCGGGCTATCCCGACCGCAAGCGGGAAGCGGATGAGGCCGCGCGCAGGAGCGGGGATGGGAATGACATCGACTGACCGTCCCGTGCTGATGTTCGATTCCGGCATCGGCGGCCTCACCGTGCTGCGCGAGGCGCGCGTGATCATGCCGGACCGCCGTTTCGTCTACGTCGCGGACGACGCCGGCTTCCCCTACGGCGCCTGGGAAGAGAAAGCGCTGTCCCAGCGCATCGTCGACCTGTTCGGCGGCCTGATCGCCACGCATGATCCCGAGATCGTCGTCGTCGCCTGCAACACGGCCTCGACGATCGTGCTGTCCGACCTGCGCGCGGCCTATCCGGCAACGCCCTTTGTCGGCACCGTGCCCGCGATCAAGCCGGCCGCGGAGCGCACCCGCTCGGGCCTCGTCTCGGTCCTCGCCACGCCCGGAACCGTCAAGCGCCAGTATACGCGCGACCTGATCGCGCAATGGGCGACGAAGTGCCATGTCCGTCTCGTCGGCAGCGACCGGCTGGCGGGCCTCGCGGAGACATATATGCGGGAGGGTTTCGTCGACGAGGAGGCTGTGCGCGCCGAGATCACGCCCTGCTTCATCGAGAAGGACGGGCGCCGGACGGACATCGTGGTGCTCGCCTGCACGCACTATCCGTTTCTCGCCAACCGCATGCGCAAGACCGCACCCTGGCCGGTCGACTGGATCGATCCTGCCGAGGCGATCGCGCGCCGCGCGCTGTCCCTCCTTCCATCCAGACGCGGCGATGCGCCAGCGGGGGAGGACATTGCGATCTTCACCTCCGGCAGGCCGGATTTCGCCGGGCGCCGGCTGATGCAGGGCTTCGGCCTCAAGGTCGCCTGACATTCTGCTGGAACCCGCGATGTCTAACGGCGTTGCTCGTCCACCGCAGCGAGGAGAACAGCCATGCCCGCAAGATCGAAGGCTCAGCAGAAGGCAGCCGGCGCAGCCCTGTCGGCCAGGCGCGGCGAGACGCCAAAATCGAAGCTCAAGGGCGCGTCGCGCGAGATGGTGGACTCGATGAGCGAAAAGCAGCTTGAGGAGTTCGCGGAGACCAAACGCAAGGGTCTTCCCGAGCGCTCAGCCAAGAAATAGCCGTTCCGGCGTTCTGCGCCGGCAATCTTGCGGTCGTTCCCTCAGGGGGCGGCCGTTTTCATACCTGGAACGCGGGAAACGAAGCCTGTTCAAAGCGGTAGACACATTAACTTTTGTCAATATGATCAAATCTCGGCCACAATCGTCCCTGAAAAGACTCGGATAACAGGCGAAAAACCATCGTCCACAGACGCATCTATGCGATGGATGGGTGACGGGGGCGTCAGACTACACGGCCAGGCATAAGGCCGAACGTGGAGCCAACGACGTGATAACGACTAGGGACGTAGCCTACCGGGGGAATTCGGACGGCGAGATTCTTCCCAACGGAGTAGGTCAGGGCTATTTTGCAATGGGCGCCGCGTTCATCGCGGTGGGCGTAGGCTCCGCGGGCGCGGCCGTTCTGGCGATGTCGCTGCTTGCGAGCGACCTGCCCAATCCCATGCCCGAGCAGGAAATCATCCAGTCCGCCATGGCCGCCGAGCAGGCCCAGCCGGCGCCGACCGAGAAACCGATCTTCAGCGACATCATTCCCGCCAGCACCAACGCCGTGCAGGCCAGCGCGGCTGCCGTGCCGATGCCGTCGCTGCCGGCCGCAACGCGGGAAGCTCCGCCTGAACTGGTTGCGCTCGGCGCCAGGGATCCTCGCTTCGCGCATGATGCCAGCGCCGCGCGCGGCATCGAGGATATCGGTGACATCAGCGATCTCGAACAGCCGGAAAGTGCCTTCGTGCCGATGAAGAGGCCTTCGCAGGCTCCGTTCGACAAGGTCGAAGAGGCGGCGCCGGCCTCGCCCGAAAAGACCGCGGCCATCGCACCGCCACCGAAGGTGGAGGAGCCGAAGGTCGAGGAAAAGGAGCCGCCGGCCAAGGCGGAAAGCTCGGGCAAGCAGCCCGCTGGCACCGCGCTGATGATCGACGACGCCAATATCCGCAGCCGCCCGCAGAAGGGCTCCAAGGTGATCGGGACGGTTCCCGCCAGGACGCAGGTCCAGCTCGTCGGCTGCGATCAGTGGTGCGAGATCGTCGTCAAGGGCAAGCGCGGCTTCGTCTGGGGCGAGTTCGTGCAGCGCGGCCGCGTCAGCGCGAAGATCCCGGTGTCGAAGGTCGTTGCGAAGGGCGCCGACTCAGATAAGCCGGATGTCGTGCCCGCATCGGAAACCGCGCCGCCGCCCGGCACCAACCAGTCTCGTTGACAAATCGCGTCTTTGCGCTTATTCGACCGCCAACGCCGCGCAGAGATGCGCGGTGTTTCATTTGAACTATCTCGGGTGCGGGTGTCTCGGGCACCAGTCCCGATTAATTAACGTGTCCCGTGGGGTCTTTCCGCAAAGCGTGCGTGGAAGCCCCTGTCAGGTTCCGAAAAAGGGAGCCAGAGGAGGGCGCGTTTCCTTGAACCGATGCGCGAGCATTGGTTCTCAACATGTTGAAGGAAATGCGATGAGCAAGCGCGAAGCCGCCAAGCATAAGATCGACCGCCGTCTCGGCGAAAATATCTGGGGTCGTCCGAAGTCCCCGGTCAATAAGCGTGAATACGGCCCCGGCCAGCACGGTCAGCGCCGCAAGGGCAAGATGTCCGACTTCGGCCTGCAGCTCCGCGCCAAGCAGAAGCTGAAGGGCCATTACGGCGACATTTCCGAGAAGCAGTTCCGTAAGACCTACGAAGAGGCCGACCGTCGCCGCGGCGACACCTCCGAGAACCTGATCGGCCTGCTCGAGTCGCGTCTCGATGCCGTCGTGTACCGCTCCAAGTTCGTTCCGACGATCTTCGCCGCGCGCCAGTTCATCAATCACGGCCACGTCAACGTGAACGGCCGCCGCACCAACATCGGCTCCTATCTCTGCAAGCCGGGCGATGTGATCGAGGTGCGCGAGAAGTCGAAGCAGCTGGTGATCGTGCTCGAATCCGTCCAGCTCGCCGAGCGCGACGTGCCGGACTACATCGAGGCGGACCACAACAAGATGGTCGCGAAGTATGTCCGCGTGCCCGGCCTCGCCGACGTTCCCTACGCGGTCCAGATGGAACCGAACCTCGTCGTCGAATTCTACTCGCGCTGATACTTCGACTCAGCGAAACTGCAAAAGGCCGCCGTCGGGCGGCCTTTTCATTTCCGGCCCGGCTCCGTAGTGTCCAATCCGCGCAAGATGAGATCATGAACGCTATCCCGGAAATGCCGCTCGACGATGCGGAGGCCCGCTTGGCCGGGTTCTTCGCGCATGCGCCACAGACCGTAGAATTCAACAAGCTGCGCAAGCGGCTGCTGCGCTCGACGCGCCAGGCGATCGAGGATTTCGCGATGGCGCGGGCAGGGGAGCGATGGCTGGTCGCGCTCTCGGGCGGCAAGGATTCCTACGGCCTGCTTGCCCTGCTGCTCGATCTCAAATGGCGCGGCCTGCTGCCGGTCGAACTACTGGCCTGCAATCTTGACCAGGGGCAGCCGAATTTCCCCAAGCACATCCTGCCCGACTACCTGAATCGGATCGGCGTCGCGCACCGGATCGAATACCGGGACACCTATTCGGTCGTCACCGAAAAGATCGCCGAAGGCGCAACCTATTGTTCGCTCTGCTCGCGCCTGCGCCGCGGCCATCTCTACCGGATTGCGCGCGAGGAGGGCTGCTCGTCGCTGGTGCTCGGCCACCATCGCGAGGACATCCTCGAGACGTTCTTCATGAACCTGTTTCATGGCGGGCGACTGGCGGCGATGCCGCCCAAGCTGATGAACGACGAGGGCGACGTGATGGTGCTGAGGCCGCTCGCCTACTGCGCCGAAGCGGATCTCGCCAGGTTCGCCGACGCGATGCAGTTCCCGATCATCCCGTGCGATCTCTGCGGTAGCCAGGACGGGCTCCAGCGCAACGCCATGAAGGCCATGCTGGAGGACATCGAGCGGCGCATGCCCGGCCGCAAGGACACGATGATCCGTGCGCTCAGCAATGTGCGGTCGAGCCATCTGCTCGACCGCAAGCTGTTCGACTTCGCGGCCCTTTGACCAGACAGAGCTTTAGTGGCCGCCCGGCGCCGACGTGCCGAAGAGGCGGCCGCGCTCGGCGAGCAGCACCAGCACCAGCGCCACGATCGACACGCCGCAGAAACCCGCCGCGAGCGGCGTGACCATGCCCGTCGAAGGCCTGGCCGATCAGCGCGCCGACAACACCGCCGCCAAGTGTCTGGATGAAGCCCTGGATCGAAGAGGCCGTGCCAGCGATGTGGCCGAGCGGCTCCATCGCGATCGAGTTGAAGTTCGATCCGATCCAGCCGAACTGCATCATCGCCAGTGCGAACAGGATGACGAAGGCGGTGAGCGGAACCGGTCCCGTCAGCGACCAGGCAAACCAGATCGCGCTGACTGCGATGAAGCCGAGCAGCGCACCATGCGAGAGCCTGCGCATGCCGACCCGCGAGACCAGACGTGAGTTCAGGAAGGACGACACGGCCATCATGCCCGCAACCACGGCGAACAGGATCGGGAACAGGGCCCCGAGACCATAGATCCCAACATAGATCTGTTGCGCCGAATTGATAAAGCCGAACAGGGCCGCGAACACCGCCGTCGAGGCCAGCGTATAGCCGAGCGAGGTCCGGTTCGACAGGACGATGGTGAACCCCTGCAAGATCGAGGCGATGTCGATCGTGCGCCTGTCTTCCGGATGCAGCGTCTCCGGCAGCCGCACCCAGGTCCAGACGGTGACCGCGGCCGCGATGGCCGCCATCAGCACGAAGATCATGTGCCAATTGGCGAACATCATCATCAGCTGGCCGAGGGAAGGGGCGATGACCGGGATGACCATGAAGGTCATGAAGATCAGCGACATGACCTCGGCCATGGCACGCCCGCCAAACCGATCGCGCACAACCGAGACGGCGATGACGCGCGTCGAAGCTGCGCCCACGCCCTGGATGAAGCGAAGTGCGAGCAATATCTCGAAGGTCGGCGCGAAGACCGCGGCGAACGCTGCGAGCACGTAGATGGTCAGGCCGACGAGCAGCGGCCCGCGCCGCCCGAACCGGTCGGAAAGCGGCCCATAGATCAGAAGTGCGGCTGCCATGCCGCCGAAATAGGCGGAGATCACGTATTGGCGGTGGTTCTCCTCGGCGACATTCAGGCTTTCGCCGATCTGCTGCAGACCGGGCAGCATGATGTCGATCGCAAGCGCGTTGAGCGCCATGAGGGCGGCCGCGAGCGCGATGAATTCCCAGCGCGAGAGCGAATCCTGGCCGGTCTCGGCCAGAGGGGTCTTCTGGTCCATAGTCTTGGTCCAATCGGTCGTCTGAAAATGCAAAGGGATGCGCGGTTGCCCGTCACATCCCCTGTCGAAGGGCGCCTGAACGGCGCCCGGAAGATCGTGTCAGTCGATCAGGCAGCGCCTTTGACGCTGATGCCCTTCTCGTCGAGGAAGCCCTGCAGCTCGCCGGCCTGGAACATTTCGCGGACGATGTCGCAGCCGCCCACGAATTCGCCCTTCACGTAGAGCTGAGGAATGGTCGGCCACTGCGAATATTCCTTGATGCCCTGGCGGAGCTCGTCGGAGGTCAGGATGTTGACGCCCTTGTAGTCCACACCGAGGTAATCGAGAATCTGGACGACCTGGCCCGAGAAGCCGCACTGCGGGAAGCCGGGGGTGCCTTTCATGAAGAGGACGACGTCGTTGCTCTTGACCTCGTTGTCGATGAACTGTGCGATCGCGCTCATAGTGGTGCCTTCCATGGCTGCGGCCTGATCCGGGCAGGCGCGTAGCTAAAAATGACCGTTGCCAGATTACATAGGCGATCCGGGTTGAGCTGTCGAGATAAGTAGGTCACCTTTCGTAACCATACTGACCGCAATTGTCAGGCCCGCTGCCGCTCCAGCCACCGCAGCAGTGTCATCTCGCTTTCGGACAGGCCGGACGGCAGTTTGCGGAAACTACGCCGCGCAGCCGCAAGCGACGCGGCGAGGTCGCCCTCCGTCCAGTTCTCGATCAGCGCGGGGTGGATATAGCAGTTGCGGCACACCGCGCGGGTGTTGCCGAGATGGGCTGCAACCCGATCTATCGCCTCGTTCAGGGCCCGGCGTTGCCCTGCCTGCGTCTCGGGCAACGGAGTGGCCGCGAGAACCTCGGCCGCCAGCACGCTTCCGCCCCAGGTGCGGAAATGCTTGGAGGTGAAGGGCGCGCCGGTCGCCTCACGGATATAGGCATTGATGTCGTCGGAGCGGATGCGGCGTCGGGCGCCGTCCCCGTCGAAATACTGGAACAGATGCTGGCCGGGAATGTCTTGCGCTCCCTTCACGACCCGCGCGATTCGCCGATCCGACAGCTTCAGCCGCCACTCCTTGCCCGACTTGCCCTTGAACGCGAAGCGCAGGCTGGCGCCCTCGATCTCGACATGCCGGTCCCTCAGCGTGGTGAGGCCAAACGAGCCGTTGTCGCGCGTATAGGAAGAGTTGCCGACGCGGATCATCGTCTTGTCCAAGAGGCGCACGACGGCCGCCGCGACGCATTCGAACGACAGGCTGCGGCGGCGAAGGTCCCTGTCGATCGTCGCCCGCAAGCGCGGCAGCGCCTGTGCGAAGTCGGCAAGGGAGCCATATTTGGCCTCATCACGGCAGGCCGCCCATCGTGCGTGGTAGCGATACTGCTTGCGACCCTTCTGGTCGCGGCCCGTCGCCTGGATATGGCCCTCGGGATCCTCGCATATCCACACATCTGTCCATGCCGGTGGGATGGCGAGGGCCCGTATCCGGGCGAGCACCTCGTCGTCGTCGATGCGGCGTCCCCGGCTGTCCAGATAAGAAAAGCCGCGGCCGGCCCCGCGCCGGCGAATGCCCGGCTCTCCGTCGTTCACATAGACCAGCGAGACGCGTTCGGCGGCCTCCTTCGTCTGGTCGGAAGGACCGTTGCGATCGTTGGGACTATCCGGAAGGGAGAGCTCAATCATGCCAGCGAGCTAACCACCGGCGCGCTCACAGGTTCCATGCGCCTGTGGCACACGAGTGACCATATGACGGTTACATGACGTGATCCCTTGTCAGTCTGGAACGACGGGAGCACGATTCCAGAAAAGCAGTTTGCGGAGCGAATCGCGCCCAAGGAGCAGACCAAAGGAGAAGGTCATGCTCTTCAAGCAAATGATGCCCACGCGTGCCAGTGTGCGTGCCGCGTTCCTCCTGACGACCGTGTCCATTGCGCCTGCCGCAAGCGCCCATGAAGCGCCGAAGGGCTGGGCGTATCCGCTGTCGTGCTGTTCGAACTTCGACTGCAAGCCCGTGTCGAACGGTTCGGTCAGCGAGCGGCCGGAGGGCTATGTCATCAGCACCGGCGAGGTGGTGGCCTACAACGACAAGCGCATCCGCAATTCGCCCGACGGCGAATTCCACTGGTGCGCGCACCAGTCCGGCGTGGATGCGGGCCGCACCATCTGCCTGTTCGTGCCGCCGCGCGGCTTCTGAGGGCAGCTTAGGGAACGTGACCGACACGGCCCGCCGTGACGAACGCGGCGGGCACGCAGCGACGCATTCAAGCGTTACCGATCATGGTAAAGATCGGATTCAATCTTTCTTGGTAATTTCCCGTTCATAAAGAGACTGGTCTTTCCGGGCGCTGCTCGGTCCTTCTCGTATTGTGTAACGGTCCGACATGCGACTTTCCCCTCTCGTCGTCTCGCTCCTTGCCTGCGTTGCGCTGGCCGGCTGCATGTCGAGCAATGCCGCCGATGTGCTCAAGGTCGGCGCCTCTCCCGAAACCACCGCGTCCGTGTCCGGTCCGCGCCCGGCCGAAGTGGTGGGCCTCGCCCAGGAGCAGCAGGCCTTGATCGAGGCCGACGCTGATGTCGACCCGGTCAAGGTGTCAGCGCTCGCCCCGCCGGACGTGATCGACGAACCTGCCGTCAAGGCCGTCGCCCTCGTCACTCCGCCGAAGCCGACGGCACGGCCCGAGGCGCGCAGCTATGGCGCAGTCCAGCGGCAGCGCTTCCGCGACGCCAAGCCGATCAATTTCGGCAAGCGCAAGCCGGCCGACTATGCCGTGCACGGCGTCGACGTCTCGCGGTGGCAGGGCGAGATCGACTGGGTGAAGCTGCGCAGCCAGGGCGCCAACTTCGCCTACATCAAAGCGACCGACGGCGGCGACCATCTCGACCCGATGTTCCGCAAGAACTGGCGCGAGGCCGATGCCGCAGGCCTGAAGCGCGGCGCCTATCACTTCTTCTACTGGTGCCGCAGCGCCTCCAGCCAGGCCGACTGGTTCATCCGCAACGTGCCAAAGGACCCGAACGCGCTGCCGCCGGTGATCGACGTCGAGTGGAACCATCTCTCCGCCTGCAAGAAGCGGCCCTCGCGCGCCACCGTGCTCGAGAAGATGCAGGTCTTCATGGACAAGATAGAGGCGCATTACGGCCAGCGCCCCGTCATCTACACCGCGCCGGACTTCTACGGCGACAATCTGAAGAACGCTTTCCAGAACTATCCGTTCTGGTTGCGCGCGGTTGCACAGCATCCTTCCAAGGTCTATCCGGGCCGCGACTGGGTGTTCTGGCAGTATTCGGGTTCGGGCCTATCGCATGGCGTGAGGGGCAAGATCGACCTCAACGTCTTCTCCGGCTCCGAATCCGACTGGCGCCGCTGGCTCGGCAAGCAGGAACGTATCGCCGCCAACTGACCTGGCGGGGCGAGGGGCAAAAAGCCTGTCCAGAAGGAAGGTGGTACGCCCTAGGGGAGTCGAACCCCTCTCTGCACCGTGAAAGGGTGCCGTCCTAACCGATAGACGAAGGGCGCGTAGCCGAGGCGGCTTATAGTCAGCTTCGCCGGGACGGGCAACCCGGACCGGCGAGGAATTTTCGCTTTTTTGCCGCAGCCGCCGAAGCGCCGGCCCGGTCAGCCTGCGACGCGTTCCATGAACGCCATCGCGCCCTGCGGCGCACGGATCTTGCCCTCGTGGATGATGTAGACGAAGACGTCGCGCGGCAGCTTCTTCGCTGTGCGGGTCGGGTCTGCGTAGGGCAGGTCGTCGGGCTGGCCACCCTCGGCCCAGATCCTCGCCCGCTTGGCCCAGCCGTCGAGATCCTTCGGCGCATAGGCGGTTGCGATGTCGTCCGAGCCGCGCTGCAGGCGGGCATAGACGAAGTCCGCCGTGATGTCGGCGAATTCCGGATAGTCGAAATGATGCGCGTAGCAGATCGCGCAGCCATGCTTCTCGGCGAGCGCGACGAAGTCCGGCACGGCGAACGAGCCGTGGCGCACCTCCAGCACGTGCCGCAGCTTCAGGCCGGCATGCTTTTCGGGCAGAAGCTTCAGGAAGCCTTCGAAATCGTCCGGCTCGAACTTCTTCGTCGGCGCGAACTGCCAGACCAGCGGCCCGAGTTTTGGCCCAAGCTCCTCCAGTCCCTGCGAGAAGAACTTCGCCATCGATTCGCCGGCGTCGGACAGAACCTTGCGGTTGGTGACGAAGCGGTTGCCCTTGATCGAAAAGACGAAGTCGACCGGCGTCTCCGATGACCATTTGGCATAGGTCGCCGGCGTGAAGCCGGAATAGTAGGTGCCGTTGACCTCGATGGTCGGCACCTGCCGCGAGGCGAATTCGAGCTGCCGCTTCTTCGGCAGCGTGTCGGGATAGAACGTGCCCTCCCAGGGCTCGAAGGTCCAGCCGCCCATTCCCGCGCGGATCGTTCCGGCCTTGCTCATCACGCCTCCCATCGATGTCGCCGACAGAACTTATGTCGTGAGGGGACGCGGGTCCATCGCGGCGGCACGCTGCCTGCCAGCCTCCTGACATATGGTGCCGGGCTTCGCATCACATTCACAGGCGCTCGCTAGGGGTGTAATGAAGCAAGCCTGCCGGTGGGGACCGGCCCCGGAGCCAGTCACGTCATGCCAATATCCGCCAAGCTCGCCCGCAAGCTCGCCGTCGCCGCCGTCGTGGTGGTGGCCGGCCTGTGGTTCATCCCGGTCGTCACCGTCGTGTGGCTCGCCTGCGGGCTGATCGACGTGATGCGCAACACGCGCCGCGACGCGATGGTGTTCGAGCGCTACTTCCTCGGCAACGGCATCCCGACCTTCCTGCTCTCGCCGTTCAACCTGCTGATCGACCTCCTGTCCTACCGCAACAAGGGCATCTGGAAGATGGAGGACCTGCCGCCGGCCTGGCGCGAGGAGGTCGAATTCGTGCTCGGCACCTTCCGCACCCGCAAGGACGAGATCGTCGGCGACATCGACAAGGTGTTCGAGGCCGGCCGGCGCGGCATGTATGTCTTCTCCTGGTACGGCAAGGAGAACCCGCACAACATCGAGGAGTTCAAGCGCGAGTTCAAATACATCAAGACGATCGCCGTCTCGGTGTTCTCGAAGCGCGAATCGACCACCTTCCACTACGGCCCGCTGCGGCTGACGCTGCGCGTGCTCTACAATCTCTCGCCGGTGAAGACCGACCAGATCTTCATCGAATGCGGCGACCGCAAGCACTACTGGCACGACGACCCGCTCTACATCTTCGACGACACGCTGATCCACCGCTCGGTCAACGAATACGACGCGCGCCGCTACTGCGTGTTCATGGACATCGTGCGGCCGACGCCGTTCCCGGGCCTCCTGTCGGCGCTTGTCTCGGTCGTGTCGCTGATCGCCTCCAAGATCAACGCCATCTTCTACAAGAACTGGAAGATGTTCCGACCCGCGCCAAAGCCCGCCGCCGGCGCGAACTGAGGCGCGGCAGGGCGCGCTGGGCGCAGCATGGCGCGGTGGAGACGGCGGGGCATGCGGCCATTGCGACGAGCGACGCCAGCACCTGTTTCAGCGCCTCCCGGTTCTTCTCGATCGCCCTGTTCCAGTCCACCGCCGCCTCCTTTCGCTCTGGCCGGCCAAGTCTCGCGCCGGGCGCCGGGGGTGTGGATAGATTTTTTTCGTCGCGGGAGAATCCGGCGCTTCGTCATCCAAGCGCGGCGTTATCCCGGCGACCGGAGGTGAGCCGGGATCGATTGGCGGCCGGAAGCCTGGCGCAAGAAGCGGCCAATCGCGAAGAAGAATGGATACCGGGTCGCCTCCGGCGCCCGGTATGACGGAGGGAGGTTTGAGGCCGGAAGGGTGCAGGGAGGCGTAGACGCCTGACCCGCACACCTCAAACCGCCTGACCGGAAAGCCGGTAGATCGAATCGCAGGACTTTTTTTCGGTCCGGCGGCCGGTGCGAAGCACAGGCCGCATTTGCGGATCGTTAACCCTGCCTTCGGAACGCAGGGCACCTTCGCCCCCGCCGGTGATTGTATGCACAGCTGCAGTCGATGGAGCCTGACATGTGGAAAGCTGCGCTGGGTCTTGCCGCGGTGCTGTTTGCCGCCTCGCCGGCGGGGGCGGGCGAATGGCAATACGATCCCGCCACCGATGTGATCTATGACGGCTCCGTCCCGGTGGCCCGCTGGTACAACGAGCGTCCCGCGATGGAGACGGGGGCGCGGCGCTATCACAGCCCGCGACACGACCGGGTCCGGCACGTGCCGAGGTGCCCGCATCGGCTGTGCGGCTATCCGCTGCCGATTTACAAGGCGCACCGACCGATCCCGCCGCTCCAGGACTACCGCCCCACTGCGCACGCCGACTGGTGCGCGGCGCGCTACCGGTCGCATGCGACGCGTGGACGGATACGTATCAACCGTATCACGGGCCGAGGCGGTATTGCCGGTCGCCGTGGCGGTGAGCAGTCCCGGTCTTACGATGCCCCTGAGTAATTATCCGGACGAGCCGTCCGAGCCGCGCTTCGCCTGAGGTTCAGGCTCTTTGTTACCCAAGTCCGTCGTCGCGTTGCCGCTGGCGCCGGCTCCAATGGCAGCACTGGCGAGGCCTGTAGACGCGGCCGTTTCCCCGGCGCTCGTGGCTATCGACCCTGCGGCCATCTCTGCTGCGTCGGCCGGAGTATCGCCGGCCGGCTTTGTCTTTCCCTCATTCGTTTCGTTGCGTCGATCGTTTGCAGTCGCATTCGGGTTGCCTTCTGGCATCACACCGCCTCCGAACTCATGCATGGACAGTCGAGAGTATGGACCGTCGCGACCCGGTGTCTAGTGGGCTGCGATTCATCCGACGGCATAACTCATGACGCCGCATTCCTTTGCGGCTCACCCGGCCAAGTGGCTCGAAATTCGGGGACAAGCCATCCTCTCCCGCAAGGGGCGAGGAGGGCTACTCCGCCGCCTCGCGTTTCCGCCCGCCCGGCCTTCTCTCCAGCAGTTCCTTCAAGAACTGCCCCGTATAGCTGCGTTTTTCGGCAACAATGTCCTCCGGCCGGCCCTGCGCCACCAGCTCTCCGCCGCCGTCGCCGCCTTCGGGGCCGAGGTCCAGCACCCAGTCGGCGGTCTTGATGACTTCCAGATTGTGCTCGATAACGACGACCGTGTTGCCCTGGTCGACCAGCTCGTGCAGGACTTCGAGCAGCTTGGCCACGTCGTGGAAGTGCAGGCCGGTGGTGGGCTCGTCGAGGATATAGAGGGTCTTGCCCGTGGCGCGGCGGGAGAGTTCCTTGGCGAGCTTGATCCGCTGCGCCTCGCCGCCCGACAGCGTGTTGGCCTGCTGGCCGACATGGATGTAGCCCAGCCCGACCTTGGCGAGCGTTTCCAGCTTGTCGCGCACGGCGGGCACCGCGGCGAAGAACTCGGCGCCTTCCTCGACCGTCATGTCGAGCACGTCGGCAATCGACTTGCCCTTGAAGGTGACCTCCAGCGTCTCGCGGTTGTAGCGCTTGCCGTGACAGACGTCGCAGGTGACGTAGACGTCGGGCAGGAAGTGCATCTCGATCTTGATGACGCCGTCGCCCTGGCAGGCCTCGCAGCGGCCACCCTTGACGTTGAAGGAGAAGCGGCCGGGGAGGTAGCCGCGCGCCTTGGCTTCCGGCAGGCCGGCGAACCAGTCGCGGATCGGCGTGAAAGCGCCGGTATAGGTGGCCGGGTTCGAGCGCGGGGTGCGGCCGATCGGCGACTGGTCGATGTCGATGACCTTGTCGAGGAACTCGAAACCCTCGATGCGGTCGTGCTCGGCCGGGTGCTCGCGCGCGCCCATGATGCGGCGCGAGGCGGCCTTGAACAGCGTCTCGATCAGAAGAGTCGACTTGCCGCCGCCGGACACGCCGGTGACGCAGGTGAAGGTGCCGAGGGGGATTTCGGCCGTGACGTTCTTCAAATTGTTGCCGCGCGCGCCGACGATCTTCAGCCGCCTGTTCTTCTTCAGCGGCCGGCGCTCGGACGGCACCGAGACTTCAAGTTCGCCCGACAGGTATTTGCCGGTGAGCGAGCGCGGATTGGCCATGACCTCGGCCGGCGTGCCTTGCGCGATGATGCGCCCGCCATGGATGCCGGCGGCGGGGCCGATGTCGACGACGAAATCGGCCGCGAGGATCGCGTCCTCGTCATGCTCGACCACGACGACGGTGTTGCCGATATCGCGCAGGTGCTTCAGCGTGTCGAGCAGGCGGGCATTGTCGCGCTGGTGCAGGCCGATCGACGGCTCGTCGAGCACGTAGAGCACGCCGGTGAGGCCGGAGCCGATCTGCGAGGCGAGCCGGATGCGCTGACTTTCGCCGCCCGACAGCGTGCCGGAATTGCGCGCCAGCGTCAGGTAGTCGAGGCCGACGTCGTTGAGGAATTTCAGCCGCTCGCGGATCTCCTTCAGGATGCGGTAGGCGATCTCGTTCTGCTTGTCGTTGAGCTGCGCGGGCAGCGCATCGAACCAGGCGCCGGCTTTGCGGATCGACTGGTCGGTGACCTGGCCGATGTGCAGGCCGGCGATCTTGACGGCCAGCGCCTCCGGCTTGAGGCGGAAGCCGTTGCAGGCGGGGCAGGGGGTGGAGGCCATGAAACGCTCGATGTCCTCGCGGCTCCAGGCGGAATCCGTCTCCTTGTAGCGGCGCTCGAGATTGGGGATGACGCCCTCGAAGGTCTTGGTCGTCTTGTAGGAGCGCAGCCCGTCGTCGTAGCTGAAGGCGACCTGGCGCTCGCCGGTGCCGTTGAGGATCGCGTCGCGCGCCTCTTCGGCGAGGTCAGACCAGCGGTCGGTGACCTTGAAGCCGTAGGCCTTGCCGAGCCCTTCCAGCGTCTGGAGATAGTAGGGCGAGGTCGAGCGCGCCCAGGGGGCGACGGCGCCGTTCTTCAGTGTCAGGCTCTCGTCCGGGATGATCAGGTTGCGGTCGATCGCCTGCTGCGAGCCGAGACCGTCGCAGGTGGGGCAGGCGCCGAACGGGTTGTTGAACGAGAACAGCCGCGGCTCGATCTCGGGAATGGTGAAGCCGGAGACCGGGCAGGCGAACTTTTCCGAGAACAGCATGCGCTCATGCGTCTCGTTGGCCGACTTGTTGGCGGAATCCTCCTTGGTCTCCGAGGCCGGCAGCGGCCGGTCGGCGAATTCGGCGACCGCGATGCCGTCGGCGAGCTTGAGCGAGGTTTCGAGCGAATCCGCCAGGCGCGTCGCGATGTCGGGCCGCACGACGAGGCGGTCGACCACCACGTCGATGTCGTGCTTGTATTTCTTGTCGAGGACAGGCGCCTCGGCGATCTCGTAGAACTGACCGTCGATCTTGACGCGCTGGAACCCCTTCTTCTGCAGCTCGGCGATCTCCTTGCGGTATTCACCCTTCCGGCCGCGCACGATCGGCGCCAGGATGAACAGGCGCGTGCCCTCCGGCAGCTCCAGCACCCGGTCGACCATCTGCGAGACGGTCTGGCTCTCGATCGGCAGGCCGGTCGCCGGCGAATAGGGGATGCCGACGCGCGCGAAGAGCAGGCGCATGTAGTCGTAGATCTCGGTGACGGTGCCGACCGTCGAGCGCGGGTTGCGGCTCGTCGTCTTTTGCTCGATCGAGATGGCGGGCGACAGGCCGTCGATCTGGTCGACGTCGGGCTTCTGCATCATCTCGAGGAACTGCCGCGCATAGGCCGACAGGCTCTCGACATAGCGGCGCTGGCCCTCGGCATAGATCGTGTCGAAGGCGAGCGAGGACTTTCCGCTGCCCGACAGGCCGGTCATCACCGTCAGCAGATCCCGCGGGATGTCGAGGTCGACATTCTTCAGATTGTGCTCGCGCGCGCCGCGGATCGAAATGTATTTCTGATCGGCCATGACCGGTCCGCAGCCTCATGCTGATAAAGGGGATGGCGGAGACCGCCTGCCCGAATGTAGGTATTTTCGCCGCAAGGTCGAGGGCTGCGCGCCCGCGACCCCCAAGCATTAGACGGCGGCGGAAGACGCGGCAAGCGAAAAGAACGGAGAGTGAACGGAGGCTCCTGACAAGACGATGTCAGGAGGTGAGGGCGGTTCGCACGAAGCGGCCTGTAACATTCGATCACTTTTTGCCCCGGAGGCCCGGAAAGGTTTGACCTCGCGGCCGTTGGGGCGCAGATTTCAGATGTCGGGAATGACGAGCGCAGGGCGCTCTCCGTGGCCGACGGGCCGTCTGCGAGGCGCCGCAGACACCGGATCAGATCGTTCCCCGACGAGGCGAAACGGACAGAGGAGGGAGCCATGACTCCACCGGACAGTCCCTTGCGGCTCCGCAGCTAGACGGAGCCACGGCAGACGCAGGCGCGGGTTAAAATCCGCCGAACCACGTGTTGCCGCCCCCCTGACAATCAGAGACCGCAGTCGGATCGATGGCCGACGCCATCTTGGCATCCGAAACAGGGCCGGTCCCTTGAAGCCGGCCGATGGGCAGAGCAAATTGTCCACAACAAAAGGCCCCGTCCGCATTGAGTTGCGGCGGGGCTTTGCGTTGCCGAGGGGCTGCGGCGGTCGGGTTCGGCTGCCGAGGATGATCGTCGGCCGACAGGACGCCAATTGCACGCAGCAAGGGACAGGCTAGTGCACGCAGCAAGGGACAGGCTAGGGCGCAGGCGCCGAAGTCGCGTCCTTGGTTCACGGCGGAAGAAGAGCTATCCTTGCTTGTCGAGGCGCTGCAGGATCGCGCGATACCGTTCGAAGATGGCGGGGTCTTCGTGGAAGATTTCCTCTTTCACGATGTCGTCGACCGTAAGATCGGGAAGCCGGGGATAGGACGACTTGATTTTCGCAAGCGTGGCTTTGGCCAATCTCGTTTCGCCCAATTCCGCATTGCAGATGGTGCGATAGACGATCGACCAGGACGTGTCCGTCGGCATCCTGGCGAAACTGGCGAGCGCCTCTCGGTAGCGCCCGGCATTCGTCAGGATGATGCCGAGGAAATCTTCGAACCATCCCACTGCGAACGGGTCGCGCCGTTGTGCCTGTTCGAGCTCGACGAGTGCCGCGTCATATTTGCCGACATAGTTGAGCAGGAGGGCGCGGATGCTGAGCATGAAGGGGTCGTTCGGGTTCAGGGCGACGGCGCGGTCCAGGCTTGTCTCAGCCTCCCTGAACCGCTGCAGGAACATCAGGGCAAAGCCGCTGGCGAGATGCGCGTAGGCCTCCTCGGGATCGAGTTGCAGCGCGGCCTTCGCGATCCCCAGTCCGGTGTCCAGATGACTTGAGTCATACGTCCACCAGAATTTGATCGACTCGACAAAACCCAGCATGGCCCGGGCCTGGGCAAAATCCGGGTCGAGCTCGACAGCTTTCTGCAGGAACGGTTCGGCCTGGATCACCGTGTCATACTGGCCGGCCAGCTGCAGGGCGCGAAGGTAGCTTTCGTAGGCCGACATGTTGCCGGTCGGGCGAGCCCTGGTGCGCGATGCGATCGCGGTGCGCGCCTGACGAGCCAGCCGCGCCGCGATCATCTGGGTGATTTCGTCCTGGATGGCGAAGATGTCGTCGAGCTGGCGATCGTAGTGCTCGCCCCAGACATGGGCCATCGTGGCCACCTCGGTCAGCTGAACGGTGATCCGAACACGGTTGCCGACCTTTCGCACGCTGCCATCGACGACATACTGGACGCCAAGCGTCTTCATCACCTCGGCCAGATCGTTCGACCTGCCGCGGAACCGGAACGAGGAGTTCCGGGCGATGACGAGAAACTCGCGGAACTTGCCAAGCTCGGCGATGATGTCCTCGGCCATACCGTCGCTGAAAAACGCCTGTTCCGGGTCGCCGCTCAGATTGTCGAAGGGAAGGACGGCGATGGATGGTCTGGACAGCGCCGTTCCTTCTGGCGCCGCCGCGAACGGCCTGGGACCGGCATACTTGTAGCCGCGGCCATGGACGGTCACGATCATTTCGGCGGGCAGCAGCTTTCGCAAAGCCGAAACGTGCACCTGCAGCGTGTTGTCCTCCACCGCAAGGCCGGGCCAGACGGCGTCGAGGAGCTCGTTCTTGCCCACCACCTCGTCCGGCCTGTCCAGCAGCACGGCAAGGATGTCGAAGGATCGAGCCGAAAGCTCCGCCGGGCCCTCCGGCCTGAGCAGCAGCCGTTCGGCTCGTTTCAGACGATAGTCCCCGAACTGCAGATCCATTGGCGGCGAACCGATCCTCGCCGGCAGGATAATCCAGAGCGCGCGTGAAGGCGAACTTTCGAGCCGTGACCTTCAGGATTGTTCAGGGCGGCTCAGGACTCTTCAGGTCCGCGCCAAGGATCAGAGTTGGGAACGGTGCCATCCTCATCATCACAAGAGGACGCCATGACCGAAAGCTCCGCCAGCGCTCCGACGACCATCCCGCGTCCCGACGCGTGGCGGCCACGCTTCCTGGGACGTGAGATCGGAACCTCGCTCGCCGCCATGGTCGGCCTGCTCGCCGATGCGTTCAGGCTGGCCTATGTAGACCCCTATGCCGGCCGTCCTCGCCGACCGCAGATCGTCGCGGACGACGATCTCAACGGCCGAGATCCCTCCTGGTGACCATGGCGGCGAGCCAGATGCTCAGAGCCGGGCACCGCCCGTTGCGTCGATCGCCTGTCCCGTGGTCCAGCGCGCATCGTTGGAGGCGAGGAAGGCGATCACGTCGGCGAGGTCCTCGGCCGTCCCGAGCCGCGAGAAGACCGACATGGCCTCCGCGCCGGCTCGCGCCTCGGGATTGGCCAGCCACTCGGCGTTCATATCCGTCTCGGTCACACCCGGCATGACCGCATTGATGGCGATTCCGCGCCGGCCCAGCTCGGGCGCCAGCGCCAGCGTCAGCGTCTCGAGCGCGCCTTTCGACGCCGAATAGGCGGGGTGGCTCGGCGCGGCGACGCGCGTGAAGCCTGTCGAGACATTGATGATGCGTCCGCCGTCGCGGATATGTTTGGCCAGCGCCTGGATCAGGAAGAACGGCGCCTTCAGGTTGATCGCCATGACCTCGTCGTAGAGGGCTTCGCTCGTCTCGGCCAATGAGACCGCGGGCGCGACACCGGCATTGTTGACGAGAATGTCCAGGCCGGGCTCTCCGGTGTGGTTGAGGGCCGCATCCCTGAACTGCTCCCAGATGCGGATCGCCGCCTCCCTGCCTTTGGCCAGATCGGCCTTGATGGCGACGGCCTTTGCGCCGAGCGCCTCGATCTGCTCGACGGCCTGCCGGGCGGCATCGGCGTTGCTGCCGTAATGCACGCCGATGAAGGACGCGCCTTCCCTGGCAAGGGCCAGCGCCGTCGCGCGGCCGATTCCGCGCGAGCCTCCGGTCACCAAGGCCACTTTGTTCGACAGTTTTCCGGGCATCGGTCTCTCCATTGAAATTTTATAGCGACCGATATAATAAATGGCGGGAAAGCGTGTCAATGAATATTATAGGGATCGATACAAAAATGACGGAGGCCGTCCGGAAGCGCGGTAGGCCGCGGGTGCTGAAGCCGGAAGTCGGGCTCGAAAAGGCCGCGCTGCTGTTCTGGGAGCATGGCTACGAGGGAACGTCGATCGCCGACCTGACGCAGGCGATGGGCGTCACGCCGCCGTCGCTCTACGCCACGTTCGGCTCGAAGGAGGACCTGTACCGACAGGCGCTCGACTACGCCATCGAGGGCGAAAACAGGCGGCGCGCCGAAGCGCTGCGCGGCGCGCCGAGCGCATATGACGCGATGGTGTTCTACCTGCACGACGTTGCCGAGAGCATCAGTCAGCCCGGCAAACCGCGCGGGTGCATCGTCTCGTCGGCGGTGCTCCAGCATTCGGAGGCGAGCGCGTCGGTTGCCCGGGATGTGGCGGCGCGGCGGGACGCCGCGACCCGGGCCATCAAGGATCGGCTCGATCGCGCCGTGAGCGACGGTGAGCTTCCCGCGGATACGGACACCGATTCACTCGCCCGCTTCTACGCGGCCGTCGTCCAGGGCATGTCCGCGCAGGCGTGCGATGGGGCGTGTACAGCCAGGCTGAAGCAAGTGGCGGACATCGCGCTGTCTGCATGGCCGGGAGAGCGGATGGATGGGAGGGGGAGTGACGGCCGAGCGCGGGAACGGCTGGCGGCCAAGGCGTCGCGATAAGGTCTGTCGACTGGCCCCGAAGGGCCGGCGAGAAGACGGTTCGTCCGCCTACCCCCGCGACGCCCCCGCATCCGCCGTCGCGGGCACCCCGCCTTCCACCGAGTCCAGCCAGCCGCGCGCATAGGCGATGTCGCCTTCGCCGCATTCGTGGCCGGAGCTCAGCGTGTCCTGCACCACCACGGCGCCGTTGCGCTTCAACAGGTCGCCCAGCATCGCGCCGTAGGAGCCGTAGATCTCGTCGGTGGCGCCGGACAGGATCAGCACGCGCGCGGCAGTGAGGTCGGCCTTGGGGGCGGCTTCCAGCACGGACATGGCGCGCATCAGCACCGCCTGCCGGATCGTGCCGGGATGCAGCAGCACGGTCGCGGCCACCAGGTTGGCGCCGTTCGAATAGCCCAGGAACAGCGTGCGGTCCGGATCGGTGACGCCGTCGCGGCGCAGGCCGTCGAGGAAGCCGGAAAACGTCTCGGCCTCCAGCCGCACGCTCGACTGGTCGAAGGTGATCGGGCTCAGCTTGCGGTACCAGCGGCGCTCGCCGTTCTGGAGGATGCGGCCGCGGGGCGCCACGATCCGCGCCTTCTGATCGAGCATCCGCGCCAGCGGCAGGATCGCCGCCTCGTCCGCGCCTGAGCCGTGCAGCGCCACGATCGTCCGCTCGGGTGGGTCTTTCGGTTCGTAAAGCCTGTAGACATAGCTGCGGTCATACCGCAGCGGCGCATCCATCCAGTCGCCTCGCATCGCGCGCTCCGCCCAAATCAATCGGGCCCCTCATTGTTATCTCCTTAAACGATAGTTGATCGAACCGACACCCGTTTTCGCCGTTTAGGGATGCCTACAAACCCGACCGGGGTCGTGGGAATGGAAGAGCCGAGCGGCGCACAGTGTGTCGACTCGGGCGAAAACTGGCCGGGAATCAAAGACATGCGCGCCGAGCGAGACACTCGAATCGACGTCATCAGGGCAATCGTGCTGCTGATGATCTTCATCAATCACGTTCCCGGGAACGTCTACGAAACCTTCACGCTCAAGAATCTCGGCTTCTCCGACGCGGCCGAGGTGTTCGTGCTGATCTCGGGGCTCGCGATCGGCCTGGTCTACGGGCAGAAGATGAAGGGCGAGCAGGCGGTGAGGTCCGCGCTCGCCATCTGGCGCCGGGCCTGGGTGCTCTTCTACACCCACATCATGACGACGGTGGCGACGCTGACCATCTTCTGCGCCGCCGCGGTGTTCGCGCTGCGGCCCGACCTGCTGGAGATGATCAACATCGGCCCGCTGATGGAGGATCCGGCGCGCGTGTTGGTGGGCATCGGCACGCTCGGCCACCAGCTCGGCTACAACAACATCCTGCCGGTCTACATGGTGCTGCTTGTCGCCACGCCGGCGATCGTGTGGCTGCTCAAACGCAGCATGGCCGGGACGCTGGCCGCCTCGGGCGCGCTGTGGCTCGCGGCCGGCCTCTTCCAGATTGCGCCGGCGAACTATCCGCTGCCGGGGGTCTGGTTCCTCAACCCGCTGTCTTGGCAGTTTCTGTATGTCATCGGCATCGCCGGCATGATGCATGTCAGGGCCGGCGGAGCGCTGCCGCAGCATCCACTCTGGACCCGGCTGGCGATCGCTTATCTGGTTGGAGCGTTCGCGCTGATCCACAGCCCGTTCTGGGGCCAGGTGACGTGGTTCGGCCTGCCCGAGGTGCTGGGCGGGTTCAACAAGACCTTCCTGTCGCTCTTCCGCCTGCTCGACGTGCTGGCGTTGACCTACCTCGTCGCGCGCTGGCCGGCGGTTTCAGGGCTGGCGCGGACGGCGCCCGACCATCCGCTGGCGATCCTCGGCAAGCATTCGCTGCCGGTCTTCGTCACCGGCACGTTGTGCGCGATGGTGGCGCAGGTGCTGCGCCACCTGGACCAGCCCAGCCTCGGCTTCGACACGCTGCTGATCGCCACCGGCATCGCTACGCAGCTGGCGATAGCCTATTTCCTCGAATGGAAGGCGGAGATGACGCGGACGGCCGCCGCGAAGGCGCCGAAGGCAAAGGCTGCGGGAGAGGCGAAGGCGCTGCCGGTCTCGGCGTAAGCGGAAGGCGGGGCGCCGGCCTTACCGCCCGTCGCCGTGGCTGCCGGAGCCGACCTGCACCCAGACATAGCCCGAGACGGTGAGCTCCCACTTCCCGAACTTCTTCGTCCCGGACGCATCGGCCGGCGGCTCATCGGGCT
Organism: Mesorhizobium sp. J428; assembly: GCF_024699925.1. NCBI lineage: Bacteria > Pseudomonadati > Pseudomonadota > Alphaproteobacteria > Hyphomicrobiales > Phyllobacteriaceae > Mesorhizobium > Mesorhizobium sp. J428. The sequence continues at coordinate 4,798,610 of NZ_JAJOMX010000001.1, forward strand.
CGGGTTCGGGCGCCACGATCGAATAGGTGCTGTCGACGCCGGGCAGGGCGGCGTCCTTCTTCTTCGCCTCGTCGGCGACGGCCGGCAGGCTCGCGGCCGCGAGGACGGCGAGTGCGGTGAAGAGGCGGAAGCGCGTGCGAAGCATGAGGCCAGCATAGCCTTTCGTGCCGCCGAAGGCCACCCGCCCGACATGCGGGACCGCATGGGGTCGGCCTGCCGGCGTGGCGCGGACGCCGCACTTGCAAGCGGGGCCGGAATATTCTAGAACATAACAGGAACAGACAAAGATGTGGACAGCGGGAGGCTTTTCCCGCGCCCCGGCGCATCGGCTGTCCTGTTCGGTTATGATGCGGCTCGATTTGGTTTCGGATAAGCGCGGAGCGGTGTGATGGCGGGTAGCGTGAACAAGGTGATCCTGGTGGGCAATCTGGGCGCGGACCCGGAAATTCGCCGGCTGAACTCGGGCGATGCCGTCGTCAACCTCCGCGTCGCGACGTCGGAAAGCTGGCGCGACAAGAATTCCGGCGAGCGCAAGGAAAAGACCGAGTGGCACCAGGTCGTGATCTTCAACGACCAGCTTGCCAAGGTGGCCGAGCAGTATCTGAAGAAGGGCATGAAGGTCTATATCGAGGGCCAGCTCCAGACCCGCAAATGGGAAAAGGACGGCGTCGAGCGCTACACGACCGAAATCGTGCTGCAGAAGTTCCGCGGCGAGCTGCAGATGCTTGACGCGCGCGGCGAGGGCGGTGGTGGCGGGCAGGTGTCGTATGACCGCGGCGGACGCTCGGGCGGCTCCGATTTCGGCCAGTCGGGACCGTCGGACTACGGTTCGCGCGGCGGCGGCGGTGGCGGTGGACGCCCGGCATCGCGCGACCTCGACGACGACATCCCGTTCTGATCGACCTTCCGGGTCAAGATGTGGCCAGCCTGATTTTGCTCTTGCCGTGGCTGGACGGGGCCGGCAATAGTCGGCCTCGCGGAGGGGACGGCTTTTGAGCAAAGGATCGATCGCATGCATTCTTCCGCCCGTTTCCCCGGATTCCTTCCCGCCATGGCGGCAGGCCTGAGCGGACTCATGATGCTGGCGGCACCGCTCGGCGCCGTCGCCGCGGAGCTTCTTGACCCCAAGCCGCGCATTGCGGTCGTCTCAGCGTTCGAGCCGGAATGGCAGGTGCTGAAGTCGGAACTGGCGGAGGCCAGCGAGTATCGGGTCAATGGGCGCAGCTTCATTACCGGAAAGCTCGCCGGCAAGGACGTGGTGCTGTTCCTGAGCGGCATCAGCATGGTCAACGCCGCGATGAACACGCAGATCGCGCTCGACCGCTTCTCGCTCTCGGCAGTCACATTCTCCGGCATCGCCGGCGGCGTCGACCCCACGCTGCATATCGGCGACGTCGTCATTGCCGACCAGTGGAGCCAGTACCTGGAGGCGGTGTTCGCCCGCGAGACGCCAGAAGGTTTTGCCATTCCGCCATGGATGGAGGAGCAGGGCATTGCCGGCTACGGCATGATCGTGCCGCGTTCGGTCAACGTCACTCGCGAGAATGCATCGGGCGAGGAAGAGCGTTTCTGGTTCCCGAGTGACCCCGGCTTGCTCGACGCGGCACGTGAAGTGGCGGCGAAACTCGACCTGGCGGACTGCGTCGAGGAGAACAAGTGCCTCACCGCGAAGCCGAAGATCGTCGTCGGCGGCAACGGAGTGTCCGGCCAAGCCTTCGTCGACAACGCAAAATTCCGTGAATATGTGCTTGCGACCTTCGGGGCGAAGGTGCTGGACATGGAAAGCGCGGCCGTCGCGCATGTCGCCTATTCGAACGGCGTGCCGTTCCTCGCCGTGCGCAGTCTGTCCGACCTGGCCGGCGGAAGCGAGGGCGCCAACGAGATGGCGACGTTTATGGGGCTGGCCTCGAAGAATTCCGCGGCCGTGGTCAAGGCGATCCTGCAGGAAATGCCATGAAAGCGCAGCTGAAATGAATCGACGACCGGACCTTGCCGGGCGAGACGGGCTCCGGCGTCCCCGATTTCGGCCAGATTGGCCCGTCGGACTGCCGCTCGCACGCAGCGGTCCCGGCGGGCGGGGCTCCTCGCGTGACCACGACGCTGACATCCCCTTCGAGCGGGTAGGTTGAGGACAGATGTGCCGCTGGTGCGAAGGTCCGGTCCTCGGGCTCGACGGTTTCGGCATCGAGCGGCGCGAGGATGCACGCCTTGCCGGGTTGCGCTGGACCGGCAGCCATGCGGACGCGGTCGCGGGTGGATTGGCCGAGGCGCTGACGCGTCTGCGCGGGCGCATCCTCGAAGAGGCGGCGTTCACGCCCGGGCCGGTGGTGGTCGTGACGCTGGCAGGGCAAGGCGATGAGGTGAGGTGCTTCGCCGGCGCGAAGCTGACGCAGGATGCGTCGACGCCCGCGGGGCTGGAGGAGTTCGCGGTCGAGGGGGCGGATTACGCGGTCGCAAGCCATCACCGCTCCGACGGCGAGGTACTCGATCGCTATGCGGCGATGCTTGACTGGTTCCGCGCCGAGCGACTTATCCGCGACCGTTCGGAAATCCAGCACCGCGAGGAATATCCGTTGCATGCGGACTTTTGGCGGCCCGAGACGATGAGGCTGATGGTGCCGGTGAAGCTGGACCACTGACCGCTTGATCGGACTTACGCCGCCATCAGTGCCTTGATGCCGTCGGCCACGAACTGCACCGCGAGCGCGGCCAGGATCACGCCGAGGAGGCGGGTCAGGATCGAGCGGCCGGTCTGGCCGAGGAAGCCGTCGATGCGCTCGGCGAGGAAGAAGACGAGCCAGGTCAGCACGATGCCGGCGAGCAGGATCAGGAGCAGCGCGACCTGCCCGTAGAGCGTCGGGAACGAGCCTGAGAGCAGCACCGTGGCCGAGATCGCGCCAGGGCCCGCGATCAGCGGGATCGCGAGCGGAAAGGCGGCGATATTGTGGATGTGGTCGCGCGTGATTGCGACGTCGGCGCTCTTCTCCTTGCGGTCGTTGCGGCGCTCGAAGATCATCTCGAAGGCGATGAAGAACAGGAGCAGGCCGCCCGCGACGCGGAAGGCCGGCAGCGTTATGCCGAACATGTTCAGGATGGCGGCGCCCGCCACCGCGAAGACGGCGAGCACGATGAAGCCGATCACCGAGGCGCGCAGCGCTACCTGGCTGCGCTCCGACCTGTTCATACCGCGCGTCAGCGCCAGGAACAGTGGCGCCAGCCCCGGCGGGTCGATCGTCACCAGCACCGTCACGAAGGCGTTGAACAGGCTCTCGATGGTCGGCATGGCGTCCCCTCCGCGCCGCCATGCTACTCCACGGACACCGGAGCGCAACCTGCTTCCGGCCGCCGGCCGACCCTGAGCGGCGAGCGGCGGTGGAGGAGCAGAAGCAGGACGAGCAAGCAGGACAGAACCTCCATGCCGACCACGAGCGCGGCCTCGCTGACAGTCCAGCGCGGATCCGACAGGGCGGGGTAGAGATAGAGCGCGAATTCATCGTCGTTGCCCTGGGGCGAGAAGACGAGGAAGGCGAAGAGATTGTTCACGACATGATACCCCATCGCCGCGCCGAGATTGCCGGTGGCGACGACGAGAACGGTCGCCGCAACCGCGAACAGGGAGACGGAGCCGAAGATCGCCAGCAGCATGTGGGTCTGCACCTCCGGGTCCCAATGCGCGATCGTAAAGACGAGCAACGGGATCGCCGCCCAGACGAGCGGGCTCGTGAACCGGTTGGCGAGCAGTTGCATGAGATAGCCGCGGAAGACCGCTTCCTCGGCCGATGCCTGCAATGCGATCAGTCCCGCGACCGGCAGCAGGTAAACCAGCCAGTCGGCAAGCGGCAACGAAGAGCGGGCAACCGGCAGATCCGGCGAATCTGGACTGACAAGTATCGAGAGGCCGAAGGCGAGGCAGCCGGCGAGAACCGCCTTCAGGCCGTCCCGGACGTCGATTCGCCGGTCGGTTCCGAGGACGCTCGACAGTCGCCGCCGGTGCACGATGCGCAGCACGGCCCAGACCACCCCCCACAGAACTCCCAGGGTAACGAACAGCGTGGCTGTTCCAGCGCGCCCGGTAAAGACAGTCTGAAGACGATCAGAGATCGATCCGTACGACTGCACGTACCAGGCGCCGATAATCGCAGACGCGGCGAATAGGACGAAGACCGTGGTGACGATCCACAGGGCCACTGTCAGCGCCACGCCGATCACGATGGACGGCACACCCCATCGGCCCTCCCTCGCGAGGGCGACATACCGCCGGAAGGGCGATGCGGTTTCGATCGGCGGCATTCCCGGCTCCGGTGCGGTTCACGCTGCCCAGAAAGCCGAATCGCTGCCGCAAATTCAAGGCGCGGCGCGGCATAGCGGCCGATTGCGGCTGCGAAATGCAGGCCCGGAATTAGCAGCCGCTTCGTCATTCATGCCTATCCATTTGAAAAGACAGCATGAATAACCCACAGCGACACGGCTGCGGTATTTGGAAAACCACCCTTCGTTCTTATATAATGCAGGTAAGATTCTGCCAGAAAGCGTGATCCGAATTGAGTGACCTGACCAAGCCGCCGCGGGGCGACGAGCCGGACGGCATCGAGCCCGTCTCCATCATCGAGGAGATGCAGCGCAGCTATCTCGACTATGCGATGAGCGTGATCGTCAGCCGCGCGCTGCCGGACGTGCGCGACGGCATGAAACCGGTGCATCGCCGCATCATCTACGCCTCGCATGAGAGCGGCTACCACTGGAACCGCAAGCACGTGAAGTCGGCCCGTCCGGTGTCGGACGTGATGGGTAAGTATCACCCGCACGGCGACGCCTCGATCTACGATGCGCTGGTGCGCATGGCGCAGGACTGGTCGCTGCGCGTGCCGCTGATCGACGGACAGGGCAATTTCGGCTCGATCGACGGCGATCCGCCGGCTGCGATGCGTTACACCGAGGCGCGCCTGACCAAGGTGGCGCACGAGCTGATCGAGGATATCGACAAGGACACGGTCGATTTCCAGGACAACTATGACGGCTCCGATTCCGAGCCGAAGGTGTTGCCGGCGCGTTTCCCGAACCTTTTGGTCAACGGCGCGGGCGGCATCGCGGTCGGCATGGCGACCAACATCCCGCCGCACAACCTCGCCGAGATCTGCAACGGCGCGATCGCCCTGATCGACAATCCGGCGATGGAACTGCCGGACCTGATGGAGATCATCCCGGGCCCGGACTTTCCGACCGGAGGCATCATTCTTGGGCGCTCCGGCATCTATAACGCCTATTCGACCGGCCGCGGCTCGGTGCAGATGCGCGGCAGGGTGCAGATCGAGCAGCGCGCCAACGACCGCGAGGCGATCATCGTCGACCAGGTTCCCTACCAGGTGAACAAATCCTCGATGATCGAGAAGATGGCCGAGCTGGTGCGCGAGAAGCGCATCGAGGGCATTTCCGACATCCGCGACGAGAGCGACCGGCAGGGCTACCGCGTAGTGATCGAGCTGAAGCGCGACGCGAACGCCGAGGTGATCCTCAACCAGCTCTACCGCTACACGCCGCTGCAGACGTCGTTCGGCGTCAACGCGGTCGCGCTGAACGGCGGCAAGCCGGAGCTGATGACGCTCATCGATATGCTGAAGGCGTTCAACCAGTTCCGCGAGGAAGTGGTGAGCCGGCGGACGAAATTCCTGCTGCGCAAGGCGCGCGACCGGGCGCATGTTCTGGTGGGCCTCGCGATCGCCGTTGCCAACATCGACGAGGTGATCAAGCTGATCCGCACCGCGCCCGATCCGCAGACCGCGCGCGAGCAGCTGATGACGCGCCGCTGGCCGGCGCGGGACGTGGAATCGCTGATCATGCTGATCGACGACCCGCGCCACCGCATCAACGAGGATGGCACCTACAATCTCTCCGAGGAGCAGGCGCGCGCCATCCTCGAACTGCGGCTGGCGCGCCTCACCGCGCTCGGCCGCGACGAGATCGCAGACGAACTGAACCAGATCGGCGCCGAGATCACCGACCTCCTCGACATCCTCGCATCCCGCGCGCGCATCCGGGCCATCGTCAAGGACGAGCTGGCGGCCGTGCGCGACGAGTTCGGCACGCCGCGGCGCACAGAGATCGTCGACGGCGGCGCGGACATGGAGGACGAGGACCTCATCCAGCGCGAGGACATGGTCGTTACGGTCACGCATGAGGGTTACATCAAGCGCGTGCCGCTCTCGATCTATCGGGCGCAAGCGCGCGGCGGCAAGGGCCGCTCCGGCATGACGACCAAGGACGAGGATTTCGTCACCCGCCTGTTCGTCGCCAATACGCACACGCCGATCCTGTTCTTCTCCTCGCGCGGCATCGTCTACAAGGAGAAGGTGTGGCGCCTGCCGATCGGCACGCCGCAGTCCAAGGGCAAGTTCCTGCGCAACATGCTGCCGCTGGAGGAGGGCGACCGCATTACCGCGATCCTGCCGCTGCCGGACGAGAGCGAGTGGGACAAGCTCGACGTGATGTTCGCCACCACGCGCGGCACCGTGCGCCGCAACAAGCTCAGCGACTTCGCCGACGTGAAGCGCAACGGCAAGATTGCGATGAAGTTCGACGAGGAGGGCGACGCGATCCTGGCGGTCGAGACCTGCACGGAGAACGACGACGTGCTGCTGACGGCCGAGTCCGGCCAGTGCATCCGCTTTCCGGTGACCGACGTGCGCGTGTTCAAGGGGCGCGATTCGACCGGTGTCCGCGGTATCGCCATGAACGAAGGCGACCGGGCGATCTCGATGACGATCCTGGAGCATGTCGAGGCGCAGCCTTGGGAGCGCGCGGCCTACCTCAAGCGCTCCGTCGCCGAGCGCCGGCTTGCATCTGCCGAGGGCGAAGGCGAGGAGGAGGTGGTGCTGACCAATGAGGAGGTCGGCGAAGGCGGTGAACTGTCCGACGACCGCTACGAGGAACTGAGGCTGCACGAACAGTTCGTGCTGACCATGACCGAATACGGCTACGGCAAGCGCTCGTCGTCCTACGACTTCCGCGTCATCGGGCGCGGCGGCAAGGGCATCCGCGCCACAGACGTGTCGAAGGTGGACGAGATCGGACGTCTTGTCGCCGCCTTCCCGGTCGCGTCGACCGACCAGATCATGCTGGTATCCGACGGCGGCCAGGTGATCCGGGTTCCGGTCGAAGGCATCCGCTTCGCCAGCCGCGCCACCAAGGGCGTGACGGTGTTCAAAACCGCGGAAGGAGAGAAGGTCGTCTCGGTCGAGCGGATTTCCGATGCGTCTGACGACGAAGGCGAAGGCGAGGCGGAGGCACCATCACAGCCCGAAACGCCGACGGAGTGATGCGGAGGCGTTAGCTTGGTCTGCGCGTAGGATTATCATCCATTTCCTGTGATTCTCGGGCTTGCCCCGAGGATCACGGGAAGAGACGTGCAGTCAGCTTCCCGATCTGCCCTGTAGCGCGACGGCTCAGTTCGTCAGTCCGAAGGGGCGTGTGGAGCGGATGTTGCGCTCCTGGTGGGCGCGGCGGCTTTCTTCGTGGATGCCGAAGGCAGTTGCGATCAGCATGGCGATGGTCATTGCGGCGGCAAGCATCAAGATGATCATGGCGTCGTCTCCTTGACGGCAGTAACGGCCGAACGCCGTTTCGGTTTCATTGTCCTTGCATGCACATTGCCGTGATTGCCTTGAACTCCGCCTGAGCGCGGCGTTCATCCAACATTCACCTTTCTACCAACCTGGTGAATTGCCTTCCTTGAGCGGGATCAATAGAAGCTCTCGCCATGACCGAACGCATCGCCATCTATGCCGGCTCCTTTGACCCGCTCACCAACGGCCACCTCGACGTGCTGAAGGGCGCGCTCACGATTTCGGACAAGATCTTCGTGGCGATCGGCATCCAGGCGTCGAAGACGCCGGTGTTCAGCCTCGAGCAACGCGTGGCGCTGATCGAGCAGGCTGCGCGCGACGAACTGGGCGAAGACGCCGCCAAGCTGGAGGTAATCTCCTTCCAGGGGCTGCTGATCGACGCCGCACGCAAGTACGGCGCGAAGATCATGATCCGCGGGCTGCGCGACGGCACCGACCTCGACTACGAGATGCAGATGGCCGGCATGAACGAGACGATGGCGCCGGAGCTGCAGACCGTTTTCCTGCCGGCCAGCCCCTCGGTGCGTCGATTACCGCCACATTGGTCCGCCAGATCGCGTCGATGGGCGGTGACATCCGCCCCTTCGTCCCCGCGGTCGTCGCGAAAGCGCTGGCGGCCAAGTTCGGGTCCTGACCCTTCCGGAGATTTTTCATGAACAGACGCAGCTTCATGTCGGCCGTCGCCCTCGGCGCCATGCTTCTTGGACAGCCCGCGCTCGCGGCCGAGCCCGAGAACACGATGATCATCACGCTGAAGGACGGCGACGTCACCGTAGCGCTTCGGCCCGATCTTGCGCCAAAGCATGTCGAGCGGATCAAGGAGCTGGTGCGCGAGGGTGCCTACGACAACGTGGCCTTCCACCGCGTCATCGAGGGCTTCATGGCCCAGACCGGCGATGTGCAGTTCGGCGACATGAATGACGGCTTCAATCCGGACCGCGCCGGCACCGGCGGCTCCGATAAGCCGGATCTGCCGGCCGAATTCTCCTCGACGCCCTTCGTGCGCGGCGTGCTCGGCATGGCCCGCGCGCAGGACCCGAACTCGGCCAATTCGCAGTTCTTCATCATGTTCACCGAATACCCGTCGCTGAACGGCCAGTACACGGTCGTCGGCGAGGTGGAGAAGGGCATGGAACTGGTCGACAAGATCAAGCGCGGCGCGGGCGGCAACGGCGAGGTCTCCGACCCCGACCGCATGATCAAGGTCCGCATCGCGGCCGACAACAAGTAGAAAAGGAAGGAATAGCCGATGGCCGAGATCAAGGATCCGGAAAACACGATCATCATGGACACGACCAAGGGACCGGTCGTGATCGAACTCTTCCCGGACGTGGCGCCGAAGCACGTCGCCCGGATCAAGGAACTCGCCCGCGAGAAGTTCTACGACGGCGTGGTGTTCCACCGCGTCATCGAGGGCTTCATGGCCCAGGGCGGCGACCCGACCGGCACCGGCATGGGTGGCTCCAACAAGCCCAACCTGCCGGCCGAGTTCAGCAACGTCCCGCATGTGCGCGGCACCTGTTCGATGGCGCGCTCGCAGAACCCGAACTCGGCCAATTCGCAGTTCTTCATCTGCTTCGACGACGCCTCCTTCCTCAACCGCCAGTATACGGTGTGGGGGCAGGTGATCGAGGGCATGGAGAATGTCGATAAGATCAAGCGCGGCGAGCCCGTGCGCGATCCCGACTCGATCAAGACGATGCGCGTGGCCGCGGACGTCGCCTGACCATGAAGCGCGCGCTTCTCGCCGCCACTCTTGCCTCAGCCGCCTGGCCTGCCCAGGCGACCGGCGAGCTGTCGTGCGGCGGCGAGGGCGTCGGCATCGACCTGCTGGTCGGCCATGTGGACGTGCTGTCGATCGCGCGCGCGGTGATCACCATTGGCGACCAGACCTGGTCGTCGACGCCCGAATCCTACCCCGGCACGCCGATCACCGTCGGCCAGGGCTTTGAAGACGACCGCATGATGGCGGTCGACTTCACCGACGAGAACGTCAACGAGATCATCGCCCGCCTGCGCATCGTGAAGGCGGAAGAAGGCGACAGCCGCGTCGCCGGGGGCGTGTTCACCTTCAAGGGCAAGGGCGCCTTCGTCGTGGACTGTTCAGACATCCAATGAAGGTCGACCTGTTCGATTTCGACCTGCCGGAGGACCGCATCGCGCTCCGCCCGGCGGCTCCCCGCGATTCCGCCAGGCTGCTGGTCGTCAGGCCGGGCGAAGCATTCGCGGACATGACCGTGCGCGATCTTCCGGGCCTGCTGCGCCCGGGCGACGCGCTGGTGTTCAACGACACGAAGGTCATCCCGGCCCAGTTGTCCGGTCTGCGGCGGCGCGGGGAGGCGAGTGCGCGCGTCGACGCCACCTTGCACATGCGGGTCGGCCCCGACGCCTGGCGCGCCTTCCTGCGACCGGCCAAGCGTGTCGTGGTCGGCGACCGCATCGCCTTCGGTCACACCGAGAACATCTGCCTGATGGGCGCGCTCGACGCGACGGTGGAGGAAAAGGGCGACGGCGGGGAGGTGCTGCTGCGCTTCGACTTCTCGGATGCTGCGCTGGACGAGGCGCTGCACACGGTCGGTCACATCCCACTACCGCCCTATATCGCCTCGAAGCGGTCGGAAGACGAGCGCGACCGGGCCGACTATCAGACCATCTATGCCGAGGAGGAGGGTGCGGTGGCGGCGCCCACCGCCGGCCTGCACTTCACGCCGGATCTGTTTGCTGCGCTCGACGCGGCGGGCATCGAGCGGCATTTCGTGACCTTGCATGTGGGGGCTGGCACCTTTCTGCCGGTGAAGGCTGACGACACGGCGGATCACAAGATGCATGCCGAGGTTGGACGCGTCTCGACCGCGACGGCGTCGGCGCTGAACGCGGTGAAGGCGCGGGGAGGGCGCATCGTCTGCGTCGGCACGACCTCGCTGCGGCTGCTGGAAAGTGCGGCCGACGAGAACGGAAGGCTGTCGGCCTGGACCGGTCCGACCGACATCTTCATCACCCCGGGCTACCGCTTCCGCTTCGTCGACGTGCTGATGACGAACTTTCATCTGCCGCGCTCGACGCTGTTCATGCTGGTGTCGGCCTTTTCGGGGCTGGAGACGATGCGGGCGGCATATGCGCATGCGATTGCGAGCGGCTACCGGTTCTACTCGTATGGCGATGCGGGGCTGTTGTTCAGGGAGGATCAACATGGATGACGATATTGAACGCATGGACCGTGACCAGTTGATCGCGGAAGTGCGCAAGCTGCGTGCCGGCATCCGAAAGCACCGTGACTCGACTGGCCACGAGTTGTGCTGGCACCACCCGGACCTGTGGGACCTTCTGCCCGAACGGACGGAACCGTCGATTGCGGTGCCGCCCTGGCCGAAATTCATGCGCGGCTGCATCCAGTATCGCAATTCGCTCGACCGTCAGGCGCCCGATGCGCCGGTTCACGACAGGGAATTCGGTGAGTAAGTCGTTCACATTCACCCTCCACGCCACCGACGGTGCGGCCCGCACCGGCGAGATTTCGATGCCGCGCGGCACGATCGCGACGCCGGCTTTCATGCCAGTCGGCACTGGCGGCACGGTGAAGGCCATGTACATGGACCAGGTGCGCGGTGCGGGCGCCGACATCATCCTCGGCAACACCTATCACCTGATGCTGCGGCCGAGCGCGGAGCGCGTCGCGCGGCTTGGGGGCTTGCACGAATTCGCGCGCTGGCCGTGGCCGATCCTCACCGACAGCGGCGGCTTCCAGGTCATGTCGCTGGCGCAACTCAGGAAGCTGACCGAGGACGGCGTGACCTTCCGCTCGCATATCGACGGCTCGTCCTGGCACATGAGCCCGGAGCGGTCGATCGAGATCCAGGGACTGCTCGATTCCGACATCCAGATGCAGCTCGACGAGTGCGTGGCGTTGCCGGCCAAGAGACAGGAGATCGAGCGGGCGATGGAACTGTCGCTGCGCTGGGCCGACCGTTGCAAGGCAGCCTTCGGCGACCAGCCGGGCAAGGCGATGTTCGGTATCGTGCAGGGTGGCGACGACGCGGACCTTCGCGTGCGCTCGGCGCAGGCGCTGAAGGCGCTGAAGCTGAAGGGTTATGCCGTCGGCGGGCTGGCGGTGGGCGAGCCGCAGGAGGTGATGCTTGCCATGCTGGAGGCGACCTGTCCCGAACTGCCGCACGAGAAGCCGCGCTACCTGATGGGAGTCGGCACGCCGGACGATATCGTCAAATCGGTGGCGCGCGGCATCGACATGTTCGACTGCGTGATGCCGACGAGGGCCGGACGGCACGGTCTCGCCTACACGCGTCGCGGCAAGATCAACCTGCGCAATGCGCGCCATGCCGATGATCCGAGGCCGCTGGACGAAGAGAGCGACTGTCCCGCCGCGCGCGACTACAGCCGCGCCTACCTGCATCACCTGATCAAGTCGGGCGAGGCGCTGGGCGGGATGCTGCTGACCTGGAACAATATCTCCTACTATCAGGACCTGATGCGCGGCCTGCGCGGCGCGATCCGCGAAAGCCGCTTTGCCGTCCATGCGGCGGCCGTGACCGAGGGCTGGGCGAAGGGGGACATCGCGCCGGTCACGTGCTGAGCGCGTTGGACGCGCGCAGGCTGCAGCCGGTGATCTTGTGGGTTCCGTCGGGCTGCAGTTCGAGCGTGTAGACGGCTTCATATTCCTTGCCGTCGGGGCCGAGGATCAGCACCTGCTGGACGATCGAGGTCGGGCTCATCTCCTCCACCTTGCCGAAGGAATAGGTCTTCGGCCGCCGCACCGGCGCGTAGCCGTCGGTGACCATGCCCATGAAGGCCTCGACCGTCGGGAAGATGCGCTTGATGTTCGGTGCGGCGTAGCCGTAGGCGGCAGGCCCGTCGTCCGCGAGGAAGGCCTTCAGCTGGCCGTCGATGGCCGACTGCGCCGAGCGCACTTCGGCTTCTCCCGCAACGACGGGCAGGGCGGACAGGAGGCAAAGGACTGCGGCAAGGACGATGCGCATGGCTGGACTCCCGGTGCCGGCGGTCGATCACGGCCGGGCCTTCTCCAATATACGCCGGAAATCGCGTCGCAGTTTCACAACATGCGCGGGAACGGCTCGCTCGCCTTGAAACCGCGCATCCTTCCTGCGAGAGTCAGGCTGCGCAACAGGAGAGGCGGTCGGAATGCAGGCGTTGTTCGTCCAGGTCAAATGCGATCTCGGCAAGTCCTACGAGGTCGCGGCCGCCATCGCCGACAAGGAGATCGCCTCGGAGATTTACTCCACGGCGGGCCAGTGGGACCTGCTGGTCAAGTTCTACATCGAGGACGGCATCGACATCGGCCATTTCGTCAATGAGCAGGTCCATTCCGTCGCCGGAATCAGGGACACGCTGACGATCATGACCTTCCGCGCCTTCTGAGCGGAATTGCGTCGCCCGCTTTGCGATCACCTCCGCGCCCAGCAAACAAGCACCGTGCCGCCGCGCTGGGCAAAATCCGACTTTGGCGGTGCTTTGTGCATCTGACGCGCGATTGCGCTTGCAATTCCGAAATCCGCCCGATGAAATGAGCGTACAGGGGAGTAATGCCGATTGGTTGCGTTCGATGAAATGCGTCCCGACGGTTCGGGAGTCCGGAAACCGTATGCGGGATATGAGCAGTGGCTCCTTAAACAGGATCCGGCGCGCCTGACGGAGAAGATGGGCGACGCCGAGCGGGTCTTCCGCAAGACCGGCATCACCTTCGCCGTCTATGGACACGAGGATGCGTCCGAAAAGCTGATCCCCTTCGACATCGTGCCGCGCATCTTGTCCGGTCAGGAATGGCGCAGGCTGACCCAGGGCATCGAGCAGCGCGTCGTGGCGCTGAACGCCTTCCTCGACGACATCTACCACCGCCAGGAAATCCTGAAAGCCGGGCGCATCCCCAAGCACCTGATCGCCGGCAACGAGGCGTTCCTGCCGGAGATGATCGGGGTCAGGCCGCCGGCCGGCGTCTACACCCACATCATCGGCGTCGACATCGTGCGCACGGGCGAAAATGAGTTCTACGTGCTGGAGGACAACGCCCGCACGCCCTCGGGCGTCTCCTACATGCTGGAAAACCGCGAGACGATGATGCAGCTCTTCCCCGAGCTGTTCCAGCACGTGAAGGTACGGCCGGTCGAGAACTATCCGCAACTCTTGCGCCAGTCGCTGGCCAATGTGAAGCCGGAAAGCTGCAAGGGCACGCCGACGATCGCGGTGTTGACGCCCGGCATCTTCAACTCGGCCTATTTCGAGCATGCCTTCCTCGCCGACCAGATGGGCGTGGAGCTGGTGGAGGGTTCGGACCTGCGCGTGGTCGACGGCCATATCGCGATGCGCACGACGCAGGGCTACAAGCCGATCGACGTGCTCTACCGCCGCGTCGATGACGCGTTCCTTGACCCGATGACCTTCCGGCCGGACTCGGCTCTCGGCGTGCCGGGCATCATGGATGTCTACCGCGCCGGCAAGATCACCATCGCCAACGCGCCGGGCACCGGCATCGCCGACGACAAGGCGATCTACTCCTACATGCCGGAGATCATCGAGTTCTACACCGGCCGCAAGGCGATCCTCGGCAACATCCCGACCTGGCGCTGCTCGGAGCCTGACAGCCTGAAATATGTGCAGGAGCACATCGCCGAACTGGTGATCAAGGAAGTGCACGGCTCCGGCGGCTACGGCATGCTGGTCGGCCCGACGGCCTCGAAGAAGGAGCGCGAAGCGTTCGCGGCCAAGCTTGCGGCGAAGCCCGGAAACTACATCGCCCAGCCGACGCTGGCGCTGTCGACCTGCCCGATCCTCGTCGAAGGCGGCCTGGCGCCGCGACATGTGGATCTTAGGCCTTATGTGCTGGTGTCGGATAAGATTCAGATCGTGCCGGGCGGACTGACGCGCGTTGCTCTCAAGGAGGGTTCGCTGGTCGTCAACTCATCCCAAGGGGGAGGAACCAAAGACACCTGGGTCCTGGATGACTAGCGCCATGACCGACCGTCGCTCTCCAAACTCCCCATCCACCACTCTCCATTCGCCGGTCAATTGATGCTCGGACGCAACGCCAACGGCCTCTACTGGATGAACCGCTACATCGAGCGGGCGGAGAACATGGCGCGGCTGGTCGATGCGGGGCTGCGGCTTGCGCTGACGAGCACGGCGAGCTCGACCGACGAATGGACCTCGGTCGTCGTCTCGGCCGGCGTCGAGTTTGCCTTCCTTCAGAAGCACACCGAATTCACGGCGGACACCGTCGCGGATTTCCTGCTGCGCGACGCGTCCAATCCGTCGAGCGTGATGTCGGCCATCGAGACGGCCCGCAACAACGGCCGCATGGTGCGCACGGCACTGACGCGCGAGACCTGGGAGGCGATCAACGAGGCGTGGATGTCGATGAAGCGGCTGCTCAAGGCGCCGATCGACGAACGCGACCTGCCGCGCATCCTCGACCAGATCAAGCGCGAGACCGCCTTCATCCGCGGCTCGTTCTACGGCACGATGCTGCGCAACGAGATATTCGACTTCAGCCAGATCGGCACCTTCGTCGAGCGTGCCGACAACACGGCGCGGATCCTCGACGTGAAATACTATGTGCTGTTGCCGTCGGTGTCCTGGGTTGGATCTTCGCTCGACAACTACCAGTGGGAATCGATTCTTCGCTCGGTCGCGGCGCACCGCTCCTATCGCTGGGTCTACGAGGCGGAGTACAAGCCGACCAACATCGCCGACTTCCTCATCCTCAACGGACGCATGCCGCGCTCGCTCGCCTTCTGTTACCGCAACATCGCGGAAAGCCTGAGCTTTCTGGCGACGGAATACGGCAATCGTTTCGGTTGCCACGACACCGTCGAAACCACACTGGCCAAGCTGAGGGTCGGATCGATCAAGGACATCTTCGATCGCGGCCTGCACGAGTTTCTGGTCGAGTTCATCAGCGACAACAACAGGCTGGGCAACCAGATCGCCGAGGAATACCGGTTCAACTGATCCCATGCGGCTGAAAATCTCCCACCGGACAGAATATGGCTACGACGCACCGCTGAGCTACGGGCTGCAGCGGCTGCGGCTGACGCCGCAGAGCGGGCGCGCGCAGACTGTGATCTCCTGGGAGATCACAGTCGACGGCGCGCGCGAGGAACTGCGATACATCGACGGGTTCGGCAACGAGACACGGCTGCTCTCGATCGACGGCGAGCCGCGCGGCGTCGCCATCACGGCAACAGGCGAGGTGCAGACCAACGACACTGCCGGCGTGACCGGCCCTCAGCGGGGCTTTGCTCCGATGTGGCTGTTCGAGGCGGAGACGCCGCTCACCGCCTCTGGCAAGAAGATCGTCGCCCTTGCCAAGGGACTGGGCGAGGGCGACGGCCTCGAACGGCTGCACCGGCTCAAGGACACGATCGCCGACCAGGTGGAATACAAGGCCGGCGCGACAACCTCCGCCACGACCGCCGAAGAGGCGCTGAAGCTTGGGGCGGGCGTGTGCCAGGACCACGCGCATGTGTTCCTCTCGGCGGCGCGGCTGATCGGCTTTCCGGCGCGCTATGTCAGCGGTTATCTGATGAAGGAAGGCGAGCAAGCGGCGAGCCACGCCTGGGCGGAAGCGCACGTGAACGGCCTCGGCTGGGTCGGCTTCGACCCGTCGAATCGCATGTCGCCGGACGAAACCTACGTTACGCTGGCGACCGGCCGCGACTATCGCGATGCCGCGCCTGTGTCGGGAATTAGGTTGGGACAGGCGCTGGAAACGCTTGCGGTTCACATTACGGTCGAGCAGTAATCCCCGACCAATCCGCTGCGGATCGATTCCATGACCTATTGCGTCGGCCTGAAGATTGATCGCGGGCTCGTGTTCATGTCCGACACGCGCACGAATGCCGGCGTCGACAACATCTCCACCTTCCGCAAGATGCATGTCTGGTCGGAGCCGGGCGAGCGCGTGATCGTGCTGCTCTCGGCCGGCAACCTCGCCACGACGCAGGCCGTGGTGAGCCTGCTCGACGAGCGCACCAAGGCGGTGGGCGAGCGAGCGCCGACACTGCTCGAGACGCCGTCGATGTTCCGAACGGCGCAGATCGTCGGCAACATCGTGCGCGACGTGATCAGCGGAACCGCGCTGGAAGGGCAGAAGGCGGAGAGCTATTTCAACGCCTCCTTCATCCTCGGCGGCCAGATCAAGGGGAGCGAGCCGCGGCTTTTCATGATCTACCCGGAAGGCAATTTCATCGAGGCCGGCGGCGACACGCCTTTCTTCCAGATCGGCGAGACCAAATACGGCAAGCCGATCATCGTGCGCGCCTACGACCCGGCGATGAGCTTCGAGGAGACGGCGAAGCTTCTGATGGTCTCCTTCGATTCGACGCTGAAGTCGAACCTGTCGGTCGGCCTGCCGCTCGACATGCTGTTCTACGAGAAGGACACGTTGCGCGTCGGCTTCCAGAAGCGGATCACCGGCGACGACCCTTACTACCGCACCGTATCCGACGGCTGGTCGAGCGCGCTGAAGGCGGCGTTCAAGAACCTGCCCGACTTTCCTATGGGATGACGCCGTGAAGGACAACGAGTTTCGCGACTGGTCGTCCAAGGCCGCCGAATGGGGCGCGGACTACCGGGCGAGACTTCGCGACCTGCCGGTCCGGGCGCAGACGAAGCCGGGCGACGTCGCAGCACAGCTAGAGCCGAGCGCGCCGGAGGCGGGTGAGCCGATGGAGGCGATCTTCGCCGACTTCGAGCGGATCGTCGTGCCCGGCATGACACACTGGCAGCATCCGCGCTTCTTCGCCTATTTCCCGGCCAATGCCGCGCCCGCCTCGGTGGTGGCCGAATACCTCGTCACGGCGATGGCGGCGCAATGCATGCTCTGGCAAACCTCGCCGGCCGCGACCGAGATGGAGACGCGCGTCGTCGACTGGCTGCGCCAGGCGCTCGGCCTGCCGCACCGCTTCACCGGCGTCATACAGGATTCGGCCTCCTCCGCCACTCTGAACGCCGTGCTGGTGATGCGCGAGCGGGCGCTGGATTGGAAGGGCAACATCGAAGGGTTGCCGGGCCTGCCGAAGTTGCGCATCTACTGCTCGGGTGAGGTGCACACCTCGATCGACCGCGCCATCTGGGTCTCGGGCATCGGCCAGGACAATCTGGTGCGGATTCCAGTGCAGGGCGAAAAGCGCTCGATGGATGTCGGCGCGCTGGACGCGGCGATCCGCAGCGATCGCGACGCCGGCTATCTTCCCGCCGGCATCATCGCCTCAGTGGGCGGCACCAGCGTCGGCGGAACCGACGATGTCGCCGGCGTGGTCGAGGTGGCGCGACGACACGGTCTCTACGTCCATGTCGATGCCGCCTGGGCGGGCTCGGCAATGATCTGCCCGGAATTCCGTCATCTGTGGGCCGGCGTGGAAGGCGCGGATTCGATCGTCTTCAATCCACACAAATGGCTCGGCGCGCAATTCGACTGCTCGGTGCAGTTCATCGCCAATCCCGACGAACTGGTGCGCACGCTCGCCATCCAGCCCGAGTTCCTCAAGACACATGGCGCCGACGGCATCATCAA
Organism: Mesorhizobium sp. J428; assembly: GCF_024699925.1. Lineage (NCBI taxonomy): Bacteria > Pseudomonadati > Pseudomonadota > Alphaproteobacteria > Hyphomicrobiales > Phyllobacteriaceae > Mesorhizobium > Mesorhizobium sp. J428. The sequence goes on from NZ_JAJOMX010000001.1 coordinate 4,816,772, forward strand.
CTATTCGGAATGGTCGGTGCCGCTGGGTCGCCGCTTCCGCGCGTTGAAGCTGTGGTTCCTGCTGCGCGCCTACGGGCTTGAACATCTGCGCGGGATGATCCGCAACCATGTCGCCTGGTCGCGCAAAGTCGCCGACCGGCTGGCCGCGGAGCCCGATTTCGAGATCGTGACGCACCCGATGCTGTCGCTGTTCAGTTTCCGCCACCTGCCGGCAGTCGGCGGCGATCTCGACGCCCACAATTACGAACTCGTCCGCCGCATCAACGACGACGGGTGTATCTACCTCACCCAGACCAAGGTGGAGGGCAAGGTGGCGATCCGCTTCCAGGCGGGCCAGTTCGACATGTGCGAGGAGGATGCGGACACGGCCTTCGACGTGATCCGCGAGATCGCGACCGAATTGTCCGGCTGAGGCTTTCCGAGATTTTCGCTTTCCGCTAACCTGCCGCAAAACGAAAACGGGAGGAAACAGTGCTGCTCACCCCGCGCCACTCCGAAATCATCCAGCTTGCCAAGGACAAGGGCAGGGTGCTGGTCGAGGATCTCGCGGCGCATTTCCAGGTCACGCCGCAGACGATCCGCAAGGACCTGAACGACCTCTGCGACCAGCGGCTGCTGACGCGCATCCATGGTGGGGCGCTGTTCCCGTCGGGCATCGAGAACCTGCAATATGAGGCGAGGCGCAAGATCGCCGCCGACGAGAAGGATGCGATCGGCAACGCAGCGGCGCGGCTGATCCCCGACAACGCGTCGCTCTTCGTCAACATCGGCACCACGACGGAGGCGGTGTCGAAGGCGTTGCTGGACCACAAGGGCCTGATGGTCATCACCAACAACATCAATGTCGCGAACAGGATGCGGGTCTATCCGTCGATCGAGGTGGTGATCGCCGGCGGCGTAGTGCGCGGCTCCGACGGCGGAATCGTCGGTGAGGCGGCGGTGGACTTCATCCGCCAGTTCAAGGTCGACTATGCCGTCATCGGCGTCTCGGCGATCGACCATGACGGCGCGCTGCTCGACTTCGACTATCGCGAGGTGAAGGTGGCACAGGCGATCATCGCCAACACGCGCCATGTCATCCTCGTCGCCGACCGCACCAAGTTCGAACGCACCGCGCCGGTGCGGATCGGCCATCTCAACCAGGTCAACACCTTCATCACCGACCGCTGCGACATCCCCTCGGTCCGGCGGATCCTGGCCGAGGCCGAAGTCGAGCTGATCGAGACATCGGCATGAGTGTCGATTTCGTTTGACATTCGAATGAGGTTCGAAACATTTCCTTTCGGCGAATGGGTTCTCGCCGGAAGATGCCCTCGATACGGGGGCGAATGCGTTGGGAGGAGAAGATGACGTCATATCCGACGCGGCCAACGGCTGCGGAGATCGCGGCGAGGCCGGCATGAGCGGCTACGTCCTTGCGATCGACCAGGGCACGACGTCGAGCCGCACGATCGTCTTCGACGGCGAGATCAACATCGCCGCGGTCGCCCAGAGGGAATTCACGCAAATCTACCCAGCGTCTGGCTGGGTCGAGCACGATCCGGAGGAGATCTGGTCTTCCGTCGTCGCCACCCTGCGCGAGGCACTGAAGAAGGCGAAGCTGAAGGCGGCCGACATCTCGGCGATCGGCATCACCAACCAGCGCGAGACTGTGGTCGTCTGGGACAAGGCCACCGGCAAGCCGATCCACAATGCGATCGTCTGGCAGGACCGCCGCACCGCGCCGCTCTGCGCCAGGCTGAAGAAGGCCGGGCACGAGCGCCGCTTTTCCGCCAAGACCGGGCTGTTGCTCGATCCCTACTTCTCCGGCACCAAGATCGCCTGGATCCTGGACAAGGTGAAAGGCGCACGCCGGCGCGCCGAGAGGGGCGAGCTTCTGGCCGGCACGATCGACACCTTCCTGATCTGGCGGCTGACCGGCGGCAAGGTCCACGCGACCGATGCGACCAACGCCTCGCGCACGCTTCTTTACAACATCTCGACCAATGAATGGGACGACGATCTGCTGAAGCTGCTGCGGGTGCCGCGCGCTCTGCTGGCTGAGGTCAAGGACTGCGCCGACGACTACGGCCGGACGGAGAAGGCGCTGCTCGGCGGCGAGATCCCGATCCTCGGCGTCGCCGGCGACCAGCAGGCGGCGACCATCGGCCAAGCCTGTTTCGAGCCGGGCATGATGAAGTCGACCTACGGCACCGGCTGCTTCGCCATCCTCAACACCGGCCCGCAGATCGTCCGCTCGAAGAACCGCCTGCTCACCACGATCGCCTACCGGCTTAACGGCAAGACCACCTATGCGCTGGAGGGCTCGATCTTCATCGCGGGCGCCGCCGTGCAGTGGCTGCGCGATTCGTTGCGGGTGATCCAGAAGTCGGAACATTCCGGCGTCCTCGCCGCCAAGGCGGACGACAGCCAGGAGATCTATCTGGTGCCGGCCTTCGTCGGGCTCGGCGCGCCGCATTGGGATGCAGACGCCCGCGGCGCGATGTTCGGCCTCACGCGCAATTCGGGTCCCGCCGAATTCGCCCGCGCAGCGCTCGAATCGGTGGCCTACCAGACGTCAGACCTGCTTTCGGCGATGAAGCGCGACTGGAAGGGTGCCGCGGCGAAGACCGTGCTCAGGGTCGACGGCGGCATGGTCGCGTCCGACTGGACCATGCAGCGCCTCGCCGACATCCTCGACGCGCCGGTCGACCGGCCCAAAATTCTCGAGACGACGGCACTCGGAGCCGCATGGCTCGCCGGGTCGCGCGCGGGCGTGTGGCCGAAGGAAAAAGCCTTCGCGAAGCGCTGGGCGCTCGACCGCCGCTTCGAGCCGGCGATGGACGCCACGACCCGCAAGCGCAAGGTCGCCGGCTGGCACGACGCGGTGTCGCGCACACTCAGCCGCTAGAAAGCAAAACCCCGCACCTTGCGGCGCGGGGCTTTTAAGATGCTGTAGGCGTTCAGCTGTCAGCTATAGGGCGAATAGCACTGCTGGCGTGGGCCGTGGTATGGCTGGAACGTGTTGTCCCACTCGCGATACGACCGGTAGCGGTTGTAGCACCAGGCCACGTGGGCGCTGCCGCCACCGCGATAGTAACGCGGGGGAGGCGGGGGAGCCGAGTTGATCGCATTGCCGATAATCGCACCGGCGATGAACGCGCCGGCCGGGAACCACCAGCCGTCATGATAGCGATAGCCGTGGCGACGATGACGGTATCCGCGATAGCCATTGTAGTAATAGCCACCGCCGTACCAGCCATGCCGCGATCCGCCACCGCGCCAATGACGATCACCGCGCTCGCGGCGGTTGCCACCCCAGTAACGATCGTCGCCTCTGCGACGGAATTCTCCGCCGAACTGCGTCCTTCCTTCCTGCACACCACCCCATTGCACGTTGATCACGCCATTGTCAGCCGCAATACGGGGTGCCGGCAGCGGAGCCGCGTTCGCCGGCGCGAACGACGTCACCGCCATCGCGGCGGACATGGCCGCTGCACTGAGAATGCTCGCAAGCCGTTTCATGATAACCTCCTGGGTTCGAACGAGGATGTCCCTTTGCGCGCTGAACGCGCGTCTGTGAGTGTTGGTTCCACCGCAAATATGTCCGCGCCGGGGCGGACGTCGCCCTGGCATAAAAAGAAAGCCGGTCTGACGACCGGCTCTCAGTTGGGACGGGACGGGCCTGGGGGGTGGGGGACAGCCCGTCACGCCCCAACAACGTGCTGGACGGCATAGGGTTCCGTCGGTTGCGATTTATTCCTGTCCGGCCTTGCCGCTCTTGCGTGATCCGCGGCTGCGGCCCGCCACAACGCCTGCAACCGCGCCGGCGACGCTGCCGGCGATCGACGCCAAGCCGCTCGCCATATTGCTCGCGCCCGCGACCAGGGTGCCCGCCTTGCCCTTGCCATTCGAGGCTTTCGCGGTGGCTCCACCGGAACTCCTGACCCCCTTCGTTGCTGGTTTGGTTGCGACCTTGCCCGCGCGCCTGGAGGCTGCCTTGGACGATTTCGCCGAGGCGGTAGGCTTGGCCGCGCTGGACGGCTTCGCCGTCTTAGCCCCGCCGGCGGCCCTGGCTTGTTTAGGCGGCGACTTCTTTTCCGGCGCCGCGGCCTTGGCGTCTTTCGATCGCTCGGCAATCGCGGCGCCGGCGCCCGTCTTGGCTTCGAGCGGCTTTGCCGCGGACGGCTTTTTCGCTGAACTAGTCTTGCTCACGTCGTATCCCTCCGAAAGAAGCTGCAATCGCGATCAACGAGCGACACAAGAAGAAGTTCCTACGGCTTCGGGAGCCGCGGAAATCGCCCGGATTCCGGGTTGACCGCGCTGGGCGCCGTCCCTATGTTCCGCCGCACTTTCGGGGGGCCTTCGTGCCACCCGACGGGCGCGTAGCTCAGCTGGTAGAGCAACGGACTTTTAATCTGTAGGTCATGGGTTCGAGTCCCATCGCGCTCACCATCGTTTAGACCATCGGCCCACAGCGAGAGAGCGGTCCCGAGGTCGGGCTTCCCAGCGTCCCTTCGCCACGCCAAGGTGAATGGCGCGTGACGGGGCGGGGCGTTATATCCGGGCCGTCATTTGCATTCGAAGGCGGGCAGGCGGCGTGGCGATCGATATTGGATATCTGAGCGCGGTGGGGGCAGGCGCATTGTCGTTCCTGTCGCCCTGCGTGCTGCCGCTCGTGCCGCCTTATCTCTGCTACATGGCGGGCGTGTCGGTCGAGGAATTCCGCAATCCCGACGGGACGGCCACCGCCACGGCCAACCGGACGGCGCTGCTCTCCGCTTCGCTCGCCTTCGTGCTCGGCTTCTCCACCGTATTCGTCGCACTGGGGGCCGGCGCCTCGTCGATCGGGCAATTGCTCAGGGTTTGGCAGCAGCCACTCGCCATGGCAGCGGGGCTCGCCATCATCCTGATGGGGCTGAATTTCCTCGGCGTCGTGCGCATCCCCTTCCTGTCGCGTGAGGCCCGCTTCCAGGCCGGCGGACAGCCGGCGTCGATGACCGCCGCCTATGTGATGGGGCTCGCCTTCGCCTTCGGCTGGACGCCCTGCATCGGACCGGTGCTCGGGCCGATCCTCACGCTCGCCGGCGGGCGCGATACGGTGGCCGACGGCGCGGCGCTGCTCGCAGCCTATTCGGCCGGGCTCGGCATCCCCTTCATTGTCGCGGCTCTGTTCTCGGGTGCGTTCATGCGCTTCGCCTCCCGCTTTCGCGCGCATCTCGGCCGGGTGGAGAAGGTCATGGGCGCGCTGCTGGTGGTGGCCGGCGTGCTGTTCCTCACCGGCGGGATCCAGAAGGCGTCCTACTGGCTGCTGGAGACGTTCCCGGCCCTCGGCACACTCGGCTGAGCCTTCTATGTCCGCGACGGGAACGTCGCGAGGATCACTCCGCCCATGACCAGCGCAATCCCCGCCGCATGGAACGGCTGGAACGTCTCGCCGAGGAAGATCACGGCCATCGTCACGGCGAAGGGTGGCATCAGATACATGAAGATGCCGGCTAGCGAAGCGCCCAGCGCGCGCACGCGTACTGAAAGCCGGAAAACGCCAGCAGCGAGGCGAAGACGACGATGCCGGCGATGGAAATCCAGTCCGAAGGCTGATCCGGCATCGAGCCGCCGAGCGCGAATTCGATGGCAGCGAACGGGGCAAGCATCAGCGTGGCGACCGACGCGACAAGACCGAAGAGGCCAAGATTGGATACGCCGCGCAGATCCGGAGAGCGGTAGAGGATAGAATAGACCGCCCAGCAGAAGGCGGCGGCGACGAACAGAACGTCGCCCCAGTGGAAATCGAGCCGCAACAGGTCGGTGAGATCGCCCTTGAGCACGATGACGGCGACACCGGCAAAGGCGATCGCGGAGCCGATCGCCTCGCGCATTCCGATCGCGCGGCCGAAGAAGGCTGCCTCGATCAGGATGATGAATACGGACGAACTGGTCATGATCAGCGTGCCGTTGGTCGCGGTGGTGCTTGTGAGCGCCAGATAGACGCCTGCGCCGCACACAACCATGCCAAGGAAGGAGAGTGTTGTGACCAGCCCCGGCCGCGACGTCAGTACCGTCCAAAATATCTGCCGCTCTCGCAGCAGGAACGGCGTCAGAACCAGCGCCACAAGCGCCCAACGGATGAAGGCGAGGGTGAACGGCGCCACGTCGCCGATCACCGCGCGGCCGAAGATCAGGTTGGTTGAGAACAGAAGCGGCGTCGCCAGCATTACCAGCACCGCAAGCGCGTTCGCGCGAGTCGTCTCGTTAGCCATTCGTTCGCCAGCTCCCATCGCCTCGCATTGGAGCGGACGCGGCCGGGTGATACAGATGCGCCGAATCCCGATCAACACGCACCGCGGATCCTTTCATGAGCCAGAGAAGCTGCCTGACGATTATCCTTGCCGCCGGCGAAGGCACGCGCATGAAGGGTGCCATTCCGAAGGTGCTGCACGAGATCGCCGGCCTGCCGATGGTCGCGCATGTGGCGAAGGCAGCGATCGCGGCGGGGGCATGGACGTTGCCATCGTCGTCGGGCGCGGCGGCGAGGCGGTGCGCAAGGCGGTGACGCCGTTTGCTCTGGGGGCGGAGAGCTTCGAGCAGGTGGAGCGGCTCGGCACCGCGCATGCGGTGCTCGCTGCCCGCGCAGCGATCGCGCGCGGCTATGACGACGTGCTGGTGATGTTTGGCGACACGCCGCTGATCGCGCCCGCGCCGCTCGCGGCCGCGCGAAAGCTGGTCGCGGAAGGCAATGCAGTCGCGGTCATCGGCTTCCGCACCGAGGCGCCTGCCGGCTACGGCCGGCTGATCGAGAAGGACGGCCGACTGGTTGCGATCCGCGAGGACAAGGATTGCTCGCCCGAGGAAAGGAAGATCGGCTTCTGCAATGGCGGGCTGATGGCGATCGACGGGCGCGAAGCGCTGGCGCTGCTCGACGGGGTCGGCAATGCCAATGCCAAGGGGGAGTATTATCTGACGGACATCGTCGAGATCGCGAATGCGCGTGGGCTGAAGGTAACCGCCACCGAGGCCGACTACGAGAATCTGCTGGGGATCAACAACCGCGCCGAGCTCGCAGAGGCGGAAGGCATCTGGCAGAAGCGCGCGCGGCGCGAGGCGATGCTGTCAGGTGTGACGATGATTGCGCCCGAGACGGTGTTCCTCTCGTACGACACCGAGATTGGCGCGGACACAGTCCTCGAACCCAACGTCGTCTTCGGCCCCGGCGCCAAGATCGCGTCTGGGGTCACCATCCACGCCTTCTCGCATATCGAGGGCGCGACGGTCGCGAGCGGCAGCAATATCGGGCCGTTCGCGCGGCTGCGGCCCGGCGCGGAACTGCAGGAGAAGGCCCGCGTCGGCAATTTCGTGGAGATCAAGAAGGCGGTGGTCGGGCCGGGCGCCAAGGTGAACCACCTGACCTATATCGGCGACGCCGAAATCGGTGCGGGGGCGAATATCGGCGCAGGCACCATCACCTGCAACTATGACGGCTACAACAAGCACCTGACGCGGATCGGGGCAGGGGCTTTCATCGGCTCGAACTCGGCGCTGGTGGCCCCCGTCTCGGTCGGCGACAATGCATATGTCGCATCCGGCAGCGTGATCACCGAGAACGTGCCCGACGACGGCCTCGCCTTCGGCCGCGCGAGGCAGGAGACGAAGCCTGGCCGGGCAAAGGCGCTGCGGGAACGGTACGCGGCACTCAAGGCCAAGAAGCACGAGTGAGGGCGTTGCCTCCGCCTGAGGGGAGCCGCCGACGGTCTTGCGACGAGCAAGTTCAAATGTTCGCTGTGCTGTAAGACTTCCTGAAAACTATTCTGTCATGCTCGGAACAATCGTGGCGGTCGTCCGCTGCAATGGATTGAAACCAAGTTTGACTTCCGGCCGGGCCGCGCGCTGCCTACATGAGCGACGCATTGGCGAATTCCGGGCGAATCGAGGGGTAGGTCTGCATGTGCGGTATCGTAGGCATCGTCGGCTCGACGCCGGTCGCGCCGCTGATCGTGGAGGCACTCAAGCGGCTCGAATATCGCGGCTATGATTCCGCCGGCGTCGCCACCGTCGAGCACGGCAAGCTCGAACGCCGCCGTGCCGAAGGCAAACTGGTCAATCTCGAACGCCGCTTGAAGGCAGAGCCGCTCGACGGTTTCATCGGCATCGGCCACACCCGATGGGCGACGCATGGCGTGCCGAACGAGGTCAACGCCCATCCGCATTTCTCCAAGGATGTCGCGATCGTCCATAACGGCATCATCGAGAACTTCGCCGAGCTGAAGGCGGAGCTGCAGAAGGACGGCTACGAGTTCACCTCGCAGACCGATACGGAAGTCGTCGCGCATCTGGTGTCGCGCGAACTCGCGCGGGGCAAGTCGCCGAAGGACGCCGCCTTCGCTACGCTGAAGCGGCTGGAAGGCGCTTTCGCGCTCGCGATCATGTTCCGCGGCGATGAAGACCTGATTGTCGGCGCCCGGAACGGCCCGCCGCTGGCCGTCGGGCACGGGGAGGGCGAGATGTATCTCGGCTCCGACGCGATCGCGCTCGCGCCCTTCACGAACTCGATCACCTATCTCGAGGATGGCGACTGGGTGGTGGTGCGCCGCAACGAGATGCAGATCCACGACATGTCGGGCGCCCCGGTGGAGCGCAAACGCACCCAGTCGGTGGGCACGTCCTTCCTGGTGGACAAGGGCAATTTCCACCATTTCATGCAGAAGGAAATCCACGAGCAGCCGGAGGTGATCTCCCACACGCTCGCCAACTATCTCGATTTCACTACGGGTTCGGCGAAGCCGATCGAGCTGCCGTTCGACTTCGCCAAGATCGACCGGCTGTCGATTTCGGCCTGCGGCACCGCCTATCTCGCCGGGCTGATCGGCAAATACTGGTTCGAGCGGCTGGCGCGGCTGCCGGTCGACATCGACGTGGCATCGGAGTTTCGCTACCGCGAGATGCCGATCTCGCCCGACAGCGCGGCGCTGTTCATTTCGCAGTCCGGTGAGACGGCCGATACGCTGGCTTCGCTGCGCTACTGCCGCAAGGCGGGCGTGCCGATCACGGCGATCGTCAACGTGCGCGAGTCGACCATCGCGCGCGAATCCGATGCGATCTTCCCCACGCTGGCAGGGCCGGAGATCGGCGTGGCCTCGACGAAAGCCTTCACCTGCCAGCTCGCCGTGCTCGCGTCGCTCGCCGTCAGGGCTGCGCGCGCGCGCGGCCATGTCGATGCGAAGCAGGAGCAGGTGCTGGTACGCCAGCTTGCCGAGACGCCGCGCATCGCCAGCCAGGTGCTGAAGCTCGCGGAGCAGATCGAGAAGGTGTCGCGCCAGCTTTCGAAGGTGAAGAACGTGCTCTACCTGGGGCGTGACACGAACTATCCATTGGCGATGGAAGGCGCACTGAAACTCAAGGAAATCAGCTATATACACGCGGAAGGCTACGCTGCGGGCGAGCTGAAGCACGGCCCGATCGCGCTGATTGACGAGAAGATGCCGGTGATCGTCATCGCGCCGCACGACCGCATCTTCGAAAAGACGGTGTCCAACATGCAGGAGGTCGCGGCGCGTGGCGGCAAGATCATCCTGATCACCGACCAGAAGGGCGCCGCACAGACCAGCCTGCAGACGATGGAGACGATCGTGCTGCCGGACGTGCCGGAAATCATCACCCCGATCGTCTATGCGCTGCCGATCCAGATGCTGGCTTATTACACGGCGGTGTTCATGGGCACCGACGTCGACCAGCCGCGCAACCTGGCCAAGTCGGTCACGGTGGAGTGACCGCAGTCATCGGTTCATTTTCCTGCCGCAGTGCAATATGAAGGAGGCCATGCGCGCCTCCTTCCGGTCCCACCGATGACACGTCTGCGGAACTATTTCCTCGCCGGGCTGATCGTCTGCGCGCCTCTCGCCATAACGGCCTATCTGGTGTGGTCGTTCATCCACTGGGTCGACGGCTGGGTGAAGCCCTACATCCCGGTGCGCTACAATCCCGACAATTACCTGCCGTTTGCGGTGCCCGGCTTCGGGTTAATCGTGGCGCTGATGATGATCACGCTGGTCGGCTTCCTCGCGGCCAATTTCATCGGCCGCGCCATCGTGCATTCGGGCGAGCGGGTCGTCGGACGCATTCCGCTGGTGACGAACCTCTATGGCGGGCTGAAGAAGATCTTCTCGACCGTGCTCGCCAACCGTTCGGATCTCTTTCAGCGCGTTGGACTGGTGGAATGGCCGCGACGCGGCCTGTGGTCGATCGTGCTGATCCCACGCCAGCAGCCGACGGAAATCAACGAAGCGCTCTCGGAGAAGGAAGGGAAGACGATCGCCGTCTTCCGCCCGATCTCGCCCAACATCACCACCGGCTACATCATGTCCGTCGCCGAGAAGGACGTGATACCGCTGAAGATGTCGATCGAGGAGGCGGCGCGGTTTTTGATTTCGGCGGGGCTGGTGACGCCGGACGAGGATACGAAACCGGTCGGGAAGGTGGAGAAGGACAGGTAGGTCCTGCTTTTATGACGGCCGAGTGGGAGGGCGAAGAAATCCTCCAACGCTCACCCGGCTCTTAGCAGCCGCACCGCCTCGTCGCGGCCGAATAGGTAGAGCAGCAGCCTGACGGCCTCGCCGCGCTCGGAGACGAGCTCGGGGTCTCGCGAGAGGAGCAGGCGCGCGTCGTCGCGGGCGACTTCGAGAAGGTCGGCGTGGAATTCGATGCGGGCAACCTGGAAGCCCGGCGTGCCGGACTGCTTCGTTCCCAGGAGGTCGCCCTCGCCGCGCAGCTTGAGGTCCTCCTCGGAGATGACGAACCCGTCCTCGGTCTCGCGCATCGCCGAGAGGCGCTTGTGCGCCGTCTCGCCGAGCGGGGCCATGTAGAGGAGCACGCAGGTCGACGGCTTGTCGCCGCGTCCGACGCGGCCGCGCAACTGGTGCAACTGAGCGAGGCCAAAGCGCTCGGCGTGCTCGATGACGATGATCGTCGCGTCCGGCACGTCAACGCCGACCTCTATGACGGTCGTTGCCACGAGCACGCGCGTCTCGCCCGCCTTGAAGGCGCGCATCGCCTCGTCCTTCTCCGCACCCTTCATGCGGCCGTGCACCAGGCCGACGCGATCGCCGAACACAGGCTTCAGCGAGGCGTAGCGATCCTCGGCCGAGGTCAGCTTGATCTCGTCGGACTCTTCCACCAGCGGGCAGATCCAGTAGATCTTCTGGCCTTCCGCGACCGCCGCCTGCATGCGCTCAATGAGATCGTCCAGCCGGTCGAGCGGCAGGGTCACCGTGTTTATCGGCCGCCGGCCGGCAGGCTTCTCGGTCAGCCGCGACACGTCCATATCGCCGAAGGCGGTGAGCACCAGGGTGCGCGGGATCGGCGTGGCCGTCATCACCAGCATGTCAGGCGCCGTGCCCTTGGCGGTGATGGCAAGGCGCTGGTGCACGCCGAAGCGGTGCTGCTCGTCGACAATCGCGAGGCCGAGGTCGTGATATTCGACGCCCTCCTGAAACAGCGCATGGGTGCCGATGACGATGTGAATCGAACCGTCCGCCAGCCCCTCCAGCAATTCGCTGCGTTCGCGGCCCTTTTCGCGGCCGGTGAGCACCGCGGCCTTCAGACCGGCCTTCGCCGCCAGCGGCGCGATGGTCGCATGATGCTGGCGTGCGAGGATCTCGGTCGGGGCCATCAGCGCCGACTGCGCACCGGCTTCCGCCGCGCGGGCCATGGCGAGAAGAGCAACGACCGTCTTGCCGGAGCCGACATCGCCCTGCAGCAGGCGCAGCATCCGCTCCGGCTTCTCCATGTCGGCATGGATTTCGGCGAGCGCCATCTGCTGAGAATTGGTCAGCGAATAGGGCAGGGCGTCGCGGATCGCCTGTTCCAGTCTGCCGTCGCCTTCGAGCGGCCGCCCGGAAAGCCGCCGCGTGCGGGCCCTGACCAGCGCCAGCGACACCTGGCCGGCGAGCAGTTCGTCATAGGCGAGACGTCGCCAGGCGGCGTTCTCCGGCGATACGTCGATCGGATCGGCCGGGTTGTGGATGCGTCCCAGGGCATCGGAGAAGGCGGGGAACGTGTGCGCCTTCATCACACTCGCATCCTGCCACTCCGGCAGCGCGGGCAACCGCGCCAGCGCCTGGGTGATCGCCTTGCGCAGCGCGCGTCCCGACAGGCCGGCCGTCAGCGGATAGACGGGCTCGACCAGCGGCAGGTCCTCGTCCTTGCCGAGCACGGCGATGTGGTCAGGATGCACCATGGTCGGCCGGCCGTTGAACCACTCCATCCGGCCGGAGATGATGACTGTCTCGCCCACCGGAAGCTGCTTTTCCAGCCATTCGCGATGGCCGCGGAAGAAGGTCAGGCCGATCTCGCCGGTGTCGTCATGGGCGAACACGCGATAGGGCACCGAGCGGTTGCCGCGCGGCGGCGGCTGGTGGCGGTCGACGCGCACCTCCAGCGTTACGATCGCACCTTCCGGCGACAGCGCGATGCCCGGCCGGTTGCGCCGGTCGATCACCGAATGGGGAAGGGTGAAGACGAGGTCGCCGATTCGCGCCCCGCGCCCGGCCACGTCGGCCGGCACGACATTGTCGATCAGCCTGGCCGTGCGCTCGCCGACGCCGTCGAGGGAGGTGATGGGCGCGAAGAGCGGATCGAGGAGGGAGGGGCGCATCGGCCGAACATAGCCGCCGAAAGGGGTCACGCAAGGCTGACATCTGCGGATCAAGGCGCTATATGCGCCCTCTCTGAAGGAATTTCCCCATGACCGGAACGACCCGCTCCAGCGCCGACCTCGATCCGCGCCGCCGCAAGGCGCTGTTCCGCTCGTGGCATCGCGGCACGCGTGAGATGGACCTGATCCTCGGCGGCTTCGCCGACGACCATATCGGCGAGCTGACCGACGCCGAACTCGATCTCTACGAAACCATCCTCGACCAGCTCGATCCCTCTCTCTTCAAATGGTTCTCCGGCGAGGAGCCGGTGCCGGCCGAGCACGACACCGCGGTCTACCGGAAGATTCTCGACCACCGCCGCCACAGGCAGTTCTGACGCATGAAACTGATCGATTCATTCGGCTTCGACGGCATCGACGCCGCGCAGGCAACCATCGACGGCGTGGCCGAGGGGTTTGAACCCTTCGTCGTCGCACGTATCGCGGCGGAAGCGGGGAAGGACCGCCCGGTGATCTTCGTCGCCCGCGAGGGCCAGCGCCTGCCGGGGATCGTCGAGGCGCTCGCCTTCGCCGACCCGAAGCTGCCCGTGCTCGAACTGCCGGCCTGGGACTGCCTGCCCTACGACCGCGTCTCGCCGGGCGCCGATACGGCCGCGCGCCGCCTTGACGCGCTCTCCGGCATGATTGCGCTGAAGGAGAAGCCGCATCGCGCCGTGGTGCTGACCACGGCAAACGCCATCCTGCAGCTGATCCCGCCGCCCGAGATCATCGCGGCACAGGGCTTTTCGGCGCGGCCGGGCAACCAGGTGAACATGAACACGCTGATCGCACGGCTGGAAGGGTCCGGCTTCGACCGCGTCGGCACGGTGCGCGACGTCGGCGAGTTCGCCGTGCGCGGCGGCATTCTCGACCTCTACGCGCCTGGGTACGAACGAGCCGCTGCGGCTCGACTTTTTCGGCGACACACTGGAATCGATCCGCGCCTTCGATCCGGCCACCCAGCTCACCATCGGCTCGCGGCCGCAGGTGTCGCTGCAGCCGATGAGCGAGGTGGCGCTGACGCCGGACACGATCAGCCGCTTCCGCCGCGGCTATATCGACACGTTCGGGGCACCGTCGCGGGATGATGCACTCTATGCCGCGGTGAGCGAAGGCCGCCGCTTCGCCGGCATGGAGCACTGGCTGCCGCTGTTCTACGAGCGCCTCGTCACCGTGTTCGACTACCTGCCCGACGCGCCGGTCGTGTTCGACGCGCTGGCGCATGAGGCAATCGCCGAGCGCCGCACGCAGATCGAGGACCATTACGACGCGCGCCTGCGCACGGCCGAATCGAAGAGCCTCGGCGAGGCGGTGCCCTACAAGCCGATTGCGCCCGATCGGATGTATCTGTCCACCGACACGCTGGCGAAGGCGGGAGCAGGGCGGCTCTCGGTAGACCTGACCGCGTTCGAGGTGCCGCATGTGCCGGGCCGCCGGCTGGTGCACGCGAAGACCAAGGCCGGCCGCAGCTTCGCGCAGGAACGTGCGGACCCGTCGCAGAATGTGTTCGACCATGCGGTCAACCACATCGCCTCGCTGCGCGCCTCGGGCCGCAAGGTCATGGTTGCCGGCTGGAGCGAGGGCTCGCTGGACCGGCTGACCCAGATCCTCGACGACCATGGCCTCGGCAACATGGAGCGCGTCGCCTCGCTGGCCGGGCTCGACGCGCTGTGGCGCGACAAGGTCGGCCTCGCGGTGCTGCCGCTGGAGCATGGTTTCGAAACCGAAAGGCTGGTCGTCGTCGCCGAGCAGGACCTTCTCGGTGACCGGCTGGTGCGCCGGGCGCGGAAGAAGCGCGCCGCCGACTTCATCTCCGAGGCGGCGTCGCTGTCGACCGGCGACATCGTCGTCCACCAGGACCACGGTATCGGCCGCTTCATCGGGCTGAAGACGATCGAGGCGGCGGGCGCACCGCACGACTGCCTCGAAATCCATTACGCCGGCGACGGACGGCTGTTCCTGCCCGTCGAGAACATCGAGCTCCTGTCGCGCTTCGGCTCCGACAATGCCGAGGTGGCGCTCGACCGGCTGGGCGGCGGAGCCTGGCAATCGCGCAAGGCGAAGCTGAAGAAGAGACTGCTCGAAATGGCCGGGCAGTTGATCCGCATCGCCGCCGAGCGCAAGATGCGCGGTGCGCCGTCGCTGGTGCCGGCCGATGGGCTCTACGGCGAGTTCGCCGCCCGCTTCCCCTATGACGAGACCGACGACCAGCAGAACGCGATCGATGCGGTGCTGGACGACCTGTCGATCGGCCGGCCGATGGACCGGCTGATCTGCGGCGACGTCGGCTTCGGCAAGACGGAAGTGGCGCTGCGCGCGGCCTTCGTGGCGGCCATGGAGGGCTTCCAGGTCGCGGTCGTCGTGCCGACCACGCTTCTGTCGCGCCAGCACTTCAAGACCTTCTCCGAGCGCTTCAAGGGCCTGCCGGTGCGCGTGCGCCAGGCCTCACGCCTGGTGACGGCGAAGGAGCTGGCCGAGACCAAGACGGGACTAGCGGACGGTAGCGTCGACATCGTCGTCGGCACCCATGCGCTGCTGGGCTCGTCGATCAAGTTCAAGAACCTCGGCCTGCTGATCATCGACGAGGAGCAGCATTTCGGCGTCAAGCACAAGGAGCGGCTGAAGGAGCTGAAGAGCGACGTCCATGTACTGACGCTGTCGGCGACTCCGATCCCGCGCACGCTGCAGCTGGCGCTTACCGGCGTGCGCGAACTGTCGCTCATCGCCACGCCACCGGTCGACCGCATGGCGGTGCGCACCTTCATCTCGCCCTTCGACCCGCTGGTGATCCGCGAGACACTGCTGCGCGAGCGCTATCGCGGCGGGCAGAGCTTCTACGTCGTGCCGCGCATCAGCGACCTGAAGGAAATCCATGATTTCCTTCGCGAAACCGTTCCGGAACTGAAGGTCGCGACAGCTAATGGTCAGATGCCGGCCGGCGAGCTGGACGACATCATGAACGCCTTCTACGACGGCCAGTACGACGTGCTGCTCTCGACCACGATCGTCGAATCCGGCCTCGACATCCCGTCGGCCAACACGATGATCGTGCATCGCGCCGACATGTTCGGCCTGGCGCAACTCTACCAGTTGCGCGGTCGTGTGGGGCGCTCCAAGGTCCGCGCCTATGCGCTGTTCACCCTGCCGGCGAACCGCAAGCTGACCGACACCGCCGACCGGCGGCTGAAAGTGCTGCAGTCGCTCGACACGCTGGGCGCCGGCTTCCAGCTCGCCAGCCACGACCTCGATATCCGCGGCGCCGGCAACCTGCTGGGCGAGGAGCAGTCAGGTCACATCAAGGAGGTGGGCTTCGAGCTCTACCAGCAGATGCTGGAGGAGGCGGTCGCCGAGGTGAAGGGCGAGCCGGAGGCGAGCGACGGCACATGGTCACCGCAGATCACCATCGGCACCGCCGTGATGATCCCCGAGAGCTACGTCGCCGACCTGCAGCTTCGCCTCGGCCTCTACCGCCGCATCGCCGACCTCGACACACCGGAGGAGATCGACGCCTTCGGCGCCGAGCTGATCGACCGCTTCGGGCCGCTGCCGGACGAGGTGCAGCACCTGTTGAAGATCGTCTACATCAAGGCGCTGTGCCGTAAGGCGAACGTCGAGAAGCTGGACGCCGGGCCGAAGGGCGTGGTCGTCCAGTTCCGCGACAAGACCTTCGCCAACCCGGCAGGGCTGGTGAAGATGATTGCCGAACAGGGCTCGCTGGCAAAGATCCGCGGCGACCAGAGCGTGGTGTTCATCCGGGACTGGCCGACCCCAGCGAAGCGGCTGCAGGGATCGGCGGTGGTGATTACGCAGCTGGCGCGGCTGGCGGCGGGGTGAGGCTGCGGCTCTCTCTCCCCATTTACGGGGGAGATGTCCGGCGGGACAGTGAGGGGCGACGCCAGCTTTCGAAAGCGCGCGCTATGCCCCTCATCCGCCCTTCGGGCACCTGTGCCGGGGCGAGCCACTTGTCTCGCCCGTCCTTCGGACCACCGTGAACGGAGAGAAGAAAGGGCGCTACTCCGCCGCGAGTTGCCCGCTCGCCTTCATCTCCGCCACCTGACGGATGGCGTCCGCCAGCACGGCGGTGTCCTGGGCGCCCATGACGGCATATTTGCCTTCGAGTAGGAAGCAGGGCACGCCGGTGACGCCCATGCGCTGCGCCTGTTCGATCTCGGCCTGCACGGCGTCCTTGTCGGCATCCGAGGCGAGCAGTGAGGTCACGAGCGCTTCGTCCATGCCGTTCTCGGCGGCGATGCGCGTGAGTTCGGCCTGGTCGCCGATATACTCGCCCTTCTCGAAATTGGCCGCGAACAGCGCCTTCACCACGCGATTCTGCACGCCTTCGCCAGCCGAGGCCGCCCAGCGGATGACGCGGTGGGCGTCGAGTGTGTTGGCGGCGATCCGGATGTCCTCGAAATGGAAGTCGATGCCTTCCGCCGCGCCCAGCGGCACGATGCGGTCGTGGATCTGCTTCAGCTTTTCCTCCGAGCCGAACTTGGCGAGCATGTACTGCCTGCGGTCCTTGCCCTCGGGCGGAATGGTCGGATCGAGCTGGTAGGGCCGCCAGTGCACGTCGACCTCTACGTTCGGCACAGCGGCCACGGCCTTCTCAAGCCGCTTCTGGCCGATGTAGCACCAGGGGCAGACGACATCCGAAATGACGTCGACGCTGATCGTCTGTTTGTCGTTCATGGCCGTTCCTTTCCGGAATCAGGGTTGCCGCCACCAGGTCGTCAGCTGGTATCCGGTCAGGGGTATCGTGTCGGGCCGGCCGATATGGTTCCAGCGCGCGACCCATTGCTCGGGCTGATGATAAAGCGGCACCACCCAGGCGCCACTCAACAAAACGCGATCATAGGCGCGCACGGCATCCTCGAAGGCAGGGCGTTCCCGCGCGTTGAGCAGCGCGTCGATCATCGCGTCGACGGCGGGCTCGCTCACACCGGCATAGTTCATCGAGCCCTGCGCGTCCTTCGAGGCGCTGCCCCAGCGGCCGACCTGCTCGACGCCGGGCGACAGCGACGAGGGGTAGTAGTTCAGGATCGCGTCGAAATCGCGCGAGATCAGCCGCTGCTGGTACTGCGCGTCGTCGACCGAGCGAATGTCGAGCCGGATGCCGAGCAGAGACAGCGTGCGCTGCCAGGCGAGCGCGACCGGTTCGCCGCCCTTGCTCTTCAGCATGATCTCGAAGGCGACCGGCTCGCCCGAAGGCGTGACCAACGCGGAGCCCTGGCGCTTGTAGCCTGCCGCGACGAGGATGTCGTAGGCCCTCTTGACGAAAGTCCGGTCGCGGCCGGACCCGTCGGAAACCGGCGGCTTCCAGGTGCCGGCGAGGATCTCGGGATCGACCGCATCGGGGAAGGGGGCGAGCAGGGCCTTTTCGCCCTCGCTCGCCGGCTTGCCGAAGGAGGACAGCGAGGAATTGTCGTAGAAACTCTTGGTGCGGGTGAAGGAGTTGCTGAACAGGTTGGCGTTCACCCACTCGAAATCGAGCAGGTCTGCGAGCGCGCGCCGAAGATTCTTGTCCTGGAGAACCGGCCGGCGCGAGTTCAGCACGAAGCCGAGCATGCCCGACGGCACGCCGCTCCTGAACGTATCCTTGATCACCTTGCCCTCGGCGACGGCCGGGAAGCCGTAATCCTTGGCCCAGCGGCTCGAATCGGCCTCGAGATGCACGTCGATGAGGCCTTTCTTGAAGGCCTCGAACATTGCGTTGTCGTCGCGGAAATAGTTGAGCCGGATCTCGTCGTAATTGTTGAAGCCCCGCCGCGACGGCAGGTCCGTGGCCCAGTAGTCCGGATTGCGCTTGAGCACGAGCAGCTCGCCCGGCCGCACTGTGGAGATCACGTAGGGGCCGGAGCCGATCAGCGGCTTGAGCGAGGATTTCGCGAAATTCTCGGCGTCCGTGGCGTGCTTTGGCAGGATCGGCCAGAGCGCGAGGATGAGGGGCAGTTCGCGGTCCGGCGCGACAAAGGTCAGGCGGACGCCGTTCGGCGCGACCTTTTCCATCGTCGCGATCTTCTTGACCGTGGTGGCGTAGCGCGGCCAGCCCTTGTCGCGCAGCAGTTCGAGGCTGAAGATGACGTCGTCGGGCGTCACCGGCTCCCCGTCGGAGAACTTCGCCCGCTCGTCGAGCTGGAATTCGACGAAGCTCCGCGCGTCGTCGGTTTCGACGCTCTTCGCAAGGAGCGGATACATGGAGAACGGCTCGTCGGCGGAACGCTGCATCAGCGAATCGAAGACGTTGTAGCCGCGCTGCAGGTCGACGATGCCGGACGCCCCCTGGCCCTGCACGATGAAGGGGTTGAGGCTGTCGAACGTGCCCTGGAGCGCGTAATTGATCACGCCGCCCTTGGGCGCCTCGGAATTCGCATAGGGGAAGTGGTCGAAATCGGCGGGCAAGGCGGGCTTGCCGTGCATTGAGAGGCCATGCGAGGGCTGCGCGCCCGCGGCCGCCGCCAGCGCAAGCAGTGCCGCCAGGGCGAGAGAAAGTGGTCGCAACATCCGATCAGAGCCTCCTTGGCGCCATCCGACCTTCCGAATCGCAGACCCGGTTTAACATGCGACGGCAGGCCTTCGCCAAGCTGTCGAAAGCACCGCACGCTGCGTCTTTCGCGCTGGATTCCGCGGGCCATGAGGTGTAACAGGCCCGCACAAGTCATCCTGTTGCCTCAATTGGGCAACAATGAGCTTCGCAACGCTCCGCCTTGCGGGCACGATGTCGTCTGAGAGGAAATTACTTGATGAGCAGCAAAGCTACTCGCATCTCGGTCATCGCGGCTGGCCTCGTCGGCCTCGCTGCAGCGAGCGTGCCCTCGGCCTACGCCCAGCAGCAGCCCGCGGCAGCCGGCCCCGGCGGCATCCCGCGCGGCTGGTTCAAGGTCTGCGGCAAGGAGCAGGACTTCGACATCTGCAACGTGCAGAACCAGGTTCTCGCCCAGACCGGCCAGATGCTGACCGCCGTCCAGCTCGCCGAATTCAAGGGCAAGATCAACCGTCGCGCGCTGCAGGTCTCGGTCCCTGTCGGTCGCCTGCTTCCGGCCGGCGTGACGATGCAGATCGACGGCAACAAGCCGACGAAGCTCGAATTCACCACCTGCTTCCAGGACCGCTGCGTCGCCGACGCGCCGCTCACCGACGCGATCGTCGCGGCTATGAAGAAGGGCACGGACCTGACGCTGACCACCTACAACTTCCAGAACCAGCCGAACCCGATCAAGGTGTCTCTCTCCGGCTTCACCGGCGCCTATGACGGCGAGCCGCTGCAGCAGAGCGACATGGCCGAGCGCCAGAAGGCCGCCGAGGAATACATCCAGCGCAACCAGGAGAAGCTCGCCGAGCAGCTCAAGGCCGCGCAGGACAAGGCCAAGGCCGGCAACTGAGCCTTCGGGAAACCTGGATACCGAAACGGGGCCTTCGCGGCCCCGTTTTCATTTGTGCCGCTCAATGCCGCGCGGTGCGCTTGCGCTCGTAGCCGCCGCCGGGCAGGGCGTCGAACATCTCGCCGACCTGCGCGTGGCGCACCGGCTCTCCGGTCTCGTCGGGCAGCAGATTCTGTTCCGACACATAGGCGACGTATTCCGTCTCCGCGTTCTCGGCCAGAAGATGGTAGAACGGCTGGTCCTTGCGCGGCCTCACCGCCTCCGGGATCGCCTCGTACCATTCCTCGGTGTTGTTGAACTCCGGATCGACGTCGAAGATGACGCCGCGGAACGGAAAGATCCGGTGCCGCACCACCTGGCCGATCTGGAATTTTGCCTGACGGATCTGCACCATCGTCTACCTCTTTGGTTCTATGTGACGCAGGAACCGCGCCGATTCAATGGCGCTGGCGCTTGACGCCCCATGACGCAGCGCGATAGCGCGGACGCCCATGTATGACGTCTTCGGCCTCGTCCTGCCGTTCTTCGGACTGATCTTCCTCGGCTTCGTGGTGGCGCGGATCACGCGCCAGCCGGTGGAAGCGCTCGGATGGATGAACACATTCATCATCTATGTGGCATTGCCGGCGCTGTTCTTCCAGCTCCTGTCCAAGACGCCGATCGAGCGGCTGACCGAGTGGAGCTACATTTTCGGCGCCGTCGCATCGACCTACATCGTCTTCACGCTGATGTTCGCCGGCTCGTGGCTGACGAGCCGCAACATCGCCGAATCCACGATCAAGGGCCTCGCCTCCGCCTATGGCAACATCGGCTATATGGGGCCGGGCCTGGCGCTGCTCGCCTTCGGCGAGGAGGCGGCGGTGCCGGTGGCGCTGATCTTCTGCTTCGAGAACATCATCCATTTCGCCATTGCGCCGATGATGATGGCGCTTTCCGGCGGCGAGAAGCGGCCGCCGCTGGCGCTGGCGGGCGACGTGATCCGCAAGATCGCGCTGCATCCCTTCATCATCGCCACCGCCGTCGGCGTCGCCGCCGCGGCGCTGCACTACCAAGCGCCGGTGCCAGTCGACCGCCTGTTCGAGACGCTGGCGCGCGCGGCCGCGCCTTGCGCCCTGTTCGCGATGGGCGTGACGCTGGCGCTGCGCCCGCTCAAGCGCGTGCCGAAGGAGCTCGGCTTCATTGCCGCGCTGAAGCTCGTCGTCCATCCGGTGCTCTGCTATGTCGTGCTCTCGGCCGTCGGCGACTTCCAGCCGGTGTGGGTCTACGCAGCGGTGCTGCTCGCGGCACTTCCTACCGCAACAAACGTCTTCGTCATCGCGCAGCAATACGGCGTCTGGGTCGAGCGCGCCTCGGCCAGCATCCTGCTGACGACGCTGCTGTCGGTCGGCACGGTGACGGGCCTGCTCTACCTGATCAAGACCGGCGTGCTACCGCCGGACCTGTTTCCGCCAGCCTGAGGCAATCCGCGCGAAGCCGCTGCCGGGCTGCATGCCCTCGCGCATGACGAAACCGCGCAGCGGCGAGATGGCGGCGAGAAGGCCGAGGCCGGCACTGCGGGCGACCTGGGCGGGCAGAAAGTCGGACAGCAGCGTGACGTTGAGCGAGTTCACCGCTGTCTGCCGCGCAATCACGTCGAGCCGTCGCGCGGCGCGGTAGGCCGAGAGCGCCCGTTCCGAGCCCGGATCGTCGCGGTGGTTCACTGCGGTATCGACGAGGTCCGCGACGTCGCGGATGCCGAGGTTCATGCCCTGCGCGCCAATGGGCGGGAACACATGGGCGGCTTCGCCGACCAGCGCGACGCGGCTCGACGCCATGGTGGAGGGCAGCAGCGCCGACATGGGATAGATCTGCCGGCCAGGCTCGACCTCGACCTTGCCGAGGATCGACTCGATCCGCTCCTCGATGAGGTCGGACAGGCTGCGGTCGTCGAGCGCCGACAGCTCGGCCGCCGTCGCCGGCGAGACGATCCAGACGAGGCTGGAGCGGTTGCCGGGCAAGGGAACCTGCGTGCACGGACCGGTCTCGGTATGAAATTCCGTCGAGACGTGGCCGTGGCCGCGCGAATGGCCGAAATTGAGCACCAGAGCCGTCTGCGGATAGTCGCGCTTCGCCACCGTGATGCCCGCGGCCTCGCGCGCCGGCGACATCCGCCCGTCGGCCGCCACGGCGAGGGGGGCCGAGATGGTCTCGCCCGACGGCAGCACGGCAGACGCCCGCTCGTCACCGAGCCGCCACTCGCTGATGAGCGTCTCGACGCGGGCGATCCGTCCTTCCTTCTCGACTGCCTCCTTGAGCACCCGCAGCAGGACCGTGTTGGGGATGTTGGTGCCGAACATCGCCGCGCCGATCTCGCTGGCGCGGAAAGTCACCGGCGCGCTGCGGATGAGGCGGCGGGTGCCGTCGATGATCCGCATCACCTCCAGCGGCGCGGTCTCGTCGCGCGAGAAGGGCGGCAGGCCGAGCTTTTCGAGATAGTCCAGCGCCGGCAGCATCAGCGCCGTCGTGCGGCGGTCGCCTGCATTGGGCTGCGGCCCGACGAGCGCGACGGAAAGGCCCGCCTGCGCCAGCGCGATCGCGGCGATCGACCCGACGGGGCCTGCGCCGGCGACGAGAACATCATGCTCGTTTACTGCGGACATGGCGGTTTCCGTTCCTCGCTTTCGGAGAAGTCATTGACCAAGTTGGTGCATATTGCCAGCGTTCAAAGTGGCGCAGGGCGAGCGGGCGTCCAAATGGCTGTGCAATCGCGCCTTATCGCTTGTGCCGCGGCGAGCCGTGCCTGTATCTTCGGGCCAAAATGGAGGGAGCGGCGGTGACGCGCTTGGCGGGGTATCGACGGTCGACAGGACCAGCGGCAGGCCATTGCAACAACGGCCTTTCCCTCGCCATCCCCTTTTGCCGGACCTTGCCGCGGTGAAGAAGCCGACCAAAGTCACCTGGCCCCAGGCGCGGGCCTTCTCCGTTCACCTGTTCACAGCGTCGGGCTCGTTCCTGGCCTTCCTGTCGCTGGTTGCGGCGAGCGAGGAGCGCTGGACGGCGATGTTTTGGTGGCTCGGCCTCGCCCTCCTGGTCGACGGCATCGACGGGCCAGTGGCGCGCAAGCTGCAGGTGAAGGAGATTCTGCCGACCTGGTCGGGCGAACTGCTCGACAACATCATCGACTATGTTACCTACGTCCTGATCCCCGCCTTCGCGCTCTACCAGCGCGGCTTCATGGGCGAGAACCTGTCCTTCCTGTCGGCCGCGATCATCGTCGTGTCGAGCGCGATCTACTATGCGGACACCGGCATGAAGACGAAGGAGAACTTCTTCAAGGGCTTCCCGGTGGTGTGGAATATGGTGGTGTTCACGCTCTTCGTCATCGAGCCGGGCGAATGGGTGTCCTTTGCCGTGGTCGTGATCGCCGGTATCCTGACCTTCGTGCCGATGAATTTCCTTCATCCGGTGCGCGTCGTGCGGCTGCGATGGCTGAACCTGCCAGTCACGCTCCTGTGGTGCGGCTTCGGCGCGATCGCGCTCGTGCAACAGATGGAAGCTTTCGACTGGGTCAAGATCGGCATCGCCGTCACCGGTAGCTACCTGTTCGTCATCGGCGGCATCATGCAGTTCTTTCCCACCCTGGGCGCCCGGAGGATATGAGACATGACCAAGGCAATCCGCATCCATCAGCCCGGCGGGCCGGAGGTGATGCAGTGGGAGGAAATTCCTGAGCCGATCGCGAAACCCGGCGAGGTCGTGATCCGGCAGACCGCCGTCGGCCTGAACTTCATCGACGTCTATTATCGCACCGGGCTGTATCCGGCGCCCGCGGGGCTGCCGCTCATTCCCGGCAACGAGGCCGCGGGCGTGGTCACCGCGCTGGGCGAAGGCGTGACGGACCTGAAGCCGGGCGACCGCGTCGCCTATGCGGGCCCCATCGGCGCCTATGCGCAGGACAGGGCGATCGCCGCCGACAGGCTCGTCAAGCTTCCGGACGGCGTGAGCGACCGGCAGGCGGCGGCGATGATGCTGAAAGGCATGACCGCCTCCTTCCTGCTGCGCCGCACCTTCAAGGTGAAACCCGGCGACACGATCCTCTTCCATGCGGCCGCCGGCGGCGTCGGCCTGATCGCCGGCCAGTGGGCGAAGCATCTGGGTGCGACCGTGATCGGCACGGCGGGCTCGGCCGACAAGGTCGCGCTCGCCAAGGCGCACGGCTACGACCACGTCATCAACTACCGCGAGCGCAACTTCGTCGAGGAGGTCCGCGAGATCACCGGCGGCAGGATGTGCGATGTCGTCTACGATTCCGTCGGCGTGGACACCTATATGGGCTCGCTGGACTGCCTGAGACCGATGGGCATGTTCGTGGCGTTCGGCCAGTCGTCCGGACCCATTCCACCCTTCAACCTTAGCCTGCTCGCGCAGAAGGGATCGCTTTTCGCGACCCGCCCGACGCTGTTCGTCTACATCGCCAAGCGCGCGGATCTGGAAGAGATCGCGGGCTCGCTGATGGATGTCGTCGCCAGCGGCGTGGTCAAGATCGACATCAATCAGACCTATGCGCTGTCCGACGCGGCGAAGGCCCACGCCGATCTCGAAGCGCGCCGGACGACCGGCGCCACCGTGCTCCTGCCCTGATCGATTGCCTCGTTTCTGCGCAGGAATCGTTGAAGCTCTTTCAACGCGCGAAACGCTTTGCGTTTGATGGCAGCCCCGCCTACCATCAGGACGGGAACATAAACGAGCTGGAAAAATCAGCCCATGGGGATTGAATTGGCGGGCGGACCGGCATCTGAGCCGGAGCTCCTTCTCGACGTGAGGGGGCTCACGAAAATCTTTGGATCCCTGACCGCCTGCAACAGCGTCGATCTCCAGATCGCGAAGGGCGAGATCCATGCGCTGCTGGGCGAGAACGGGGCCGGTAAGTCGACGCTGGTGAAGATGCTGTTCGGCACTCTGGCGCCCAACTCCGGCGAAATCTTCTGGAACGGCAAGTCGGTCAGGATCGGCAGCCCCGCCGAGGCGCGTCGGCTCGGCATCGGTATGGTGTTCCAGCATTTCTCGCTGTTCGAGGCGCTGACAGCGGCCGAGAACATTGCGCTCTCGCTCGACTCCTCGACGCCGATCGGCGCGATCGCTGCCAAGGCCAAGGAACTGTCGCACAGCTACGGTCTGCCGCTCGACCCGGGCTCGCTGGTCGGCGACCTGTCGGTCGGCGAGCGCCAGCGCATCGAGATCATCCGCTGCCTGCTGCAGGAGCCGGACCTGATCATCCTTGACGAGCCGACCTCGGTGCTGACGCCGCAGGAAGCCGACAAGCTGTTCGAGACGCTGGAAAGGTTGCGCGGCGAAGGCAAGTCGATCCTCTACATCAGCCACCGGCTGGAAGAGGTGCAGCGCATTTGCGATCGCGCGACGGTGCTGCGCCACGGCAAGGTGGTAGCGCACTGCAATCCGCGCCAGGAAACGGCCGCCTCGCTCGCCCGCATGATGGTGGGCGGAGACGTGCATGAAGTGCATCGCGAGCATGCCGAGCATGTCGAAGGCGCGCCGCTGATCGAGATCCGCAACCTGTCGCAGGCGCCGAAGGGCCCGTTCTCGATGCCGCTCCGGAACATCAGCCTGACGGTCAGGGCCGGCGAGGTGGTCGGCATCGCCGGCGTCGCCGGCAACGGGCAAGGCGAGTTCTTCGACGCGGTGAGCGGTGAGGCGACGCAGGGCGACGCCGCCACGGTGCGCATCCGCAACACCGATGCGGGCACGCTGGGCATCACCGGCCGCCGGCTGCTCGGCGCTGGCTTCGTGCCGGAAGAGCGGCTCGGCCACGGCGCGGTGCCGGGCATGAAGCTCTCCGACAACATGCTGCTGGCGCGCCACAGGTCCGACGCCAAGGCCTTCCTCGGCGGCGGCGCGCTCGGCTTCATCCGCCGCGACGCGATCGAGGCGACGACCAAGCGGGTGGTCGAGGAAATGGACGTGCGCAAGAGCGCGGAGGATCCGGAAGCCTCGGCGCTGTCGGGCGGCAACCTGCAGAAGTTCATCATCGGCCGCGAGCTGGACCGCAAGCCTTCGGTTCTGGTCGTCAACCAGCCGACCTGGGGCGTCGACGCGGGCGCGGCTGCCCGCATCCGCCAGGCCTTGATCGACCTGACCCGCTCAGGCTCGGCCGTCATCGTCATCAGCCAGGATCTCGACGAACTGTTCGAGATCGCCGACCGCATCGCCGTGATGTCGCACGGCGAGATGTCGGAGACGATCCCGATCCAGGAAGCGACGCGGGAGAAGATCGGTCTCCTGATGGGCGGCGCGGATACGGGAGCGCACTGATGCGGCTGGAACTCATCAAGCGCCCGCAGCACTCGAAGCTGTTCAGCGCGCTGTCGCCCTTCATCGCCTTTCTGCTGACGGTGATCGCCGGCGCGATCCTGTTCGCGCTACTCGGCAAGAACCCCGGCACCGCGCGGTACGCCTATTTCATCGCGCCGCTGACCGACCTCTGGTCGCTGCATGAGCTCGCCATCAAGGCCGCACCGCTGATCCTGATCGCGGTCGGCCTGTCGGTCTGCTACCTTTCCAACAACTGGAACATCGGCGCTGAGGGCCAGTTCGTGATGGGCGCGGTCGTCGGCGCCATGCTGCCGATCCTCTATCCCGGCCTGCAGCAATCGCCAATGGCGCTGCCGGTGATGCTGGTCATGGGCGCGCTTGGGGGTGCGGCCTATGCGGCCATTCCCGCCTTCCTCAAGGCGCGCTTCAACACCAACGAGATCCTGACCAGCCTGATGCTGGTCTATGTCGCACAGCTCTTCCTCGACTGGCTGGTGCGCGGCCCTTGGCGCGACCCGGCGGCGATGAACTTTCCGCAGGCGCCGCGTTTCACCGGCTATGCCATCCTGCCGGAACTGCTGCCAGCTTCGGGCCGCGCCAATATCGGCATCCTGTTCGCGCTGATCGCGGCGGTGCTGGTCTGGATCCTTCTGACGCGCACCAAGAAGGGCTTCGAGGTGCGTGTGATCGGCATGAGCCCGCGGGCAGGGCGGTTTGCCGGCTTCTCGACCACCGGCGCGATCTTCTTCTCGTTCCTGCTGTCGGGCGCGCTGGCCGGGCTTGCCGGCATCTCCGAAGTGTCGGGCGCGATCGGACGCCTGCAGCCGTCGATCTCGCCGGGCTACGGCTTCGCGGCGATCATCGTCGCCTTCCTCGGCCGGCTCAACCCGCTCGGCATCATCGCCGCGGGCACGGTGCTGGCGCTGACCTATCTCGGCGGCGAAGTCGCACAGATCGAGGTCGGCGTGTCCGACAAGGTCGTGCGCGCCTTCCAGGGCCTGCTCCTGTTTTTCGTGCTCGCCTGCGACACGCTCATCCACTACCGCATCCGCCTGACGCGACCCGAAAAGGCGACGGCAGCCGTGACGGAGGCCAAGGCCGATGCTTGAATCGATCCTGCTCACCATCGCGACCGCCTCGACACCGCTGCTCATCGCCGCGATCGGCGAACTGGTGGTCGAGCGCTCGGGCGTGCTGAACCTCGGCGTCGAGGGCATGATGCTGATGGGCGCGGTCATCGGCTTCGGCGTGGCGTTGACCACCGGCAATCCTTGGCTCGGCGTGCTGGCGGGCATCGTCGCGGGTGCGGCCTTCTCGATGCTCTTCGCCTTCCTGGCGCTGACGCTCGCCACCAACCAGGTCGCGACGGGCCTGGCGCTGACGCTGCTCGGCGTCGGCGCCTCCGGCATGATCGGCGAGGCCTTCGTCGGCCAACCGGGCGTCAAGCTGACGCCGATCTACATTCCAGGGCTGACCGACCTGCCGTTCGGCCGCTTCCTGTTCGGGCAGGACCCGATGTTCTACATCTCGCTGCTGCTCGTCGCGGCGGTGTCGTGGTTCCTGTTCCGCACGCGGGCCGGCCTGACGCTGCGCTCGGTCGGCGACAGCCACACCTCGGCGCACGCGCTCGGCATCAAGGTGATCCGCATCCGCTATGCGGCGGTAGCCTTCGGCGGCGCTTGTGCTGGGCTCGCGGGCGCGCAGATGTCGCTGGTCTACACGTCGCAGTGGATCGAGAACATGACGGCCGGCCGCGGCTGGATCGCGCTGGCGCTGGTCGTGTTCGCCTCCTGGCGGCCGTTCCGCGTGCTGCTCGGCGCCTATCTGTTCGGCGCGATCACCATCGCCCAGTTGCATGTGCAGGCGCTCAGTCCTAACGACATCGCCGTCGGCGCCGGCCCGTTCTGGCTGCTGAGCGAAGGCGGCCGCTGGCTGCTGTCGGTGCTGAAGACGGTGCCGGCGCAGTTCCTGTCGGCGCTGCCCTATCTGGCAACGGTGGTGGTGCTTGTGCTTATCTCGCGCAACCGGCGCCTGACGCTGATCAACACGCCCGCCTGTCTCGGGCGCCCCTTCGTGCCGGACCGGTGAGGCCCGGCTCAACCGAAAGCCCGGAAGGCTTGCAACCATAGAGGAAGACACCATGAGAAAACTCGTCATAGCCCTCGCGGCGTCGGCAGCCGCGATCATCGCGTCGGGCAATGCCTTCGCGCAGGAGAAGACCAAGGCCTGCTTCATCTATGTCGGCCCGATCGGCGACTTCGGCTGGTCGTATCAGCATCACCAGGGCGCGCTGGAGATGCAGAAGGCGATCGGCGAAGACAAGGTCGAGATCGCCTATCTGGAAAGCGTGCCGGAAGGCGCGGACGCCGAACGCGCCATCGAGCGCTTCGCCCGCTCCGGCTGCAAGATCATCTTCACCACCTCCTTCGGCTACATGGACGCGACCAACACGGTCGCCGCCAAGTTCCCGGACGTGAAGTTCGAGCACGCGACCGGCTTCAAGCGCGACACGCCGAACGTCTCGACCTACAATTCGAAGTTCCACGAGGGCCGCTATGTGCAGGGCGTGATCGCCGCCAAGCTGTCCAAGGCGGGCGTCGCCGGCTACATCGCCTCCTTCCCGATCCCCGAGGTCGTGATGGGCATCAACTCCTTCGTGCTCGGAGCACAGTCGGTGAACCCCGACTTCAAGGTCAAGGTGGTGTGGGCCAACACCTGGTTCGACCCGGGCAAGGAAGCCGACGCCGCCAAGGCGCTGCTCGACCAGGGTGTCGACATCATCACCCAGCACACCGACTCGACCGCGCCGATGCAGGTGGCGCACGAGCGCGGCGTAAAGGCGTTCGGCCAGGCGTCCGACATGATCAAGTTCGGTCCGGAGACCCAGCTCACCTCGATCGTCGATAACTGGGGCCCGTACTACACCGAGAGGGTCAAGGCGGTGATGGACGGCTCCTGGAAGCAGGTCGACGTCTGGGGCGGCATGAAGGAAGGCCACGTTTTGATGGCGCCCTACACCAACATGCCCGACGACGTGAAGAAGCTGGCCGAGGAGACCGAGGCCAAGATCAAGGGCGGCTTCAACCCGTTCACCGGTCCGATCAAGAAGCAGGACGGCTCGGACTGGCTCGCCGCCGGCGCAACCGCTCCGGACGGCGAGCTGCTCGGCCTGAACTTCTACGTCCAGGGCGTGGACGACCAGCTGCCGAAGCAGTGATCGTGATGCATCACGGAACAGGGAAGGGCGCCTTTATGGCGCCCTTTCTTTTGCTTTTGAACCCACCCCGTCCTAAGCCGGCTTGGCGTGGGCGATGTTCCCAGTGATCGACGCGATTGACACGGTGAGCCTAGAGAGTGCCGGCCCGGCAACCCGCATCAGGGAACGCCGCATCGGCGTTTCGATCCAGCGCCAGATGAGCCAGGAGAGACCCAGCATCGCGGCGGTGACGAGCCCGGCCGCCAACCATTTGCCCGCCAAAGGCGCGAATGCGTCGATCGCGGCGTAGCCGATGTTCTGGTGCAGCAGATAGAGCGGGTAGGTGAGGCCGCCGACCGCAAGCGATAGCCACGTCGCGCTGACCCTCTCGCGCAACAGGATCGCTGCGACCAGCAGGGCGTGCATGGCGAGATTGGCGGCGACGAGGCCGATCATCGGTACGGATGTCCCATAATGAACCTCCATCCAGCCCTTACCGACGACCATCAGGCTGGTCGACTGCGTGAGGGAGGCTGCGAGCAACACCAGCGCCTCGGCGGAGCGCCCGCGGGTCTGGATGTGATGGATCAGGATGCCCGAGGCGAAGAGCGGCCCGTATTCGGTGAGGAACAGGAAGCGCATCGCGTGGCTGCCGATCGAGAATTCGTTCACGGCCGAAAGCACCAGCCATCCGGCGACGAGTTCGAGACGAAGTGTGTGGAAGGCGCCCGACATCAGCGCGAGCGTCACCCAGCCGTAGAAGATCAGCTCGAGCACGATCGACCAGTAGACGCCGTCGACGAACCCTTCGCCGAGCGCCGGCGCGAACATGAACAGGTTTGCGACATACTGCCGGACGGTGACGCTTCCCCATTCCGGCTGGATGGCGAACAACACGGCGAAGCTGACGGTCATGCAGACGAGGAAGCCGGGATAGAGACGCACGAAGCGCGCGACGCCGAAGTCGAGCCAGCCGCGTCCTTCGGCCGACCAGGCGATGACATAACCGCTGATCAGGAAGAACAGATGGACGCCAAGATAGCCATAGATCGCAATGCCGGCGGCCTGCGGATAGCCCTCTTCGAGGAAGCCGCTCGCGGCCGCACCGCGAAAAAGATAGTGGAACGCCACGACCGCGAGCGCCGCGACGAGGCGGAGCCAGTCCAGCGTTGCGATACGGTCGACGGGTGACACATTCCGGGACATGCCGTTCCCAGTGCAATTGTCTTGCCAGACTCAGTCGAACCGCCTGTCCCGCGGCAAACGGCCTCTTGGAGAGGGGTTGCTCCTCGCCGGCTGCTGACAAAAGGCTGTCAGGAACCTTCGGCTAGGCTGACGGTTGCGGACTGGAATGGCACTGCAAGAGGAGGCCGCCATGCTGAAATTCTATCACGCCCCGTGGTCGCGATCATCGGGGACGCTCTGGCTGCTGGAGGAACTCGGGGTCGACTATCAGCTGGAGATGGTCGACATCCGCGCCGAAGGCGGCGTTCCGGAGAGCTATCGGGCCATCCAGCCGAACAAGAAGGTCCCCGCCATCGCGCATGGCGGCATCGTCATCACCGAACGTGCTGCGATCGCCATCTACCTCGCGGACGCGTTCCCCGACCTCGGCCTCGCGCCGCCGGTCGGTGATCCCGCACGCGGGCCGTATCTGACGATGACGGTCTATTGCGACTCCGTGCTCGATCCCGCGATCTCGGCTCATGCACAGGATTTCAGATATACGAGCAACCAGTTCTCGTTCGGGCTGTTCGAGGACATGGTGAACTATCTGGAGCGGATCCTGTCGGAGCGCAGATTCGCCGCCGGAGACAGATTTACCGCTGCCGACACGCAGCTGGGATCGGCGATCGGCTACACGATGAACATGATGAACGTGTTGCCGAAGCGGCCGGTCTTCGAAGACTATATGTCCCGGATCGCGGACAGGCCCGCCTACAAGCGGGCACAGGCGAAGGACATGGAGATGGCCCGGACTGTGCCGTTCTTCGCCAAGGAGTTCGCAAAAGGCTAGGGCAGGCTTCCGAGTAAGGGGAGCTAAATCGCCGTTCGCCCGTTGATCGGGCATGAAGGCATTGCTGCTGCACAATCCCACCGCGGGGCGTGAGGATCACGACCGGATCGAACTCATGGCCCGTTTCGAGCAGGCGGGATACGAGCCGCACTACTGCTCGACGAAATCCGACCGTTTCCCCGCGATTCTGGACGAACCCTTCGACCTTCTTGCGGTGGCCGGCGGCGACGGCACGGTCAGGAAAGTCGTGACGCGGCTCACCCACCGCGCGACCCCGCTGATCGTGCTGCCACTTGGCACGGCCAACAATGTCGCGCGGTCGGTGGGCATACCCCTGGACGGGTTCGACCTGCCACACCCCGACGAGATCGGCGACTGCCTGGACACGCTCGATCTCGGCCTCGGCACCTTCGGCAGCATCACCACTGTGCTCGCTGAAGGCATCGGTATGGGCGCTCTCGCGGCCACGATGGATGAGAAGGTCGGCAAGGGCGAGAAGGGCGAGGACAAGATCGTCGCCGCGCGGAACATCGTGGCGCGCGTCATTTCGAAGGCGAAGCCGTTCAGGGCGACGTTGCAGATCGACGATAGGACCGTCGAGGGCAGGTTCCTCTTCGTCGAGGCGCTGCTTCATGCGTTCTGCGGTCCGGCGCTGCGGCTGTGCCCGCTAGCGGATTCCGGCGACGGGCTGCTGGACATCGTCCTGCTCGAAGAGGAGCGGGGCGAGGAAATGGCAGCCTGGGTCAAGTCGCCGGAGAACTCCGAACCGCCCGTCCGCATCGAGCGCGGGAAGAAGGTGGTTTTCGAATGGTCCGAGAAGCCGCCTCTGCGCCTGGACGATGAACGGCTCGAGCTTCCGTCCTCGGTAAAGTCGCTGGAGATGCGCGTCCACGGCGAGCCGCTCCAGGTCGTCGTTCCACGAAGGGAAGCCTCGCGAGAAGAGAAGAAAGGACGGTCGTCCGATGAGTGAATTTCCCGATACGAAAGACCTGGCGGAGATCGAGCGCGTGGCGGTGGAGCTTGCCAGTCTCGCCGGGGCCGAGATCACCAACGCGCTCGGCGGCATCCTGGCGGTCAAATACAAGGGAGAGGCCGAGGCCGAACAGATGTGGCGCGATCCGGTGTCGGAGGTGGACCAGCGGGTGGAGGAGATGATCCGCGCGCGGCTGGCCAGCAAGTTTCCCGACCACGGCATCATCGGCGAGGAGTTCGAGCCTGCCGAGGCGACGGGAAGCAGCGGTTTCGTCTGGGCGGTCGACCCGGTGGACGGCACGACCAACTTCGTCAACGGCTTTCCGCTTTGCGCCGCCTCGATCGGCGTACTCTGCAAGGGCGTTCCCGTTGTCGGCGCCGTCTGGTGCGGCACGAGCCAGGCGCTGCGGCCCGGCGTCTACCACGCCTCGGCAGGCGGTCCATTGCGGTTCGGCACAGACGAGATCGTGCCGAAGGCCAACCCCGCGGTCAGGCGAAGGCTGGCGGGCGTGCCGAGGCCGATACCGGGGAGGGGCGGTTGGGAGACGCGCAAGACCGGCTCCGCCGCGCTCGAATGCGCCTTCGTCGCCGCCGGCATCCTGGAAGCCGCCCGCTTCGAGAGCCCGAACATATGGGACGTCGCCGCCGGCCTGGCGTTGCTTGACGCGTCAGATGCCGTGGTGCTCACCGAGAAGGACGGGACATGGGAGCCCTTCGAGACCTTCGCGGAGCAGGGCGTCGCCGACCCGTTCACCGCCATGCGCACGTGGCGACGGCCGCTGATGATCGGCCGCGTCGAGAGTGAAATGCTGACGTCCGGCTTCGAGGTGCTCGCCGCGGCCGAGTAGGCTCAGACCGCCGTGCCGTAGAGGTCGTAGGCGTCGGCGCGATCGATCTTGACGGTGAGGATGTCGCCGACGCGCATAGGACGGCGCGACTGGATGTGGACGTTGCCGTCGATCTCCGGCGCGTCGTATTTCGTCCGGCCCTTGGCGGCGAGACCGTTCGCCTCGTCGATGATGACGGGGAGCCGCTTGCCGACCTTCTTCTGGAGCTGCATGGCCGAGACCTTCTGCTGGCGCTGCATGAAGCGGTGCCAGCGGGCTTCCTTGACCTCTTGCGGCATAACCGGCAGGTCCATCGCCTCGGAACGCGCGCCGCCGACCGGCTCGTATTTGAAGCAGCCGGCGCGGTCGATCTTGGCCTCGTCCAGCCAGTCGAGCAGGATCTCGAAATCCTCGTCCGTCTCGCCGGGGAAGCCGACGATGAAGGTCGAGCGCACGGCGAGGTCGGGACAGATCTCGCGCCAGCGGCGGATGCGCTCCAGCGTCTTTTCCTGATGCGCCGGGCGGCGCATGTTCTTCAGGACGTTGGGCGCCGCATGCTGGAAGGGAATGTCGAGATAGGGCAGCACCTTGCCTTCCGCCATCAGCGGGATGACCTCGTCGACATGAGGGTAGGGGTAGACGTAGTGCAGCCGCACCCAGATGCCCATCTCGCCAAGCTCGCGCGAAAGATCGAGGAACTTGGCGCGCACCTCGCGGTCCTTCCAGGCGGAAGCCTGGTATTTGATGTCGACGCCGTAGGCGCTGGTGTCCTGCGAAATGACCAGCAGCTCCTTCACGCCGGCCTTGGCGAGTCGCTCGGCCTCGCGCAGCACGTCCGCCGCCGGCCGCGAGACGAGGTCGCCACGCAGCGCCGGGATGATGCAGAAGGTACAGCGGTTGTTGCAGCCCTCGGAAATCTTCAAATAGGCGTAGTGGCGCGGCGTGAGCTTGACCCCCTGCGGCGGAATGAGGTCCACGAACGGCTTGTGCGCCGGGGGCGCGGCCTCGTGGACGGCCGCCATCACGCTTTCATAGGCCTGCGGCCCGGTGATCGCGAGCACGTTGGGATGCTTGTCGCGGATCAGGTCCGGCGTGGCGCCCATGCAGCCGGTGACAATCACCTTGCCATTCTCGGACATCGCCTGGCCGATCGCGGCGAGCGACTCGTCGCGGGCGGAATCGAGGAAGCCGCAGGTATTCACGACAACCAGATCGGCTCCGTCGTGCTTGCGGGCGATCTCGTAGCCCTCGGCGCGCAGGCGCGTGATGATGCGCTCGGAATCGACGAGCGCCTTCGGGCAACCGAGACTGACGAAGCTGACGCGCGGGGCGTTCATTGGGCACGACCTGTTGGGCGGAAGTCGCGCCCTATGCCACAGCGCGCCGCAAACGACAACATCCGCAATGCCGCAGCTAGCCCGCGAAGCCGCCCTGATCGAGAAACGCCTGCTCCTGCGGCGTCGTCTCGCGTCCGAGCGAACGGTTGCGGTGGGGGAAGCGGCCGAACGCCTTGATGATGTCGAGGTGGATAATTGCGTATTGAAGCGCCTCTCCGCCGAGCGGCGTGAACAGCTCGACCGATCGTTCCTGGTCGGCGAGGTCTTCCGAATGTTCGAAAGGCAGATAGATGAACGACCGAAGCTCCTCGGCGACGCCCTTGTCGTATCCCATCCCCACGGCATGCCTAGCATGATGGCGCGCCAGCGGATCGGTGGCGAACATGTGCGCCGTGCCGCGGAAGCAGTTGCGCGGGAACTGGTCGAGCAGGATCATCAGCGCAAGCGCGCCGTCCGGCGACGAATTCCAGTGATCAAGCTCGCGCCGGGCAGCGCGCCAGTGCTGGTCCTGATGCGCGGCCCGGAATGCATCGTCGAAGCCGTCGTCCTTGCGGAACCATGCATCCGGACCCGCCTCGCGCCAAAAGCCGGTGATGATCGATATATCCTTTTCGTCGCCCGTCATCGGCTCGCTCCCTCAGTTTCGGTCGACCCGCCCCGAAGTGCGTCCTCTGCCTCCTTGTTGAGCGCCTTGCCGGCGCGCTTCGGCGTGGCGACGGGCGCGGGCACAGGCTGGTTGCCCTTGAACAGGTCGCTTCCGGAATAGATGTCGCCAGCAAGCTGCATGGCGAAGCGCTCCTGGTCGCGGCGGCGGACCTCCTCGATCGTCTCGGCCGCGTCCGCATACGGCACGCCGATGAACTGGAGCACCTCGGTGGAGAAGGTTAGCGCCGATTCGAGCGTCTCGCGCAGCTGATATTCCACGCCAGCATGGACGAGCTTGAGCGCAGCACCGCGATCGAAGGCCCGCGCGAACACAGGCACCATCGGGAAATTGGCCTTCAGATGCTCGGCGATCAGCACGGCCGCGTCCGCTTTGTCGACGCAGATCAGCACGGCCTGCGCCTTGTCGGCGCCGGCGGCATGCAGGATGTCGAGCCTCGTGCCGTCGCCGTAATAGACCTTGAAGCCGAAGCGGCCCGCCACCTGGATCATTTCGACATCGTTGTCGATGATCGACACGTCGGCCCCGCGCAGAATGAGCGGCTGGCTGGCGATCTGGCCGAAACGGCCGAAGCCGATGATCAGGATGTTGCCGGAGAGACCGTCGACCACCTCGATGCCTTCGAGGGACTGTTCCTCGGGCGGCAGGAAGCGTGGGAGGAATACGATCATCAGCGGGGTCAGCGCCATCGAAATGATGATGGTCGCCGTCAGCGCCGCGTTCATGTCGGCGTCGAAGATGCCGACGCTGGTGGCGGCCGCATAGAGCACGAAGGCGAATTCGCCGCCCTGGGCCATATAGACGGCGCGCATCAATGCTTCGCGGTGCGAGGACCTGAGGAACCGGGCGACGGTATAGATGCCGATCGACTTGAGTACCATGTAGCCGACGACGCTGGCCGCGATGAGCTGCCATTCGCGCGTCAGCACGCCGAGGTCGAGCGACATGCCAACGCCCATGAAGAACAGGCCGAGCAGGATGCCGCGGAACGGCTCGATATCGGCCTCGAGCTGGTGACGGAAGGTCGATTCGGACAGCAACACGCCGGCAAGGAATGCGCCCATCGCCATCGACAGACCGCCGAGATCCATCGCAAGGGCAGCGCCGAAGACGACGAGCAGCGCGGCGGCTGTCATCACCTCGCGCGCATGCGCAGCTGCCAGAAGCTGGAACATCGGGTTGAGCAGGTAGCGCCCGGCTATGACGAGGCCGCCGAGCGCGGCGACCGCGATGCCGACGGTCGTCCAAAGCGAGCTGCCTTCCTCATGTCCGGAGGAAGGGGCCAGGAACGCCACGATCGCCAGCAGAGGCACGATGGCGAGATCTTCGAGCAGCAGGATCGAGATCATCCGCTGGCCAGCCTGCGTCGCCATCTCGCCCTTTTCCTCCAGGAGCTGCATGACGATCGCGGTGGAGGTGAGCACAAAACCCATGCCCGCGACGAAGGACTGGATGATCGGGAAACCGATCGCCATGCCGAAGAGCATCAGCAGCAGGCCGCATATGGCGACCTGCGCGGCCCCGAGCCCGAAGATGTCGCCCCGCAGGCCCCAAAGCCGCGACGGCTGCATCTCCAGACCGATGATGAACAGGAACATCACCACGCCGAGTTCGGCGATGTGGAGAATCGCGCCGGGTTCGTTGAAGAGCTGCAGGCCCCAGGGACCGATCGCGAGGCCGGCGGCGAGATAGCCGAGCACCGAGCCGAGGCCGAGCCGCTTGAAGATCGGCACTGCGAGCACGCCAGCGCCGAGAAGCGACACCACCGAGACGAGTTCGCTCGCGAGCGATGTCGTGCTGCCGGCATCTCCAGCCATCGTCGTTCCCTTCGTTTCAGTTTGCGTGTCGGCGACGACTGTTGCGGGGCGGATCGCCCCAGGTCAAGCCGCCCGGAGGGGCAGGGGTCTATCCGCCTGATACGGCAACGGTCATAAAATGCCGTCCAGACATTTGATTCATTTCAGAAGAGCAGATGGTGCCCAGTCGCGGATTCGAACCACGGACACGCGGATTTTCAATCCGCTGCTCTACCAACTGAGCTAACTGGGCACTGGCTTCCGCGGATGAAGGCGAACCGGAGGTCGTCCGGGCGGAGGCGTTGGCGGCCACCGGAAGCGGGCGCGTTATAGCACGGGATTCTGCCCTGTCCAGCGCCTGGAAGCACAAATCCGAAACTCGGGAAGCAAGCCGCGAGACTCATTCCCGCTCGTCGCTGCTGACGTCGTTTTCCTCGTCCTCCTTGCCAGGGATGACATAGGCACCCGAGAGCCAGCGGTTGAGATCGACTTCCTTGCAGCGGGTCGAACAGAATGGAAAGGTCTCGCGCGCCGAAGGCCTGCCGCATTCCGGACAGGGGCGGCGCGGGCGCAGCGGCGTGACGTTGTTGGTAGACTGATCAGGCATCTCGACAGAACCAAGGGGGCCTCACATCCCCCGCGAACGCCTTCAGGCAGCGCGGGTTCCGGAAAGCCAGTTGAAGTAGACCTTGTAGCCGTCGCCGGCGAGCAGGTTCACGGTCTCGTAGAGCGGCAGGCCGACGACGTTGGTGTACGAACCGACGAGCTTCACCACGAAGGCGCCGGCGAGCCCCTGGATCGCATAGCCGCCCGCCTTGCCGCGCCACTGGCCCGAGGCGAGGTAGCTTTCCAGTTCCTCGCGCGACAAGCGCTTGAAGCGCACCCGGCTTTCGACCAGCTTCTGGCGCACCTTGCCGGACGGCGTGATCAGGCAAACGCCGGAATAGACGCGATGCGAGCGGCCGGAGAGCAGGCGCAGGCAGTTGGACGCCTCGTCGATCAGCTCCGCCTTGGGCAGGATGCGCCGGCCGACCGCCACCACCGTGTCGGCGGCGAGGATGTAGCCGCCTTCCCAGTCGCTGTCCTTGGAGAGCTTTTCCAGCGCCTTCTCGGCCTTCTCGCGCGACAGGCGCTTGGCAAGCGACCGCGGGTGTTCGGCACGCTGCGGCGTCTCATCGACATCCGCCGGCACGATCCGGTCCGGCTCGATGCCCGCCTGCTGCAGAAGTTCGATGCGGCGCGGCGACCCGGAGGCCAGAACCAGCTTCTGGAAGACGCTCATCGCTTCAGCAGTCCCGTCGAGGTGCTCTCTATTGTCCGCGCGGTGCGGCCGCCTACTTGAAGCGGTAGGTGATGCGGCCCTTGGTCAGGTCGTAGGGCGTCATTTCGACCAGAACCTTGTCGCCGGTGAGCACGCGGATACGGTTCTTGCGCATCCGCCCTGCCGTGTGCGCGATGATCTCATGCTCGTTCTCGAGCTTGACGCGGAACATGGCATTGGGAAGCAATTCGGTCACAAGACCGGGAAATTCGAGGACTTCTTCCTTCGGCATTCGATACCTTTTTTCACGGAAAAGAACCGGCGCTACAGATCCAGGATGAGTCTGGGGCCGGAAATCGCGCGGAACCTATATGATCTCGGGCATTTTGTGAACAGCGCTTATGTCGACGCCGCGGGGAGGGCGCGACCGGCAGAGAATCTCTCCCGAATGCGCCGATCGAGCCGCAGGGCGACGTCGCGATAGGCATCCAGAATCTGCTCGCGCGTTCCGGTCGCCGTCGTCGGATCCGGCATCGGCCAGTATTCGACATCGACCGCCGCGGACCGCGTCAGCTCCAGCGCGGCATGATGCGCCTCCGGCGCCAGCGTCACGATCAGGTCGAAATAGGCGTCCTCCAGCTCGTCGAGGTGCTGCGGCTGGCGATTGCCGAGCGAGAGGCCGCGCTCGGCGAGCACCGCGTCAACGAAGGGATCGCGCTCGCCCGGCCGGATCCCGGCGGAGGCTATGAATATCGAGCGCGGAAGAAATGCGCGCGCCAGCTGCTCGGCGATCGGCGAACGGATGACGTTTTGCCCGCACAGGAAGAGCACGGAACCGGGCAGACGCGTCATCGAGCCGTCCCGAGGTTAGGCTGGTCGGAACGCCTGCCCGGCCGGGACCCGCTGCGTTCGGCAGCTCCGGGCCGTTCAGGCCCTTTCATCGTGCCGCCGGCACGATGAATTCGCCAAGGGCGAACCGGACCCTCACCCACGCCAGTGTAGGACGCAGACAAGGGTGAAGAGCCGGCGGGCGGTGTCGAAATCGACCTCGATCTTGCCCGCGAGCCGGTCCATCAGGGTCTGCGAACCCTCATTGTGCAACCCGCGCCGCCCCATGTCGATCGCCTCGATCTGCGATGGCGAGGACGAGCGGATGGCGTCGTAATAGCTTTCGCAGATCAGGTAATAGTCCTTCACGATGCGCCTGAACGGCGTCAGCGACAGGATATGCGTGACGACCGCCTCGCCGTTCTCGCGCGTAACGGCGAAGATCAGCCGCGATTCCTGCAAAGAGAGCTTGAGCTTGTAGGGTCCTTCGCCGACATCCGAGACGGGACGGAAGGAATTCTCCTCGACCAGATCGAAGATCGCGACCGCCCGTTCATGCTCCACATCGGGCGTAGAGCGGCCGATCGATTCATCGAGTTCGACGTCGACCAGCCGGGCGTTGCTCTTCTCCCTCCCCATCGCGGCCCTCAGAGATTGAGCCGGATGGCGACGGAGCGGGCATGTGCGCCGAGGCCCTCCGCCTCGGCCAGCGCAATCGCCGCCGGCGCGAGTTGGCGCAACTGGTCAGGACCGAGCTTCAGGATCGAGGTGCGCTTCATGAAATCGAGCACCGAAAGGCCCGAGGAGAAGCGGGCGGAGCGCGCCGTCGGTAGGACGTGATTCGACCCGCCGACATAGTCGCCGATGACTTCCGGCGTGTGGCGCCCGATGAAGATCGCGCCGGCATTGCGAACGCGTCCGGCAAATTCGTCGGCACCCCCGATCGCGAGCTCCAGATGCTCAGGCGCGATGCGATTGGTGAGGGGGAGGGCGGTCTCGAAATCCTGCACCAGAATAACTGCGCCGAAGTCGCACCAGCTCGCAGCAGCGGTCTCGGCCCGCGGCAGGCGCTCGAGCTGACGCTCGACGGCGCCCTCGACCGCGCGGCCGAATGCGGCGTCGTTCGTAATCAGGATCGACTGCGCACCGGTGTCGTGTTCGGCCTGAGCGAGCAGGTCGGCCGCGATCCATTCAGGATCGTTGGTGGCATCAGCCAGCACCAACACCTCGGACGGTCCGGCGATCATGTCGATGCCGACGGTGCCGAAGACCTGCCGCTTCGCAGCGGCCACATAAGCGTTGCCCGGGCCGACGATCTTGACGACCGGACGGATCGTCTCCGTGCCGTAGGCGAGCGCGGCGATCGCCTGCGCGCCACCGATTCGGTGAATCTCGGACACGCCGGCAAGCCGCGCCGCGACGAGCACCAGCGGATTGATCAGACCGTCGGGCGACGGAACGGTGATCACGACGCGCTCGACACCGGCGACCTTGGCCGGCAGCGCGTTCATCAGCACCGAGGACGGATAGCTCGCCGTGCCGCCCGGCACGTAAAGGCCGGCCGATTCGACCGCGGTCCAGCGCGAGCCGAGTTCGACGCCGATCGCGTCGGTGTAGAGATCGTCCTGCGGACGCTGGCG
Organism: Mesorhizobium sp. J428; assembly: GCF_024699925.1. Lineage (NCBI taxonomy): Bacteria > Pseudomonadati > Pseudomonadota > Alphaproteobacteria > Hyphomicrobiales > Phyllobacteriaceae > Mesorhizobium > Mesorhizobium sp. J428. The sequence goes on from NZ_JAJOMX010000001.1 coordinate 4,857,662, forward strand.
CGCATGATGCGCGGCGATGCGGTCGCGCGCCAGCGTCAGCGCCTCGACTGTCTTCGGGTCAGCGGCCTCGAAGGCGGCGTCGATCTCGGCGGCCGTGACGGTCATCTTGCCGCCGGACGGGTCGAAACGGTCGAAACGCCGCGTGTATTCGAACAGCGCTGTGTCGCCTTCGGCCCTGACCGTCGCGAGGATATTTCGCACGGCAGTGTCCACGTCCTCGGACACCTCGCGCTTGGTGGAGAGGAATGCCTTGAAGCGATCTTCGAAATCGGCCGCGGCTGCGTCGAGCGTGATTGCCATGTCCGCTCAGTTCCCGTGCTCGGGACGGGAGGAGGCACCCCAGGCCGCACCGAGGTCGGTCAGGCGCGTCTCGACGCATTCGACGTCAAGGGCAATCGAACCGCCGCCGGCGAAGAGCAGCTCGATCGTGCCGGCCGGCGCATCGTCCTCGGCAAAGCCGATCGTCAAGAGCGACAGCACGTCGTCCCGCTTGCGGCGGTCGATGCCGGTCGAGCGCACTGCAAGAACGCGGTCGAAATGGAGGATGCTGCGCCGCCGCTCATTGTGCCTGCGAAAGGTTCCGCCGGCCTTTTCCCAGACGAAGCGGTTCATCTCGATCAGGAAACGCTTGTCCTTCGGCGACCAGTCGAGCGCGCCGACCTGCATCACCGCGTCCTGCACATGAGCGGAGATGATTTCCAGACCGTCCGCGTCGAGGGCGAGGAGTTTGAGCTGTTCCATGCGGATCCGTCGCCTCTGCGGGCGTTGCCAGTCGGTTACGGCCCGTAGTTAGGCGGGTTCGTGATGCGGCGCAACAATTTACCGGAGGATGCGCGCCTCAGTCGGAGACACGCTCGACCAGGGCGCCGCAGCCGGACAGCTTCTCTTCCAGCCGCTCAAAGCCGCGGTCGAGATGATAGATGCGGTTGACCACCGTCTCGCCTTCCGCTGCGAGCCCGGCGATCACCAGCGACACCGAGGCGCGCAGGTCGGTCGCCATCACCGGCGCGCCCTTGAGTTTCGAGACGCCGTCGACGACGGCGGTCTGGCCGGCGAGCGTGATGTGCGCGCCGAGCCGGGCAAGCTCCTGCACATGCATGAAGCGGTTCTCGAAGATGGTCTCGGTGATGCGCGAGCGACCTTTCGACATGGTCATCAGGCCCATGAACTGCGCCTGGAGATCGGTCGGGAAGCCGGGGAAGGGCTCCGTCGTCACGTCGACCGGCTCGATGCCGTGGCCGTTGCGGCGCACGCGGATGCCGTGGTTGAGCGGCGTGATCTCGGCGCCGGTCTGCGCGATCACGTCGAGCGCGGCCTGCAGCAGCTCGGGCCGCGCGCCTTCCAGCACCACATCGCCGCCGGCCATCGCCACCGCCATCGCATAGGTGCCGGTCTCGATCCGATCCGGGATGATCTTGCAGGTGGCGCCGGACAGCGTGTCGACGCCCTCGATCACGATCCGCGACGTGCCGGCGCCCGAGATCTTCGCGCCCATCAGGGTCAGGCATTCGGCGAGGTTGACGATTTCCGGCTCGCGCGCGGCGTTTTCCAGCACCGTCTCGCCGCGGGCGAGCGAGGCCGCCATCATCAGCACATGCGTGGCGCCGACCGAGACCTTCGGGAAGACGAAGCGGTTGCCCTTCAGGCCGTGTCTGGCGCGCGTCACCACATAACCGTTGTCGACGTCGATCTCGGCACCGAGCGCCGCGAGCCCTTCGAGGAACAGGTCGACCGGCCGCGTGCCGATGGCGCAACCGCCCGGCAGCGAGACCTTCGCTTCGCCCATGCGCGCAATCAGCGGCCCGATGACCCAGAAGGACGCGCGCATCTTCGACACCAGTTCATAGGGTGCGGTGGTGTCGACGATCTCGCCGGCGGTGAAGTTGACCGTGCGCGAATAGCCTTCCTTCTGGCTGCCGCGGCGGCCGTTCACCGATACGTCGACGCCATGGTTACCGAGGATCTTGATGAGCTGGTTCACATCGGCGAGGTCAGGCACGTTCTCGAGCGTCAGCGTCTCGCGCGTCAGGAGCGAGGCGATCATCAGCGGGAGTGCCGCGTTCTTGGCGCCGGAGATTGGGATCACGCCCTCGAGCTTGCGGCCTCCCGTGATCCTGATTCTGTCCATGAAACGGTCTTTCGAAGAAGAGATGGCATTCGTCGGGGCGCTGCGCCGCGAGAGTCGCCGGAAAGAACCGTCTAGACCAAGCGACGCCCGGCATCAAGGAGCGGGCATTCCGGGCGCTCCGCGCGTCCCCTTCGCGGAGAATCTCATTCGCCAGCTCAATGCGGCGAAATTCCGGTTTGCCGCTTATGCTTCGTCGTCCTCGGGGGTGGGAAAAGGTTCCTGCGCCAGTCCGATGCCCTCCGCGCGCTCGTCGGCAGCACCTTCGCGGCGCGCGCGGGCCTGGCTCTTGCGGCGCATCAGGTTGGCACGCAACTGCTCCGACAGCCGCGCAGCACGCTCCTGCTTGACCTTTGCCGTCTCGTTCTTCGTCGACATCAGCAAACCCGTGCGATCACCTGACCGTTGACCCGTGACGAAACCCACGGGACATGTCTTTGCAATACCATTCCGACCCCGCTTGCGCATCAGGCCTTCGTGTGGCAAAAGCCGCCGCGTTCCTGGAGACGCTGCCGTAGCTCAGTGGTAGAGCACTCCCTTGGTAAGGGAGAGGTCGAGAGTTCAATCCTCTCTGGCAGCACCAGCTTCTTCTCGACATTCCCGCTAGGTATCGATCTTGTTCGACCGGGTTTGTTGACGAAGTCCCGTCGGCCGGGATCTTCGAGCAGATAGCTTCACCGTGCAGGCTGATGACGATGGCCACACTTCCGCTTACGGAAGGCAGCTTTGCGCCCCATTGTCCTGACTCAAAGAACTGGAACAGATTCGTCCTAATCCGAGCCATATCCGGCGGCCTCGAAGTGGCGCCGGCATTCCTTGGCGGTGAAGGCTGAGAGGTAGTCGGCGACGGCCGAGCAGAGTTCGTCGGTGGTTCTGGTAGCAGCATCGCTCGGGCGGGCCTTGAGCTTCGAGAAAGCCGTCTCGATCGAGTTGGCCGTCGAACCAAGCCATGCGGCGGCGCAGGACGTCCGCGCGCTGTTGCTCGGCGGCGTGCGCCGTCTTTTTTTCGTGATGCCGCGCCGGTCGAGGAACAGCCACACCGTTGAGCGCGCAGCCCGCGCGCCACGCTCGGCAGAATGACCTGCCGCCTGGTCGGTTCCCCGAAGCAAAAGTGCCGGAAACCTGCTCAAGTCGGCCAATCGCACTTTTCAAGTAGATTGTAGGCTGGAGACCACTCGACGACGCGCATCGTTGCATAGACGCCGTTGACATAGAACGGCTCTTTGCGCACCCACTCCCACACCTCGGCTTCCGACCCCGCCTCGAACACGTAGATGGTGCCGCACTGGTTGCCATGCGCGTCCCGCATCGCGCCCGTCATCCGGATCGGTGCGACATTGTCGAGGACGAAGCGGCGGTGCTCGGGGCGGTGGCGGTCGCGCAGGTGCATGGAGTGGGGCGGATGGTCGAAGCCGATTGCAGCAAAATGTGGCATGGGTTCCTATCCCGATCGCTTGGCCTTGGCCGGTGTGCGAACCGCCGCGGGACTGCAGGAACCGACCGTCGATGCTTGAGAGCTTTACTTTATAAAAAGCCGTCCGTCCAGTCGGTCATATATTTATCGAGCACGCGATCTTGACGCCTGCGTCGGTCTCGAATAATTAATAGACCGTCTGGTTGGTCTAATAACAACCACAGGGGAGGATTTGATGACATACCTGAGTTCCTTCAGGTCGCTTGCGCTCGCCACGGCGCTCGGCATCGGCATTTCCATGAGCCCGGCCGCGGCCGAGGAGGCGCCCGGCGTCACCGCCGACAGCGTGAAGGTCGGCAGCTGGATCGCGCTGACAGGCCCGGTTGCGGTCTACGGAGTACCGATCCGCGCCGGCGCGGATGCCCTCATCAACGCCGTCAACGATGCTGGCGGAGTCGGCGGGCGAAAGATCGAATGGCTCGTCGAGGACAGCGCCTACAATCCGCAGCAGACCATCGCCATAGCCCGCAAGCTGATCACCAGCGACAACATTCTCGCCGCCGTCATTCCGCACGGCACGGCGCAGACCGCCGCGACGTTCCCGTTCGCAGTCGCAGAGCACAAACTGCCCATGCTGTTGCCTTACGGCGGCGCGCTCGACTGGTATAAGCCGACACCGACACCGGGCCTCCTGGGTCTGCACGTCCTCTATGAGGATCAGGCCAACGCGCTGGGCCGCTGGGCGGTCCAGGACGGTCACAAGAAGATCCTCGGAATCTTCGGCGCCGCCGCCGCGTTCGAGAACGTCGTCAACAATGTCGAGCCGGGCGCGAAGGCGGTTGACGCCGGCGCGACCGTGGAAAAGCTTGCCGTCAAGATCGGCACCACCGACTACGGCCCGATCGCGCGCGACATAATCAACAAGAATCCGGAAGCGATCGTCTCGATCCAGCTGCTTCAGGAGGTCGCCTTGCTCTCGAAGGCGTTGCGCCAGGCCGGATCGAACATTCAGATCTACACCTACGCACCGAATGTCGCCAACGCCACGATCGAGCTCGGCGGCGAATATGTCGAAGGCCTGAAAGCGGCCTCGCTGACGACGTCTCCCTTCGCCGACACGCCCGCGGCGCAGGAATATCGCGACCGACTGGCGAAATATTTTCCCGACCAGAAGCCGGATTTCGTCTCCTTCCTCGGCTATGGCGCGGCGAAGATCTTCGTCGAGGGACTATCGAAGGCCAAGGAACCCTTGACGCGCGCATCCCTCATCGAAGGTTTCCATGAGCTCAAGGCGTATGACTCTGGCGTGTTCCCGCCGGTGACTTTTTCGTCCGACAAGCCGCTCGGCGGGCATTTCCTCAACCCGATGACCATCAAGGCGGGCAAATGGGAATCCGCAGGCGATGCAATCGACACGGACTCGTTCAAATAGGCGCATCGGCGGAGGACGCCGGGCTTCCGGCCCGGCGGCTCCGGACGGAAATCTGGCGGCGGCGAAACGCGGTCGCCAGTACGGTCACCACCACATAAGCTCCGGCTGAGACAACTTCCCTGGAGGGTTCTTTGGGCGACCTGATCTCTGTAGTCGTGTCGGGGATGGCGAACGGTTCGGCCTATGCGCTTCTCGCGCTCGGCATCGTCATCATCTTCCGCTCCACCGATACGGTGAACTTTGCCATTGGCGACATGGGCACGGTGTCGGTATTCGTGGCGCTGTCGGCCATCACTGTCGGGGTGCGGTGGCGCTGGCCTTCCTGCTCGCCATCGTCGTTGCCGGCGTGCTCGGCACGGTGTCCGAGCGCGTGCTGATCAGGCCTCTCGGCCATGGGCATCATGTCCTGTTCGTCGCGCTGGTGGTCACGATCGGGCTGGGGCTCGTCCTGCAGGCTGCCATGGGGGCGTTCTGGGGCCATGAGGCGCGTGCCTTCCCGCCGCTCGTTGACGGCTGGATCAACGTGTTCAACGTCCCGATCTCACTCAACAAGATAGCGGCGTCCGTGGTCGCACTGCTCGCAATGGGCTTCGTAGCCTGGTTCTTCGGCTACATGCCGTTCGGCATCGCCATGCGCGCCAGCGCGGAGGATCCGCTTGCCGCGCGCATGCTCGGCTTCAAGACGGGGCGGATCGCCACGATCGCCTGGTTCCTTGGCTGCGCGCTCGCCGCCATCGCGATGCTGTTCCTGGCGGCCGAATCCTCGCTCAATCCCTATATCGCCCATGCCCCGCTGTTCCGCGCCTTCGCCGGGGTGTTCCTCGGCGGCATGACCAGCATGCCGGGAGCAGTGCTGGGCGGCTTCATCATCGGGGTGCTCGACAACGTGGCCGGCACATACATTTCGGCCAACTACCGCGACACGATCGTGTTCGCCGTGATCGTCGCCGTGCTGTTCATCCGGCCGGCCGGCTTCATGGGTGCGCTGCGCAAGGAGCGTGTGTGATGGCCGGCAAAGCGACCAGGTCGAGCCGGCTCCTGCGCCTCGCTGCGATCCTTCTCGTCGGCATCGCCGCCTGGGCTGCGACCGGACCACTGAAGCTCACGGGCGAATACTATACCTTCCTCATCGTCGCGATCAGCTATCTTGCAGTCGTGACGATGGCAGTGTCGATGCTGGCCGGCTTCTGCGGCATCTGGCCGATCGGCCACACCGCCTTCACCGCGATCGGCGCCTATATGGCGGTCAATCTCGGCATGGAAGGCGTGCCGATGGAAGCGATCATCGTCATTTCGATCATTGTCGCCGGTGCGGTCGGATATGTGCTCGGCATGGCGGCGGGCCGTTTCTCCGTCCTCTATTTCGGGCTCTTGACCCTGGCGCTCAGCCTCACGGCCTTCGAGCTGATCGGCCACTGGGACCAGTTCACCGGGGGTGAGCAGGGCATCGCGGTGCCGCCTATTCCGTCGATCCTCTATCAGGGCAATATCGGGCTGTCCCAGGCCGCCGGCTTCTGCATCATCGTCGCCACGCTCGCCTTCCTCGCCGTCGACCTGATCGTCCAGGGCCCGATCGGACGCCGCTGGCTGGCCGTAAAGAGCCAGCGCACCGCCGCGATGGCCGTCGGCTTCGTTCCGCCGCGCGAGAATGCCATCGCCTTCGCCATCAGCGCTGCGCTCGGGGCTGTCTCGGGCGTGTCGATGGCCGTGGCGATGAGCTATCTCGACCCGGAGGCCTTCTCGCTCAATGCCGGCGCATAGATGCTGGTTTCCACCGTGGTGGGCGGCACCGGTTCGCTGGTCGGAGCGGTGTTCGGCGCGGCCTTCATCGTGCTCGTTCCCGAATTCGCGCGCGGCACCAACAATGTCGCCCCCTTCATCTACGGGATTACCATGGTGGGCGTCCTCCTCTTCCTGCGCCGGGGCGTCGTGCCGTCGCTGATCGAGATGATCGCCCGCCGGCGCCGCGGCGACCGGGAGCTCGAATTGTCGATCGGGCAGGCGCACGATCTGGCCGCGCTTGTCGCGGACGTCCTTCCGGTTTCGGGCCTGGCGCTGTCGGTCGATGGCCTGAGCGTGCAGTTCGGCGGCGTGAAGGCCCTGCAGGACGTCTCGCTTGAGGTTCCGTCCGGCAACGTCGTCGGTCTGATCGGCCCGAACGGGTCGGGCAAGACCAGCTTGCTCAACGTGCTCTCGGGTTTCTATACCGCGACGACGGTGCGCGGCATCAAGCTTGGGGAGAGCGATCTCCTGGCGCTGTCGCCCTGGCAGCGGATGCACGCCGGCTTCGGCCGGACCTTCCAGCACGCCGAACTCTTTTCCGAACTGACCATCGGCGACATGCTGCGCGTCGTGGCCAGACAGGGGGTGGCGGCGCGGCGCAAGGCGGGCGCGAAGCTCGTCGATCCCGACATGGTCGCCCAGCGCATCATTTCCGGCCTTGGACTAGAGCAGGTTGCCGACAGCTATCCGCGCGAACTGCCGTTCGGCATCCAGAAAGTCTCCGATATTGCGCGTGCGATGGCCGGTGGCGCCGGGTTCCTGGCCATGGACGAGCCGTTCTCAGGCCTCGACACCGAAGAGAGCACGAAGCTGCGCCAGATGCTGCGCGAGCTGAAGGCCGCGGGGCTTACGATCCTGATCATCGATCACGCGGTGCACGAGATCTTCGACCTGGCCGACAATATCGTCGTGCTCGACTTCGGATGTGTCATCGCGCGCGGCAAGCCGGAGGAGATCCGCAACGATCCGAAGGTCCGCGAAGCCTATTTCGGCCTGACCGAGACAGCGGACGTTCCGCTCGACAAGGCTGCGCGCACCGACGTCCCTGCGGCGCTGCCGGTCCTGTCGGCGCAGGACGTCCTGCACCGCTACGGCGGCGTGCTGGCGCTCGACAAGGTTTCGGTCGACATCGACAGGGGCAGCTTCGTCTCCGTCCTCGGGGCGAACGGTGCCGGCAAGTCGACGCTGGCGATGATCCTGTCGGGCTTGATGCATCCCAGCGCCGGCAAGGTCGCCGCCAATGGCGCGCCGCTCAACGGCAGCGCGCGCGAACAGCGCATTAGCCTTGTCCCAGAGGGCCGCCGGCTCTTCGGGCAACTCTCGGTGCGCGAGAACCTGCTGCTGGGCGGCTACGCGGCGGGTGCCTCGCGCGAGGAAATCGCCACCCGCGTGAAGGCCGTGGCCGAGGGCCTGCCGAAGGCGGTGCGCGACGATCTCGGCCGCGCTGCGGCCACGCTGTCGGGCGGAGAGCAGCAGATGCTCGCCATCGGGCGGGCGCTGATGGCCGAGCCGCAGACGCTGATCATCGACGAGCCCTCCATGGGCCTCGCTCCGATCCTGATCAAGCAGGTCTACGAGCAGCTGGCCGAACTTCACGGCAAGGGCGTGACCATCCTGCTGATGGAGCAGATGGCGACGAATGCGGTGCGCCACTCCGACCGCATGATCATTCTCGACCGTGGCCGTGTCGTCTATTCCGGCCCGCCGACGGGTGACGAGGCCAATGCTGCGCTGGTCAGCGGCTACATCGGAAAGGAAGCGCATTGAATACGCGCGAATGCCTGGATTGCGATCTCGTCGTGATCGGCGGCGGGATGGCGGGCATGACGGCTGCCGCGCGCGCCGCAGGCAAGGGCGCGAAGGTCGTGGTTGTCGAGAAGGCGGCGGACATCGGCGGTTCGGCCGCCTTGTCCGGCGGCTATGTCTGGACCGCCACGTCGCTCGCGCAGATGAACCTGCACGACGATGGAGATCCACGCCTGCACGCCGTGATCATCGAGGAATATCCGGAGGTGCTCGGCTGGATGCGCGCGCGCGGCATCTCCATGCGGCCACCCCAGAAGGTGCTTTACGGCCGCGGCTGCCAGATCGACATGCAGGATCATCTGCGCAAGGCCGTGAGCGAGGTCGAGGCGGCCGGCGGCATCGTCGTGCGTGGCACGGATACGCGCGAGATCATCTGCGAAGACGGCCGCGTGTCCGGTGTGGTCACCGCCCATCCGGATGGCGAGACCGAGCTGCGCGCAGCCAATGTTCTCATTGCGACAGGCGGCTTCCAGGGCGATGCTGAATTGCGCGCCCGCCACATCCACCCGGCGGCGCGGGTCATGGGCCTCCGCTCCAACCTCACGAGCAGCGGAGCTGGTCTTTCGCTCGGCATCGCCGCCGGCGGCGCGTGGGCCGGACCCAATACGGGCTATTACGGTCATCTCGTCGCAACTCCGGTGCCGTTCCGAACCGATTCCGATTTCGTCAAATACACGCAAGCCCATTCGAGCCACGGCGTGCTGCTCAACCGCGTCGGGAAACGCTTCGTCGACGAAAGCGACGACGACCACGCCAGTTCGCAGCTGACGCTGCGCCAGCCCGGCGCGAGCGCGCTGTTGGTCTGGGACCAGCGCGTGCAGGACGATCATGCGGTCGTGCCGCCCGTCGCGGGCGCGGAGCCGCTGGACCGCTTTCAGATCGCCATCGACGCCGGCGCGCGTGGCGGCAAGGCGGCGACGCTCGAGGAGATCGCCGGCATCGCCGACAGGCTCGGCTTCGACGGCGCGGCCTGCGTCGCGGGGCTCAGCGCCTTCAACCGGCAGATGAGCATCGAGCCCGAGCGCGCCGTGCCGCCGCGCGAGGCGCACGACCGTCCGCTCGACCGTGCGCCTTACTATGTGCTGGAGGTCGTATCGGCGATCACCTTCACCTTCGGCGGTCTGCTGGCGGACGCCAAGGCGCGTGTGCTCGATCCGTTCGGCGAGTCGATCGGGGGACTCTACGTTGCCGGCGCGGATGTCGGCAACGTTTTCCGCCGCGGCTACAGCGGTGGACTGGCACTTGCCTCGACATTCGCCTTTCGCGCAATGCGCACGGCCGGGTTCTAAGGCGCACTCCACGTCTCTGCCTTCAGGAGGTCGGCGATGATTGAGCTTCAAGACAAGGTCGCGGTCGTGACCGGTGCGGCCAGCGGTATCGGGCGCGGGCTGGCTCTGCGCTTCGCACGGGAAGGGATGCGGCTTGTGCTGGCCGACATCGAGAAAGCACCGCTGGAAACATTGGCCGAAGGTCTCCGTGCGGACGGCTACGAGGTCGAGACGTTGGTAACCGACGTCTCCAGCGGCGAGGCGGTGGAAGCGCTCGCGGTCCGCGCCTACGATGCGTTCGGCGCCGCGCATGTCGTCTGCAACAATGCCGGCATCGTTCCGGCGGGCCGCTATCGGCCGGTGTGGGAGTTCTCGGTCGAGGACTGGCGGTGGGCGATCGACGTTAACCTGATGGGCGTCGTCCACGGCATCCGCAGCTTCGTGCCGCGCATGCGCGCGGTCGGCGGGTGGGGCCACATCGTCAACACGATCTCGGTGGCCGGGCTCTATGGCGGGGCGGGTTCGCCGGTCTACGGGGCGTCGAAGCACGCCGCGCTGCGGGCGACGGAGGCCCTGTATTCATCGCTGGCGGAGGAGGGCTCGCCCATCGGCGTGACCGCGCTCTGTCCCGGTGTGGTCAGGACCGCTATCGGCACGTCGGAGCGCAACCGGCCAGCCGGCCTACGGACGGAGGGCGAGCGGTCGGACGAGATCGCGGCGATGCAGGCGGCGTCCGACGCCGTCACGGCCAGAGGGCTCGATCCCGATGCCGTCGCCGCGATGGTCATCGAGGCGATGATCCGTCGACAGTTCTATCTGGTCACGACCACGGCGTTCGACGGCGCAATCCGCGCCCGCATGGAAGACATGCTGGAGCGTCGAAACCCGACGCCGGTGGATCTGCTGGCGCTTGCCACGGGCGACGTCAATGGCCGGTGACGAGATCATGCCGTGTGGGCGGTTTGGCGGCCGGATCGTACTCGTGACGGGCGCCGCAAAGGGGATCGGCGCCGCCACCGCGCGTGCCTTCGCAAGCGAGGGCGCGACCGTCGTCCTGTGCGACATAGACGAGGCTGCGCTGAAGGTCACCGTCGACGCATTACCGGGAACCGGCCACTGCGGGATACGGCTCGACGTGACCTCAGAGGCCGACTGGATCGCCGCAATGGGCGAGGTCGAGCGCGCATTCGGCAAGCTCGACGTGCTGGTGAACAATGCCGGCTGGGGCGAGTTGCGCAGCCTGTTCGACACGAGTTTCGAACAATGGCGCAGGGTGATCGCGATCAATCTCGACAGCGTCTTTCTCGGAACCCGTAACTCCATGCCGCTACTCGAGAAGTCGGGCAAGGGGTCGATCGTCAACATGTCCTCGATCCGCAGCCTGGTAGCCGGCGTCGGCTCCGGACCCTACAGTGCTGCCAAGGCCGGCGTTCACCTGCTGACGAAGGCGACCGCGATCGAATGCGCGGCAGCCGGCAAGCCGGTGCGGGCCAATTCGATCCATCCCGGCTTCGTCGACACGCCGCTGTCGAAGCAGACCGGCGAGGAGGCGCGCAACGCGCGCCGTAGCACCGTGCCGCAGGGACGGCTGGCCGAGCCGGAGGAAATTGCAGCCGGCATCCTGTTCCTCGCCTCCGATGCCGCGAGCTACGTCAATGGAACGGAACTGGTCGTCGACGGCGGCTTCACCGCCGTCTGACCTCAGGTCTTCGTCCTGTGCGCCTGCAGGCCCTGGCCGGACTGCAGCGCGGCCAGCTGCTCGGCACCGACGAGAGCGGCGGAGACGTCGCGCCGGGAAAAGAGCCAGCCCCGGACCGGATGCCTGCGGAATTCGGATTGGTGCTGGACGAGGAACGGAGGGGCTTCGAGCGGGCCAGGCTCGCGGCCGCGCCAGCCGCGCGCGCGGTAGGCGATCGTGCAGCAGAAGCCGGTCGCTCTCGTGTCGTCGATGATCTCGGTGACGACATTGGTCACGAGGTGCCGGCAGACCAGATCCTGCTCGCGCGCCTCGAGCCAAGCGAGGATGTTCTTTGTCCCTTCATAGGCGCGGCCGAGCATGTTGAGCACGGCGTCTTCCGTCCACATGGCGAGGAAGCTGTCGTGCTCGTAGGCGTCGAGCAGGTTTGCGTATGAATAGGTCAGCTTTTCGCAGGCGCGCTCGGCCAGCATCCGATTGAGATCGTCCATCATGTCTTCTCCTGAGGCGATATCAGCGCGGTGCGCGATCGCGGCCGACCAGATCGGCTTCGGCCTCGTAGATGCGCTGGAATGCGTCGAGCAACTGGGAGCGGTCGCTGATGAAATCGAGGTCGCGCAGGCCAAGCGGGTCAATGTCGGCCAGCAGTGAGCGCGCGGCGTCGGACATGTCCTCGATCGGCATCAGTCCGTCCGAGACGATGAACTTGAAACCGGTTCTTTCGCGCAGGCCGTCGATATCGATCTCATCTGCGATCTCTTCCAGCGTCCAGGCGCCGGCTTCGTGCGACCAGCGCATCACGCAGAGTTCGGTGAACAGGAGCGAGGGCGTGTCGCGGGTCGCCGCGCAGGTTGAGACGAAATCGACCTTCTCGACCAACTGCCGCGCCGAATGGACCGGCAGGACGAAATGGACCGCGCGCGCGTCGGGCAGGCCGCGGGTGCCGCCGAAAGCCACCTTAGGCTGGGATGGATCGCCGAGGCCGGAAAGATTGGCGTTGGCCCGGCCGTCGACCTGCGCCGGCGTGGCGAGCAGCGCATGCGGTTCGGACTGAGTGTCGAACACGCCGGGAAGCGTGACGCGGGCGTGGGGCCTTCGATTGAACAGCCAGGGGCGGGCATGCAGGGACAGAATGCCTGCCGGGTCGTAGGCGCCGCCATGCCCCCACAGGCTGAGGCGACAGCCAAGGAGCTGCTGGGCGAGACGCACGCCCAGGGTTGCGGACGAGGTGGCCGTGAAAGCGGTGCCGGCTGGAAGGTGCCTGACGTGACGGGCGATCGTCCAGGACAGGCGGTCGGCGCGGCTCATGGTTCGTCTCCCGCGCGTTCGAGCCGGGACAAGGCGATGGCCGACAGATCGGCCGCGCTCGCGCCGGCGGCGGATGCTTCGACATAGCGTCGCATCGTCGGAAAATCGAGCATGTAGTTCGGCAGGCAGCTTCCCGGCAGCGCGCCTCCTGGCGCGAGGACGACTGCGTCGACGACCGCACTGATCAGGTGCACGTCGCGATGGCGACGTTCAAGTTCCGCGTCGTCGATCAACCGTTCGGCGGACACCACAACCCGTTTCGCCGCCCGCGCGAGGATGGGATCGAGATAGGTGTCGCCTTCTGCGATCGCCCAGCCGTCGGGATGGACCGCTTCGGCATGCAGGATGGCGAGATCGAAGGTCGGCGCGCGGACGGCGAAGGCCTGTTCCATGCCGAAAAGGGCGGGGGCGGGGGCAATATGGCGATTGATCCTGAGCAGGTCGGTCGCCGGATCAAGGGGAACGACCGCGTAGGGGGCCTTTTCGGCGGCGGCGCGCCAGGCTGCGAGCTGTGTCCACTCGGACCATTCCTCGAAGTCGACGCCGGCGGATTGCCGCGCCGTCCGGAACAGGGGTGCAAGGCCGAAATGGTCCAGCCCGACATGGCAAGCGCAGATCCGTGCCACCTTGCCGGCGGCCAGCAGCACCTCCACGTCCAGCCCGCCGGCGAAGGTTTCGAGCGTTAGCCCGCGCACCGGCGAGGCGGCGATTTCACGCACCAACGCCATCGGCTTGCGATCCAGGCCGAAGCCGCCGAGTCCGATGCACATGCCGTCCCGCAGAAACGGGCGCAGCGCGCTCGAGGCGTCGGTCAGCTTGCCGAGCGTCGCACGGTCTTTTCTCAGGCTGCCGGTGTCGTCCGCCACGCAATGCTCCGGATGGTTTCCTCGCCCACGGTCTCTTTGCGCCTTTGCCGCCGCCGTGTCGAATACTCTTAAGGACAAATCTGTCGCTCGTAAAGATAATGCAACCGACTGGACGGTTGAATATTATTCGGATAGGATCGAGGCGCTGCGACGGGAGGACGGAGTGCGTTTTCCACTGACCAAAGATGAAGAGGCGTTCCGCGCGAGCGTGCGCGATTTCTGCGCGCGGGCCTTGCCCCGTCCGCTCAAGGAAAGGGTCGAGGCGGGCGTCGATCTCGACCGCGCCGACTATGTCGGCTGGCAGCAGACACTCGCGGCGGGCGGGTTGCTGTGCGGTGCCTGGCCGAAATCCTATGGCGGCAAGGGCTGGAGCGCGCTCCAGTCCTATCTCTTTGACGAGGAATGCTCGCTGGCCGGAGCGCCCTGGCTGCTCCCCTTCGGCGTCAACTATCTCGGCCCGGTGCTGTGCGAATTCGGCAATGAGGAGCAGAAGCGGCGCTACCTTCCCGGTATCCTCGACGCCAGCACCTTCTGGTGCCAGGGCTATTCCGAACCCGATGCGGGCTCCGATCTCGCCTCCCTGAAGACCCGCGCGGTGCGCGACGGCGACCACTATGTCGTCAACGGGCGCAAGATCTGGACGACGATGGCGCATTGGGCCGACCGTATCTTCTGCCTCGTGCGCACGCGGGCCGACGGCAAGCCGCAGGCGGGTATCTCCTTCCTGCTGATCGACATGAAGGCGCCGGGCGTCATCGTGCGGCCGGTCGTGTCGATGGAGGGACGCCATCACCTGAACGAAGTCATTTTCGAGGAGGTGCGCGTGCCTGTCGCGGACCGCGTCGGCGAGGAGAATGCCGGCTGGACGATCGCGAAATTCCTGCTCGGCAACGAGCGGTTGCTGGTGGCCGAGATCGGCAAGCAGAAACGCACGCTGCGGCTGATCCGCGAGGGGCTCGACCATCTGCGCGACGGCGGTGCGCCGCTCTCCGGCAGGACCTGGGTGAGCGAGCGGCTGGCCGAACTCGACGCGCGGCTGATGGCGCTGGAGTGGACGGCGCTGCGCATCGTGCGCACCGCCGACAGTGGCGGCCCGACGCCGGCCTCCGTCAGCATGCTGAAGATACGCGGCTCCGAACTGGAACAGGCATTGACCGAATTTGCGATGGATGTGCTGGGCCCCGCCGGACTGCGCTACGACCCGCATATGAAGGCGGGCGACGCCGACCCGGCGGAGGTGAGACGCAACGGAGTGGTCGCGCGGCTGCTCGCGGCACGGGCGGCTACCATCTATGGCGGCTCCAACGAGGTCCAGCGCGGCATCATCGGCCGCAGCCTGCTGGGAGTATGACGACGTGCAGGGTCTGATCTCGAGCGAACAAGACATTTTCGGCGGCTCGGTCAAGCGCTTCGCCGAGCAGGAATATGGTGTCGGCCTGTCACCGCACCGGCTGGCATTCGACCGTGCGCGGCTGCGCCGGCTGGGCGATCTCGGTGTCCTGTCGCTCGCCATTCCGGAGGAGATGGGAGGCATCGGAGGAGCGGTCGAAGCGATGGTCGCTCTGGCGGCGCTGGCTCCGGCGCTCCCGCCCGAACCGATCGTTGCAAGTTCGATCCACGCCGCAGCGCTCATCGCCGAAGCGGCTCCGTCCGATGTAGCGGCGCCCCTGCTGCAACGCATTGCCGAGGGACAGGCCGTCGCTGCCGTCGCGGACCTGGAAGCTGCGGCGCGCTACGATCGAGCGGCAATCACGGCGACGGCCGTCGCCAAAGACGGCTCCTACCTGCTGGACGGCGTCAAGCCGATGGTGCCGTTCGGGGCCGAGGCGGATCTGCTTGTCGTCAGCGCCAACGTCGGCGGCGACCCGGCCCTGTTTCTCGTCGATCCGAGGAGCGATGGGGTCACGCGAACATCCCGGCCGCGGATCGACGCCATGCCGGCGGCCGACATCGTGCTGTCGGGGTGCGCAGTGCCCTCGGCGTCGCGTCTGGAGCACGCTCCCGTGCTCCCCGCGCTGGAACGCGCCGCCGACCTCGCCACGGCGGCGCAGATTGCCGAGATGGTTGGCCTGATGGATGCCCTGATCGCCGCGACCGTCGACTACGCTCATGCCCGTAAGCAGTTCGGCGTGGCGATCGGCAGCTTCCAGGCGATCCAGCATCGTATTGCCGATATGTGGATCGCCTGCGAGGAGGCGCGCTCGCTGGCAGCTGCGGCCGCGTTGGCCTGCGCTTCAGGCGAAACCGGGCGCGCGCGCACGGTGTCGGCGGCCATGATCACTGCCTGCGACGCGGCGCATCGGGTCGGCAACGAAGCGATCCAGATTCACGGCGGCATCGGCATGACCGACGAGTTGGTCGTGAGCCATTGAGTACCGGCGCCTGTGGGCGCTGCGCCAGGAGGGCGGCGACCGCCACTGGCACCTCGAGCGACTGGCGAACTGGAGAATCTATCTGCGATCGAAGGCAGGGCGCCGCCCTTCGCGGAAGGCGGCGACCGCTTCGCGATGGTCGGGCAGCATGCTGGAGGCGACCTCATAGCCGAGTGAAGCGTCGAGGACGGAATCGGCGAGCTGCCTGAGACCGATGTTGACCGACATTTTCGTCCAGCGGATCGCGTGCTGCGCGCCACGGAGAAGCTTGTCGGCGAAGCGGGCCACTTCCTCGTCGAGCTTGTCGGCCGGCACGACGATGTTGACGAGGCCGATCGCCTCGGCGCGCTCGGCGCCGATCAGGTCGCCGGTCATGAGAAACTGCTTGGCGCGGGAATAGCCGACGAGTTGCGGCCAGATCACGGCGCCGCCGTCGCCGGCCACCAGCCCGACGCGGACGTGCGGGTCGCCGATGCGTGCGTTCCTGTCGGCGATCACCACGTCGCAGAACAGGGCAAGGGTCGCACCGAGGCCGATCGCGTCGCCGTTCATCCGGCAGATGACCGGCTTGTCGAGATCGAGCAGCGAATGGATGATCCGCCGGCCCTCGATGCCGATGCCGGCCATGCCGCCCGGCGCGTCGAGCAGTGTCTGCATCCAGTTGATGTCGCCCCCGGCGCAGAAGGCCGTGCCGGCGCCGGTCAGCACCACGACATCGGTCTCGTCGTCCTGGCCGGCATCGATGAAAATGGTCGACAACTCGGCATGCATCCTGGCGGTGACTGCGTTGAGCGCTGCGGGATTGCTCAGTGTCAGGGTCAGCTTGCGCCCTTCGCGGCCCACCTCGATGGCCTCGTATCGGTCGTAGTTCATGATCCCTCCCGGTCATGTTCCGCCGGCGGGTGGCCGACCTGTTCAGGTGAGTGTCAGGCCGCCGTCGATGACGAGCGTCTGGCCGGTCACGTAGCTCGCGCCATCCGAGGCCAGGAAGGCCACCGCGGCGGCGAGCTCGTTCGGATCGCCCAGCCGCTTCATCGGAATGTCGGCGCGCATCTGCTCCACGATGTCGTCCGGCACGGTCAGCGTCAGGCCCGAGCGCATCTGGCCCGGCGCGATGGCGTTAACGCGTATGCCGCGGTGCGCCCACTGCGCGGCGAGGTCCCGCGTCAGGTGGATGAGCGCCGCCTTTGTCGTGGTGTAGGGCACGATCTGGGCCCGCTCGGGCGTGAATGAGGTCAGTCCCCCGGTCGAGGCGACAAAGATGATCGCGCCCTTGCCATGCTTAATCATCAGCCTGGCGGCCTCGCGCGCGGCGATGAAGGCGCCGGTCAGGTTCACGTCGACGATCTTGTTCCAGCCGGAAAGCGGAATGTCCTCGGGTGCGCCGGACCAGGATGCGCCGGCATTGTTGATCAGGATGTCCAGCCGTCCGAAGCGTTCCTGCACGGAAGCGACCGCGGCCTTGACCTGCGCCTCGTCGGAGATGTCGCAGGCGAGCGCGACGGTCTCTACTCCGAACGTCGCCGCGATGTCGTCCGCCAAAGCCTGGCACTGGTTCAGTTTGCGGGCCGCCAGGACGATGCTGGCACCGTGGTCCGCAAGCGCCGCCGCCATCGCGCGGGCAAGTTCTCCATGCCCGCCAAGGATGAGCGCCGTGCGCCCCTTCAGCGAGGCGAGGCCCGTCAGAAAGCCGGGCCCGAATTCATCACCGTCCGCCATTGCCGTTCCTCGAAAAAGCGGCCCCGCGCAGCTATGGCGCGGGGCCTACGGGAGGAAGGGTTCTACCTGCCGACCCAAGTCGGCTGGCGCTTCTCCAGGAACGCGCTCACGCCTTCCTTGGCGTCGGCCGACTGGTGGACGACGTTGCAGGTCATGGTCTCGAGCGTGATCAGGGATTCCGTGTCGGCGTCGAGGCCGCGGTTGATCGCTTCCTTGGTCATCCACATGCAGAACGGGCTCTTGTCGATCAGCGGTTCGCAGAACTTCTCGATCAGCGCGTCGAACTGATCCGGTTCCGAAACATCGTTGACCAAGCCCCATTCCATCGCCTCGGTTCCACTGAGCAGCTTGCCGGTCAGCATCAGCTCCTTGGACTTGCGCAGGCCGATATAGCGCGGCAGGCGGTAGATCGGGCCGGCGCCGCCGAACAGCGCACGGCGAATATGGAAATCGCCGATGCGCGCCGTGGTGGTTGCAAGTGCGAAATCGCAAGAGATCATGAGTTCGAATCCGCCGGCGACGGCGTAGCCCTCGACCGCGGCGATGGTCGGCTTCTTCATGTTGAAGAAGTGATTGTAAGTGCGGGCCGACTGCTGCGCCAGATCGAGCGAGTCGACCGTGGTGTGCAGGGCGGGGCCGACCAGCTGGCCCAGGTCGGCACCAGCGCAGAAGGTGTTGCCGCGTCCGCGGAAGACGACGACCCTGACGCTCTTGTCCGCTTCGGCCCGACGGCCGAACTCGCCCAGCAGGTCGAGCACGCGTGGGCTCACGCAATTCTTCACATGCGGGCGGTTGATCCAGATCGTGGCGACAGGACCTTTCACCTCATACTGGACGACATCCTCGGTAACAACCTGGTTCATTTTCCTCTCCTGTGCGTTCCTTGGCGCCTGCTTCGAGGGCCGAATGAGGCGGATTGATATGATCGACTGACTAGTCGGTCCATGAATGCCGACAAAGAGACTCGTTGTCAAGTGCACAGCACGGTAGTGATACGTGCGGAGACACGACCGGATTAATTCGACTTTCTGGACGGTTTATAATTTCCCTGTTATCTGTCGGGACGAAACGAAGGGAAGGCAGTGTCGGTGAACGATTCAAGCCAAGATCGGGACGGGACGATGATGACCGAAAAGCCGGCGCCGCGAAAACGTGGGCCCAAGGTCGACATCGAACTCACCCGCCAGAGGCGGAGCGACATCGTGCGCGAAGCAGCGCATCTTTTCGACCAGGTCGGCTATCACGGCGTCAACATGGAGATGATCGCGGAAGCGGCCGGCCTGAAGAAGCCGACACTCTACCACTATGTCACGGGCAAGGACGAGATCCTGTTCAACATGCAGGAGTCCATGATCGTGCGCATGCGCGAGAACATGGCCGAACGCGTGCGCGAGGGGCAGGACTGCCTGGCGATCCTGCGGGGCGTCTACGAGGACATATTCACCCAGATGCGGGACTCCCCGGGCACGGTGCGCTCGTTCTTCGAGCATCAGCGCGAAATGAGCGAGGAACAGCAGGCCAGGATCCGCAAGGAAAGGCAGGATTACACCGCGCTGGTGATGAAGGTCCTGTCCGATGGGATGGACGCCGGTGTGCTCGTTCGCGGCGATGTGCGGCTGACCGCCCTGTGCTTCTTCGGCATCTGCAACTGGGCTTACCAGTGGTATCGGCCGTCGCGGGATCCCGATCCGGAACTCGTGGCGAGGCAGTGCTTCGAGATCTTCGCGCGCGGCATCGCGGTGCAGCGCTAGCATGCTGCTCAAGGACAAGATCGGCTTGTGACGGGCGCCTCGGGCGCCCTGGGCAGCGCGATCGTGGCGGCGGTGCGGGAACAGGGTGGGACGCCGTTCGCAACCGATCTCAAACCGGACGGCTCGATCGACGCCGCGCACGACGTCACGTCCGAAGCCAGCTGGAGCGAGGTATGCGCTGAGATCGACAGGCGGCACGGCCGGCTCGACGGACTCGTCAACAATGCCGGCATCATTCATGTCGGCAATGTCGAGACGACGGACCTTGCCGCGTTCCGCAATGTGATGGCGGTCAATGTCGACGGCCTGTTTCTCGGCTGCAAGCTGACATGGCCGCTGTTGCGCAGGAGCGCCGCCGCGTCGATCGTCAATGTCAGCTCGACAGGCGGGCTGGTCGGAAGTGCCGACCACGTCGCCTACACGGCGTCGAAGGGTGCCGTCAGGATCCTGTCCAAATCGGTCGCCTTGCACGGAGCCCGCTTCGACCCGGTTATCCGGTGCAACTCGCTTCACCCCAGCCTGATGGCCGGCAACATGGCCGATACGATCGTGGCAGGCATCAGAAACCCGGCCTTGACGGCGGAGAGCGTCGCGGCGGCGCGCAACCCCATGCGCCGGCTGGCGCTGACGTCAGAAGTGGCGGGCGCGGCGGTCTTCCTTCTGTCTTCGCTGTCCGGTTTCGTCACCGGCAGCGAGCTCGTCAGCGACGGCGGACTGACGGCCATCTGACATAAATTATAAACAACCGACTAGACGGTTGCCTTTTTATTGCGTAGGAATCTCCCTGATCATTGGTTGCGATTAGGGGGAGGCCCAGTCGATGTTCGAGTTCTCCGAACGGTCCCTAGACCTGCAAAGGCGCGTCAAGGCGTTCATGGAAGAGCACGTCTATCCGGCCGAGAGCGTCTACAAGGCGCAGCAGGCGGAGCTCGCGGACCGCTGGGACAGTCCCGCCATCATGGACGAGCTCAAGCTGCGCGCGAAAGCAGAAGGGTTGTGGAACCTGTTCCTGCCGGAGAGCCACGACGGCGCCGGCCTGACCAACCTGGAATATGCGCCGCTGTGCGAGATCATGGGGCGCTCCTACATCGGCCCGGAGGTCTTCAACTGCTCGGCGCCGGACACCGGCAACATGGAAGTGCTGGAGCGCTACGGCACGGACGAGCACAAGGAGCTCTGGCTCAAGCCGCTGCTGGACGGCGAGATCCGTTCCGCCTTCTCGATGACCGAGCCCGCCGTCGCGTCTTCCGACGCCACGAACATCAGCCTTTCCTGCGTCCGCGACGGCGATCACTACGTGCTCAACGGGCGCAAGTGGTGGACGTCCGGCGCCGGAGACAACCGCACCAAGATCCTCATCGTGATGTGCAAGTCCAACCCGGACGCCGCGCGCCACCAGCAGCATTCCATGATCCTGGTGCCGAAGGACACTCCGGGCGTGCGCCTGGTCCGCTCGCTGAAGGTGTTCGGATACGAGCACATTCCCTGCGGCCATTTCGAGATCGAGTACAAGGACGTGCGGGTGCCTGTCGGGAACATGCTGCTCGGCGAGGGACGGGGCTTCGAGATCGCGCAGGGTCGTCTCGGCCCCGGCCGCATCCACCACTGCATGCGGATGATCGGCGTGGCCGAGCGAGGACTCGACTCAATGATCGCGCGCGCGCGCCAGCGCGTCGCCTTCGGCAAGCCGCTGGCGGACCAGGGAATGGTGCGCGAGGCGATCGGCCTGTCGCGCATCGAGATCGACCAGGCGCGCCTGCTCACGCTGCATGCGGCGAACATGATGGACAAGGTCGGCAATAAGGCCGCCCGCAGCGAGATCGCCCAGATCAAGGTCGCGGCGCCGAACATGGCCTTCCGCGTGCTCGACCGCGCGATACAGGTGCATGGCGCCGCCGGCGTCAGCGAGGATTTCGGCCTCGCTGATGCGTGGGCGTTTGCCCGCGCGGTCCGGCTGACCGACGGGCCGGACGAGGTGCATCTCGCCGCGATCGCCAAAATGGAACTCGGGCGCGACCTCCCGGCAAAGCCGTGGTGAACGGGCGGTACGCAAGATGAGTCTCGCCGACGAAACGACTCCAATCCGCAGCGGCCATGAGTTCGAGGTCGCACGCCTGCTCGACTACCTGGCGCCGCACATTCCCGGACACCAGGGCGAAGCGCGCGTCACACAGTTTCGCGGCGGCCAGTCCAATCCGACGTTTCTGATCCAGTCGGATGACCGCGTCTGGGTGCTGCGCAAGAAGCCGCCAGGCGTGCTGCTGCCGTCGGCGCACCAGGTCGAGCGCGAGTACCAGGTGATGAAGGCGCTGGCCGGAACGGACGTTCCCGTACCGCGCATGATCGTCCTGTGCGAGGACGCGTCCGTCATAGGCACACCCTTCTATGTGATGGAAGGCATCGAAGGCCGGGTGATCCGCGACCTGACGCTGCCCGGTCTGTCGCCGGGCCAACGCCGCGCCGTCTACGACGTCCAGGCCGAGACCCTGGCCAGACTGCACACGGTCGACTGGCGGGCCGTCGGCCTCGAGGGCTTCGGCAAACCGACCGGTTACGTCTCCCGCCAGGTCGCGCGCTGGACCAAGCAGTACGAGGTGACGCGGACCCACGAGATCGCCTCGATGGACAAGGTAATGCCTTGGCTCGCCCGCAACATCCCCGAAGGCGACGAGGCGGCGATCGCGCATGGCGACTTCCGGCTGGAGAACATGATCCTGCATCCAACCGAGCCCAAGGTGCTGGCGGTGCTTGACTGGGAACTGGCGACCATCGGCCATCCGCTGCCCGACCTGGCCTACAATTGCCTGCCGCGTACCGCGTCGATCCGGATTTCCCGGGCGTCGGCGGCCTGCGCGACCTGGACTATATGGCGACGGGCATCCCGAGCGAAGCCGACTATGTCGCCACCTATTGTGCCGCGGCCGGGCGCAAGGGCATCGACCATTGGCACTACTATCTGGCCTTCTCGCTGTTCCGCACGGCAGCCATCCTGCAGGGCGTCTACAGCAGGGCGCTTCAGGGGACCGCCTCGAACGCCAATGCGCTCGAGGTCGGCAAGCTCGCCGCGCAGGCGGCGGACATGGCCTGGGAACAGACCCGTCTCGACGGGCGCAACTAAGGGAATTGAATCATGCCGGCCGCCGTCATCGTATCCACCGCCCGCACTCCTATCGGCCGCGCCTATCGCGGCGCCTTCAACGCCACCTCAGCGCCCTCGCTTGCGGCGCATGCGATCGGCCATGCAATCCAACGCGCGGGAGTAGCGCCAGACGAGGTGGAGGACGTCGTCCTCGGCTGTGCGCAGCAGCAGGGGCACCAGCGGCTTCAACGTCGCCCGGCAGGCGTTGATCCGGGCGGGATGGCCGGTCCAGGTGGCCGGCACGACGGTAGACCGCCAGTGCGGGTCGGGGCTGCAGGCGATCGCAAACGCCGCGCGCGCCATTGCGCTCGACGGCGTTCCCATCGCGGTCGCCGGCGGCGTGGAATCGATCAGCCTGGTGCAGAACGAGCATTACAATCTGTTCCGCTGGAATGATGAGGACATCCTGCGCGACAAGCCCGCGCTCTACATGCAGATGATCGATACCGCCGAGACCGTCGCGGCGCGCTACGGGATCTCGCGCGAACGCCAGGATGCCTACAGCCTCGCCAGCCAAAAGCGCACGGCCGATGCGCAGGCGGCTGGCCGTTTCGACGCCGAGATTGTCCCGATGCAGGCGACGATGTCGGTTGCCGACAAGGCGACAGGAGCCGTGAGCCAGCGCGAGACCGTTCTGTCGAAGGATGAAGGCAACCGTCCGGACACCACGGCCGAGAGCCTTGCCGGGCTCAAGACGGTGCGCCAGGACGGCACCATCACGGCGGGCAATGCCAGCCAGCTGTCGGACGGCGCCAGCGCCTGCGTGCTGATGAGCGAGGCGGAGGCGGAGCGCCGCGGCCTCGAGCCGCTCGGCGTCTTCCGCGGTCTGGCAGTCGCCGGCTGCGAGCCGGACGAGATGGGCATCGGGCCGGTCTTCGCCGTGCCGCGCCTGCTCGAACGGCATGGCCTGACGATCGACGACATCGGCATCTGGGAGCTGAACGAGGCGTTTGCGGTACAGGTCCTCTACTGTCGCGACCGGCTTGGCATTCCCGACGAACTGCTCAATGTCGACGGCGGCGCGATCTCGATCGGCCATCCATACGGCATGAGCGGCGCCCGGATGGCGGGTCATGTGCTGATCGAAGGCAAGCGCCGCGGGGCGCGCTACGGCGTCGTCACCATGTGCATCGGCGGCGGAATGGGGGCTGCCGGTCTGTTCGAGATATTGTAGCGAGAGACGCAGCGATGACCACGCAGGCCGACACGACCGCACTCTCAGGCGAGCCCGACTGGTACGCGGAGGGCTCATGGCGTTCCGAACCATTGTGGGCGAGCTTTGTCTCCGCCGCGCAGGGGTCGGGCCGGGCCGCCACGGTACGGGAAGGCGATCATGTCCTGACGTTGCCCGAACTCCTGGCGCGTGCGCAGCGCATCGCCGGAGGCCTCGCTGCGGAAGGCGTCCGACCGGGTGCCGCCGTCATCGTCCAATCACGCAATTCGATCGACGCCTTTGCCTCGCTGCTGGCCTGCTATTCCCAGGGTTTCGTCTCGATCCCGCTGCCGCCGATGTTCTCGCCGGCGCAGATCTGCGCCGTGGCCGACAGCGCCGCGGCCGAGGCACTGATCCTGCTTGAGGACAACACCGGCCCGACGATCACGCATGTGCTCGCCAATTCGCCAACGGTGAAGGCGGCCTTCGTCGTGGACGCCGATAGCGCGGGCGATCATGCCAAAGTTCGGCCGTGGACCACCTGTCTCGCCGCTGCGCCCCTGGCCGCAAATCCGCCGTCGCCCGACGCGGACGCCATCGTCCTCTACTCCTCGGGCTCCACCGGGGCGCCCAAGGGCGTCGTCCACAGCGGCAATTCGCTGCGCTTCGCGGCCGAGGCATTGGCGAGGTTCCACAAGGTCGGCCCTTCGGACCGGGTGCTCGTCGCCCTGGAGTTCGGCTTCGTCGGCGGCACCGTGTTGGGCGCGATGCTCGCTTTCCTCGCCGGGGCTTCCACAGTGCTCATGCGCAAATGGGATGTCGAAACCTGCCTCTCCGTCATCGAGCGCGAACGCATCACCTACACGCTGCTGATGCCGACACACTGCTACGACGTGCTGATCCGGGACGACCTCGACAGCTTCGATCTCAGCTCGCTCGGCCGCGCGATACTGGCGGGCGCGACGGCAGAGCAACGGCGCAAGGCGGCAGGCCTGTTCTGCGGCGTGCCGCTGCCGATGTACGGCATGTCGGAATCGATGGGACATTGCACATGCGCACCCGGCGACGCCGACTCCGGCCTGTTCGGCTCGGACGGCCGCACGCTGCCGGGAACCGAGATGAGAGTGCTCGACGAACATGGCCGGCCGGTAGCGCCGGGCGAGGTCGGCAACGTCTTCCTGCGGGGCCCCAACCGCCTGCGGCGATATCAGGCGCGACCCGATCTCACGGCGCGCGCGATCGATCCGGAGGGCTGGTTCGCGACCGGCGACCGCGGCCGGCTCGACGAGGGCGGCTTCCTGACCTTCGTCGCCCGCGCGTCCGAGATGATCCGGCGCGGCGGCATCATGATCCAGCCGGCGGAGATCGAACTGGCGCTGGGCACGCATCCGGCGATCGCGGAGCTCTCGGTCATCGGCGTCCCGGACGACCGGCTGGGCGAGCGGGTCTGCGCCTGCGCGCGGCTGAAGCCCGGCCATGCGCTCGATCTCGAGGAAATCCGCGCGCATCTGCAGAGAGCCGGCCTGCCACGCTATCAGTGGCCGGAGTTCCTGCTGCTGTTCGAGGCTTTCCCGCGCACGCCGTCGCTAAAAGTGCGCCGCGCCGATCTGGCCGCCGAGGCGCGGTCCCGCCTTGTGGCCGAGAAAGACTGACCGATGACTCCCGCGGTCGTGCAACCTGCGACGCAGGTCAGGCTTGCCGCGAGGCCTCGAGGTCAGCCGAAGCTTGAGGATTTCGAGATCGCCACGGCCCCTGTCGCCATTCCGGGCGAGGGCGAGATCCTTGTGGAGACGACCTATCTTTCGCTCGATCCGGCACTGCGGCCTCGCATGAACGAGGTCTCGGCCTATGCCGGGGCCGTTCCGCTCAACGCCACGATCCCGTCCCCGGCCTTGGGTATCGTGCTGGAATCGCGCAGTCCGCTGCACCGGCCCGGCGACCATGTGTTCGGCATGTTCGGCTGGCAGAGCCATGCCACCGTGCAGGGTTCGGAGGCGCGGCGCATCGATCCGGAACGCGCGGCGCTGCCGCGGTGGCTGAGCCTGCTCGGTCTATCGTCCTTCACCGCCTATGTCGGCCTGGTCGAACTGGGTCGCCCCAGGCCAGGCGAGACAGTGGTGGTTTCGGCCGCGGCCGGCGCGACCGGGGCCGCGGTTGGCCAGATCGCAAAGATCCTGGGCGCCCGCGCGGTCGGCATAGCCGGCGGAGCCGCGAAATGTAGCGCCGTCGTCGATGCCTATGGTTTCGATGCATGCGTCGACTACAAGGCGGCGGATTTCCTGGAACAGCTCGATGCCGCATGTCCCGACGGGGTAGATGTCGACTTCGAGAATGTGGGCGGCGACATCCTGCGCGCCGTCTACGACCGCATGAATCCGGACGGGCGCGTGATCGTCTGCGGTCTGGTCTCGGAATACAGCCGCGACGACGGCTTCCTGCCCGGTCCGAGCCTCTGGCCCGCCGTCTACAAATCGCTGCGGATCGACGGCTTCCGGGCTTCCCGCTATTTCGACCGGATTCCGGAGTTCGTGGACAAGGCGCTGGAATGGTCGCAAGCCGGCCTGTTCACGCACCGCGAACATGTCACCGAGGGCATCGAGCACGCTCCCCAGGCCTTCATCGACATGTTGGCCGGCCGGCATTTCGGCAAGGCGATGGTCAAGATCTGAGTCATATATCTCACGGCTTGGAGAGTTCGCTGTGGCAAGAGCAAACGCAGGGGCGCGTGCGAGAAGAAGGGCAGCAAGGCAGCGAAGCCCTGCGGCTGCGTCCGGATGCCATAAACCCCATGGCGCACGGTGGGCCGCCCGCGGTCGAACTTCGTCTTCGACGTGACCATCCGCGAGGATCGACGATCCCAAGCAGCGTCTCACAACGGCCGAGCAGCTTTCGGGGAGCCAATGGTGAGCATAGAACGACCGAGATGGCGCCGGAAGCTGCCGTCGGACGCGCGACCGTGCGTAGGGAGCTTTGAGGCCTGAAGAAGGGGTTTGAGTAGCGTTATCAAGACGTTCAGGTCCTGAAAATCCCGCTCAAAGTAGCAACTCTGCGCCCAAGTTCTGCAACAGTGATGACCATGGGCTTACGGCATCCGCGAGATCCTGCGCGGTCGCCCCTTGCCATAAATACGTGACTCGAGTCGCAAGCAGCTAAAACGGGCGCGGCCCGCGGACGAGGTTCGAGCTGCTGAGAACATTGACGGGCACGGGTGAGGTTAGAACCCCAATGCAATCAGTGCCCGTTTCTGTCGGAAATGGCGGAGGGAGTGTCATTCACACTACTCTCCGCCATCGTCCGCGACCGCCCGAAAATGAACGGTATGCGCGCATTTCACGCGTTTTGCGATTGCCGGCGTCCGCCGCCGTTCGCTAACATCCCCACTTCGAAATGGGGATGGAAGTGGGGACAATGGCTCGCACTCTCTCGAAGCTTTCGGCAATTGCAGTTCGCGGGACGTTGAAATCCGGTCGCCACAGCGACGGCGGCGGGCTCTATCTCAACGTAGGACCGACCGGCGGGAAGAGTTGGCTTTTTATGTGGACGCCCCGCGGTGGGAAGCGGAGGGAGATGGGCCTTGGCGCCTATCCGACCGTGTCGCTAGCCGACGCTCGCGTGAGGGCTGACCAATGTCGGCGGCAAGTCGCTGAGGGAAGGGATCCGCTGACAGAGCGCGATCGGGGGAGCGCCAAGACCTTCGGTGACGCCGCCGACCAATTCATCGCTTCGATGGTGGCCGGCTGGCGCAACGAGAAGCATGCCGACCAGTGGCGGATGACATTGGGGGATACGTATTGTCGAGCGCTCCGGAGCAAAGCTGTCGCCGCGATCGACACGCAAGACGTGCTCGAGGTCCTCAACCCGATCTGGCAATCCAAAGCCGAGACGGCGGCTCGGCTTCGCGGTCGGATCGAGCGTGTTCTCGACTTCGCGCAGGTAAAAGGATGGCGATCGGGCGAGAATCCTGCGCGTTGGCGCGGACACCTTCGGAATGCCCTACCGGCCCGACAGAAGCTCGCCAGAGGCCATCACGCTGCAATGGCCTATACCGACGTGCCAGCCTTTGTGGCGCGCCTTCAGCGCGCCGACGCGATGGCGGCGCGTGGCCTAGAGTTCCTCATCCTGACGGCCGCGCGGTCAGGAGAGGTGCTAGGTGCGCGATTTGACGAGTTCGACCTGGCAGGCAGGGTGTGGACGGTTCCGGCCGCACGTATGAAGGCGGGGAAGGTTCACCGCGTCCCGCTGTCAGATCATGCCGTGACAATAGTCACCGCTTTGCTCGAGACGCGCGTCAGCGATTTCGTCTTTCCTGGGGAGCGACCGCAGAGGCCACTTTCCGTGATGGCGTTCGCGATGCTCATGCGGCGAATGAAAGTCGGCCATCTCACCCCGCACGGATTCCGGAGCGCCTTTCGCGATTGGTGTGGGGACGCGACCACGTTCCCCCGCGAGCTGGCGGAGGCGGCGCTAGCGCACAGAGTCGGGGATGACACTGAGGTCGCTTATCGACGGAGCGACGCACTCGCGCGCCGGCGGAAGTTGATGGACGCGTGGGCGAGGTATCTTGCGAGGTCGACGGCCGCCAAAGTCATCGATTTTCCGCAGCCCGCCGTAGCGGGCCGTTGACAGTCGGGACGGTTTGTCCCTATTTTGTTCTCCGATGACTGCCCTAGGTGAAGCGCGCGGGCGCCCCTCCCGACAGGTTGTTCTGTAGATAATCGGACGGATGTCACCACGACCCAAATAGCGCTTTGCATGGCGCGAACAGGAAGGGTGATCAAGAGCACCGGCCGCGACCAAGGCTCCTCTTTCTTCGGAAGGCGGGGCCCTGGTCGCGGCCGTTTTCGTTTGCCTCGAGCGCTGAAAGGAGTTGCGTTGTGAGCGAGGTTGGAAAGCAGGGGGCGGTCGAAAAGGCCGCCTACACGATTGACGAATTCTGCGTCGCCTTCGGCGTTGGGAAGACCTTGGCCTATGAGGAGATCGCGGATCGCCGACTGAAGGTGCGCAAGGCAGGCAGGCGGACGCTCATCCGTGCCGTTGATGCGCATGCCTGGTTGGACGCCCTTCCGGAAGGAAGCGTAGCATGAAGGCGATCGATCCGTTACAGGGAGGCCTGGTCGACGCTCACCCTGAATGGTCAAATTGGCGTCGAGGAGATCCCCTCCCACATGGATTCCGTTTCGACGGTACCGGCGGCGAATACACAGTCTTGCCCGAAGTGATCGGCGTGAGCCTGTTCGCCGTTCTCAGGTGCGACGATCGTGAGCTGGGCCGATTCGCTACACCAGCGGCCGCGAGTGCCGACCTGCCAGCGGATGTCCCGAAGGATTTGAACAATTGGCGGTGGGCATGAAACCTGTCACCCCCGCGAAGTTCGACGCATTTGCAAAGGCGAAGCCCCGCCAGCGGATCATCTTCACATTGCTGGCGGTCGGCGCCGCAGGCGCTGAAAGCCGGTCGCTTCCCGCCGATAAAAGGCGAGCATCTCAGACCCCACGGCCCTGATCGAGACAACTGGCGACACACTGAACCTGGAGGCAAAGAGGTCCGCCGCCACGCATGGCATTCCTTTCTGGAAGGGACTGGCGACGATCTGGTTCCAGAAATCGAAGAAGCAACCGGCGGCGGCGAGGGAGGCCGCACAATGAGGTGGGATCGCATCAAGCAACAGAACGCGATGAGCCGCAACGGCTATGAGCCTGCGGCGGGGCCCTTGGCCAAGGATGCGCTGCCGCGCGACGCCGACCGGTTGCTCGGCTACAACATTTGAGTCCGCCTGTTGAACCGCCGCAAGCCCAACATTCACCGTTTCCTGGAGGGGCACGGTATCCGCTGCCTGCCGACCCGCCAGGCGACGGAGCCGCGCCCGCGCAACGTCATCTACGGCGGGCGCCTCGTCGGCCGCATGATCCGCCGGCAGGGCGAGCAACACACCGGCAGGGTCATCGCCGCCGTCATCGCCTCAAATCCCTCTGCGCTCTACGGTGACGTCCTGTTCGCGGTGTCGCTGTTCATCACGGCGCACCGGCCCGATGCACAGGTCGCCGATCTACGAAGGGAGTTCGCGGCGATCGACGTCTTGGCGCTACGCGCAGCCGCCCAGCATCTCGCGCATGGCCGCGGCGGGGTGATCGCCGCCCGCGCCCGCGCCCTCGCTCTCCTGATCGCCTCCACCCTGCTCACGAAAGAAGCCGCATGACCTGGACACCCGATATCGTCATGGTTCGCCTGATCGAAGCCTACATGATTGTGGAGCGGCTACCTGCTGCCCAGCGCCCACCGACCACGTCGGCTTCGGCCTGGCCGAACGCCCGCATGTTCGACAGCGAGGGCCGGGCGTTCGAGTTCGAGCGCGTCGACCTCACAACCAACGGCGGCGAGGCTATGCGGCAAATCAAGGAAGCCCGCCGAGAGGATATCGAACGCGCCGCGCGCAAGCGTGTCCCTGCGGTTGCGATCTCGCTCGCCACCGAGGCTCTGCGCTGGCCGATCGACATGATCGAAGATCCTCGGAAGCGGCAATGCCTTATCGCCTACGCCACCTGTCGAGCCCGAAACGTCGCCTGGACGAAGTGGCTGCAGGCCAGAAATCGGCGCGCGGAGAAGGAAAATGCATGGCTCAGACTGAAAACCTACCGCTGGAATGAGCAATCATGTCAACGGATTACGGACAATCTTCTCAAGGCCGACGTGGTGTTGAGGCTGCCGTGGGATTGCTCGATGATACAGCTTGAGCCAAAAAGGCAGGGCGAAACAGATAAGCTGGCTTCGCACGTGTGGATGGCTTCGGACGCAAAACCTCAGCGCCTCATGCCCGAGACGCCAGAGCCTTCTATCCCGACCCCACACGACAATCAAACCGCACGGGCGGCGTAGGGTTACAGAGCCGAGGCAGGCTTAGGTAGGCTGGTCCGCGACTACCTTGGCATCATGCACGAGCCGAGGGATGCCACTGCGTTTTGAAGGCGTCGCCGCTCGTGTCGAGGTCCCTTGCCTCGGAAAGAACGAACCGCTCGACCGAAAGGATGTGCATCTTTCGCAGTGTGGCGTGCCCGCCCTCGATGTCCTGGTAGGCGCGAAGCTTCAGGCCGATGCCTTCGGCCCCAGGCCAGCCAAGCCAGCTTGGCCGCGATGGAACGAATCCGCAGACAATCGAAAGGTGCTCCCGTGACGATGACGGCGCGCGTTGTCTCGAACCTCGACAAGTTCACCAAGGCGCTGATGCATGTCCAGAACGAATTGGACTTTGCGCAGGCCGTGGCGCTGACGTTTACGGCGAAGGACTGTCAGGCGGCAGGCAATGCGTCGATGACAGCGCGCCTCGATCGACCGGTGAAGTTCACCCAGATTGCGATGGCGATCAGGCCAGCGACGAAGGGCAGCCTCAAGGCCACTGTGTTCGCCAAGGATATCCAGGCCGAATACCTCCGCTACCAGGAGACAGGTGGCGAGCGGCGGCCGAAACGGCGGGCGATCCTCGTGCCGGTGAAGGGCTCCCGCAATCAGGCCGGCAACATGCCGCGAGGCTATGTCGCCGGGCTGCTTGGACGAAGCGATGTCTTCTCGGGGCGGGTAGGTCGGGCCGAAGGGCTGTTCCAGCGGCTGAAGAACGGCAAGCTGAAACTCCTCGTCGCTTACGAGCCCGACGTTGACTACGACAAGCGTCTCGGCATGCGAGAAACGGTCATCGCGACCGCACATCGGCAGTTCCCCCGCCGCTACGCTGCCGAACTCGACAAACTCTTCCGCAGCTAGGCCTGCAACCCCCCGGGTCCTTCCAGGGGACCCCAAAGCCCGCGGGTAATTCGCGCCGCGGTCGGTTTTGACGTGAGTGGTGTGGAGCGGGTTGGGAATCACCTTGTTGTTGTTGTTATGGGCAAATGCAGACCGGTGAGCTGACGCAGTCCGAGATCGAGGATCTTGTCGCGCGCCATCCGCTGCCGGAGGGTGTCGGCGACGTCGTGCTGAATCGCGATGAACTCGCCGAAGCGCTCGACGTCTCGTCGAACACGGTCACGGCCTGGATCAACGCCGGGATGCCGGTGCAGCAGGCCGGCGGCAACGGCAAGCCCTACGAGTTCCGGCTGGCGCACTGCCATGCCTGGAACCAGGCGCGCAAGGCCGACGAGGACCTCCGCACAGCGAGCGCGCGCCAAGCCATCGCGGCGATGCGTCTGGCGCTGGTTGGCGGGTCTAGCGGCCAGTCGATCGAAGCGCTGGATCCGAAGCAGCGGCGCGAGATCATCGCCGCGCAGATCGAGGACGAGCGCTTCGCCGCGCAGCGCCGGCAGTTGATGCGCCGAGACGACGTGCGCGAGCTGACCGAGAGCCTGATGATGCTGGTGCGCGACACCATGGAGAGCGCGCCCGACCGCGTCGAGCGTGTCGAGGCGATGCCGCCCAAGGCGGTCGACGCCTTCGTGGACGTCTGCGACGAACTGCTCGAGGAGTTCGCGCGCCGCATCGCCAACTTCTGGGACGTCAACCGGGAAAACCGGGCGCCGGTGAAGCGGGACCTGTTCGATGCTTGACCAGGCCTGGCGCCGGTTCCTGCCGGACACGCCGCCGCCGCCCTTCGCCTCGGCCGAGGACGTGATTCGTGACGCGCTGCCGACGCTTCAGCCGCGGCGGCGCATCACGGTGCCGCAATGGGCGGAGCAGTCGCGGCTGATCGACTTCTCGAACGCGAAGGGGCGCTGGTCCAACGCGTTCACGCCCTACATGACCGAGCCCTCGACGATGGTCACCTCGCGGCGCTTCGGCGCGGTCGTGTTCGTCGGACCGGCGCGGGCGATCAAGTCGGAGCCGCTAATCCTCAACACGATAGGCCACGCCATCGAGTGCAAGCCGCGCGACACGATGGTGGTGTGCCAGACACAGGATTCGGCAAAGCAGTTCTCGGAACGGAAACTGGGACCGATGCTGCGGCACAATCCGCAGCTGATGGCGCGTCAGCTGACTGGCCGGGGTGCCGACAACATCCACGAGAAGAAGTTCGAAGGCGGGATGAACCTGCAGATCCGCTGGCCGGTGATCGGGAACTTCTCGCAGAACGAATATTTCAGCGTCCTGCTGACCGATCGCGACCGCATGACGGACGATGTCGACGGCGAGGGCGATCCCTTTACCCTGGCGCGCAAGCGCGTGCAGCACGCCGGCTCGCTTGGCATCGTCGTCGAGGAGAGTTCGCCAGGCCGGCCGATCGAGCGCGACGACTGGGAGCCATCGACCCATCACGAGGCGCCGCCCTGCGCAGGCATCCTGTCCGACTACAACCTGGGCACCCGCGGCAAGTTCTACTGGTGCTGCCCGCACTGCGGCGACGCGTTCACGCCGATCTTCGAACGGCTGAAATGGGACAGCCGCGGCACGGAGAGCGAGAGCGCCAAGACGGTCTGCATGGTCTGCCCGTCCGGCTGTGTCATCGGCCCTGACCGGAAAAACGAGCTCAACGCCGGCGGGATATGGCTGCACGAGACCGCCGACGGCGGCAGCGCGGTGCCGATCGATGACCCGGCTGTGCGCGACACCGACATCGCATCCTACTGGTGCGAAGGACCGGTGGCGGCGATGCAGAGCTGGGAACAGCTCGTGCTGCGCTACTTGCAGGCGAAGGCGTCCTTCGACGAGCGCGGCGACGAGAAGGCGCTGCTGTCTACCGTCACGCTGGACCAGGGCCGCCCCTACCTGCCGGCCGTGCGCCAGATCGGCGAAGGCCTGTCGGTCGAAACCCTGAAGGCGCTGGCGGAGGGCCATGCGCTCGGCGAGCTGCCGGCGGCGACGCGCTTCGTGACGGTGCAGGTCGACGTGCAGAGCAATCGCTTCGTCGTCTCGGTGGAGGCGTGGGGCCAGGAACTCGAGCACTGGCTGGTCGACCGGTTCGACATCTCGACGCCGCCCGCCGGCGCGCCGGGCGCGGAAGCGGGAAGTGATGGCAAGCCTCGCCGCGCGATCGATCCGCCGCGCTATTTCGAGGACTGGGCGGCGCTGCGTCCGCTGCTTGACAGGTCGTGGCCGGTCTCCGGCAGCGACATCTCGCTGATGCCGCGTGCGTTGATCGTCGACTCCGGCGGCGCGGCCGGCGTGACGCAGAACGCCTACAAGTTTTTGCGGGCAATGCAGCGTCAGGGCCTCGGTGGCCGGGTGTTCCTGGCCAAGGGGCACGGCGGCCTCGATCGCCAGCGCGCCGTCTATGGCCAGCCGGAAAAGGTGCTGGGCACACGCAAGAAGCGCACGACCGACCTGCGCATCGTGGTTGTCGGAACCGACCCGCTGAAGGACGAGGTGGCGCTGTCGCTGACCCGCAGGGAGCCGGGGCCGAACGCCTATCACCTGCCGCGCGCGCTGACCGACACGGTTTTCGCCGAATTCTGCGCAGAGGTCCGCACCGACACCGGATGGCAGGTGCGCAAGCAAGGGCTGCGCAACGAGGCCTTCGACCTCGCGGTCTATGCCAAGGCGCTGGCAATCGTGCTGAAGGCGGAGAAGATCGACTGGTCGCGCCCGCCTGCCTGGGCCGCCGATCCGGGCGAAAATTCATTTGCCGTGCGGGTGGCAGCGCCGACGCAGACGGCGCCCGCACCGCCGACTCCCGTCGTGGTGGGCCGTCCTCGTGGCCGGCGCGTTCGTTCAAGGGGAATCTGAGATGGCCGGAATCACACTCGCACAGGCCGAGGCGCAGCTGGCGCTCTGGCTGACCGCGTCGGAACGGGTGTCGCAGAAACAATCCTACTCGATCGCCGGTCGGTCTCTGTCCTTCGCGGACCTTGCCGACATCAACGCGCAGATCCGCTACTGGGATAGCGAGGTCAAAAAGCTATCCCGCGTCGCCTCGGGCCGCGGTCGCATCCGCTACGCGGTGAGCGAGTGATGCGCGTGCGAGCGGCGGCACCGAACCTGCTCGATCGGCTGGTTGGGTATTTCGCACCCGGCCTGGCGGTCGAGCGCATCCGCGACCGGACCATGCTGTCCATGGTCACCGGTTCCGGCGCGGGCGGCTATGCCGGGGGCAAGCGCGACCGGCGCGCGACGAAGAACTGGCGGCCGGGCAATGGCTCGGCCAATGCCGACCTGCTTCCGGAACTCGACACGCTGCGCTCGCGCAACCGAGACCTGGTGCGCAACGTTCCGATCGCGTCGGGCGCGGTCTCGACCAACAAGACGCATGTCATCGGCGACGGACTGGCCCTCAATGCCACCTGCGACCGCGACGCGCTCGGTATCAGCCAGGAGAGGGCGGCAGCGCACAACAAAGCGGCCGAGCGCGAGTGGGCGACGTTCTGCGAAACGGCCGACTTCACGGGCGTGCAGCACCTCGCGGACATGCAATACATGCTGTTCGGCGCGGTGCTGGACTCGGGCGATGTCTTTGTGCTGCGCCGCTACCGTGACGTCGGCACGCGCTACGCGCTGCGCCTGCAGGCGATCGAAGCCGATCGCGTGACGAACCCGATGTGGCGGGCGGACACGACGACGCTGGCCGGCGGTATCGAGCACGATTCGGACGGCGTTCCGGTCGCTGTCCACATTGCGGACCAGCATCCCGGCGACATTCGCCGCACGTCTATGTCCTGGCGGCGGGTGCAAATGCGGTTCGAGGATTCAAGCCCGGTTGTGCTGCACCTGTTCGACCGGTCACGACCGGACCTCGCGCGCGGCGTGCCGTATCTTGCGCCCGTGATCGAGATGCTGAAGAGCCTCGGCGACTTCACCGACGCCGAAGTGCGCAGCGCGCTCGTCGCCGCCATGTTCGCGGTGTTCGTCGAAAAGTCGCCCGACGCGGAGTCCTCGCCGCTGCCGACGACGGGCGAGGGTTCCAACGGGAAGGACGAGGTGGAGCTGGGATCCGGCGCCATCATCGACCTGGCCGAGGGCGAGAAGATCACGGTCGCGAGCGGTGCGCGGCCCAATCCGCAGTTCGATCCGTTTATGATGGCGATGTTCCGTCAGATCGGCGTTGCGCTGGAGCTGCCAGTCGAGCTGTTGATCAAGCATTTCACGGCGTCCTATTCGGCCAGCCGTGCCGCACTGGAAATGGCGTGGCACACGTTCCGCCGCCGGCGGTCCTGGTTCGCGCGCACGCTGCTGCAGCCCGTTTATGAGATGGTGATCGAAGAGGCCGTGCTGCGCGGATATCTCGACTGCCCCGGGTTCGAAGATCCTCTGCTGCGCGCCGCCTGGTGCAAGGCGACCTGGTCCGGACCGGTGCGTCTCTCTCTCAATCCGAAGCTCGAGGCGGAGGCCGACGAGATCGACCTGCGCAATCACCTGAAGACGCGTCAGCAGGTAATGACGGAGCGGACCGGTGGCGACTTCGATCAGAAGATCGAGCAGGGCAAGCGCGAGAAGGCAGCGATCGACGACGCGTTTCCTGCTGCTGTGCCGGCGCCGCCACCTTCGACAGAAGGCTCCCCGCAGGTCGATGAAAAGGCGGAGCCCGAAGAGGACAAGGAAAACGACGAGCCATGAGCAACACGCTTTTCCATATTGCCGACCGCGTTCTCAACAGGCCGCTGCTGATCACGCCCGACAAGGCGCAGATCATCCTGGAGGTGGTCGCCGGCCGCATCGGTGTAAACTCTCCGGAGGCCAGCCGCTTCGAGGGCGATCAATTCGAACGGGATGCCAGTGGCCAGCCGGTTCGTTTCAAGCCCTATAAGGTGAGCAGCGGCGTGGCGATCATCTCGATCGTTGGCTCCTTGGTGAACCGTGGGGCATGGGTCGGTGCTTCATCGGGGCTCGTCTCTTACGAAGGTATCCAGCACCAATTGCGGAGCGCTGCTCGCGACGAAACGGTTCGTGCAGTGATCCTTGATCTGTCGACGCCTGGCGGAGAGGCCATCGGAGCATTTGAGACTGCGGCGGCGGTGCGCTCTCTCGCAGCGGTGAAGCCGGTTACTGCCATCGTCAACGGCATGGCCGCCAGCGCCGGCTATGCGATCGCTTCTGGCGCATCCGAGATCGTCACCACGGAAACCGGCGTTTCCGGCTCGATCGGCGTCGTGCTGCTTCACGCCGACTTCTCGCGCTATCTCGCGAACGAGGGCATCCAGCCGACCTTCATCTTCGCCGGTGCCCACAAGGTCGACGGCAATCCGTTCGAGCCGCTCGGTGCGGCGGTCCGTGAAGATCTGCAGAGCGAGGTCAACGCCTTCTACGAGCAGTTTCTGAAGACCGTCGCCACCGGTCGCGGTGCGCGCCTGTCGATCGACGCCGCCCGCGCAACCGAAGCGCGGACGATGATCGGCGAGGCGGCCGTCGCGATCGGTCTTGCCGACCGCGTCGGCACCTTCGAATCGGCGCTGGCCGATCTCCAGCAAGTCGCAAACCGCGCACCCGCATCGGGGCGCACAACCTCCATGAAAGGCAAAACCATGGACACGACCACGGGCGCGCCCGCCGCCGATGCGGGCATTTCCCAGGCTGACCATCAGTCCGCCGTGGCGGCGGCCGAACAGAAGGGCGCCTTGACCGAGCGGACCCGTCTCGCAGCCATCCTCGGCGGCGAAGGCATTCGGGGCGATGCGGGCCGCATGGCAGCGGCCATCGATCTCGCAGTGAAGGCACCGACGATGTCTGCTGCCGACGTGACCGCCTTCGTGTCGGCCAACGTGGCGGCGGCCCCAGCGGCGGGCGCCGCCACCGTCTCGGCGCTGCTGTCCAAGCTCGACAAGGCGGCCGAAGGCGTGCAGTCGCGGCCTTCGACCGATGGCACGGCCGGCGCCGCCGACGCGCCGAAGGCGACCACGCCCGAGGGCTGGAAGGCGGAATACGCGGCAAGCGCCACGATCCAGGCCGAGTTCCCGACCGCCGAGGCATACGTCGCCTACCAGAAGCGGCAGGCCGTCAAGGCCGCCTGACCTGGCCGCCCGCGGCAAGCCGCGGGTTTCCATCCGGCGGCGGCGCACGGATCTTCGGGCCGCATCTTCCTCAACCTCCAAGGAATAAACCGATGAAAACAAACCTGCTTTTCGCGGGCGCGCTCGCGTTCGCGCTTGTCGCCGTCGCGGTTCACACGATCTCGCCGGGCGCCGATATCTTCTCGCTGATGCCGGACGCCGGCTTCGCCACCGCGATGGCGACGCTCGCCGTCAACAAGCAGCGCGACTACCAGATGGGCGACAAGGAAGAGTATCCCGTCATCGCCGCCGACATCATCTACCAGGGCGCTGCCGTCGGCGAGAATGCGTCCGGCTATGCCCGGCCGCTCGTCGCCGCCGACCCGTTCCTCGGCTTCGCCGAGGCCATTGCCGACAATTCGGCTGGAGCGGCCGGCGCGATCAATATCAACGTGAAGAAGCGCGGTAACATCGTGCTGCCGATTTCCGGCCTCGCCATCACGGCGAATGACCGGCCGGCGGTCTATGCCTCCGACGACGACACGTTCACGCTGACCTCGGCCGGCAATTCACTGATCGGCTACGTGTCCCGCTGGGTGTCGACGGGCGTGGCCGTCGTGGAGTTCGACGCCGCTCTCGTCAAGGCCGCGTTGCAGGCCTGATCCGCCTCTCGCCTGATCGTCCCGGGCCGGCTTCGGCCCGGCTTCCCGTCCTGCCGGCTCGCCCGGAATCCCCAACACTGCAACAGAAGGAGTGAAGCGCCATGCTTCCGCAGCAGTTCCAGAAAATCACGACCAAGGGCGTGGTCGGCATGATCCTCGCCCGCCTCGAAACCGGCTCGGCCGCATGGGTATCGCTGCTCGCGATGCGCATGACCTCCACGCAGGCGATCGAGGAATACGCCTGGCTCGGCAACGCGCCGGCGCTGCGCGAGTTCATCGGTGGCCGGACGCCGGCCGAATTGTCCGAGAATTCGTTCAAGGTCTCGAACAAGGATTACGAAGGCTCGATCCTGATCAAGTCGAAGGACATGCGCCGCGACAAGACGGGGCAGATCCAGATCCGGGTGAACCAGCTCGCCGACCGCGCGAACGACCATCCCGCCAAGTTGATGTCGAACCTGATCATCGCCGGCGAGTCGACGGTCTGTTACGACGGGCAGTATTTCTTCGATACCGACCATGAAGAGGGCAAGAGCGGTTCGCAGTCGAACGACATCGTGTTCGACATCTCGGATGCGAATACCGGCGGCACGCCGACTGCCCCGACCGCAGCGACCATTGCGGCGGCAATCCTGCGGGCGATCCAGCAGATCTACACCTTCATGGACGATCGCGGCGAGCCGATGAACCAGGGCGCGGCGAGCTTCGTCGTCATGGTCCCGATCAGCTTCATGGCTGTCGGTCTGGAGGCGATCTATGCGCAGCTCACCGGCGGCGGCAACACCAACGTTCTGAAGGCGCTGGAAGGCCGCTTCTCGATCGAGCTGGTGCCGAACCCCCGGCTCACCTGGACAGACAAGATGGCCGTGTTCCGCGTCGACGACGCCGCGAAACCCTTCATCCTGCAGGAGGAGGACATTCCGGATGTCATCGCGCTCGGCGAGGGCTCGGAATACGAGCAACTGAACAAGGAACAGCTGTTCGGCATCGATTGGACCGGCAACGTCGCCTACGGCTACTGGCAGCATGCCTGCCTGGTCACGCTCCAGGCCTGATCCCCGCCCTCCTCGACGCGATCTCCCGGCCGCCTGGCGCGGCCGGGAGGTGCCCTTTCCCGACGCGCTTTCGCGTCCGGCAAGTGCACCGCAACGCAAAAGGAATCCCGACATGAAATTCATGGTTACCGGCGGCACCGCCGAGATCGGCACCGACATGGCGCTGAAGCTGACGCCCGAACAGAGCGCCGCGCGCGCCTTCGCGATCGAGGAGATTGACAAGGGTCTTTTCCGGCCGAAGCAGGTCGTCCAGTTCAAGGCGGGCGAGACCGTGGAGATCGTCGACACGGACCTTGACGACATGCCGCGCACGCTTGCCTCGCTGCTGCAGCCG
Organism: Mesorhizobium sp. J428; assembly: GCF_024699925.1. Taxonomy (NCBI): domain Bacteria; kingdom Pseudomonadati; phylum Pseudomonadota; class Alphaproteobacteria; order Hyphomicrobiales; family Phyllobacteriaceae; genus Mesorhizobium; species Mesorhizobium sp. J428. The sequence continues at coordinate 4,897,379 of NZ_JAJOMX010000001.1, forward strand.
ATCGAGATCAAGGGCAAGGGTAAGGGCAAGGGTAAGAAAGACGAAACGCCGCTGAAGACCGACGGGCCGACGGTCGAAGAATACGTGGCGGCCGGCTATTCGGCGAAGAGCTACCCGCCCAAAGGCTATGCTTCTCGCAGCAGCGACGAAGACATCGCAGCCGCGATCAAAGCCGAAGCCGGCGCCTGATCCATGCCCGTCGAGACCGCCGCGGACCGCGCACTGTTCGTGGATCCGGATGAGTTCGGGTCCGTCGCATCCTGGGTCGTCGGATCCAATACGCCGGTCGTGGTCGCGGGCATCTTCGATGCGGCATCGCTCAACCTGGCGATCGGCGACGGGCTCGATCTGTCAGATGTCGGCCCGCAGTTCCTGATGCGGGCGACGGACGTGCCTGCCGGTGGCCGTGATGGCGACGTTCTGACGATCACGATCGACGGCGTGGCGACCGCCTATACCGTCCGGACACGCGAGCCCGACGGCACCGGGATGGTGCTGCTGCGGCTGGAAAAGAACTGATCGGCGGGATCTGCGATGGCGGACCATATCTGGCTGCAGATCCGCGACGGCTTTGCCGACGTGCTGGACGGCGTCGAAGTGGCGGCGGGCGTTGTGCCTGCCGTTGAAACCGACATGACGCATCGGCCCAACACCGACCGCCTGCCACTGTGGCGGATCAAGTGGGGTGACGAGAGAGTCATCGAGCGGACGCGCGAGGACATCACCCGCGAGGTGCAGTTCCTGGTCGAGGGCTGGTGGACCGGCAAGCCGCTGGAAGCGCTGCTTGCATCGATGGCATTGGCTGCCGAGACCGCGATCGAGGCCGACCCGACGCTCGGCGGTCTCGTCGCCCGAGCGTTTTATGCCGGATCCTCGCTGCAGGTCGACGGCGAAGGCGAGAAGCGCGCCGGGGTGGTTACGTTGCAGTATCGCGTCGTCGTGGTGACGAGCCGCACGGATCCGACACAGCGGGCGTAGCGCCGCGCTGCCGGAACGACTGAACATTTCAAACATCGTGAAAGGATGAGGCGATGACTGTTTATGCGGGCAATGATGGCGTCGTGAAGGTGGGATCGAATGCCCTGACGAAGGTGCTTTCGTTCGAACTGAACGAGGAGGAAAGCACGTCCGACCGGACCGACGGCATGGGCGAGGAGTGGGAGGATTCGATCGGGATCAAGAAGCGCTGGGCCGGTTCGCTCGAATGCCGGCGCAACGATGCCGACGCCAACGGACCGGTGACCTGGGATGTCGGCGACGTGCTGGCGCTGAAGCTCTATCCTGATGGTGACGGCGTCGGACGGCAGGAACTGGCGGGTTCGGCCCGGGTGACGTCGATCGGCAACCCGGTCGACATGGAATCGACCAACCGCATCTCGGTCGAGTTTACCGGCCAGGGCGCGCTGACCAAGACGACGGTGTCGGCATGAGCACCCTGCACGCCAAGGGTGCGCTGCACGCCAAGATCAAGGCGCAGGGCGCCTCCGTCACCTGGCGCACGGTCGGGATTCCCGAGTGGGGCGACGAGGTCAAGGAGGGCGGCAAATCCGTCATCAAGCCGCTCGTGGTCAAGGTGAAGACGCTGAACCTCGACGAGTATGCGACCTGGACCAAAGTGCTGCAGGAAGATGGGACGACGACCGAGCGGATCCAGCTTATTCAGCAGCGCACCTATGATGAGACCGGAAGCACGCTGTTGTTTCCGCCCGACGACCTCGATGCGTTCTCTTTGCTGCGCAATGATGCCGACCCGATCATCATCTCGCGGCTGATCCTGGCGATCACCCGCTACTCGGATCGGGCGACCGCCACAAAAAACTGACCGCCGGGTCGGTCCGCTGGAAGTTCATCCTGGCGGAGCGGCTCGGCAAGACCGTCGGCGAAATCGAAGCGACGATGAGCGTGGATGAGTTCGTCCACTGGCAGGTCTTCCTGTCTGAAAAGACACCCCGCAAGCCGAAGAGGAAGACATGATTCCCGATCTCATGTTCGACCTGCTGGCGCGCGACCTGACCAAACCGGCGTTCAAGTCGGTCGAGGACAGCGCCGCGCGGACCGACAGCCGCGTCAAGCAGATCGGCTCGTCGATTGCCGGGCTCGGCGCGCGCGTCGGGCGGGGGCTGTCGGGCATCGCGGCCGGGCTGACCGGACTCGGTGCCGGCGCGGCGGCGATGGACTGGCTGAATGCGTGGGCAGATGCCGACAAGGCGATGGCCTCGGTCGATCAGGCGGTCACGTCGACCGGCGGGGCGGCGGGTCTCACTTCGGCGGCGCTGGGCGAGATGGCGGCCAAGCTGCAGGGCCTGTCCGTCTATGACGACGACGATATCCTCGGCAACGTCACTGCGCCGTTGCTGACCTTCACCAAGGTTGCGGGGGAAGAGTTCGGGCGCGCGCAAGGGCTGATCCTCGACATGGCGAGCCTGCTCGGCACCGACCTGCAGTCGGCGGCGATGCAGGTCGGCAAGGCGCTCAACGAGCCGGTCAAGGGGATCGCATCGCTGTCGAAGGCCGGCATTCAGTTCACGGCCGACCAGAAGGAGATGATCAAGGCGATGGTCGAGGCCGGCAACGTCGCCGGCGCGCAGAACATCATTCTCGACGAACTCGCGACCCAGTTCGGCGGGCAGGCGGAACGCATGGCCGCCTCCGGCCTTGGCCCTCTCGAGCAGATGAAGAATGCGTGGGGCGACTTCAAGGAAGAGATGGGGGCCGGCGTGGCACTCCTGCTGCCACCCGTGACTCAGTTCCTGAAGGCGGTGGTCGGCGGTTTTCAGGCGCTGCCGGAGCCGGTCAAGCTGGCGATCGGCGCATTCGCCGGCGGGGCGGCGATCATCCTGCCCGTCGGCGTGGCGCTCGGTCTTGTCGCGACCGGCATAGCGGCGATCGGCGTGCCGGTGGCCGCGACCGCTGCCGGCATCGCGCTGCTGACGGCCGGCATCGTCGCGTTCTGGCCTGAGATCAACGCGGCGGCGACCGCCATCACCACCTTCCTGACGGGCGCGTGGGCGTCGTTCGAGGCCGGATGGGATTCGATCGTCGGCAAGGTCGCGACGGCAAAGGCGGCCGTGACGCAATTCGCGGTCGACATCGCCAGCGCGTTTGCTGCTCTGCCTGGGGAGATGCTGGCGATCGGCGGGCAGATCATCGACGGACTGTGGCAGGGACTCCAGTCGAAGTGGGCTGGCGTGAAAAACTGGCTCTCAGGCATCGCCAACTACATCCCGAACATCTTTCGGGAGGCGACGGAGACGCATTCTCCCTCCCAGGTGATGCACGACATCGGCGTCGATATCATGCAGGGCCTGCAGAACGGTCTCAGCAGCATGACGGGCGGCGTGACCGGGACCGTGAGCAGCATCGCCGATCAGGTGACGGGCCTGTTCGAGAACATCGCCGATTCGATCGGTCAGGCCATCGCGAGCACGAAGAGCTGGAAGGACGTCGCGCTGGATGCGCTCAAGGCCGTCGGCAACATGCTGATGTCGCAGATAAGCGCGGGAGGCGGGCTCGGCGGGATATTCGGCAAGCTGCTGAAGGGGATCTTCGGCGGCTTCTTCGCCGACGGCGGCACGCTGCGGCAGGGACAGATCGGTGTCGTCGGCGAGGCCGGGCCGGAGATCATCTCGGCTGGATCGACGCCAGTCGTCGTGACGCCTACGGACGACCTGCGGGCGCCGCGCGCGGGCCGTGCCGGCCCGGCGTCGGTCAGCAATGTCGCGACGATCAATCAGGCGTTCCATCTCGACGGTGCGATCTCGCCCAGCGACGTGCTGGCCATGGTGGCGCAGGGCTCGGCAGCGGCGGTCGCCGAAATCAAGCGCCAGCTGCCCGACATGCAGTTCAAGACCCAGATGTTCGGTCGGGCCTATTGATGACGACCATCTACAACTTCCCGCCGATCGTGCCGCGTGACATCAAGGTCTATGCGCTCACGTCGCGCTTCGCGCCCGGCATTTCCCGATCGGGCAAGACCAACGGCATTCCGGAGCCGAACGGGCGCTGGGCCATGGACCTGGCCTGGGCGCGGCTGAAGAACGCAAGCGGCTCGCTCTGGTATGCGTGGTTTGTCGATGCGCTGCAGGGCGGGGCCGCCGTGTTCCAGGTCAATCTCTGGCGTCACGTCGAAACGGTGACGCCGGAGGCGCTCGGCCTGACCGATCTCACGGCGTTGCCATGGTCGAGCGGCGCGGCGTCGCCGACATTCTCCGATGGGACGGGATTTGCGTTCCAGCCGACCGCGACCGTGACTGCCGTCGCGCTCGCTGGCACGGCCCGTGTGAGCGTCGACACCGGAGACTATGGCCAGGTGCTGAAGCCCGGTCACCTGATCGGCTTCGGCGACGGGGTCAACCGTGTGATGGACATCGAATGGACGGGCAGCGTGGCGGATATCACGCTTCGGCTGCCGCTGCGGTCCTCGCTCGCGCCGGACGACCCGATGCGTTTCTGGCCGCGCATGCTGGTGCAGGCGGCACCCTCAAGCGTGGACACGTTCCGCGCGCTGCATGATTTCGGGCAGTTCACCAGGCCGGGCGCGATCACGTTCGAGGAGTATGAGGCGTGAGCTTCTACGACGATTTGCGCGCGGCGCTGGATGCGGGCGGCGAAATCATGTGCCGGCGCGCGTGGCGGTTCGACATCGACGGCTATGCGCTGCAGCTCTGGGAGGGCAACGGCAAGGCCTATACCGGCAGCGGGGAAAGCGAACTGGTGTGGGCCGGCACGATGAAAGGGCAGCAGAACTTTCTGGCAGCGCCGCGCCTGACAGACGGGCGCTCCGGCCAGTCGCCTGCCTACGAGTTCCGTCTCGGCTATGTCGACCATGCGACCTATGCGGCGGTCAAGGCCGAACAGTCGCGGGCGATCGGTCGCCAGCTGATCTGTTACCGGCTCTACTTCAGGCCGAACGAGGGATCACGATCGTTTTCGACGCCGCTCGTGATCGGCAGCCTGACCATGACCGGCGTCGGCTTCTCGGAACAGCGACGGCGCGAGGGCGCCGGCTATGTCGTCGACTATTCGGTCAGCGTGATGGCGCGCGACGGCAATGCGGGGCTGACCGACACAGCTTTCGCCTACGTGACGGACACCGACCAGAATGCGCGCTCGGCCCTGAAGGGCGTCGTGCCGGATCGATATGCGAGGTTCACGCCGCGCATGCAGAACCGCGAGATCAAGGTGTGACGATGGATGTCGAGACCGCCATCGCCGCCACGCTCGAGCGCTGGAAACGGGAGAGCGGAGATCCCGGCACAAGCGACTGCGCGATGTCGGTTGCGGGCTATGTCGAATTGCTGACGGGCCTCGATCCTGCGCTGCCGTGGCGCGGTCGTTATCGGACGGCGCGGGGCATGGTGCGCCTGACCCGGTCGGCCGGCGGTCTCCACATGATCCTGCGGGCGGGCCTGCCGCCCTGCGGTGCCCGGATTGTTGCGGATTCTCGTCGCGGTGATGTGGTGGTGTGCCGCCCTGACGGAACGGTCGACAACGAGACGGCCGGACTTCACCTGGGCGATTTCACCGCCTTCAGGATGGCGGCCGGGTTCGCCCTGCGGCGCTTGCCGATCTTCGAGGCCTGGCGGGTGACGGGGGAGGGGGCACGATGCGGCTGAAGCTGCTGGCTGCCACGCTGCTGCTGTCGACGGCCCTGACATCGCCGGCACAGGCGATGCCCTTCATACCTGCCTTCATCGCAGGCGGGGCCGCGGCATTCGGACTGGGCACCGCGGCGGGCGCCGCAGCGGGCGCCTATGCCGGCGCGGCTCTGCTGGGCTTCCAGGTGGCGGGATTCCTGACCGGGCCGGTTGGCGGACTGCTGCTGTCGACGGCGCTGCAGTTCGGCATCAATGCGCTGACCCCGAAGCCCAAGGCTGAGGGCATGCAGGGGAATGTCAACTCGGCCATCCCGGTGCGGACGCTGCATTTCGGGCCGCTGCTGATCGGCGGCAGCCTGATCTTCGCCGAGGCCATTGAAGGGCGGATCTATTACGCGATCCATCACGGCGACTGCGAGTCGGAGCTGATCGCGGACTGGTTCAACGACCTCGAGCTGACGTTCAACGGCGGCGGCTACGTCAACAATCCGGAATTCGTCTACAAGGGCGACGCCTACTACACCTTGGAGCGCCATGACGGGGCGCCTGGCGCTGTCGTGTCACCCATGCTGTCGACACGGTTTCCGGAGTGGGACGAGGACCATGTCGGCGAAGGCTGCTGCTACACGGTAATTTTCGTCGGCGCGATGAACAACCCCAAGGCAGCGGCAAAGCTGCGCCGCAGCCAGGGTCCGCTGGGTCTCGGCGTGCCAGCCTATTTCCGCGAAGCCTACTGGGGCAAGGTCTACGATCCGCGGCTCGACAGCACGAATGGGGGTGACGGTCCGCAGCGCGCGGACGATCCGACGACCTGGGCCTATAATGACAATTGGGCGCTGGTGATATCGACCTATCGCATCCATCCGGACGGATGGGCGAAGCCGCCATCGTCGGTCAACTGGGCCCGGATCGCGGAACAAGCCGACATCTGCGACGTCGAGGTCACCGGGCGCGGCGGCTATGTGCAGAAACGCTACGCAGTCGCCACCTCGATCGCCTTTACCGAAGTGCACCGCGACGTCGAAAAGCGCCTCCTCGAGGCGGCCGACGGCATGCGCTTCACCGATTCGGAGGGGCGCTGGTTCGTCCGCTGCGGTTACTGGGAAGCGCCGACAATCACGCTGACCAGCGACGACATCTACAGCCTCGACTGCGCGCCGTCTGGCAACGGCGAGAGCGAGCACAATGTGTTCGTGGCGCTCTATACCGACACGCGGCTCGGCTACAAGACGACCACGTCCTCGGCCTGGAAGCATCCCGATCATACTGGCCCGGGGATCTACGAGCGCCGGGCGCCGGCCGTCGAGATCCCGGAGGCGCCAAACCACAACCAGGCCGTTCGCGTGGCGAAGGCGGTCGGCTGTCGCACGCGGTCGTCGACCCGCCTTGCCATCACCGCCGGCCTGCGCGCGGCCGAGCTGCGCGAGCATCGTTTCGTGACGATCGCGATCGACGACGAGACGTTCGACGGCGACTACGAGATCATGTCCTACGACGAAACTGAGGACGGGTTGCTGTTTCCGTTGCAGCTGGTGCGCAGTGGTTCCGGCAACTGGACGCTGGAGCCGGGCGAGGAAGGGCCTCTGCCGAGCTACGACAATACGATCGGCGTCGCGGTGACCGTGCCCGAGCCGACATCGTTCAACGTGGTCGCAGAGACAGTCGGCGCCTCGGTGCGCCTGAGGGCGACATTCGATCCACCGGCGCTGGGAGCCAGCGACGTGGTCGTCGAATATCGGCCGGACGCCGGCGGGCCCTGGCTGGAGATGGTGTCGAACTCTTCGCTCGGCTACGCCCTTTCCGACTTCGTGACGGATGGCGTCGACTATCGCGCGCGCGCCTATGCCGAGGATTCGACCGGCGCCACCTCGGCCAATGTGCCCGACGATACCGGCCTGCTGGTGACGGCGACGGTGGACCCTGTGGCGCCTGGCGTGCCGGTTGCTTTCTCAGCGACCCCTGACGGTGATGATGTCGATCTGGCCGCCACGGCGTCGAACAGTGCAAATCATCACGCAATACGGTTCTGGCGCGCTGAGGGAGCCGAGACCTTCGCCGATGCTGTGGATGTATCAGGGGCAATCTACGGGCCGCCAAACGGCTCTGTTGCCGCCACCGACACTGATCCGGGCGATGGCGCGTGGCAGTTCTGGGCAACAGCCGAGAACGCGTCTCAGGTTCAGTCGGCGCCGACCAGCCCCGCGCTGCTCATGTTCAACCTGGAAACGGAAACCGAGGACCTGCTCGACCGCATGTCGGCGCTGCCGGTCAATGCCGGCATCGTGGCGATCGACGCGTTCATCGCGTCGCTGATCGCGGCCGGAACATGGGCAAAGCGAGATGTGCTCTATGTGCCGATCCACAATACGATCGACTCGCTGCTGAACTGGAAGGGTGCCAGCTACCCGCTCACAAACCACAACGCTGTAGCTCTCGATCCCTGGGGCGCATTCCAACCGAATGGAACGACCAGCTATCTCTCGACCAGCTATGCGCCAGGTTCGAGTGCGGGTGTCGCCTTGCAGAATGACAATCATATGATGGCGCTGAGTCTTACCGACACGGCCTCAAACAACGTGATTGTCGGTAACGACAACATGTCGATCGTCCCGCGCATCCCGTCCAACGTGATTGGCGTTCGAACATGTCGGCGACATCGAACGCGACGGCAGCGAACACCAACGGCGCCTGCCTTGTGACGACCAGCCGCTCGGGCTCAACGAGTTTCGAACTCTACAAGGACGGCTCATCAGCCGGCACCATGACGCGCACGAGCTCGGCGGCGTCCGCCAACGGGCTGTTTATCGGGGGGGCGCAATGTCGGCGGCGTCTTGACGACGCCCAGCAGCCGAGAAGTCGGCTTCGTGTCGGCAGGGTCCAACCTTTCGTCCAGCGACGTCGCAGCGGATGCGGCTGCCTTGGCCGTGTTCCGCGCCGCCGTCGCGGGCCTCTGATCTCTCGCAACCACAACCTTCGAGGACCGCCGATGGCCGTGACTAGGACACCGCGTCAAGTGCTGATGGGCAATCCGCCGCGCGACGACTACGAGCCCGACAAGATCGAGCACTATACGCTGCTCGACGAGATGCTTGAGCAAATCGGCGAGGCGATCGACAGGGTCGATGTGACCGAGGATAACTTCGAAGCGCTCGGAACTCGCGTCACCGCAACTGAGGGCAACATCAACAGCCTTGGCGGCAGGGTAACGCAAGCGGAGGCGGATATCGATGCGCTGACGGCATCGGTGGTGACAGGGCAGAAGCCGTTGATCTCGTCTGTCCGGCTGCTCGTCACCACCGACGTGAGTGTCGCCACTGGCATGGAAGCCGGAGATTTGTTCGACGGCGAGGTGCTGGTGGCGGGCTGGCGCATCGCCAAGTGCTACAACGGCGCGACCGGCCATTCCTCCAACGGCATCTACGTCGTTCCGGCCTCCGGCGCCGCGACGCGCGCCACCGACGCGGACAGCGATGCCGAGCTGCGCAACGGCGCCTTCTATGTCGACGCCGGCACCCATGCCGGCGAGCTGTGGGCGGTGAAGAACCCGACGGCCATCACGGTGGGCTCGACGGCCATCGTGATCGAGAAGGCCCGCGCCGCATCGGGCGTGGAGGGCGATGTCGCCGCGCTCGAGGAAAGGGTGCTCGATATCGGTCACCAGAGCGGCGCGACGACGAAGGCGGCGACGAAGGTCATTGGTCTCGACGGGACACCGGCCGACGGCACGGCCTCCACCGATGCGGTCTATGTTTTTTCCGACATTTGCGGCGGCGACGGGTTCATCACCGAGGTCTGGGCCTATGGCAAGGGCGCCGGCTCGTTGGAACTTCGGCTCTATTCCGGTGATGCGCCTTCGGCGGAGTCCGGCGTGTCGACGCTGCACAGGGAGTTCACGCAGACCCTGCCACTGGCATCCGGCCTCAACACCTGGTCGTCGGCCGATGGCGACTTCGCGCCGATCCCGGTGCGCAAGACCGATCGCGTCGCCTTCTATGCCGGCACGCTGCTTGCCTATGAGGCCTCGGCATCTGGGGACGGCGGCGGATACCATCCGCTGCTGGGCGCGAACATCTCGCTCGACGATCCTGCGCTGTCCGCCGGGGTCTTCGATGCCAGGCTCCAGTTCGGCTGCCGGGTGGATTATCCGGTCGAACGGATCGAGGCGTCGCCGCCATGGGCTGTTCGCCCCGGCTTCGAAGTGGTGCTCGACAAAGATTGGAACCACGCGGTCGACTACGGCCAGTCCAACAACATCGGCACCGACACGGCCGCGGTGTCGACGACACCCTCGGTGCGGCATTACACGTTCAACATCGGGCCGAAGATGACCAAGCCTGGCATCTCCGGGGCCAGCGGCGTGACGGCGGACGACGGTGCCATCAAGCTGCTGGTCGAGGACAATGCCAAGCCGCAAGAGGCCAATCCCTACGGCGAGACCTCCTGCTTCACCTTCGCGAGCCAGTTCACCAAAAGGGCTCAGAAGGCATCCACGGCCGTTCCGACATGGTTCGCCTCCGCGGCGGGACGAGCCGGCACGGCTTTGTCCGGCGGGGTCTCGCCACTCAACGGCATCGACAAGCTGCAGCCGAACAGCGTCTGGTATCCCAACCTCGTCTATCACGTCGAGGCGGCGAAGCGGGAGGCCGGGCAAATCGGCCGCTCCTACCAGGTGGCGTTCGTCGGCTTCGACGGACTTGAGACAGACCAGCTCAACGGCGCCAGCTATGCCCTGGTCAAATCGCGACTGGCGTCGCTGCTCGACAACTTCCGCGCCGACGCGATGTGCAAGGCAGGGCAGGACCGGAGACCGATCTGGCTGGCAACCACGCCCATGTATGGCGCGACGGTCGCGAGCGGAGCGATCCAGGCGCTGATGGACGCCTGCGAGGCAAGGCGGGATATCCATTTCGTCTGTCCGGGATACCGGCTCCCGTTCGTCAACTCGTTCCACTATTCGGCGCAGGGCCAGATGCTCAAGGGCGCCTACAGGGCGCGCGCTGCGTTCCAATATGCGCAAGGTCTGATCCCCGACCGGTGCTGGTGGCGGACGGTGCGATATACCGGCACGACGGTCACGGCGGTGCTGTCGCATCCCGGCACGGCGCTGCTGTCTTTCGCGACTGCCCATTCCACCATCGCTTCAACGATCGGCGCGACGGCGCAGACCACGGACGGCGGGATCAAGGTCGTCGACGACACCGGCACACTGACCCTGTCCGGCATCACGATCGGCGCGGCGGTATGGAACCCGGTGACGCATCTCTACGACAGCGAGATCTCGATGACGATCAACCGGTCGCTCGGGACGAACCCGAAGTTCCGCTACGCGCGCGACTATCAGGGCGCCAGCCGCGGCGTCACCAGCGGCGCGGACGGGCTGCTCTACGATAATACCGCAGAGACCGTGACCCTGGACGGCGTCACGCATGTCATGGCGCATGCCGCGCCGCCTTGCGAACTCTCCATCATCTCCGCCGCCGACTGACCGCGGCTCACAGACATCAACAGAGGACAGTGCGATGCCGTTGCAGGGCTATAGCAAAGGCCTGGAAGAGATCGGGCGCCTGGCGCCGGCCGAAGGAGATATTCTCCAGAAGAATGGCGGGACGTGGGCCGCTCGCTCCCCTACGGCGCTGCCAGTGTCGGATGCGGCCGAAGCGGAAATGCGGCGGCTGGAGGGCACGAGGGCCGTCGACGTGCCGTTCTATGCCGACGGGAAGCTCGTGCTCGAGACGGACACGGTCGGCGCGACGCACTTCATCGATCCGGTGACGGGCCACCGCTCGATGCGCAACCTCGTGCTCGACGGAGGCCGTGGCCCGGCACAGAACGGCATTCTGCCCGTCGCCTTCGACCGAACCGGCAACGTCATCTCCGGCTATTCGGACGGCGACTACATCCAGTTCCACCCGGAGCGCTTCGCGGGCGTCGTCGTCCAGGGCGACCACAACAAGATCTCGCAGCTGTGGTGGATCGAAGACAACCCCAATCGCGGGGCGCAGATCAAGCGCCAGCTCACCTATTCGCAGCACGGAGTGACGGGCTATCGGTGGGTCAAGTATCCGGACATGGCTGCCGGCGAGCCCGGCATCGTAATTGCCGAGTTCAACGATCATGACCTGATCCGCGACCGGTTCAAGAGCCGCCGTGTGCATGTGCACCCGAGCGCGCCGACGGAAGTGCCAACCAAGATCGTCATGGTCGTGGTCAACTCGCAGTCGAATGGCGTCGGTGCGGGTCCGACCAATGCCGCGTTCCCCGGCATCGGGAACAACGCACAGACCACGCGCAAGTCGATGCCGCTGCGCCGGCTCGTCCACTCGGGGACCGGAGCGCAGCTCTACAACAAACTGCTGATGTTCAACGGTGGCGTTATCCCGCATCAGGGCGGCGCCACCGGCCCCATCGCCGCGCTCGACGCTGCACAGATCGCCAGTCTTCAGCCGCTGGTCGAGGGCACGAATGCGGTCGCGTCGAACCGCGAGACGTTCCTCGGTGCGCTGGCGCATCACCTCAACGGTCCGAACGGCTACGACGGTTCAGCCTACATCATCGCCGCGACGCTCGGGGTCGGAGGAACGGGGTGGAAGGATCTGTTCTACGATGTTGACGATGTCGGAGCGGAGAGGCAGCAGGCATACCTCAACTGCCTGATCGCCATCGAGCGGGCGCAGGTTCTCGCGACGAACGTCGGCCTGCCGCTGGAGGTGCACTTCGTCGTCGACCAGGGCGAGAACGACATGGCGGCGGGCATCAGCACCTACCAGGACCTGATCGAGGAGTGGCTGCCGATCATGCAGGCCGATGTCGAGGCCATCACCTCGCAGGCCGTCACGCCGCAGCTGTTTCTGGCGCAGACCATGTGGGCGCGTGGCACGGAGAACAGGCCGGCAGACAGTTCGCTCGCACAGGTCAACGCGGCCATCGCCAATGCCGACGTCCACATCCTGCCGCCCGCCTACTTCGCGGATTACAACGGCGATACCGCGCACTATCCGGGCTGCGAGCACCAGTGGCGCGGCGCGCTCTACGGCGAGGTAATGGCCGACTGGCTGATCCGGGGCGAAAATTCGGCGCTCTACGCCACGGCCGCCACCTATTCCGGGGCGACCATGCAGGCGACATTCACGCATCCGCTTCAGCGGGACAACGATACGATCGTGCCGCCCACGGCAGGGGGTATCTCGCACGACAACTCGGCCGGAACGACTGTCTCGCTCTCGGCCGTGCGTCTGAACCAGGCCGATCCGACCAAGCTCGATCTCGCCTTCGGGGCTTCCGTTCCGGGTGGCGCCGCGGAGACGTTCCGTGTCGGTCATGGCGCCCAGGTATCGACGAGCGCGCTTGGCTTCGATGTCGGACTCCGCTCCGTCTGGCGACGATCGGACTGGGAGCGCTACTCGATGCTCGACGGTCGGCCTCTCTACATCTTCGCCAATCTCCAGGAAATCGTCGCGACAGCGGCGTGACAGAAAGGACAGTTCCGTGACCGGCTCGATCCCGAAAATCCCCTTCGCCCTTCCCAATATTGCCGCGCGCCCGACGTTCTCGATCCCGGACGCGGAAAAGCGGATACTCGATTTCGAGGACATCGAACTGTGGCTCCAGCCCGACCTCGGCAATGTGAGGGCCCAGGCCAGCAACTATCTGTCAATCACGGGGCGCAAGGGGTGGCTGGCGCAGAGCAACGACGCCAAGATCGTCCTCGGGACCGGCATGGAAGACATAATCCCGACGATCAACTTCACCTCGGGAAACACGACTGCAGGCAAGAACCCGTTGCACGTGCCCGGTTTCGTCATCGATGGCAGTTACTTCGTTGCGGTGCTGTTGCGCTTCGCCGCCGGAACCACGTTTGATTCGACCACCTATCGCATCATATCGGGGGGCATCTCCGGCGGGACCGACGTCGAGTTCTATTGCCAGAACGACCGTCTCTCGCTTCGGCATGGGTCTGGTCAGTCCCAAACGCTGGCGCAGAGCTTTGCCGCCGACACGAGCTATCTGATCTGGGGTTCCTATGACGCCGGGACCAACCAGGCCGCCGTTGGAATCAATTCGCCGACCGCGCTCGTGTGGTCAACCGATAATCTGACCGGCGCGGCGGGCAGTGGCCGCGAGATCGTCATAGGCGGACAGTTCAACGCTGGACGAACGCAGGGCGAGCAGCTGTTCAATGGACAGATGCGCGGCTTCTGGGCCGGTCGCACCGCCTGGGTGGAGCCCGAATTCGATGTCATCCGCGCAGCCTTCCTCGGGGAAATCGCTTCGCTTTATCCGGACGACATCACGCTGACCTGATCGCGGCACTCGCGCGACTGGCGCGGGCCCCGATCCCTCACAATCGACTGAAGCACTCCGCCGGCGGCGGAAAGGAGAGACCTATGGACCGTATTTCAGCTAGTCCTTTGGGGAAAGAAAGCCGCTCGCAGCCGTCTCAGTGCGTGTCTCATTCAGGCAGCGGTGAAGAGAATGACCTGTTTCGCGTGCTGCGCGACTTAGAAACCCGGCTATCGCGTCTAGAACGAGACGTTCAGCGTCTGAAATCCTCGGGTCAGGATCATCGCATGGCACGAGTAGGTTGATAAGGATTTCGGGGCCGCGATCCTCATCTTTCCAGTTCGAAAATGTCAGGTTGACGTTCGCATAGACAGAAAATCTGCCATCAGCATCACGTCCTGTCTCGAGCCCATTCATAGAGACCGCCGTCAGGCGCCGTCCTTCGTAGTCCATCACCAAGCCCTCCCATTGCCCCGCCGCAATCAAAGCACCGAGCGGGCGCGAAGTCGAATCCGCCGAACCTGACCCCAAGCAATCCGCCTCATCGACGGAAAGGAGAACCCATGGACCGCAATTTTGAGCGGGCGCTCAAGCTCGTCCTTAAGCACGAAGGTGGCTGGAGTGATCATCCGGCCGATCCGGGCGGCGCGACCAACAAAGGCGTCACGCTCGCGACGTTCCGCCGATACGTGAAGGCCGACGCCACGAAGGCGGATCTTCGCGCGATCACCGACGAACAGGTGGCGACGGTCTACTATCGGCACTACTGGGCCGCCGTGATGGCGCACGAGCTGCCGGCCGGCCTCGACTATGCCGTGTTCGATTTCGCGGTCAATTCCGGGCCGAGCCGGGCGGCGAAGTATCTGCAGGCCTTTGTCGGCACGAAGCAGGACGGCCGCGTTGGACCGGAGACGCTGAAGGCGGTGGCAAAACACGACGCCAGCACGCTGATCGACGCGCTCTGCGACAAGCGCATGGCTTTCCTGAAGGGATTGAAAACATGGCCGACCTTCAAGAAAGGCTGGACTTCCCGCGTCGCCGATGTGCGGGCACAGGCGCTGGCATGGGTTGGCCGGCCTGCGGACGTCCAGAAGGTGGAGGTCGAGGTCGAGAAGCCCGTCGTTCCCGAGAAGGTCGACAAAGAGGTCAAGCAGAAGACCAACTGGCTGACCTATATCTTCGGCGCGGGCGGCATCGGGTCCGGCGCGATCGCCTTCCTGCGCGATGCGGATTGGCAGACGATCGCGGCGCTGATGGCGGGCGGCGTCGTGGCAGGCGCCCTGTCGCTCGCGGCCGGCATCTGGATCGTGCGCCGCATCAAGGCGATCAAGGCAGAGATCGCGGCGTGACTGGACGTCGTTGCGTGGCCTGTCGAGGCGAGCGCTGGGTTGATGACCAGAACTGGTCCGCTGATGATCCTGAACTCTACTTCAGGATCGGCGACGAGATCCGAAGGCCTGGAGCCGGCCGGATACCCTGCGGCCGCTGCAATTTCGCCGGCTGGAACGTGCCAGACGGCAAGCCTGTGAAGGTGGAATGATGCTCGCACTCCTCCCTACCTGGCTGCGGCTCAGTGCCGTGGCCCTGCTCGGCGGCATGATCGCCGCCGGGCCTGTCTATCTCTACGGCCACTCCAAGGGGCGCGAGGCGGAGCGCGTGGCCGTGCTGAAGCGATCCGTCGACCTCCTGCGCGAAAGGAACGCGACCGATGAAGCAATCAACGGCATGGACGATGCTGGCCTGTGTGCCGCTCTTGGCGGTGTCTGGGTGCCAGACGAGCGGCGGTGCGAGTGAATGCGACGGATGGCGCAAGCTGACGCCGGCCGCGGCGACGCGCGACTTCATCATCCGGCAGGATCGGCCCTTCGCCGAACAGGTCGCCGGACACAACCGGTTCGGCGCGCAGCGCAAGTGCTGGCAGTAGGGCGGGAGACGGGCGACGTGCCGGCATCATTGAATGACATCTATCGCGCGCTCGGCGAGCTCACCGCGACCATCAAGGCGGTGAACGACAAGGTGGACCGCATTTCGGGCGAGATGACCGCCTCGGAAGCCAACGCCAACGCCAGCCGCGCCAATGTGCACCGTCGCCTGGACGAGGCCGCAACCCGCACTGCCAATCTCGAGACGGACATGGCCGGGGTGAAGACCGACATGGCCGGCGTAAAGAAGGTGGTGACGGACATCCAGGCCGTTACCGACGACGTCGTCGCCATGCGCCAGAAGGCGGCCGGCGCCGGCACGCTCGGCCACTGGCTGATCAAGATCGGTATCGGCGTGGTCGCCTTCGCCGGCTGGCTCGTCAGCCTCTACACATGGATCACCGGCCGGCCGCCGCCCTGACCCATCGCGGCGCTGTTAGCCCCACGCCGCCTGTTGCCCCGCTCCGGTTCGCCCGGGGCGGGGCTTTTTGCTATTTGGCCAGCGTCGACCTTATGTCGGCTAGGCGCTCCATGGCCGCGTCGCAGGCGGCAAAATCTCGCATTGCGGTCTCGCAAGGGCTGCCGTCCTCGCAAAAAGGATCGTCCTTTGCGAAAAGCGCCGCCTCGACAGACAGTTCCTCAATCAAGCGTGCACATTGGGCGGTCGCTCGCATGGCCTCGGCCATGCTTTGGAACAGATTCCGCCTTGCAAACAGAAAGTCTGCTACAGCAATTTCGCGTCTGACGGGATCGATGTTGCTCATAGCGTGCAATATAGTCGCAGCGGTGACTTCCGTCCATCCTCGAAGGCGGAACCAGGCAGCGCTTTTGCCCGTTGAGTCGCCGCAGTTCGAGTGCGTGCCATGAGTGATCCCGATCGCCGCTTTGCGGAGACAGTCCCGGTGTGGACCGGTGGGCATATCCGCATGATCGGGTCGGCCCGCGAGGCGGCGGAAACGCTGCTGTATCGCTGGCCCGATGGTCCAGAGACCCGAAAGCGCCGCGCGGCGCGTGAGGCGGCGTTGAAGGCGCTGGAGGGGAGGGCGACCGCCGAGGTGGCACGGAAGGCGCTGATCGCCGCCGCCAAAGAGGACAGGATCTACATGGCCGGCGTGAGGGCCAAATAGACCCGGCCCGCCCGGCAGTGCCAGACGGGCCGTATGCTCTATGCCATTTCAAGCCGCGATTGGTCAGGGTCGTGCTGATGCATGATCTTCTTGACTATCGCTTCTCGCCGGGCGGCCGTGACCGCAGCGGCGCTGTTGCATTCCTCGATCGCCATCTCGATCAGATAGATGAGAAAGCGCCGATCATCGTATAATGCTTGTGCGAGTGCCTTTTCGAGAAAGGCCTTTGTCGTCTCTTGACGCATTTACCCCTCCGCTACTTTACGCCCCAATGAAAAATACTATACCTTCACGGTAGAGTTGAGAAGGTGGGTGCGGATGTCGCTGTCGCAATCACAGCTTGAAACGCTTCGGAAGCTGCGGACAGACCTCCAGCGCCTGCATGACATCGCCAGGCAAGAGCAGTTTCCGATGCTTGCCTACCTCATCGAAATGGCTGTGGTCGAAGCTCAGGACATGGAGGCGCGGGAGCCTCAGTCCCGCCGACACTAGTTTCCGCCGTCGCTCCGGTGTTCAAAACAAAACCATCTCGGCTCGTCTCGCTGATTGCGTGCGAAGCCGAAGCTGCCCCATTTCCTGCATCCGGGATGCTCGCAGATGTGCTCATAGACGCCCGGCGGCGTCGGGACAGGGAGCTGGGCGGGCTGTGGCGCCTCGGTCATGGCGTCTTTCCGGCGCGGCGCAGCAGCTCGGCTCTTATCAGATCGTGTCGCAAAGCATAGAGCGCTTCGTCGAAGTCGAAGTCGTCCGCAAGCTCTGCCGGTGACACGCCGGGCCGGCGATCTTGGACGAAATCGGCGCCAAATCGCGCGATCTGCTGATCGGCCTTCCTGATCTTCTCCAGCGTTGCCTTGTCACGCGGCACGATCCGCACGTCGTCGATCACCATGCCGCAGTCGGTCAGCAGGTAGCCTTCCGCGTCGTCAGGCCGAGCGATCGCCCACAAGGTCCGCGCCTGTTCGCGGGCGCCCTCAAGATCGCGCGCCTGCAGGCAAACGGGATGTTCCCGGCTCGCGGCCTCGGCCCAAGGATCGACCGGGATGCGCCACATGACCCAGTATCGAGACCCTCTATCGGTATAGAGCATGGTCGTTCTCCCTTTCGCCACAGTGAACGAAATGAGAACAAAAGAGTCAAGGCCTACGGCGCGCGGCCTCGATCGCGAGGCGGATGTCCCGCTCCGTCTGGTCGTTGCAGGCTTGCGAGAGCACCCAGTTGTCGGCGATGTCGACCACGGCCGCGGCGATCTCCTGCGGCGAATAGCCCGCATCCTTCATGCCGTTCATCAAGGCGGTCAGGCGAGCCTCCATCTGCTCCTGCACCTTGATGAACCGGCCGGCGTCGATCATGCGGCCAGCCGGACGAGCCGATCGTCGGGGAGGGGACGTTGCAACGTCTTTGCGTCCGGCCACGGCGCGGTCAGCCAGGTCTCGACCTCGGCCTGTGTGGTGAGGATGACGGGCATGGCCTTCTGATGCACTGGCGCGACGATGCCGTTCGGGTCCGTCGTCAGGAAGCCGAACAGGTCGTTCGTGGTCAGGCCCTCGCGGACCTTGCGCACGCTCTCCCATCCGGCGACCCAGATGCCGGCGAAGAAGGCGAGCGGCTGGGTGGCGTCGATCGCAAACCAGGCATTCGGCGTGCGGCCACCCTCGACCTTGCTGGCCGGGTCCGGCTCGGCAAACCTGGTGAACGGCACGACACAGCGGTTCTCGACGCCAAGCCATCGGGTCCAATGCTTCGATGACGTGTTGCGGATGTTGGTCGTGCCGCCGTCCGGCTCCATCTTGAGCAGCTCGGCGAAGTCGACCGGCTTGCCCTTCTCCTCCAACTTGCGCGCCCGCTTCTTCGTCGCTTCCATCAAGGCGAACTGCGACGACGGCATGCCCCAGCGCACCCGTGCCAGCTCCCGGCCGGTCGGCGTGTTGCGCACGATCGGCGCCAGATAGTCGGGGTAGACGTCGAGCGATTCCTCCAGGTTGCCGGAGATGTCACGCAGCGCTCGCGTGAAATCGAGCATCGCCTGCTGGTTCGTGGTGACGTTGTAGAGGTTGCACATAGGGGCAAGCTAACCCCCTTGCGGCCGCTCGGTAAAGATCTCGGCCCTTGACGGCGCAGGAAAATGTTCCTTTTCTGTTCTCATGCCGGAACCCTATTGGCCGAAGAAGAAAAGCGGATACAGGCTCAGCGAGGCAATGCGCATCAACGAACTGGCGCGCATCAGCTGCCGCGGTTGCAGGACGGAACGTCTTTATGCGCTCAAGGATCTGCTCACGCTCTTCGGCGACATCGAGGTCGACGACGTGGTCTATGTGCAGCGCTGGCGCTGCATCTCCTGTGGCAACGACGACATGGGTATAGACCTGCCGAGGCTTTCCGGCGTGGAGCGGCAGGCGGCGAAGGTCAGGCGGATCAGCCGGATTGAGTATGTGCGTAAGGTCTCCTGGCGAGAGGAGTAGGCGCCGCACGCATTCCCTCCAAAGCCGGCCAGCTGCCGCGCCGAACCGGTCCGGAGCAAAAGCGTGGCGATGTGAGTGAGGGCTGCGCTACCGCCGTTTCGCATCCGGCGCGAGATAGGCCGGATCAAAACCAGGACGGAAATAAGGACGCCATTGGTCGAGGTTATTCCACAGCAGGTGCCGGATCTCAGCGCTCTGACTCTGCGTGAGCAGGTCGTCCCCGCGATACCAGTTCGGTCGTGACGCCTGCAGCTTATAAAGCCCCGCAATAAAGGCCCGCCGCGTCTCGCCCGAGAGGCCGACCGCGTTGGCCACCCTGAGCACTTCCGTCAGAGCCGGCCGCAGGCTGCGGTTCTCCTCCGACTCGTCCAGCTCCAATTCCAGGCCATCGCGCCCGATGCCGAACATTGAAAGAAAGTCTTCGAAGATGTTGCCACCGGTCCACTGGGCGCGATCATAAGGAGCAAGAACGAACTCGTGTCCTTCCGCCTTGGCCCATTTCAGAAGATTCTGCCGGTAAGTGGGATCAAAATTCTCCAGCTCTCCGATCGGCCCGGTGCGGGATTTATTCCGAACGACTTGGTCGAAGGCCGAGATCATGCGCTCGTCCGGAGCCCGTAGATAAGCGACAAATGTCGCCCGATAGCCGTCTATGGCCGCTAGCAACGGTTTGGGATCGAAGTCCCCCTTTGCGAGCACTTCGGTGCTGACGACACAAACTTCGCATGAGGAAGCTGCAGCGTCCTCGACATAGCCGCGCATGAGGCCGCCGGCGGCAGGGTTGCGGTGCAGGAACATCGTCGCAAGCGGAGTGTGGTTCGTAGTTCCCTGCCAGCCGCGATACCAGACGCCCTTCTCCCGCAATGCGGCATGGTTCCGGTTGAGAAACGCTTGCAGGGCTGACGTCGCCGTCTTGTGCGGGCCAACATGCACGATCAGTTTCATCGTCCCCGTCCGTAGCGACACGCTCGCGCCCCCTTCATTCCGATGCAGCCGAGCTTTCCCTGACGAACAGAACCAGCGTCTCGGCGATCAGGGCCGGACGCGTCCGCACATGTGATGATCCTGAGATCGACGGCCAGACTAGTCAATCATAATGCGCGGAACGCGCAACGGCCCGCTTTCGAGAAGGCGGTGATAGACATCCTTGCGCGCCCACGAATCTGGCCGCCCGCCGCTGGCCTTCCAATCAAAAGGCTCGGCTCCGAAATGGGTGGCGAACATCTCCGCCGCCCAAAGGGCGCTGAAGCAGTGAATGCGATACTGGACGTATTTGCCGCACGGAAAGGTGGCGTTGATCCGCTTCGTCTTGAACGTCAGCCCCCGTTCTCGGCAGAACGCATCGATCAGGTTCAGGTTGTCGCGGATGCAAAGGTCATCCTGGAGGGCGACTTGAAACGGATACTCCCGCTCCAGCGCGGCCCGCTCCGCATTCGCTCGCTTATGGGATGCGGTCATTGATCGTTCCTCCTGCGATGCCAGCCGCGAGAGTAGCCAAACGAGACGGCCAGGCGGGTTGTGGCGAGTTCGTTTTCCAGTGTGTTGTTCATGATCAGCAGCGCCTTCACCGCCGCCCTTGCATCACCGCCGCACGCCGCGATGGCCTGGTCGGTGGCGACGTCAAGGTCGGGCAAAGCTTCGCCGGCCGTCGCCAGTGCTGGCTCGGACATGTCGTGACTCCATTTTGGGACGGGCGTGACCCTGCCACCGGACAAATGCCGGCGCAAGGAAAATGTTCCTGCTCCGTTCTTGTGCCGGAGCTTTACAACAGGCGCCCGCGGGCCTGCCGTCGTCAATGCCGTGGATAGATTTCAACGCCGCGCCGAGGTTCTCTCGGCGCTAGTGCTTATTCCATCCACCGCTTCCGACCCGGTGGCATCCTCCTCGCCAGGAGGTAGCCATGATCGATATGCGAGTAGTGTTTTGGGTGACGGTCGCGCTGACCATTTCAAGCGGCGCGGCGGCGGTGGTGCTGGCGGCGCGCAGAAACGTATCGGCAGGTGCGATGCGGGTGGCTGAGCGACTGGCGCAGATCGCACTGATCGGGGCTTCCACGATCATCGTCTTGCTCGGCCGCCAGGATTGATGTGGCCGGCGCGAAGAGTTGCCTGAGCGCGCCGGCCTGGTGCGACACGGGCGGGGTAGCTTCGTCGCACCACCTGTTTTCATAGGACTGCGCTACGACGTTGGCTATGTGGACTGCGCGCGCTGGTTAACGGCGGAAGGAGTTGCCGACGCCCGCCCGGACGCCCTCATCGGCAACTCCTTACCCGGTCCGCGGGGGATTGCGGTCTAGGCATTAACGGCGGTGCATTTCGCATGCCAGGAAGGATGTGCCGGTTTGGCACGCCGCGCCCTAAAACGAAAACCCAGACCTTGAGCGATTTGCTACCGCGCTAGAAAGGCCGCAGGGTCGCGGGAGAAATCGGCGGCGGCAGATCGACCAGATACCTTCTCCAGTCGATCTTTGTTTGGCCGTATGATTCTCCCATCTGGTGTCAGGAAGACGCATTCGTAGGCGGCGGCCAGCCTGCAAAGTCCATCAACGAGATCAATAGAAGGGTCGCGCATATCGAGACGCAATTGAACCTCTGCGATTTCCCCGCCATCAAGCCAGACTTGGATATCGTCTGTTTTCTCGTCGCCCCAGATGCGAAGCGCCGCATCCCAACTTGCTTTTTCAGGCAGTAGATCGCTTAAACGCTCGAAGAAGCGATCCAGATCATCGGCATCGACGCGCAGCTTAGCATCCGCGACCTGGCCTTCCGAGAGGCTGATAGCCGCTACACCGTGAATAAGCGTGTCGGTCGCCGACACCAGAAAGCATTTGAATTGCCAGAGCGCCATGGTGCAACGCCATTCTGCATTCGCAGCGAGACTATCGCTTTTCAGGATAACCGTCACTTAAGACGAAAACCCCGGCCGGAGCCGGGGAGCTGCAAATGTTTGCAAGGGGCGACACATGCGCGAAGCCGGACGCCCTGCTCTGGTCAATTGCGGCGCGCCTGCTGTGGTGCTGAGGGTATTCTTATGACAGATCTTCGCGCGACGCGTTTCCACGGCTCACCTTTGAGGCGGAAGGAGACAACGAGTTCGCCGTCTCGTTCGAGGCGTAGCGGCATCCCGCTAATCCCCATAGGGGACAACTCCGGCTTAACGACGTTCATTGCAAATCCGACATTGATGGGCGGATTGTCACTCGGAGCCTCTATCCGTAGTTCGCCTTCATAGTTTCCTGTGGCTGTAGAGTTTATCAACACCCACAGGGCAATTGTAATGTTGGCAGGATAGGCAGGAACCACGATCCCATCGCCATAAGCTCCTATGATGATATCCTTGCCGGTGATCTCCTTGCGGACCTCGTCGCAAACGACAATTGCTTCAACTAGCAGGGTCATGACGGTCAATCAGGTTGTTGGCTGGTGCTGCACCTGGCTGCTGCGTAAACTGGTAGATCTTACCGGGCTCTATCGTGATGCCGTCTAGGCACGCTGGGAACCTGCGATTACTGGTCGGCTGTTCGAGCGGCTTGTAACTCGACATCCGGAGCATGCCTCCATCAATTGCAAACAGCATTTCCGCAATCGTATCCAACGTCCAGTTTCCTGGTGCGCCCAGCATGCGGGTTACTTGCGCAGGGTCTTTGTTGAGACGTCTAGCCAGAGACGCGCGGCTCACCCCTGCCTCTACGCAGGCTGTCGCCACCAAATCAAAAGCTGCCTCTCTCGCCATTTCTGTGACATATCCCAGCGCGCGTTCAGAGATAGGGTCGTCACCAACCGGCTCAGCCAGGAATGACGTTGCGCGAGATGTAGTCGCCATGACTCTCTCCCTTATGTGGTTCAAAGCCCGTGAAAAAGGCATCCCAAACGGATCGACACTTTTTGATCTCGGTTGCGTAGTGTAAGCCGGTCTTCGGCGCCCAAGTAAGCAACACCAACGTGTCGATCTCGGCAAATGCGCCGAAGATCCGCACGTCCGGCTGGTAGCTTATTACACGCAGGTCAACGATGCCTTTCTGGACCGGTCCGTTGCGTGCAACGAGCGTCGAAGGGCTCTTATTGCCGGGATCCATTCCAAAGACGACGTGCCCACCTGATGCAAAGGTATCAATCTTCGCAGTCGCTCGACCTGCGGCGCGACCAAAACTTTGATGGACCCCATTACTCACATCCAAAAAGTGCCGCACGTCTCTAGAGATGAACACGTCACGCTCTACCCCGCTCGACGAGATTGTCGGAGCAACAAATTCAAGATGGCCCGCATCCACCAACTGCCTGAGCCGTAGCCTAATTGACATATAAGTCAATGCCGCCGATTACCAATGGGTTAATTTCTCTCTCGTGTAATGAAGATTTCACGCCTCCCCCTCCACCTCACTATCCTCCTCGAGATCTTGCCCCTCCTTGAACATCCCCATCCCTATCAGCGCATCCCGTAGCGCGCGGATCGCTGCTTCCTCCTCTGAGCATCGGAGCTCGTGCGCCAGGCAGCGGAGCGCGATAGACGAGGTGGTGTCTAGGGTGAGGGAGAGCTTCATCCTCGTATCGATCCGGGCCGGTTGAGCTTCTCTTGGTCGAGTTCGCGCTTCCGTTCGGCCGCCGGCTTGCTCTCGTCGACGACGGCCTGCGGCTCGGCGCACCCCTTCGTCGTCTTCACGCGGGCGATCGTCTCCCTCTCGCCCTTCAGCCGAGATATCGCGGCACTGTGCTCAGGGCTGCCCATCCCGGTCGGCGATAGACCGACTAGGATGATGCCCGCGGTGTCGGCCTTCCGCTGATTGCGCTGATACCAGATCAGCGGCCCGAGCTCGCCGGCGACCCGCGCATCTTCCGTGGCAAGGCGAGGGCACTCGAGTTGCTCGTATCCGACGGTCGAGATGGACATCGGCGTGATGTTGTCCGGATTCGCCGCGACGCAGCCCGCGAGGGCGGCAACGGCCGTGATTGCGATGCGTTTCATCCCAAATCTTCCCTAGACGCCAGACCGCACGCGCTCCGAGTTCGTCAGGGCTTCGCCTAGACGCCCCACGACTTCCTTCATCGCGTCCTCTGCCGACTGGACGAGGGATGCGGCGCCACCCTCGCAGGCAAGGCCGGCATTGCTCTGCGCGTTGCCGTCGCCGCTCACCGTTGTTCCGAGCAGGCGGCCCTTGCGACCGTCGACCACGATTGATCCGACAAGCTCGACCTGCGTTTCCATGCCTGCGGTCCAGAAGCCGGGCACGACGCGCAGCCGGCCATTGACCTCCTCGCCTCGCACAATGATCATCGCTCGAGCACCACGCGGCGCAAGCTCGGCCCGATCAACCGGAGCGTCCACGACCTCGACCTCCTCGACCAGGTTGGCGAACGTCTTGCGCACAGAGCCGGTGAACCCGGCAGAGATCGCGAGCGGGTAGCTGTGCGCAGCGCAGTTGAAGTCCGACGGCTTGATGGTCTTGTCGAGCTTCGACCCGTCCACGTAGAGCAGGTATTTGCCTGGCAGCTTGTTCTCGTAGGACGAGTAGACGTTGTAGGACGCCACCGACATCGTCTCGGCGCGATAAGCGCAGCCCGAAACTGACCCCACTGCCACAAACGCGGCAGCTGCAAAACCAAGTCTCTTCATTCCCCCAGCCCTCCCAAGGCGGCTTATTCTTGCGCAACCGCAAGTCGTCGGCAAGGCCCTCCGCTATCGACAGGATCGGCTACGCCGGCTACCTTCAGGCAGGGATCGGAGGGGATATGAGGCTGATCATCAGCATCTGCATTGCATTGGCGCTTCAGGCCAGCGCCGCACAGGCGCACGGCGGCGGGTGTCGCAAGAGTTCGCCGCCGGGCAAGTGCTGCCACATGGACAACAGCGCCGGTAGAGTTCATTGCCATTGAGGATGGCCGCCGCCCTCGTTGCTGTCTTGCTGGCGAGTGTCGCTGCGCACGGCAACGAGATGATCCTCGGCCGCGCCTCGGTGATCGACGGGGATACGATCGAGATCGCCGGACAGCGGATCCGGCTGGACGGGATCGACGCACCGGAGGGCTGGCAGCGATGCCAGGACGCAGCCGGCGCCGAGTATCGATGCGGGGCGGCGTCCGCCAAAGTTCTCGACGAGTTTCTGGCGCAGTCGCGTCCGACGTCATGCCGGCGCGTGTCGCGTGATCGGTATGGGCGGACAGTCGCGGTGTGCACCCGTGCTGATGGCGCCGACGTGGCTTCCTGGCTCGTCAGGCACGGCCATGCGCTCGACTGGCCGAAATACTCCAAAGGCCGATACGCGCTGCAGCAGAAGGCCGCGCAGGCCGCCAAAGCGGGAATGTGGGTAGGCACGTTCGTCGAGCCGTGGGAGGCTCGGAGGAGCCGATAGCGCGTATCCCCATCGACTATATTGTGGTTTCGATTTCGCCGCACAATCGGGCATTTCGTGGATCGTGTCGATGCGCAACAGCGGGTGGGGTTCTGTGCTACTCGATCAGGGAAAGACGCCGGAAGAATGGCTTCAGGTCTTCGCCGCGCGCGGGATCAAGCTGTCAGCGCGCACCATACGCGCTGAGGCGCGCCGGCTTGGCGCATGTCGGATGCTCGGGAATGCGATGATCCTCCTGCCGGAGCACATCGATCGCATTTTCACCGAGCCGGCGCCGAAGGCCGTGAAGCCATCGTCCCCGCCCCTGCCTTCGCTGTCTCGCGATCGTCGATCTCCCTCGTCGGCCGCCGAAGGGGACCGCCTCTACGAAGAGCATCTCGAAAGGAAATGCTCGCGAGCCACGGAGTCCGCGGAGGATTACCTTCGCCGACGCCAGCAGGCCGGCAAGCGCAAGTCATCGCGGCACCTCCCGAAGAAGGGGAGTTGAATAGTACTGCTAGACCTTGATCACGCGTTTGTTGCAGCGCTGTTGCGGGACAGCAGCGGGACACGAGCGGGACTCAGCGCGACAACCTTGCACAGGAGGGTCGGATTTGCGCCCTTCTTGACCGCCTAGCGGGACACAAGCGGGACGCGAGCGGGACAGTCGCTTCCGCCGGCTCCTCGCGAGGCGCTCACTTCGGCCGAAGCTGTAACAAGAGTTGATCGTGCGGGACAGCAGCGGGACAGACGCTCTCGCACTGCCGCGAAAAGGCAAGGAAACCAGCGAGCCAGCGGGACACGAGCGGGACACGAGCGGGACACGGTATTTGAGCACCGCATTCGGGAGAGCCGCGATAGCGTGCCGAGGCTTGCATCTGGCGCGGAATCTCTGTTTTTCTCGCGGAGACCCTCGCGCACGCGGAGGCAGCGCTGTGAGCTTGGGAGGGCCTGCAGCCCGACCCCTCCACAGTACATCGCTTCCGCCGGGTGCTTACTTATCAAGGCACTGCGGTAGACCAGAATCGAAATCGAAAAGCGCGCGCTGGAGCGCGCTTCGGTCGGAGCTCACAACCATCGCCGTCACCGGCGTCTACGCGTCATCCTGCGGCGGTCACCCTGTAGGCTGCTCCCTCACGTTGGTCGACGACGCGCAAGCTCTTCCCCTGACGGGCGCCGGTCGGGCGATTGCAGATTGGGAGGTTCGGGGAGAGATCCGCCTCGTACCGGCTAAGAAGGTTTCTTCTCATCAGCCCAAGACGGCCTGTTAGGATCAGCCGCAACAAGAGCCTGAAGCGTCAAACGGCTTTCGACCGCAGCTTGGATGTGGTCGGCAGGACTGAGGTTCCCGTCTCTAGCCTCAATCATCTTCATAGTCTTGAACGCTTCGGCGAGATAGTAACTCATCGGCCCCAACGCCCCGCCTCGCTTGAGAACAATGGCAGCGTGGTTTTCCCATTCCTTCACTGCCATCTGCATCGCGAGTTCTTGAAGATGCCGGCGACGATCGCGCCCCGCCTGTATCAGCACCACCAACACTGAGCTTGCGCCACCGACAAGTGCCCCGACAAATCCGCTCAGCAGCGGGATCCATACTTCAGCTGTCATCACTTCCTCCCGGTTGTCTCACACGCAAGCTCTTCCCCTGGCGGGGAATGCTTGACGAGAATCGACGTCGGGGGCAACGTGTCCGTGGGCGTAGAAACCCGGACCAGTGCAGCGATCGAACGATTGGCGTCTTTCGAACCGCTGATTGCGCAGTGAGCCTTGGCGGGCTCGAGTCGCACGGCAACGCCTTGGCGGGCGTTCCAACTCGGCTGTTATGGCCGGGGGCGAACGCTATGTCCAGAGCGAAAGCTTAAAACCGTTCGGCCTGTCACTGGCAGGTTTCTACCCCCCGGCTGCCGCGCCCGCCGCGCGGTGCAGGCGCATCGCGCCGCCGGCCGTAGAAAACCGGTTCGACCAGTGAGCACCCCATGACCATCATTACCCGTCGCCGCCTAATCGGCGGTCTCGCCACAATCCCCGCATTGGCCCCAGGAATGGCCTTGGCCGCTCCGGAGGCTCCGGAATGCGTCCGGGACGTCCAAACGCTGCCAGCGGCCGCGCCTGCGGCCTTAGCGCCCGAAACGCCGCTTGACCGGATCAACCGGTTGACCGCGGAACTCGGCGAAGCGCTCGAGGAGTGGGCCTTGGATCACAAAATCCGCTGGCACATCGTCGTGCCCCGCGCGTCGGTCGGTCTCAGATGGTACGTCCTCAACGGCCCGCCCTCGTAACGGCGCGACGGGAGGGTCGAATGAAGGTCCGTGTCAGACCCGCCCTGGTGCTGACCATCACCCGCGATCGGCGCTCGCTGGCCGCGGCGATCGAGCAATTGATCGATGCGCTCGATCGATTGGACAAAGACCCCGACCTCGAGCCGTCGCTGGGATGGACCGAACACGGCCGCGGCGTCAGTAAATTCGATGCTGCCTATGACGATCGCGAGGAAGAGAACGAATACGGCCGCGCGTGATCGGCTTGCCGACTTGCCGCCGTCCGGCAGAAAGCCTCGGTGGGGATCAGAGTGGGGACAGCACTTTCTGATCCCCAATTTATCATATATTTCAGTCAGATAGATAAGGTTCTGGCGGAGGGAGTGGGATTCGAACCCACGGTGAGCTTGCACCCACGCCGGTTTTCAAGACCGGTGCCTTAAACCGCTCGGCCATCCCTCCGAAGCAGGGAGATCTCCTGCAGGAACCTCGACGCCGGAGACGAGAATTCGCGCTAGATAGCACCGAAGACCGCGCCCGTTCGTTGAGGCTTTTCTGTAGTGCGGCAGCCGGGCCGGCGTCAACCGACGAACAGAGCTTCGGTTTCGCGAGCGCCGGCCCACCCACTGCCCGCCTTCCGGTGAGACGAACGAAATCGGGATCCGGCCACTTGTTTGCAACCCGACGTGGGGCGGGGGGCACGCGCGAATTCGGATCGTCGACCCCGTGCCCGCGGGGACAAACAAATGCCGACCAGGCATGGTCGACATTGACGTCACAAATTTGCCCGCTTCGGGTCACAATCGGTTAAGACGGCGCTAAAGACTGAGGCGTTAGAAGCAGACTCGGCGAGCTGGCAGCGGAGGTCGGCTTGCGGAATGCATCAGACACCGGCGTGCCGGACGGTGACATGACGGGGACAGACAGAGCATGACCGACAGGAGAGGCCGGGGGGCGCTCAAATCCGGTGCAATCGTCTCGTTGCTGGCCGCTGCGACGGCTCTTGCAGGCTGCACCTCGCACGAACCCAAGGTGTCGCTGTCGAAACGTCCGGCGACCAAGGAATATTTCCCCGAGGCCGTCTACGGCAAGGCGAGCCCGCGCATGACCAGCCAGCGCAGCAACCTGCCGCGCGGCGGCGGGCGCGACCAGCTCGGCAAGCCGTATCAGGTCGCCGGCAAATGGGTACTACCCCAAGGAACAGCCCGGCTATTCGAAGAAGGGCAAGGCGTCGTGGTATGGCGACGCGTTCCATGGCCGGCTCACGGCCAATGGCGAAATCTACGACATGACGCACCTGTCGGCTGCGCATCCGACCATGCCGCTGCCGAGCTATGCGCGCGTAACCAACCTGAAGAACGGCAGCTCGGTGATCGTGCGCGTGAACGACCGCGGTCCGTTCGCGCATGGCCGCGTCATCGACCTGTCGCGCCGCGCCGCCGAAATGCTGGACTACCAGCACAGCGGCATCGCCGACGTGAAGGTAGACTATGTCGGCCGCGCGCCGCTCGAAGGCCGCGACGACGAATATCTGATCGCCTCCTACAAGCCCGGCAACGCGGCTCCCGATCCGTCGGACGGAATGCCGACCGGTGTGATGATCGCCATGGCAGGCCCAACACCCACGAGCGGAAGTGGCACGTCGCAGGCGGTCGCAGCGGCTGCCTTCCCCGGACAGCTGATCTCTTCGGGAGCAGTCGCTCCCGGCGACGGCGTAATGGAGTTCCCAGAAAACGGCCCGGTCATCATCGACCGTCCTCTGGCGCGGCTTGGTGGGGGCGACGGCGCGAAGCCCCAAGTGCTCGGCTATGCCGAGGAGCGCGTCGGCCGCGCGGCTGTGCCGTTCGACGGCATGGCGAAGGGCGGACTGGCACCGGCCGAGATCCTGTCCTCCTGGTCGTCCGGCCAGCCTTCGGACGGCGAGTATGTCTCCGTGGGCACATTTGCCGATCGCGCGGAAGCCGAAAGGCTCGCGGCCGCATTGATGCCTCTCGGTCTCGCCTCCATCGAGCAGGGCAGGGACGGGTCGCAGACCTGGTATTCCGTCACCGCGCGGCCGAAATCGGCCAAGGCGATCGACGACCTGCTGCGCACCGCCTGGAACGAGGGCGCTTCGGACGCCTTCATCGTCCGCAACTGAGCGCTGCGGCGCGGCCGTCACACATTCTTCCTTCTTTCCGGCTTTCTGCCTTCGCACGACATCTTTAGGATCCGTGTCGGGGACAGGTGGAGGGAACGTGGTGACATCCAGCATCATGCGCGGCTTTTCGGCGGCCCTGGCCGTCGTCGTTTCGCTCGTTCTCTCGGCCGGAGCCTCCTTCGCGCAGTTCGAGACCAAGGCCGCGCGCGCCTACATGATCGACGCCGAGACCGGCACGACCCTCTATGCTAAGAATCCCGATGCAGCCTTCCCGCCGGCTTCGCTTGCCAAGCTGATGACAATGGAAGTCGTCTTCGACGCGCTCAAGTCCGGACGATACAGCCGCGAGACGACATTCCAGGTCAGCGAACATGCCTGGCGCACCGGCGGAGCGCCGTCGAGGACCGCGACCATGTTCGCGGCGGTCAAATCCTTCGTGCCGCTGGGCGACCTGATCCAGGGCGCAACGGTGATCACCGCCAACGATGCCTGCATCGTCATGGCAGAAGGGATTTCCGGATCGGAGGCGGGCTTCACCGAACAGATGAACCAGAGGGCCAGGAAGATCGGGCTGACGAAGTCTATCTTCGTCAATCCGACCGGCCTGCCGGCAGACGGCCAGTCGGTCACCGCGCGCGACCTCGTCACCCTCGCGCGCCATCTCTGGCAGGCCTATCCCGAGTTCTATCCGCACTATTCTCAGCCCGAATACAAGTGGAACAACATCAACCAGCAGAACCGCAACCCGTTGATCAAGCTGGGGATCGGTGCCGACGGGCTCGCCACCGGCTTCGCGGAGGAGGCGGGGTTCGGCATCGTCGCCTCGGCGGCGGGCGACGGCAAGCGGCTGTTCCTCGCCATGAGCGGCATGTCGAGCGACAAGGAGCGCGTGGACGAGGCGCGCAAGCTGATCGAATGGGGTATGCGCGCCTTTCGCAAGATCGACATCTTCGCGGCCGACGAAACGGTGGGCGAGGCGAAGACATATGGCGGCGAGAAGGCGCGCGTCAGGCTTTCCGCGCACGGCCCCGTGTCCATGCTCGTGCCGACGGAGAATCGCGACAAGGTGATCGCGCGCATCGTCTACGAAGGACCGGTCGAAGCTCCGGTCGAGGCCGGACAGCCGGTCGGCAAGCTGAAGATCTGGGTCGGCGACATGCTGACCCAGGAGACGCCGCTCTACGCCGCCGAATCGGTGGGCGTCGGATCGCTGTGGCGGCGGACCCTCGACGCGCTCGAGGAACTGGCGATCGGCTGGCTGCGCTGATGCCGGTGGACCTTTGGGGCCGGGGCGAATAAACGCTTGGACCTGTTATCCGGCACGACGGTGGATTCTTGGCGCGCGGACTTTTCGTGACATTCGAAGGCGGTGAGGGGGCCGGCAAGTCGACGCAGATCGTGCGACTGGCCGAGGCACTGCGCGCCGAGGGGAGGGAGGTGCTGGTGACGCGCGAGCCGGGCGGCTCGCCCGGCGCGGAAGCGGTTCGCCACGTGCTGCTCTCGGGTGCTGCCGAGACCTTCGGCCCGGCGATGGAGGCGATCCTGTTCGCCGCGGCGCGCTCCGACCATGTCGAGCAGGTGATCCGTCCCGCCGTCGAGAAGGGCACGATCGTGCTCTGCGACCGCTTTCTCGATTCATCGCGGGTCTACCAGGGCGTGACGGGCAATCTCGACGCCGGCTTCATGCGCGCGCTGGAAGCGGTCGCGATCAACGGGATGATGCCCGACCTGACGGTGATCCTCGACCTCGATCCAGCGCTCGGGCTGGCGCGGGCCGCCGCACGACGCGGCAATGAGACGGCCGACCGGTTCGAAAAGGAGACGCTCGACATCCACGAGTGGCGCAGGCGGGCCTTCCTCGACATTGCGGCGCGCGAGCCGGAGCGCTGCGTCGTCGTCGACGCGTCCGCGCCCGCCGATCGCGTGGCCGCGGACATTGAACGCGCAGTCCGCGCGCGCCTGATCGGCGAGGACGCGGCGCAGGCAAAGCGGCAAGGGCAGGGTGCATGAGCGAACGTCTCGCGCCCGAACAGGCCGACAGCCTGCCCGACGTGCCTGAGCCGGCCGAGAACCCGCATCTGTTCGGCCATGCGGAGCATGCCGCCCATATCGCCGGCGCCTACCGGACCGGCAAGCTGCATCACGCTTTGCTGCTGACCGGGCCGAAGGGCATCGGCAAGGCGACCTTCGCCTTCCATATTGCGCACCACCTCCTGTCGCACCCGCGCGGCGAGGATGCGCCCGAGACGTTCGGCCAGCCCGATCCTTCGAGCTCGCTGGCGCGGCAGGTGGCGAGCGGTGCGCATCCCGCGGTGCTGCATCTGACGCGGCCCTATGACGAGCGGGCGAAGAAGTTCAAGAGCGCCATCACCGTGGACGAGGTGCGCCGTGTCGGCCGCTTTTTGTCGCTGCGGGCGCATGACGACAGCTACCGCGTCGTCATCGTCGACCCGGCCGACGAGATGAACCGCAATGCGGCGAATGCGCTGCTGAAGAGCCTGGAGGAGCCGCCGGCGCGCGCCATCTTCCTGCTGGTCTCGCATTCGCCGGGAGGCCTGCTGCCGACCATCCGCTCCCGCTGCCAGGTGCTGCGTCTCGCGCCGCTGTCCGAGACGGAGATCGGCTCGGTGCTCAATTCGTTCGGCACCGGCCTGCCCAACGCTCCGGAGGCGCGCCGCGCGCTGCTCGACCGCGCCGGCGGCAGCGCCAGGCAGGCGATCCTGCTTGCGGAGCACGGCGGCTTCGACATCACCGAGGCGGCCGACCAGTTCGTCGGCAAAGCGCGGCGCGATCCGCTGGACGCCTACAGGCTGGCCGACGCCGTGACCGGGCGCGACCAGACGGTGACCTTCGAGATCCTCAACGACCATCTGCTCGAAAAGGTCGCGCGCGCGGCCACCGACGCCGCGGCGCAAGGCGAGGGAAGACGGGCCGCGCGCCTCGCCGAACTGTGGTACGAGGCCAATTCGACGATCCGCGAGACCGACACCTACAATCTCGACAAGCGCCAGCACGTCGTCGGGCTGCTCAACCGCATCGGCGACGCATTGAGCCGGTAGGGCTATCCGGGATAGCAATGCGCCGACCTATGCGCTATCTGACCGCGCAGTGACCGAAGCCCAAGCGTCCCCCATGCCAAAAGAAAAATTCTATCTCACGACACCGATCTTCTATCCGAACGGCAAGCCGCATATCGGCCATGCCTATACGGTGATCGCAACCGACGCGCTGGCGCGCTTCCAGCGCCTCGACGGCAGGCAAGTGTTCTTCCTGTCGGGAACGGACGAGCACGGCCTGAAGATGCAGCAGACGGCCGAGAAGGAAGGCGTGACGCCGCAGGAACTGGCCGACCGCAATTCGGCGATCTTCCGCACCATGGAAGAGACGCTCGGCGCCTCCAACGACGATTTCATTCGCACGACCGAGGAGCGCCACAAGCGCGCCTGCCAGGCGATCTGGCAGCGCATGGCCGACAATGGCGACATCTATCTCGACCGCTACAGCGGCTGGTATTCGGTGCGCCAGGAAGCCTATTTCGACGAGAGCGAGACGACCGTCGGCGAGGATGGTGTGCGCCGCGAGCCGCTGGGCTCGCCCGTCGAGTGGAATGAGGAGGAGACCTACTTCTTCCGCCTGTCTGCCTACCAGGACAAGCTGCTCGAACTCTACGAGAGCCAGCCCGATTTCGTCGGCCCTGCAGAGCGGCGCAACGAGGTGATGAGCTTCGTCAGGTCGGGGCTGAAGGATCTGTCGGTGTCGCGCTCGACCTTCAAGTGGGGCGTGCCGGTGCCCGGCGACGACAAGCATGTGATGTACGTCTGGGTCGACGCGCTGACCAACTACATCACCGCGGCCGGCTTCCCGGACGAGAGCAACCCGCGCTGGGGCTTCTGGCCGGCCGACGTGCACATCATCGGCAAGGACATCGTGCGGTTCCACGCCGTCTACTGGCCGGCCTTCCTGATGTCGGCCGGCATACCGCTGCCCAAGCGCGTCTACGCGCACGGCTTCCTGTTCAACCGCGGCGAGAAGATGTCGAAGTCGGTCGGCAACGTCGTAGATCCGTTCTCGCTGGTGGAGCATTACGGGCTCGACCAGGTGCGCTACTTCTTCCTGCGCGAGGTGCCGTTCGGCCAGGACGGCAGCTACAGCCACGAGGCGATCGTCAACCGCACCAATGCGGACCTGGCGAACGGCATCGGCAACCTCGCCCAGCGCTCGCTGTCGATGATCGCCAAGAACTGCGGCGGCAAGGTTCCGGCACGCGACCTGACGGACGACGACCGCGCCGTGCTCGCCGAGGCCGACAAGGCGCTCGTCCAGGCCCGCCGCGCCATGGGCGAACAGGCGATACACCAGGCGCTCGCAGGTGTAATCGCGGTGGTGAGCGAGGCGGATCGCTATTTCGACCGCCAGGCGCCATGGGCGCTGCGCAAGACCGATCCCGCGCGCATGGAGACCGTGCTGTGGACCACGGCGGAAGCC
The DNA here is from genome assembly GCF_024699925.1 of Mesorhizobium sp. J428. NCBI lineage: Bacteria > Pseudomonadati > Pseudomonadota > Alphaproteobacteria > Hyphomicrobiales > Phyllobacteriaceae > Mesorhizobium > Mesorhizobium sp. J428. The sequence goes on from NZ_JAJOMX010000001.1 coordinate 4,931,972, forward strand.
GTGCGCCGCATCGCCATCATGCTGCAACCTTTCGTGCCGGGCTCGGCGGCCAAGCTGCTCGACCTGCTGGCCGTGGCGCCGGACAAGCGCGGCTTTGCCCATGCGGGCGACGCCAACGCGCTCGTTTCCGGCACGCCGCTGCCGGCGCCGGCGGGCGTGTTTCCACGTTACGTCGAGGCGGCGGGCAACTGATCGGATGCTGGTCGACAGCCACTGCCACCTCGATTTTCCGGACTTCGCTTCCGAGTGCGCGGACGTGATCGCCCGCGCCAAGGAAAACGGCGTCGGCGCAATGGTGACGATCTCGACGCGCGTGCGCCGCTTCGACGAGATCCGCGCCATCGCCGAAACCTATCCCGAGGTCTGGTGCTCCGTCGGCACGCATCCGCACAATGCAGGCGAGGAAGACCGCATTTCGGCCGGCGAACTGGTCGCGCTGTCGGCGCATCCGCGCTGCGTGGCGATCGGCGAGGCCGGCCTCGACTATTTCTACGACCATGCGCCGCGCGAGGCGCAGGCGAGGGGGTTCCGCACCCATATCGAGGCCGCGCGGCGCACCGGTCTGCCGCTCGTGATCCATGCGCGCGACGCGGATGCCGACGTCGCCGCGATCCTGGAGGACGAGACGGGGAAGGGCGCCTTCCCCTTCCTTCTCCACTGCTTCTCCTCCGGCGCGGACCTCGCCCGCACCGGCCTGCGCCTCGGCGGCTATATCTCCTTTTCCGGCATCCTGACCTTCCGCCGCTCCGACGAGCTGCGCGCGATCGCCCGAGAAGTGCCGCGCGAGAGGCTGCTGGTCGAGACCGATGCGCCCTATCTGGCGCCGACGCCGTATCGCGGCAAGCGCAACGAGCCGGCCTATGTGCACCACACCGCCGAGGTGCTGGCCGAGACGATCGGCGTGACGGTGGACGAGATCGAGCGCATCACGACGGACAATTTCTACCGGCTCTTCTCCAAGGCCGTCCGGCCGGCGGCGGCCTGAGCGATGGCGGACCGGCTGCGCCTCACCATCCTCGGCTGCGGTTCGTCGCCGGGCGTGCCGCGTATCACCGGCGACTGGGGCCAATGCGATCCCGACAATCCGAAGAACCGCCGCCGCCGCGCTTCGGCGCTGGTGGAGCGCATTTCCGCGCGCGGCACGACGCGCATCGTCATCGATACCGGCCCCGATTTCCGCGACCAGATGCTGACCGCCGGCGTGACGCGTCTCGACGCGGCAATCTACACCCATCCGCATGCTGACCACATCCACGGCATCGACGACCTGCGCGGCTTCGTCATCGAGCAGCGCCGCCTGATGCCGGTCTACGCAGATGCGCCGACGTCGCTGCGCCTGATGGAGGCTTTCGGCTACTGTTTCGTGACGCCGGAAGGCAGCTCCTATCCGCCGATCCTGAAGCATGTGCCGATCGAGCACGGCGTGCCATTCGAGATCGCAGGCGAGGGCGGTCCGATCACGTTCGAACCCCTGCCCCAAATCCATGGCGACATCATCTCGCTTGGCTTCCGCATCGGCAACCTGGCCTATTGCGCTGATGTCAGCGGCTTCACCGGCGCCACGCCCGAGCGGCTGAGAAACCTCGACTGGCTCGTCATCGACGCGCTGCAGTATCGGCCGCATCCGAGCCATCTGTCACTTGAACAGGCTTTGCAATGGATCGACCGGCTCGACCCGAAGCGCGCCGTGCTGACCCATATGCACACGCCGCTCGACTACGACACCGTGCGCCGCACGACGCCGGACCATGTCGAGCCGGCGTTCGACGGGATGACGATAGAGCTCGATCTCAACGATACCTAGATTCTGGGTCCTAATCCGATGGAATCGGAACTTGCGCGATGATGCAGGGAGACGACAGGTTACCGATTGTGGAGTTTCTCTCTCGGACGATCGGACGTTTCACCGACACCCGCCCGAGAAGCGAGAAGGAACTGAAGAAGGGTTTTCTGATTTCGCCTTCAGCCTGCGACAACGCAGTGTCTGTGGAGGGCCGCGTAACCTGGAGACACTACACATACCAGATCGAGATCATGTTTCGAATCGATAATGCGGAGTTCAAGCGACTCCAAAAACGCTTTTTTGACACGTACTCACCGGGCCAAAAGCCTCAACAGCTGTCGATGATTTTCATAAGTTTCGATCATGCGGCTGGACTCAGCGGCTCCAAGATTGCCCCGCTTATTCACGACGCGGAGACCCAGGCGGCAGCATTCCGACATATCGAAGCGAATTGCCAAACCGTCTTCGAATGGGTCCGCTCATTCGCAAACTCCAACGAAGCGCTTAGACTCTATAGCGAACACGTGTGGCTTCGGGCTTCCTGGTATCCGTTGGTATTTTACGTCCTGATCAGTTCGGTTCACGGCAAGAAAGCCGCTGTCGACTATGCGAGAAACCTTGGCGCAAAGGAACTACCTCGAATGATGGCGGAAATGGCTGAGTTTCTCAGGGTCGAGCAGCCGTAAAGCCGGCCCTCGCTGCAGAGGCATAAGTTCCATAATCTATCTTATGCGATCGTCCGATGCGGTGGTGAGCAGCCGTCGAACGGCACCGTTCACGCCACCCTACTCCTCAAACCGACCGGTGCCGTCGCGATCGCGCTCGTATCGTCTCGTGACCGGAAACGGCGGCAGCCAGGATTCGCGGCGGATGGTCCACAGTTCGTAGGTCGGCAGGAATTGGTCGGGCGCGTCCAGCGATCCCAGGCTCACCTCGACCTCGTCGCCGGTGCGGGCAAAGACGGACGAGCCGCAGCGCGGACAGAAATGCCGCCCGGCATAGTCGCGGGTCTCGCCCTCGATCGTCACCGCATCCTGCGGGAAGATCGCGGACGCGTGAAAGAGCGCTCCGTGATGCTTGCGGCAATCCAGGCAATGGCACAGCCCGACGCGGTATGGGCGCCCTGACGCCACGATCCGAATGTCGCCGCACAGGCAGCCCCCCGTGAATCGCTCCATGCTGCGTCTCCATCTCGAACTGCCGGAAGGAAGGATGCACCTCTTTGGACCTCGACGGAAGCTTGTTCACCCAACAACCTGTGTCAGACTGCCGAATATTTCAGATATAAACCGCTGTTTTTGCAATGAAAACTGAATTTCACCCGGGCGATTTCGGCTCTTCGTCATAGCCTAGGATTTTTATGCTCAATCCGCCTCGAGACGGAAAATCGCCCGGATTTGCGCCACGGCATGGGAAACGCTATTCGGGCAGGACAGACTGTGCGGAGAGCCCGCTCCTGTTCAGTCCTTCGATGCTCAACGACCACCCTCGCCTGCGATGAATTGATGGACTGGACCACGGCGGTAGTTCTGGCAGGCGCTGCGGCCGCGGGCTTCGCGCAAGGCGTCTCCGGCTTCGCCTTCTCGTTGGTGTCGCTGTCGATCTGGGTCTGGGCGATATCGCCGCAGCTCGCCGCGCCCATGGCCGTCTTCGGGTCGCTGGCCGGCCAGTTGGTGACCTTGCCTTGGGTCTGGCGCGGCTTCGACCTCGTGCTCCTCATGCCGCTGGTCATCGGCGGTCTTCTCGGCGTGCCGCTCGGTATCTTCCTGCTGCACTGGCTCGACCCGAACCTGTTCAAGCTGGCGCTGGGCATTTTCCTGCTGATCTATTGCCCACTCACTCTGCTGCTGCCGCATGACTTCCAGTTGCGCGCGGGCGGCCGCTTCGCCGACGCCGCCGCCGGCTTCATCGGCGGGGTCATGGGCGGACTGTCGGGCGCGTCTGGCCCGATCCCGACGCTGTGGACCACGTTGCGCGGTTTTGCAAAGGAGACGCAGCGCGGCGTGCTGCAGGCGTTCAACATCGCCATGCACGTGGCAACGCTGACCGGATACGCCCTCGCCGGCACGATCAACCAGGATACGCTCGGCATGTTCGCCCTTATCGCCCCGGCGCTGGCGATCCCGGCGGTCCTCGGCGTGCAGGTGTTCCGCCGCATGCCGACGCCGGCGTTTCGCCGGCTGGTCCTGCTGCTCCTGGTCCTCTCCGGTATCGTCCTGTTTTCGGGCAGCGTCCGCGCCTTTCTCGGATCGCTGTAGCCGCGCGCCCTCAGGCTTCGATCTGGACTGTGCCCAGCGGCCGCGAGCAGCAGGCCAGGATATAGCCGTCGGCGATCTCGTCATCGAGGATGCCGCCATTGTGCTGCATGTCCACCGGACCGTCGCACTTGACCTTGCAGGTGCCGCACAGGCCGAATTCGCAGGCCGCCGCGATCCTGACGCCGGCCGAGCGCGCCGTCTGGAGAACCGTCTGGCCGGACAGGCAGGACGCCTCGACACCGGAAAGGCTGAAGGTGATGGGCGTCGCCTCTGCAACCGTGCCATCAGCCGGTGCGGCGACGGGGGGCGCCTCTTCCCCGGCCGGCGCAGCGAAGCTTTCCTGATGATAGCAGGCCATGTCGAAGCCGGCATTGTCTAACATTGCGCGAACCGCCTGCATGAAGGGCTCGGGGCCGCAGCAGAACACTTCCCTGTCCCGGAAATCCGGCGAGAGCAGTGGCAGGCGCACCGCGTCGATGCGGCCCATATGGCCGAACCAGCTCTCGCGGCTCGACCGTTCCTCGATCAGGAAGCCGAGCGACAGGCCGGGCATCCGGCTGCCGAGAAGCTCGAGTTCCTTGCGGAAGATAATCTCTTCCGGCCGCCGCGCGCAGTTGACGAAGGCGACGTCCGTCCACGGCGCGCAGTCGTTCAGCCAGCGCAGCATCGACATCATCGGCGTGACGCCGGAGCCCGCCGATATCAAAAGATATTTGGCTGCGGGGTGGCGATGGAGCGTGAAGTCGCCGGCGGGGCCATAAGCCCTCAACAGCGAACCCGGGCGGACATTCTCGAACATCCAGCGCGTGCCCAGGCTGCCCGGCTGCGCCTTGACGGTCACCGCGATCGAGAACGGCCGCGACGGGCTCGACGACAGCGTGTAGGTGCGCATCAGCGGCTCTTCGCCGACCGGGAGCTCAAGCGTGACGAACTGCCCGGGCTGGTACCGGAACCAGGTCTGGTTGTCCGATCGAAACGTGAACGTCTTCACCTCCGGTGCCTCGTCCGTCACGCCGATGCATTCCAGCGTCTGCAGACGGTCGTTCCAGGGCGTCATCTCGTCGAGATGACGATAGAGGGACGGGGCGGCGAAGGCGTTCATGGTCCCCTCCCCGTGCTCAGGCGACGCTGCGCAGCGCAGGCTTGCCGCTGCCGGAGAGACGCGGCTCGATAAAGGCGCGTTACCACTCGACGAACTGCATCACGCCGCCCTCGTGGTCCGGCGAGTAAGGTCCCGGCTCGTAGGCGGGCGACTTGATGCCGAAGGCGTTCTCCTCGACGATCCGCCGGTCCTGGTCGTTGGTCTCGGTCCAGACATGGGTGAGCTCGGCAAGATCGTAGTCGACGCCTTCGACCGCGTCCTTGTGGACCAGCCATTTGGTCGTCACCGCCGTTTCCGTGGCGCTGATCGGCAGCACGCGGAAGGTCACGGCGTGGTCGCCCAGGATGTGGTTCCACGTTGTCGGATAGTGGTAGAGCAGCAGCGAGCCGATGCGGTCGGTCGATACGTCGTCGGACAGGTTTTTCCTGACCGCGCGTCTGCCGGTCATCGTGTAGCTGACCGCGTCGCGCAGCAGCGGCACGCGCGTGGTGCGGTACTGGCCGTCATCGGCGATGGTGAAGCGGCTGGGCAGGCCCGCCGCCTCGCAGCGCTGCCAGTGTCCGACGATCTCGGGATCGCCTTCCGCGCCCTGCACGCCGGTGACAGTCGGGGCCTCAGGGAAGGTCTTGCACAGTTCGGGATGATTGCCGGCGCAGTGATAGCACTCGCGGTTGTTTTCCCAGACGAGCTTCCAGTTGCCCTTCTCGACGATCGTGCTCTCGAAGGCGACCTTGGCCTCGGTGAGCCGATGCGGCTTGAAGAACGGCTCGACGGTCGCGCGGAAGGGGGCAAAATCGGCAGGTTCTTCGGCAAGACAGATGAAGACATAGCCGCCAACCGTCTCGCAGGCGACCGGCTTCAGCGAGAATTGCGACGGATCGAAGTCCGGTCCCATCTGGCGCGCGAAGAGCAGTTTTCCGTCGAGATCGTAGGTCCACTGGTGATAGGGGCAGACGAGCCGCGCCGAAGCCCCCTTCCCGCCCGGACACACCCGGCTGCCGCGGTGGCGGCAGGAATTGTGGAACGCCCTCACCTGCCCTTGCCGGTCGCGCACGATCACCACGGGATAGTCGCCGACCTGCAACGTCACATAGTTGCCGGGCTTCGGGATCTCGCAGTCATGCGCTGCGAACAGCCAGTCGCGATACCAGATCAGTTCCAGATCGACCTGGAAATAGTCCGGATCGGTGTAGAACGGCTGCTCGAGACTGTAGCCGTCGCGCCGGTTGCGCAGGCGGCGCAGCATGTCGTTGCGGATATCCATGTCCTGTCCTCGCGGTCCAAGGACTGAACTGGTGGTGATTTCAGGGAAGAGCATCCGCGCACGGCATTGCCGGGCACGAAGATCTGCCGCTTGACCGCCCACCGCGATCAGTCGAGTTCATCATGTCCAGGGCTGGTTTCCGGGCTTCGGAGCCGTCCTGTCGGACTGTCTCGACACCTTCCCGGGTTCGGCACCCAGTGGTCTCCCGTCGAGACGTTCAGCTCCGCTACCGTTGCGGGGGCAGCGCCGGCCTTTCACCGGCTTCCCAATTCTCCGGCGCGTTCATCGCGCGCCGGCACCTCGGACACGCTGATCTAAGCACCACCGCTCGATTCCGGGCCGCAGGAAAGCGACATCCACGGGGCAAAAGGCGACAGGACGATGCGGGCTACTTCGCCGAGATCAGGGCGCGGTCGTATTTGAACTGCTGGCCGCCGTCGCCGAACCAGCTCGCATCGAAGCTCGCCTGCTTGCGCTCGTGCCATGCCTGGGACGAGGTCGCCTGCCGCTTCCCCTGCTCCACCATCCCGGCGCATTCCCGGCGCGCATCGCCTTTCAACCGCAGAATGTCGCGCTCGACGCGCCTTGCATATTCGAGCGCGATGTCGCGGTGGCGCTTCTCGTGCCGCCACAGATGCGCTTCGAAAGCGGCCCACGCCTTGCGCACGGAAGCGCTCCCCTTCCCTGTCCACTTCGGGATCCGGTAGATGAACGCGATGTGCACATCGAGGCCGGTCACGACGCACCGGGTTCCGCTGACGCCGGCCTTGATGCCGCGCACGTCGAAGGTCATGCTGGTCGTTGCCACCTTGTGGTCGCGCTGGCCGGTGAGCTTCGGCCCTTTCCTGGCGATCTGCGCATAGATTTCCTGGCCGGTGCGGCCGCTCACCGTGTAGTGGATGGTCTTCTCGCTGTAGGTGACTTTGGCGGCCGAGTCGGACAGGCTCGGGGCCGCCAGGAGGACACCAAGGGCGATTGCTCTCAGGCTGGACTTCACGCGTCGTGGTCTCCCGGCTGACCGGGAGATCCGGTGCGCCGAACCAAATTATTGCGCGTGTGGACAAATGCAACCGTCGAGAGATATCGCCCGCCTCATCGAGATCATGGCCGCGCTGCGGACGCCAGGCACGGGCTGCGCGTGGGACCTGGAACAGACCTTCGCGACCATCGCGCCCTACACGGTCGAGGAGGCCTACGAAGTCTCCGACGCGATCGCGCGCAACGACCTGACCGACCTGCGCGACGAGCTCGGCGATCTGCTTCTCCAGGTCGTATTCCATTCCCGCATCGCGCAGGAGGCGGGCGAATTCGAGTTCGGCGACGTCGTCACCGCGATCACCACCAAGATGATCCGCCGTCACCCCCATGTCTTCGGCGATGCGGAGGCACGCGCGGCCGGCTCCGCCAAGGGCCAGTGGGACCGCATCAAGGCCGAGGAGAAGGCAGAGAAACGGGCGGCACGCATTGCCCGCGGCGAGAATCCGGAGGACCACGGGACGGGTTTCCTCGACGGGATTCCCGTCGCCCTGCCCTCGCTCACACGCGCGTTGAAGCTGCAGCAGAAGGCGGCGACGGTCGGCTTCGACTGGGGCGCGGCAGCGCCCATCCTTGACAAGATCGAG